>AWVY01000025.1 GCA_004143605.1 Desulforamulus aquiferis
ATAATACTCGATGTTGACGCGGGATAGAGCAGTTGGTAGCTCGTCGGGCTCACTAACCGAGGGTCGGGGTTCACGTCCCTCCCGCAACCAATGCTGCTATAGCTCAGTAGGTAGAGCGTATCCTTGGTAAGGATAAGGTCACCGGTTCAATCCCGGTTAGCAGCTCCAACAAAATATGGCGGCGTAGCTCAGTTGGTCAGAGCACTCGGTTCATACCCGTGGGGTCACTGGTTCAAATCCAGTCGCCGCTACCAAAATAAAGCCAGTCCATTGGACTGGCTTTTCAGACTTTTAAAAAAGATATAACTGGGTTTTAATAATCCCGAAGCAAGCGATTAGCGCTGTCCACTGCGACAATCTGTAAAGCCAGCCCATTGGGCTGGCTTTATCTTAATTTGAGTCGGGGGGCAGTTCTTTGGCTCATTTTTAGGATTTATTAAAAAATAAGAAGGAATTTTAAGATTCTTATCGAATCGTACTGGTGGATTTACATAGATAAACGTATAAAGACAGCTGGTTCGTGGACATAACTTTAAGGATGAATGAAACATTGGTTAGATTCCTGAATTATGGAGGAGGAGAAATTATCCATGGCTAAGGCAAAATTCGAGCGTAATAAACCCCACGTAAATATTGGTACAATMGGTCACGTTGACCACGGYAAGACAACTCTGACTGCTGCCATCACAGTAGTATTAAGCACCACCGGTGGCGCATCTGTTAAGCGCTATGACGAAATCGACAATGCTCCTGAAGAGCGTGAACGTGGTATCACCATTAACACCGCCCACGTAGAGTATGAAACTGCTAACCGTCACTATGCCCACGTTGACTGCCCCGGACACGCTGACTATGTTAAGAACATGATTACCGGCGCGGCTCAAATGGACGGAGCTATTCTGGTAGTATCCGCAGCTGATGGTCCCATGCCCCAGACCCGTGAGCACATCCTGCTCTCCCGTCAGGTAGGTGTTCCATACATCACCGTATTCCTGAACAAGTCTGACATGGTAGACGATCCTGAGCTGCTTGAACTGGTAGATATGGAAGTACGTGAACTTCTATCTTCCTATGATTTCCCTGGTGACGACACCCCAATCGTAGCTGGTTCCGGCCTGAAAGCCTTGAGTGTGGCTGCGGCAAGCGCGAGTGCGAGTGGTGCGGCAAAGTATGGGAACTGATGGACAATGTAGACGCTTACATCCCAACTCCCGAACGTGCAGTAGATAAGCCATTCCTAATGCCTGTGGAAGACGTGTTCTCCATCACCGGACGTGGTACAGTTGCCACCGGTCGTGTAGAGCGTGGCCAAGTTAAGGTACAGGATGAGGTAGAAATCGTAGGCTTAAACGAAAAGCCCCGCAAGACCGTAGTAACAGGTGTAGAAATGTTCCGCAAGCTSCTTGACTATGCTCAAGCCGGCGACAACATTGGTGCCCTGCTGCGTGGTGTAGACCGTAAAGAAATCGAGCGCGGCCAGGTATTGGCTAAGCCCGGCAGCATCAAGCCCCAYACCAAATATGAAGCAGAAGTATATGTACTGACCAAAGAAGAGGGTGGACGTCATACTCCGTTCTTCAACGGCTATCGTCCCCAGTTCTACTTCCGTACAACCGACGTTACCGGTATCGTACATCTGCCCGAGGGTGTAGAAATGGTTATGCCTGGAGACAACATCAAGGTATCCATCGACCTAATCACCCCCATCGCCATCGAAGAAGGTCTCCGCTTCGCTATCCGTGAAGGTGGCCGCACCGTAGGCGCCGGCGTTGTTTCCGGTATCCGGGCTGAATAATAATATAAACATATGCCGTGAGCGCTGCAAATAGCAGCGTGGATAGCGATGAAGTGAAAGGTTGCTCGTCATTTGAGGTTAATTTTCACGGAGCAGTCCGCTGAATCGGACGAAAGGGAGGGCTTGTTATGAAGAGCCAAAAAATAAGAATTAGGCTAAAGGCCTTTGATCATCAAATGCTGGACCAGTCCGCAACTAAAATCGTTGACACAGCTAAAAGGACTGGAGCCTCGGTGGCCGGACCCGTTCCCCTTCCCACCGAAAAGAGCATTTACACCATTTTGCGTTCCCCCCACGTAAATAAAGACTCCCGGGAACAGTTTGAAATGCGTGTGCATAAACGTTTAATCGATATCCTGGAGCCCACTCCTAAGACAGTTGACGCTCTTATGCGCCTGGATCTGCCTGCCGGCGTGGATATTGAAATAAAACTGTAAGATTGACCCCGAGAGTGTATGTTAGAAGCCTGGGGAACCATGGCTTCTAACCTCTGACTATAACAGGAGGTGCTTTACCATGCCAAAAGGTATATTAGGCAAAAAAAGTGGGCATGACCCAAGTATTTACCGAAGCAGGCATAGCATCCCGGTTACTGTAGTAGAAGCCGGTCCTTGCTTGGTAGTTCAGAAAAAAACTACTGAAAGCGATGGTTATGACGCCATTCAATTAGGTTTTGGAACAAAAAGAGAAATGCTAATCAACAAGCCTGTTAAAGGTCATTTGGCTAAAGCAGGTGTACGTCCAGTAAGGTTCCTCAGGGAGCTGAAGGTTGAGGATATTGAAGCCTTCCAAATTGGGCAAGAGCTTAAAGCAGACATCTTTGCCCAGGGCGAAAAGGTGGATGTAGTGGGAACCTCCAAGGGTAAAGGTTTTGCCGGTGGCATCAAGCGGCACAACTTCCATCGCGGACCCATGGCCCACGGTTCCAAATATCACCGCCGGCCCGGTTCCTCCGCAGCTAAAGGCCCGGCCCGGACATTTAAAGGCAGAAAACTTCCCGGTCATATGGGTGTTGACAGAGTAACTGTACAAAACCTTGAAATCGTTAAGGTTGATGCCGAACGTAATTTGCTCGCCATTAAAGGTGCAGTGCCGGTCCCCGGGGCGGCCTGTTACTGGTTAAAAACAGCGTCAAGGCCAAGTAGCGGTGGCGCAGCGAAAGGAGGACTGTGAATCTAATGCCTAAAGTAGCTTTATATAACATCAGCGGCCAGCAGGTCGGGGAAGTTGAGCTAAAGGATTCCGTTTTTGGTATCGAGCCAAATGAACCTGTACTGCATGATGCCGTAACTATGCAGCTGGCCAATCAGCGTCAAGGTACACACGACACTAAGACAAGAGCAGAAGTTAGAGGCGGTGGCCGTAAGCCTGGCGGCAAAAAGGTACCGGTCGTGCACGTGCTGGCACCACTCGCTCACCTATCTGGCGTTCTGGTGGTATCGTGTTTGGACCACATCCCCGTGATTATTCCTATTCCCTGCCCAAGAAAGTACGCCGCTTAGCACTTAAGTCGGCCCTTTCCAGCAAGGTTTTAGGCAATGATATCATTGTACTGGATACTTTGACCATGGATGCCCCCAAGACTAAAGAAATGGTACGCATCCTTGACAACCTAAAAGCAAGCCAGGCACTGGTAGTTACTGCTGAACGGGACTTAAACGTTGAAAAGTCTGCCCGTAATATTGAGGGAGTTAAGCCTTAAAGGCAGAGGGTGTTAATGTTTATGACCTGTTAAGATTTAACAAATTGGTTATAACCAAAGACGCCGTAGCAAAGATTGAGGAGGTGCTGGCGTAATGAAGAACCCACGCGACATCCTCATCAAGCCGGTGGTAACAGAAAAAAGTACGGGATTGTTAGCAGAGAATAAGTATACCTTTATCGTAGACCTGAAGGCTAATAAAACCGAAGTTAAAAAGGCTGTTGAGGAAATCTTCAAGGTAAAGGTTGAAAAGGTTAACACTATGCGGGTGAAGGGCAAGTTTAAGCGTGTTCGGCAATTCACCGGCAAAACGCCTGACCGTAAGAAAGCCATTGTAACCCTGAAGGAAGGCGACAAGATCGAGATCTTTGAAGGACTGTAAGGAGGGAAGCCCAGGTGGCAGTAAAAAATTATAAACCTACCTCACCTGGCCGCCGGTTTGTAACCGTCTCTGACTTTAGAGAGATAACCAAAGCTGAACCAGAGAAATCTCTACTGGAGCCTCTCAAGAAGACCGGGGGACGCAATGCCCAGGGCCGACTAACAGTTAGGCACCAGGGTGGTGGCCACAAGCGGAAGTTCCGCATAATTGATTTCAAGCGCACCAAGGATGGCATTCCGGCTAAGGTTGCCTCCGTTGAATATGATCCTAACCGCTCAGCCAGGATTGCCCTGTTAAATTATGCTGACGGTGAAAAACGCTACATTTTAGCTCCTGTAGGTTTGCAGGTAGGAGCAACAATTGTTTCTGGACCAGATGCCGATATCAAAATCGGTAACTGCCTTCCTTTACGCAACATTCCACTGGGTACCGTGGTACACAACATTGAGTTGTATCCCGGTGGCGGAGCACAAATGGTTCGCTCAGCCGGTGCTTCAGCTCAGCTTATGGCTAAGGAAGGTAAATATGCTAACCTGCGTCTACCCTCTGGTGAGATGCGCTTAGTACTACAAGAATGCCGGGCCACCATTGGTCAGGTAGGCAATATTGAGCACGAGAACATTACCATTGGTAAAGCTGGCCGCAGCCGTCACTTGGGTATCAGACCTACCGTCCGTGGTAAAGTAATGAACCCAGTTGATCACCCACACGGTGGTGGTGAGGGACGTAACCCAATTGGCCGGAACCCCGTTACTCCTTGGGGTAAACCAGCCCAGGGTGCCCGTACCCGTGGCAAGAAGAAAAGCGATCGCCTGATTGTTAAGCGTCGCAACAAGAAATAAGTAAAATAACAGTGGGTCGGAATTAACATGATATGCAACACACCCGGCCCCGTGAGTATGGAAAATGAGCATGTCCCGGAAGGAGGTTCATTATGGCTCGTTCCCTTAAGAAAGGACCCTTTATCGACGACCATCTTCTAAAAAAAAGTTGAGGTTATGAATGAAAAGGGCGAGAAAAGGGTAATCAAAACCTGGTCCCGCCGTTCCACCATATTCCCTCAAATGATCGGTCACACCATTGCTGTTTACGATGGTCGTAAACATATTCCTGTGTATGTAACAGAGGATATGGTAGGACACAAGCTGGGCGAGTTTGCGCCCACCCGTGCATACCGGGGCCACGGTGGTCACACCGAGAGGTCCAGTGCGCTTAAGTAATCGGAAGGGGGCTAAACGATGGAAGCCAAGGCAATAGCCAAGTTTATCCGCGTGTCCCCGCGTAAAGCCCGTATGGTTGTAGATTTAATTCGGGGTRAAAAGTTGGAGGAAGCATTAGCAATACTTCGCTACACTCCCAACAAAGCCACCGAAGCAGTGACCAAAGCGGTTAAATCTGCTGCTGCTAACGCGGAACACAACTACGAAATGGATAAAGATGAGCTTATTATTTCCCAAATATATGTAGACCAGGGTCCGACACTCAAACGCTTTCAGCCCAGGGCCATGGGTCGTGCAGATGTTATGAGAAGAAAAACCAGCCACATTACAGTAGTGGTCTCGGATAAAAAGGAGGGATAATTGCGTGGGCCAGAAGGTTAACCCAAAGGGTTTGCGGATAGGCATTATCAAGGACTGGGAAGGTAAATGGTTTGCGGATAAGCGCAATTACTCCGATTTGCTAATCGAGGATGTAAAAATCCGTAAACACATTAAAGGTAAGCTTTACCAGGCTGGTATTGCTAAAATTCAAATTGAACGTGCAGCCAACCGTGTTAAGTTTCTATCCACACTGCTAAGCCCGGCATTGTAATTGGTCGTGGTGGTGCAGAAGTGGAAGCCCTGCGTAAACAGCTGGAAAAAATGACTGGTAAGCAGGTTAATGTAAATATTGTTGAAATTAAGACCCCGGAAGCTGATGCACAATTGGTGGCGGAAAACATTGCCTCCCAGTTGGAAAAGCGTATTGCTTTCCGTCGGGCCATGAAGCAAACTGTACAGCGCTCCCTGCGCATGGGTGCCAAGGGCATCAAAATTGCCTGCAGCGGTAGACTGGGTGGTGCTGAGATTGCTCGTACAGAGTGGTACAGCGAGGGCAAAGTTCCTCTCCACACCCTGCGTGCAGACATTGACTATGGATTTGCCGAAGCCAACACTACCTATGGTAAGATTGGCGTTAAAGTTTGGATCTATAAAGGAGAAGTATTGCCGGAAGCGAAAAAACCCGCAGCCGGTCAAGGAGGCGAGTAACCGATGCTTATTCCGAAGAGGGTTAAATACCGCAAGCAGCACCGTCCCCGCGGAAACGCAGGCGTCACCAAGGGCGGTGGTGAGGTAAGCTTCGGCGAATACGGAATCCAGGCTCTGGAAGCCGGCTGGATTACTAACCGTCAAATCGAAGCTGCTCGTATTGCGATGACCCGTTATATTAAACGTGGTGGTAAAGTATGGATCCGCATTTTCCCGGATAAGCCGATTACCCAAAAACCGGCTGAAACCCGTATGGGATCTGGAAAGGGCGCACCAGAACATTGGGTGGCTGTTGTTAAAGCCGGTCGCGTTATGTTTGAGGTGGCAGGGGTACCAGAAGCTACAGCACGTGAAGCTATGCGTTTAGCAATGCACAAATTGCCTGTTAAGTGTAAGTTTGTAAAACGCGGGGAAGTAGGTGAAGCCAATGAAAGTTAAGGAACTCAAGGATCTCAGCAATGTTGAATTATCTAAAAAGCTAGATGACTCAAAGGATGAGCTCTTTAAATTGAGATTCCAGTTGGCCACCGGACAATTGGATAACCCCATGAAAATTAAAGAATGCAAAAGAAAAATTGCTAGAGTTCAGACAATTATACGCGAAAGAGAACTGGGCATTCGCCAGGCTTAATCGCTGAAGTTAGTCATCGACCAGGAAGGAGGTACGATGGTGGAAGAAAAGCGTAACCTACGCAAAGTACGTCAAGGCAAAGTGGTTAGCGATAAAATGGAAAAGACCATTGTGGTGGCTGTAGAAGACCGAGTTCGTCACCCACTGTACCAGCGCACCATCCGTCAGACCAAGAAATTTAAGGCCCATGATGAAGAGAACAGCTGCCGCAAAGGTGATATCGTTCGCATTATGGAAACCCGCCCGCTGTCCAAGGATAAGCGCTGGCGTGTAATTGAAATTCTTGAACGGGCTGAGCAAATTTAAAGCATGATGGCCTATTATCGGCACGAAGGGAGGTCATTTCCGTGATTCAAGTGCAAACCATCCTAAATGTTGGTGATAACACTGGTGCCAAGAAGCTAATGTGCATCAGAGTGCTGGGTGGTTCCCTGCGTCGTTATGCCAGTGTTGGAGATATTATTGTTGCTTCCGTTAAAGAAGCTACACCCGGCGGCGTTGTTAAAAAAGGCGATGTAGTTAAATGTGTGGTTGTACGTACCAAGAAAGAGGTGCGTCGAGCCGATGGTTCCTACATCAATTTGATGAAATGCAGCTGTAGTTATTAAAGACGACAAAAGCCCTAGGGGTACACGTATTTTTGGCCTGTGGCCCGGGAGCTTAGGGAAAAGGATTTTATGAAGATTGTTTCACTGGCTCCAGAAGTTATTTAGTCGCACAACAGTATAGAGGTAAGAGTGGTAGGAGAGTAAATCTATCCAACCTCTGACTTCCCACCTCTCACCTCTCAAACAGGAGGTGTTTGAACTACAATGTCAAAGGTTCACGTTCGCAAAGGCGATACCGTTCTGGTAATTACCGGAAAAAGCGCTGGGAAAAAGGGCAAAGTTGTATCCGTAGAGCCAGCGAAACAACGGTTAATCGTTGAAGGCGTAAATATTGTTAAACGTCACCAGAAGGCCACTCCCAAGATGCCCCAGGGTGGTATCGTGGAAAAAGAGGCCCCAATCCATAGCTCCAACGTTATGCTGGTTTGCGGTAAGTGTCAAAAACCCACCAGAATCCAGAAAAAAGTTTTGGAAAATGGCAACAAAGAACGGGTTTGCAAACACTGCAGCGAAGTAATCAGCTAAACGGAGTTGGAAAGGAGGAGAACAAGTGGCAAGGCTGAAGGATAAATACCTGAATGAAGTTGTACCGGCTTTAATGGAAAAGTTCGGGTACAAAAACATTATGCAGGTACCTAAGATTGAAAAGGTAGTATTAAATATGGGTCTTGGCGAAGCCATCCAAAACAGCAAGGCAGTTGATGCCGCTGTGGGTGACTTGCAAACCATTACCGGACAGCGTCCTGTAACCACTAAAGCCAAGAAATCCATTGCAGCCTTTAAATTACGTGCAGGCATGACCATCGGCACCAAAGTTACCCTGCGCGCTGACCGTATGTATGAGTTTGTTGACAGACTCTTTAATATCGCACTCCCCCGGGTTCGCGATTTCCGTGGGATAACCGATAAATCCTTTGATGGACGTGGTAACTTTACCATGGGCATTAAGGAACAGCTGATTTTCCCTGAAATTGAATATGATAAGGTTGACAAGGTACGTGGCATGGATATCTGCTTCGTTACCACCGCCAAAACAGACGAAGAAGCCAGAGAGCTGCTAAGACTTATGGGCATGCCCTTTGTAAAAGCAAGCTAACTTCCGGTGAAGGAGGGTTATTCGATTGGCAAAAAAATCAATGATAAACAAGGCGAACAGAGCGCCCAAATTTACAGTTAGAGCTCATAACCGCTGCAAACTGTGTGGCCGCCCCCACGCCTACATGAGAAAGTTCGGTATTTGCCGTATTTGCTTCCGTGAACTTTCCTACAAGGGAGAGATTCCTGGAGTAAAGAAAGCTAGCTGGTAATCAGGAAGGAGGTTGCATCACATGGTCATGACCGATCCCATTGCGGATTTTCTAACCAGGATTCGCAATGCCAACACGGTTTACCATGATAAAGTAGAAGCCCCGGCCTCCAATGTTAAAAAGGCCATTGCAGAATTATTAAAGCAAGAGGGTATATAAAAGACTACGAAACCGTGGAAGATGGTAAACAAGGTGTTATAAGACTTTATTTGAAATATGGTGGCGCTAAACAGCGGGTTATAACCGGGCTGAAGAGAATTTCCAAACCCGGCCTGCGTGTATATGCTAAAAAAGATCAGATTCCCAAAGTATTGGGTGGTCTAGGAATAGCAATTGTATCCACATCCCAGGGAATTATGACCGATAAGCAAGCTCGTCAGAACGGACTGGGTGGAGAAATTGTTTGCTACATCTGGTAGTGTTCTTAACAGGAGGTATGACTGATGTCCAGGATTGGTAGAAAACCTATTCCTGTTCCCGCTGGTGTTGAGATTAAAATTGACGGCACCAACGTCCTGGTAAAGGGACCAAAGGGGCAGCTGGAAAAGGAATTACACCGGGATATGATTATTAAGCTGGAGGAAAATAACCTTTTGGTTGAACGTCCCAGTGAAGCGAAAAACCACCGCTCACTGCACGGTCTAACCCGCACTTTGCTAAGCAATATGGTAGAAGGTGTGACCAAAGGCTTCCAGCGCAACCTTGAACTGGTAGGTGTTGGTTATCGTGCTGCCAAACAAGGTGATAAGCTGGTGCTGACAGTGGGTTATTCCCATCCCGTCGAAATCGAAGCCCCGGCTGGTATTGAAATTGAAGTGCCTGCTCCTACCAAAATAGCCATTAAAGGTTCAGACAAACAGGTGGTAGGACAATTAGCAGCAAATATTCGCGCGGTGCGTGAACCCGAGCCATATAAAGGCAAAGGGATTAAGTACGAAGGCGAAGTTATCCGTCGCAAGGCCGGTAAGGCTGGCGGCAAGGGTAAAAAATAGGGAAGGAGTTGAAACCGGTTGCTTACCAAACCTGACCGCAAAGCGATACGTGCAAAACGTCGTCGCAGAGTCCGGAATAAAATATTGGGTACAGCTGCAAGACCACGTCTTAACATATTTCGCAGCCTGAGTAACATATATGCCCAACTTATTAATGATGAGACTGGCGTAACCGTGTTGCCGCTTCAACCCTTTCGCCGGAACTAAAGGGACAGCTGAAGAGTGGCGGTAACATTGAAGCCGCTAAGGCTGTTGGTAACTTAATAGGAAAAATTGCCCAAGAAAAGGGCATTAAAGAAGTAGTATTTGACCGTGCGGGCTACCTTTACCATGGTCGTGTAAAAGCCCTGGCAGAAGGTGCCAGAGAAGCAGGGCTGGACTTCTAGTCTGGTGACAAAGGAGGGAAGCAACTAAACATGGCGAGAATTGATGCCAGCAAGTTGGAACTATCCGAAAAGGTTGTGTTCATAAACCGTGTCGCCAAAGTTGTTAAGGGTGGTCGGCGTTTCAGCTTTTCCGCTCTTGTAGTTGTAGGCGACGGAAATGGCTATGTAGGAGCTGGCCTGGGTAAGGCCGGTGAGGTTCCTGAAGCTATCCGTAAGGGAATCGAAGATGCCAAGAAAAACCTGATCAAAGTTCCATTAAACGGAACCACTATTACCCACGAGGTACAGGGACGCTTTGGTGCAGGCAAAGTATTAATGAAGCCTGCTGCTAAAGGTACCGGTGTTATTGCCGGTGGTCCTGTAAGGGCAATTCTTGAATTGGCAGGGGTAAGGGACATCCTGACCAAATCCCTGGGTTCAAATAATGCTAATAACATGGTTAATGCCACCATGGAGGGTCTCAAAATGCTGAAAACCCCCGATGAAGTGGCCCGCTTACGTGGTAAGACCGTGGAAGAATTGTTAGGTTAGGGGGACGGACAATGGCCAAGCTGAAAATTACACTGGTTCGCAGTCTTATCGGCAGGCCTGAGGAACAGCGGAAGGTTGTCCGCGCCCTGGGCTTAGGAAAGACAAATAGTTTTGTAGAACAACAGGATAACCCCCAGGTAAGGGGTATGATTAATAAAGTTTCTCACCTAATTAAGGTAGAGGAAGCCTAAAGGAGGTGTACCGGTGAAACTCTCTGAATTAAGACCGGCTCCCGGGGCAAGAACAAAGCCAACCCGTAAGTCAGGGTATCGGTTCCGGTTTAGGTAAGACTTCCGGTAAAGGCCATAAAGGTCAAAACGCTCGCTCCGGCGGCGGTGTAAGGCCCGGTTTTGAAGGCGGTCAAATGCCCATGCAGCGCCGGTTCCCCAAGAGGGGCTTTACAAACATATTCAGGAAAAATATCATTGCTATTAACCTGGATGAGTTAAATGTATTTGAACCCGGCACTGAAGTAACTCCTGAAGTATTACTGGCAGCAGGTGTAATCAAAAAGACAGGCGACGGAGTAAAGATTTTAGGGGACGGAGTCCTAGAGAAAGCTTTAACCGTAAAAGTTCACGCCTTCAGCAAATCGGCAGCTGAAAAGATTGCCGCTGCAGGCGGAAAAGCCGAGGTGATTTAAGGTGCTAGACAGCCTGAAGACTGCGTTCAAATTGGAAGAACTGCGGGGCAAGCTGCTTTTTACCCTGGCCATGATTTTTCTGTTCCGGGTGGGTGCACATATTCCTGTGCCCGGAGTTAACCCGGAAGCCTTTGCTAATCTTCTGACCCAGGGTGCGTTGTTAGGATTCTTTGATGTAATTTCCGGTGGTGCCTTTAAAAATGCAAGTATCTTTGCCATGAGTATCACCCTTACATCAACGCATCCATTATCATGCAACTTCTTACTGTGGTAATTCCCCATTTGGAGAAGTTAGCCAAAGAAGGGGAAGAAGGTCGCAAGAAGATTACCCAGTACACACGCTACTTCACAGCCGTACTTGCATTTATTCAGGCAATTGGTATGTCGGTAGCATTAAAAGGAGCACTGGTTAATCCAACCATTTTAAACTATCTGGTTGTAGCAATCACATTAACAGCCGGTACTGTGCTTTTGATGTGGCTGGGTGAGCAAATTACTGAAAAGGGTATCGGAAACGGTATATCCCTAATCATATTTGCCGGTATTGTTTCTAGAATTCCATCAGCCCTGGTTAGTATTGTTGAATACCTGCAGGTAGGAACAATTAATATTCTCAGCGTGCTTTTGATGGTGGTTGTAGGAACCTGGTCATTGCTGCAATTGTATTTGTTAATGAAGGTCAGCGCCGCATTCCTGTGCAATATGCCAAGAGGGTTGTAGGCCGCAGGGTCTACGGTGGGCAAACCTCCCACCTGCCCTTGAAAGTAAATCAGGCCGGTGTTATCCCCATCATTTTTGCCTCATCATTACTAATGTTTCCGGGGCAGATTGCAGCCTGGTTTCAGGGTAATGTAGTAGCAGACTGGTATTTGAATTGGTTTGCCTGGGGCGGAGCATTAAACAGTATTTTATACGCTCTGCTGATCATCGGGTTTACCTATTTCTATACTGCTGTAATAATGAATCCCGTGGATATGGCCGATAATATCAAAAAATACGGTGGATTCATACCTGGTCTTAGACCCGGACGATCAACTGCTGAATATATCAGCAGAGTGATGAGTAAAATTACATTGGCAGGTGCAGTATTCTTAGCGGCCATTGCATCATGCCAAACATCACACTACCCCTGACAGGAATTCCCGACCTATACTTTGGTGGAACTGCTCTGTTAATTGTTGTAGGTGTTGCACTCGATACCATGAAGCAAATCGAATCTCACCTGCTCATGCGGAGTTACCAAGGATTCCTTAAGTAGTGGTGAATTAAGATGATTGTTATAAAAACTGAGCGTGAACTCACATATATGCGGGATGCCGGTCGGGTGGTGGCAGAGGTCTTTGAGGAAATAAAGGACGCCATCAAGCCAGGTGTAACTACTAAAGAGCTGGACGCTAAAGCTGAGGATATATACTTCAGAAGGGTGCCAGACCGGCATTTAAAGGCTATGGGGGGTTCCCGGCTACTCTCTGTACATCAGTAAATGACGAGGTAGTTCATGGGATCCCCGGTTTAAGAAAACTGGAAAATGGGGATATTATTAGCATTGACTGTGGTGCGGTAATAAATGGTTTTGTTGGTGACAGTGCCCTTACTTTTCCAGTTGGTACCATAAGCAAGGAAGCCGAGGAATTGTTAAGGGTTACCGAGGAATCTTTATACGCCGGCATAGCCAGGCCATTGAAGGAAATCGTCTATCGGATATTTCCCATGCTGTACAGCAGCATGTTGAAAAGCAGGGCATGTCAGTTGTTCGGGATTACGTTGGCCATGGCATAGGAGCCAAAATGCATGAGGAACCGCAAATCCCTAATTTTGGTCGTCCCGGCCGCGGGCCCAGGCTTAAACAAGGTATGACATTAGCAATTGAACCAATGGTAAACTTGGGCACCTTTGAGGTGCGCACGCTACCGGATAATTGGACCGTAGTAACCCTTGACGGCAGGTTGTCGGCCCACTTTGAACACACAATAGCCATAACCGATGACACACCGGAAATATTGACTAAGATATAATGGTGGCACTCTTTGAGTAATTTGGAGGTGCAAGGTTTGGTAATTAAGGTGAGGCCAGGGCAGTTGGTTAGTTCAACTCAGGGGCGTGACACTGGAAGGTACTACCTGGTATTGAGCAGTCTAGACGATCATTTTGTTGAGGTTACCGATGGAGAATATCGGGGAATAGAAAAGCCCAAACGTAAGAACGTAAGGCACCTGAAAATATGGCCAATAGTTTCTGAGTCAATGGCTGAAAAGCTAGCGGGAAATATCAGGTTAACAAATAATGATATAATGTCCAGTCTGGCAGAAATGCAAAGGTCAATACAGGAAGAACCTTTACTCAAAGGTAAGGAGGTTGGGTAAAGCGCAATGTCAAAAAATGATGTTATTGAAGTTGAAGGTAAAGTATTAGAGCCGCTTCCGAACGCTATGTTTCGGGTGGAGTTGCAAAATGGGCATAGGGTATTAGCCCATGTATCGGGTAAGATTCGCATGAACTTCATCCGCATACTACCTGGCGACAGGGTTACGGTGGAACTGTCTCCCTACGACTTAACCCGGGGTCGCATCGTTTACCGCTTTAAGTAAACAAGATCCCCCAAAGGAGGGTTATACATTGAAAGTGAGACCATCGGTAAAACCGATTTGTGAAAAATGCAAGATCATCCGCCGTGAAGGTAAGGTTATGGTTATCTGCGAAAATCCCAAGCACAAACAAAAGCAAGGGTAACACGGGAGGTGTAATCGTTATATGGCACGTATTTCCGGGGTGGACCTGCCGAAGGATAAAAGGGCAGAAATAGCTCTTACCTATATCTATGGTGTTGGTAAGCCCACCGCTCAAAAAATTCTGGCCCAGACCGGCGTAAACCCGGACACCAGGATCAAGGATATGACCGAAGAAGAAATTAACAAACTTCGGGACTATATTGATAAAAATGTTAAGGTTGAGGGTGACCTTCGTCGTGAAGTAGCTCTGAACATCAAACGTTTAATTGAGATTGGATGCTACCGGGGCCTCAGACACCGTCGCGGACTTCCTGTTCGCGGACAGCGTACTAAGACAAATGCTCGTACCCGTAAGACCGAAGAAAACTGTCGGCGTACGTAGGAAGAAGTAAGGTGAAAGGGGGTATATAAAAACATGGCGCGTCGCCAAGTAAGAACTAAACGTAAAGAAAAGAAAAACATAGAGTCAGGTGTGGCACACATCAAGTCCACATTTAACAATACTATTGTTACTATCACTGATTTAAAGGCAATTGCTGGCTGGTGCAGTGCTGGCCAGGTAGGCTTTAAGGTTCCCGTAAAAGCACTCCCTTTGCTGCCCAAATGGCTGCTGAGTCAGCTGCTAAAGATGCAATGGAACATGGCTTAAAGGAAGTTGAGGTTACTGTTAAAGGACCTGGCTCCGGTCGTGAGGCTGCCATTCGTTCCCTTCAGGCTGCTGGCCTTGAAGTTAATATGATTAAAGATGTAACACCAATTCCACATAATGGTTGCCGGCCGCCCAAGCGCCGGAGAGTGTAAAGGGAGGTGCGTTAGTTTCCATGGCAAGATACACTGGTCCACACTGCCGTCTATGCCGCGTGAAGGCCTGAAGCTGTATTTGAAGGGAGACCGCTGCTACACTGGCAAATGTGCAATTGACCGTCGTAGCTATGCTCCCGGTCAACACGGCCAAGGTCGCAAGAAAGTTTCAGAATATGGTATTCAGCTGCGTGAAAAGCAAAAGGCTCGTCGTATTTATGGCGTTTTAGAAAAGCTTTTCGCAACTATTTTGAAAAAGCCGAGCGTCAGCCCGGCGTTACCGGTGACAACCTACTTCGTCTGTTAGAGCGTCGCCTGGACAACGTAATTTATCGTCTAGGATTAGGTGCTTCAAGGGTAGAAGCCAGACAGTTGGTTCTTCACGGTCATTTTGAAGTAAATGGTCATAAAGTGAACATCCCCTCTTACCAAATTAAAGTGGGAGATGAAATCACTGTTCGTGATAAGAGCAAAGATTCCCCCCGCGTTAAGGAATTGATGGAGAGATCCGCGGATCGTACTCCTCCTGCTTGGCTGGAATACGATGCACAAGAAGCCAAGGCTCGGGTTGTGGCACTGCCCAACCGGGATCAAATCGATGCTCCTGTTCAGGAACACCTGATTATCGAGCTGTATTCCAGGTAGGTTGGTCGGTTACATGTTAGTTCCGGTCCGGCCAAAGGAGGGTTACCGAATTGTTGGAGATTGAGAAGCCAAAGATTGATATTGTAGACCAGAATGAAGATAATACCTACGGTAAATTTGTGGTGGAACCGTTAGAGAGGGGCTATGGGATCACCCTAGGCAATTCTCTGCGTAGAATTCTGCTATCATCACTACCAGGGGCTGCAGTTACCTCAGTGAAAATTGATGGTGTGCTGCACGAGTTCAGTACAGTCCCCGGAGTTAGGGAAGATGTTACCGATATTATCCTGAACCTTAAAAATCTTTGCCTTAAGATTCACAGCGACGAGGAAAAAGTTCTTCGGGTGGAAGCACAAACCGAGGGTCCCGTCACTGCCGGTGATATTATTCATGATGCTGATGTGGAGATACTAAATCCAGATTTGCATTTGGCAACCCTTGATACCGGTGGGCGGTTGTTTATGGAAATCACCGTTAACAAAGGCCGTGGCTATTCTTCTGCAGAGAAGAATAAAAAGGGTGAGCATATCATTGGAGTAATACCCATTGATTCTGCGTATACACCGGTGCGTAAGGTGAACTACAATGTGGAAAACACCCGTGTCGGTCAGATTACTGACTACGACAAGCTCACTCTAGAGGTCTGGACCAACGGCAGTATTCGACCTGATGAGGCCACCAGTCTGGCCGCCAAAATTTTAAATGAACATTTAAGGCTGTTCATCGGTCTAACCGAAACAGTTAATGATGTTGAAATTATGGTGGAAAAGGAAGAGGAGCAAAAGGACAAGATTCTTGAAATGACCATCGAAGAACTTGATCTATCCGTACGCTCTTATAACTGCCTGAAACGGCTGGTATAAACTCTGTTGAGGAACTAATTCAGCGAAACGAAGAAGACATGATGAAGGTTCGCAACCTAGGCAAAAAGTCGCTGGAAGAAGTTGTGAATAAATTGCATGAACTGGGCCTGTCGCTGAGGAATGACGACGAGTAAGGGAGGGACGAAATGTGGGCTATCGCAGATTTGGTTTAACCACTGGCCACCGTAAAGCTATGCTGAGAAACCTCGTTACCTCTTTATTCCGGGATGAGCGGATTGAAACCACCGAACCCAGGGCTAAAGATGTACGAAGCATTGCTGAGAAGCTGGTAACCACCGCTAAAAAAGGTGACCTGGCTGCTCGCCGCCAGTGCTTAGAATATATCTATGAAGAAGAAGTAGTTAAGAAGCTTTTTGATTCCATTGCCCCCAAGTATACTGACCGTCAGGGCGGATATACCCGTATTGTCAAGGTAGGTTATCGCCGGGGTGATGCAGCAGAAATGGTGCTGCTGGAGTTAGTTTAATAGTTAATGGCGCAAGAACTGGCGGAAACCCCGGAAATGCGGTTTCCGTTTCGCCTTGCCTATAAGAAAAGATAAACCTGCCCCGGACAAACCGCAAAACTTTTAAAGTGGCGAGTTAATCCCGGGGTATTGTTTATAAAAGGGATGGTTATGAAGGAACCAATAATTTCTGTTAGAGGGTTGAGATACAGTTATCCTGGTTCAGATGATAGGCTGGTGTTGAATGATATTAGTTTGGAGATTTTTCCTGGGGAAGTAATCGCCCTATTGGGTGCCAATGGGTCTGGGAAATCAACTCTGGCTAGACATTTGAACGGGTTGTTGATCCCAAATGAGGGACAAGTAGTTGTGGCGGGTCTTTGCACAGGTGCAGAGACTAATGTATGGGAGATAAGAAAAAAGGTTGGGATGGTTTTTCAAAATCCTGATAACCAGTTAGTGGCAGCTTTAGTGGAAGAGGAGCTGGCCTTTGGCATGGAAAACCTGGGTGTAGCTCCAGACATAATGAAGGTCAGGATTAAAGAAATGGCTAAGAGAATGGACCTAGAAAGGTTCTTAGAATTCCCCCCCAACCGGCTCTCAGGCGGTCAAAAACAAAGGGTAGCCATTGCAGCAGTCTTAGTTATAGAGCCGGATATATTGATTTTGGATGAACCAACATCTATGTTAGATCCTGCGGGTAGGCGTGAAGTAATGGAACAGGTAGCAAATCTGAAAAAAATGGGTAAAACTGTAATACTAGTGACCATGATATGGATGAGGCAGCAACAGCGGATAGGGTTGTAATACTGGACCAGGGTAAGGTAGTCCTGACAGGTACACCTAAGGACTGTTTTTCAAAGGTAGAAATAATAAGCAATCTGGGGTTGACTATCCCACCAGCAGCTGAGTTGGCCCGGAGATTAATAAAAAAGGGTCATAAAATAGACAGTACAATGTTAAAAGTAAAGGATTGGGCTGACTATCTATGCCGGAAGCAATAGCGATTAATAAACTAAATCTGGTATATGCCCCAGGGACACCAATGGAGCGCCATGCCCTTAAAAATATTAGCCTATCCGTTAGGCAGGGGGAGTTCCGTGCCCTAATAGGACCTCAGGGTTCAGGTAAATCTACCCTGCTACAGGTGATGGCAGGTCTAATGACCGGGGAGGGAACTATAATTGTTGCCGGTCAAGATCTGGCTGATAAGAAAAAAAGGCTAAACCTATGGCGCAGGTTGGGGTAATATTCCAATATCCAGAAAAGCAGTTATTTGAAGATAGTGTATTCAACGATGTAGCCTTCGGCCCAAGGAATATTGGGTTCCCTGAGGAAGAAGTTACCCGCCGGTATATAAGGCTTTACAAACTGTAGAAATTGAAGAGCAGTACCACAAAATATCTCCCTATAAGCTTAGTGGAGGCCAGCAGCGTAGGGTTGCCATAGCAGGGATACTGGCCATGGAGCCAAGGATTCTTTTGCTTGATGAACCTACTGCAGGCTTAGATCCCAGGGGGCAGCGCCAGCTTATGAATTTATTTTCTGATATCTGTAAAGAGCATAAAGTTACTGTAGTTCTTGTTACCCACGATATGGAGGAGGTTGCCCGGCGGCCGATAGTGTATCGGTACTATATAATGGTCAGCTACATCTGCAGGGCACACCGGCAGAAATCTTTCATCGTATAGGGGATATTGAACAGATAGGGCTGGCGGTACCCTTTGCCACAAAACTAGCAATAGCCTTAAAGGAAAAGGGCTTGTTAATGAAAGAAAATATTACTACCATGCAGGAAGCTGAGCAAGAAGTTGGCAAACTGCTTAAGAAGCATAAGTAATAGATGAATAATACTAAGCAACCTTGTTTATGAGGTCAAACTATTTTTTAAACAAAAATAGAGAACGGAGCAATTATGTCCCTATTCTCAAATATTACAATTGGACAATATTACCCCGGAAACTCCTTAGTACACCGTCTGGATCCAAGGGCGAAGCTCCTGACAGTACCAATAATTGCAGCTGCCGCCCTGTTATCGAATGGAATGGTTGGTTATTTAACAGTCGCTATTCCTGTTATTATAGCCTTACTTATTGCCCAAATCCCCTTGGGGGCATTTCTGCGGGGAATGAAATTTCTTTGGATAATCTTGACTATCAGCTTTGTTCTTCATGCTATTTCCCACCCGGGAGAGATAATTTGGGAGTGGAGCCTTTTTACGGTAACTAGAGAAGGCTTAATTAATGGGCTTAGATTGATCTACCGATTAACACTGCTTATTGTAACAGGGATGCTTTTAACCATGACTACCACACCCGTAAATTTAACGGGTGGGCTGGAGAGACTTTTAACCCCATTTAAAAAGGTTGGTATACCTGCCCATGAACTGGCAATGATGATGACCATTGCCTTAAGATTTGTTCCCACACTGTTGGAAGAAGCAGAAGCAATCACCAGGCTCAGCAAGCAGGGGAGGTCCATCACCACCGGCAGCTTTTCCAGCAGAGTAAGGGCATCGGTGGCCCTATTGGTACCCATGTTAGCGGGCTCCCTTAGAAGGGCGGAAGAACTGGCCACCGCCATGGAGCCAGATGCTACCGGGTGATGTAAAAAGGACTAGTCTAAAGCAATTTACCTATACCTCCAGGGATTATACGGTATTTATCCTAGCCATAAGTACCCTTATCATAGTTGGAGTAGATAGATGGATATTATTCTAACCGATTAATACTCTTTGGGAGTGCCTATGTTAAAAAATATTAAACTTACGGTAGCCTACGACGGGACTAACTATCATGGATTTCAGGAGCAGCGGGGAACCGGATTGATAACAATTCAAGAAGTATTGGAAAGCACTTTAAGTCGGTTGGCAAGGAAAAGGATTCAAGTTATTGGGGCAGGGCGTACCGATGCAGGAGTTCACGCCCAAGGCAGGTGGTGAACTTTCGCTCAGAAAACTGGCCTGTACCTACAGCAAAGATACACCTGGCTATGAATTCTTTACTTCCTGATGATGTTGCCATACTTAAGGCAGAGGAAGTTGAGAGTGAATTTCACGCTAGGTTTTCAGCCAAGGCCAAGACCTATCGCTATTCTATTTACCACCACCCTGTCATGTCACCGCTACATAGGCTGTATTATTACCATGAGCCAAGAAAACTTGACATAGATATCATGAAGAAGGCGGCTGCCCTCCTCCTTGGCACCCATGACTTTAAATGTTTTCAGTCCCAGGGGGCCACTGTGAAAGATACCATTAGAACAATCTACCGGGCGGAAATAACATATGAACCGCCAATTCTTCTCCTTGAGCTAAAGGGAAACGGCTTTTTGTACAACATGGTAAGAATAATTACCGGGACCTTGTGTAATATCGGATTAGGTAGGACTACATGGCAGCAAATGGAGGAGATAATCAAGTCAAAAAATCGGGCCCTGGCAGGTGTAACTGCACCTCCCCATGGTTTAAGTCTTAAGGAAGTTGAGTACTAGCTAAAATTGATAGAGTTTTTGTATGGGAACAGGTTCCTTTAGGGGCCTGKTTTTATTTCAATAAAATACTGATACTACAAAAACATGGCTTAGATTATTTAAAATATCGAAGCAAATATTTTAACTAATGACACATTATGTTCAAATTAGTGGCATAAAAACATCTGAACCGTGGACAATACAGTCCTATGGAAGGCATAAACAATTCATACTAGGCTCAGCTAATTGATATGAGTTTGAAATTTTTATAACATGTTAACAACAGTCAATTAACCGACTACCAACGTGTCTGGCAAAAGACCTTATAAATGTCGTCCAACCGACATGGCTTAGATTGTGATTATAACATCTTTCTTAAGCGCTGATTATTTTGGTCATATTGGTAGTCAGTTAATTAATAAAGACATGGGGTGATGCTTGGAATAAAGTCAGAGGTTCTTATCTACTCCTTTTCCCGTAGTAATAGCAATTATAATTATATCTTCAATTTTATGGGAGGTGTACCATGGAAGACAAGAACAAACAGGTTCAAAATGAAAACGAAGAAATAGTGGTAGACAAAGGTACTTTTAAGTGGTCTGATTTATGGAAATTTGAAGATTACTGGGCAATTTGGCTGGGCGTAGCACTTATGGTAATCGGTTTATTAATCTTCATGCCCAATGCGCCAAAGGATATGGATGAAAAGATTGCCAAGGCTAATGTAGTTCTTCAAGCAGAAGCTGATAGGGCTCCCTTTAAAACCGTTGAATGGTACCAGGCTAGCAGTGATAAAGATAAGCTTAAGGCAAAGGATGAGCCTTTAGCCAAGAAGATAACTGGTTACCTGGCAAGACCCGGCAGCTGGACCGACAAGCCAATAACTTCCTTTATACAAACTGAAGAACAAGCCAAGGCTAAGAGCGAAAAGCTAAGCCAAAATATGAAGAAGCCCAAGAAAAAACTGCTCTGGCCCTGGAAGATGCTAAAGAAGCCCAGGCTGCAGCAGAAGCAGCAGGATTTAAAGATGATGCTTTAAATGATAAGGCTCATGAACCATTGTAAAATGGCGTGCAGCTGCTGATGCTGAATCCAAGGCTAAAAGCTCCGCATCTGCCAAACCCTTTAACCTCTTTGGAGGACTGGTAGTTCTATGTATCGCCTTTGGTTTATTCTTCTCCATCGGCATTAAGTTTATGGGTCACAGTGTACGCAAGTTCTTAATCGGTTTTATACCTGTATTTATTCTTGCCGTACTCTCCTACTTCCTAGCGGCCCAAGCTCAGATTAAAGCTGCCGGTATTGAATATGTGGCATGGGCACTGATTCTAGGTCTATTAATTAGTAACACTGTTGGAACTCCTAAGTGGATTATGCCCGCTGTACAGACTGAGTACTACATTAAGACCGGTCTTGTACTGCTGGGTGCAAGTATCCTTATCGGTAAAATCCTACTCATCGGTATTCCGGGTGTATTTGTAACCTGGGTAGTTACTCCAATAGTTCTGGTTTGCACCTATTTGTTCGGTCAAAAAATTCTTAAGATTGATTCCAAATCCTTGAATATGACTGTTTCTGCAGATATGTCTGTGTGCGGTGTTTCCGCTGCCATTGCAACTGCAGCTGCCTGCCGTGCTAAGAAGGAAGAATTGACCCTGGCGGTTGGTATGTCCATCATCTTCACTGCTATTATGATGATTGTACTGCCTATGTTCATTAAGTTCTTAGGTATGCATGAAGTTCTTGGTGGTGCCTGGATTGGTGGTACCATTGATGCTACCGGCGCAGTTGTGGCTGCTGGTGCGTTCCTTGGCGACACTGCTATGTATGTGGCGGCTACCATTAAGATGATTCAGAACGTAATGATTGGCGCCATTGCCTTTGGTGTAGCCTGGTACTGGGTATCCCAGGTGGATAGAAGTGCCGGTACAAAGGTTGGCTTAGCTGAAGTTTGGTACCGCTTCCCCAAATTCGTTCTTGGTTTCCTTTGTGCATCTATCATTTTCTCCCTGTTCTATCAGGTTCTTGGCACCGACGTTGGTAAAGTAATGATTGACGAGGGTATTGTAGGTGCGTGGACCACTGCCCTGCAGGGTTGGTTCTTTGCCCTGGCCTTTGTTAGTATCGGTCTGGCCACCAACTTCCGTGAGCTGGCTAAGTATCTTAAAGGTGGTAAGCCCGTTATCCTGTATATCTGCGGTCAGTCCTTCAACCTGATTCTAACCCTGACCATGGCTTACATCATGTTCTTCAAAGTGTTCCCCGGCATTACTGAAAAACTGATGGGTCAATAAACTACTTTGGACTAGGAGGCTTGAGTATGAATGCCATTAATGTAACAGCGGGTGGAGGGAATGCCGGTCCCCTCGTCCTAAAGTGGGTAAAGCTGGTATTTGGTCTTCTGGCGGTGGCAGTAGGTGTATATCTCTACTACCTAGGTTTAACCAAAATCCCAGGGGGTGAAGCTCACCTGGAGCTGCTAAGGGAAGGCGACTTCCGGTCAGGGGCCTACTTCTATTCGGATGTTGAACAGGTGAGAACTGCTGAGCTTTATTTAAATGACTTAAACAGATTCACCCCTAAGGAACAATAGCAGAATAAACAGTACTAAACTATCAGAGCATTATCCCAGCGGATAATGGCTCTGATTTTATTGTGGTTATTTAGGTTCTTGAAATTTATCATGGATCTTTTCCTTATAAACACTTAAGGAGGGACTTAGGTTTCTCTTTTCCATCAGGAGGGTGAAACGAAGGGTCATCTCGTTAAGTCTTCTATTTAAGGAAGCTTTATCTTGTTCGTCGTAACAATGGCTTAGGAGCTTTGCAAGGATACTATCTCCTTTTTTAGTTCCATTTCCTCAGGCAGAACCCCGGCGTTTTTTAGTAGAATATAACCGCACCTGAGGTCGTCGGGAATGTGAGAAAGGTCATCGATTTTGAGGGGTGTCCCTTCGCCGGGAGATCCTTTAAATCCCCTCTTTCTATGGCCTCTTTAATTTTCCCCTCGGCAATGAGAGACAGAATATCCATGAATCTTCCCCCTAGATTATTTCGCTACAAGGTTTGCCCAAAAAGTTTTTGCAGGAGTTCATCGGTTAGCTCCTCCTCAGAATAAACCGGTATACCCTGGGAGGCAAGGAGGGCGGCAGTAACCCCCTGGCCAGGTATCCTCATACTTTGAAAAGTGCCGTCATAAATTATGTTGCACCCGCAGGAAGGACTCCTTTCTTTGAGGATGGCGGCTTTAACATCAAATATCCGGCAAACCTTTAGTACCTCTTGGGCACCTTCTATAAATAAGTCTGTTATATCTAAGCCTTCATCGGTATAAACCTTGGCCGTGCCTCTTAATACGTCTAGGCCGGTTCCTCCCTTTATTTCTGCAGGTGGCCTCGGAGTGGGGGAACCGCCAAGCTGCTCGGGACAGATGGGGACTACCTTCCCCCTGGGCATAGTTTTAATAGCCTATCCACGGAGTTTTTACCCCCGTCGTATTTAGCCTTAATTCCTAATAGGCATGAACTAACCGCAATCATCTAATACACCTCTATTCTAAAGAATTCCTCCACTGATAACCTAGCTAATATTGTACTATAAATACAAATGAGTTTTATAGAGAATGTACACTTAAATTTTCGGGGATAAGCTATTATTAATAATAATCGGTGACATAGATATACTAAATATAATTTCCTAATTTTATCAGATTGTGGCCGAATATGGGCAAAAGATTGATTTAGTCATGGTATTCTGCTTGACACTCCAATTCCTTTGCTTTAAAATACTTATATGTGTGGCCAGAGTGCGACTCCCGCCCCGTTGTCGTCTTTTGGCTCCCCAGGCAGTAAGGAGGTAAACTTATAATGAAGACTACATTCATGGCCAAGCCAGCTGATATACAGCGTAAATGGTATGTCTTGGATGCTGAGGGAAAACCCCTTGGTCGTGTAGCTGCCGAGGCAGCTCGGATCCTACGTGGCAAGCATACACCAGCTTTTACACCCCACGTTGATACCGGAGACCATGTAATTATTATTAATGCAGAAAAGGTTATCCTTACCGGTAACAAACTTGATCAAAAGATGTACACCCGGCACAGTGGATATCCAGGTGGCTGAAACAAGTCCCCTATCGTAAGATGATGGATACACGCCCGGAACTGATTGTGGAAAAGGCAGTTCGTGGTATGCTGCCCCATAACCGTCTTGGTGAGCAGCAATCCAAGAAGCTCAAAGTTCACAAGGGTAGTGAGCATCCCCATCAGGCCCAGAAGCCGGAAGTGTGGAATTTTTAATTTAAGTTTAGCCGGAAGGAGGAAATATTGTGGCTCAAGTACAGTTTTACGGAACCGGTCGTCGTAAGAATGCGGTAGCTAGGGTTTACCTAGTGCCAGGCGAAGGCAACGTCGTTGTAAATAATAAACAGGTTCTAGATTATTTTGGTCGTAAGACACTGGACATGGTAGTTCGCCAGCCTCTGGAATTAACCAATTCCACAGCTCGTTTCGATGTAATGTGCAAAGTGGTTGGCGGTGGTGTTAGCGGTCAGGCAGGTGCAGTAAGACACGGCATCGCAGGGCGCTGATCCAGGCAGATCCTAACCTGCGTCCTATTTTGAAACGTGCTGGGTTCCTTACCCGTGACCCACGTATGAAGGAACGTCGCAAGTACGGTCTTAAAAAGGCCCGTCGTGCACCCCAGTTCTCCAAACGTTAATAACTATAAAAAAGGAAGGCTTAGGCCTTCCTTTTATTTATTTTCCGGAACAGCGGATAGCTACAGAGGGGGAGGATAACGGACACTATCGAGCCTTCGCCAGAGTCACTAACGGTTCTGATTTCACCACGGTGCTCTTTAATAATTCGATTTGAAACTGATAGACCGCCACTTTCATCATCCCTTGGCCGGTGATTTCCCGGCCCCTGGATGAAATCAATAGTCACCTTTGAGGATTCTCCTATTATATATGTTTTAATTGTAAGTGTTTCTGACACTGGCATGTTTTGCAGGATATTATTAAGGATATTTAAGAAAACCTGAATTAGCTGATGTCGATCACCCCGAACTGGCGGGGAGGGTTCAAATAAATCGCAGTGGATAGTTATTTCCTGAAGTCGGACCTCTTTATCTACTAATGTCAGAACTTCGGAAATTAGCTCATTCACACTTATTAATTCGAGCTTTATCTTGTAGGGTTTAGTAAATTCCAGCAAATCATTTGTGACCTTATAAATCGTGTCAATCTCACTAAAAATAGTGTCTATGTAGGATTTTAAATCCTTTTTTGTTGTTCATTAAGATTTTTCTCAACTAGCTGGACAAACCCCTTAATAGAGGTCAGGGGATTTCCTATTCCCTGGAGAGTTTCACCTACCATATGACCAATGGCAGCAAACCTCTCGTTTTGAGCCAGCTTTAAAGACATCTCTTTGGCAGTGGTTATATCTTGAAAGGTAATAATTGCACCAGTTGGCTGATTATTTTCGTTTTTTAGGAAATAGGTGTTAATAGTAAAATAATAGGTCTGCTCCCCAAGGGTAAAGGATTGTTCATAGTCCTTTAGTTCCATTTGATTAGCAAGGGCCGAGGATATGGGATTAGCGTCACCAAAAAATTCTTGCATTAGATTGTCCAGTGGTTTGCCTATTACCTCTGATTCTTTGCATCCTAGGTGTACCTTGGCAAATTTGTTAAGCATGGTAATCTTTAGTGACTCGTCAAGCACAATAAAACCAAGCTCCATAGAATTAAAGATTAGTTCGCATCTTTGCTGTAGCTGTAGGTAGTTTGAACTGCTGGTGAGGTCTTCTAAAGTACAGACTAAACCCAGACGGTGTCGTTCACTGTTGAAAAGGGGATAGAGGTTAATTTTAACGGGAATGGTTTTATTGTTAATTCTTAAGTTATCATTATATCCTGTTACTGGAAGTCCATAGTCCAGCAACTTGATAAGGTTGCTATCGGAAAAATTTATATTTTCGAAGTTAAATGTGACATTTTGGTTGGACAGGGCCATGGTTTTACCAAAGGCTTCATTGGTGAGTAATATATTACCAAGATGATTAATTACTATAACCGGCATGGACAATTTGTTCAGGATATCCTCAGATATATTTTTAACAGCTGCCGGGCATAGGGGGTCAAGGATATTACCGGCCAGCATTGTTAAAGGAACAGAAGCTAAATCAGGGTTATTTAATGAAGGTAGCAATTTTGGATCCTCCTTGCATTTTGTAGTAATATTTGACATATATTTCAGGTTTCCTTCTTTAGAGTATTTAGTACCTAAAGAATTATTTAGATTAATTACCTTTTTATTCTAATCCTTCAATATTTCACATACCATTTCCATTAGAAAGACTTGGAAGATTGAAGGAGTGGTTTTATGCCTGTAATTATTAGCTCAATAAAAATAAAGAAGAGATATCTGCTGGGGTTAGTGGGACTGCTGGGAATAACATTATATTTGTTTAATATTACAAGGCTTATCCCGAGGACGATATTGAGGCCATGTCGTATGTTTTAGCAAATAAAGTGATTGTGGTAGATCCGGGACACGGGGGAAGAGATCCTGGCAAGGTGGGTCATAGCGGTGTCCCGGAAAAGGATATAAATTTAGAAGTATCTAAGAGGTTAGCCACCTTGCTAGGTCAAATGGGAGCTGCCGTTATCTTAACCAGGGAGACTGATATAGATCTGAGTGATTCCTCTGCCAGTGGCTGGCACGGTAAAAAGAGACAGGATTTGTCCAGGCGTGTTGCATGGCAAACGATAGAAATGCTGATTTGTTTATTAGTATTCACTGCAACGCTTTTCCAGGCAAAAGAGAGCATGGCGCCAGGTGTTTTCTCAGCCAGAATCCGAAGAAAGTAAAATATTGGCTGAGGTACTGCAAAGGGAGATGACAACCATATTAGGCAATACCACCAGGAAAGCTAAACAAGTGGATTACTTTGCCCTGAGGAATACAAAGATGCCTGCGGTTATAGTGGAGATAGGCTTTATTACTAACCCTACGGAAGATAAATTATTACAGGACCCCCTTTATCAAAGTAAAGTAGCCTATAGTATTGCGGCGGGTATTATCAAATACTATGCTGAAGGAAAAGCGGGTCAGGATGCTCTGCCTGAGGAAGCGGGGCAAGAGAATATCCTGAAGACATTTAAACAACAGCCAGGAAATTATATACCTGCTCCTTAGTAATATTAAGAAATTAGAAACAACGCATATTGTAGAGCATATTATGAAATATTAGATAGACCAGATTTTTTCTGTTTTGTGTTCGTTGAAAGAAACTACAGCATTTTAAGGGCACGTGTAATAGAAATAATTAACCGTGCCTTTCCTATGAGGAGGAGAGAGATGGTTTATTTTGATTCTGCAGCTACCTCCTGGCCAAAACCACCCGAAGTTTGGCAGGCAATGGAACATTTTATCAAGGAAGTAGGGGCCAGTCCTGGTCGGGCGGGGCATAGGCGCACAGTTGAGGCTAATCAAATTGTGGATGAGACCAGGCAGCTATTAGCCAGTCTGTTTAATATCAATGACCCGGAAAGAATTGTTTTTACATTAAATGCTACTGATGCCTTAAATATGGCCATTAAAGGACTAATGAGCCAAGGCGAGCATGTTA
The DNA here is from genome assembly GCA_004143605.1 of Desulforamulus aquiferis. Lineage (GTDB taxonomy): Bacteria > Bacillota > Desulfotomaculia > Desulfotomaculales > Desulfotomaculaceae > Desulfotomaculum > Desulfotomaculum aquiferis. The sequence goes on from AWVY01000025.1 coordinate 27,837, forward strand.
TTACCAGTTCGATGGAGCATAATTCCGTTACCAGGCCGCTGCATACCCTAGAAAGCCATGGGGTACAGGTAACAAAGATTAAGTGTGATCGTCAGGGTAAGATTGATCTTAACCAGGTTGAGCAGGCCATCAGGCCAAATACCAGGGCCATTGTATTGACCCATGCATCCAACGTTGTAGGAACTATAATGCCAGTCCAGGATATAGGGAGAATCGCTGCCAAACATAATATCCACTTTGTTCTGGATGCGGCCCAAACAGCCGGGATATTAAATATAGATGTAAAAAGGTTAAATGTAAGTGTTCTTACCTTTCCGGGGCATAAAGGGTTGATGGGCCCCCAGGGTACCGGAGGACTATTTATCAGGGAAGATGTCAATTTGAGAACCTAAGGGAGGGTGGAACCGGTAGTGGTTCAGAGACACCTACCCAACCAAATATAATGCCTGAGAAATATGAGAGCGGGACTCTAAACGCCGTTGGCATAGCGGGTCTGGGGGCGGGTCTGAAGTTTTTGCGCAGGGTTGGCAAGGAGAAAATTCACCAGCATGAGATGGGCTTGACCAATAGGTTTATAAAGGGAGCAGAGTCCATTGGTGGTCTTAGGATTTACGGCCCCCTGAAGGATGAGGAGCGGGTGCTGTGGTTTCCTTTAGCTTGGAGGGCTATAAGGCAGGGCAGGTCGGTGATAGGCTGGATAAGGAGTTTGATATTGGATGTAGGCAGGGTTGCATTGTGCGCCGGATGCGCATCATACCTTGGGGACTTTTGAGAATAAGTTGGTGAGGTTTAGTTTTTCTTATTTTAATACTGAGGCTGAGGTGGATTATGCTTTGAAGGCTCTTAGGCAGATTGCTGCTGAGAGGCCGGTGACTGTTCTACCTGCGGGCAGGTAAAGTGTCTTTCAGCCTGTTTGCATGTCTATAGCTGGTCGGGCAGGCGGCATTTCCAACGCTGCGCTCTCGCAAGTTACTGGTAGTGGAATTTGATGGTTGTTGTTACCGCATAGGCAGACAGCAGAAACGGGACTTACGCCCTCATAGGGTATTCCTTTGTGGAACTTCGGGCTAAGCAACGCAGACCGTGCTCCGCTACGCTTTTGGAAAAGCCACCTGCCTTACTAGGGGGTCCTTTGGGGTAGTTTTTATAAAAGATTGAACCCCTTTATCAGGGGTTCTTTTTTGCGTCTAGGTTGGCTACGTGGGCTAGGATTAGGCTACGGCTTGGTAAAGTTCTTGGGGGATTTCTACGCCTAGGCCTAGTTCAGTGAGGGTTTTGGCCAGGTGTTGGTCTTTGTAGAGGGGGATGTTGTTTTCTTTGGCTAGCTTTTCTATGGCCTCGGCCAGGTCTCCCTTGCCGGCGGCAACTACAATGGGGGCGTTATCCTGTTGGCTGCGGTAGCGCAGGGCGGCTGCTACCCTTGGTTTTCTTGTTGTCATCATTACACCTGAAGATCTATGAGGTTTGTAGTTCCTGGAGTAGCGAAGTCAGGATCGAGGTCGGCTATGCCCCGGATTCCGGCCTGGACCCTGTAGGAGACCACAACGTTACTAAAGCCTGCGTCTTGCAGTTCTTGGCGTAGGATTTCTGAGGATGAGCGAAAAACTTCTGCCACAGAGTTATCCTCCGTGATACACTGTAGTGATAGGAGCTTCCCTGGCTGGGAGGTCATGGTAAACCATAGTAGTCCCAGGGTGTATGTGTTGACACTAAATATTATTTTAGATTCTCCGTCTTCGCTGATCTTGGCTTTGAAATCCTTTAGCTTCCAGTAAAATCTGGTGTCCTCATAAAGGGGAGAGCGAAGAGGCAATGGGACAAAGTTAAGCTGCTCTTGACGGTCAGCTATTGTAGCCTCCGGTGCAGCTGCGGTTGGTCCCTTTGTGACTTTTAAAGCTTCTGTTGCAGCTTCGCCAGGATTTTTCTGCTGCAATATAAAGGGGTTTTGCTGAACTTTATCCAGGGGTTTGGTAGGGGTCACCTTCATGGTGCCAGTGGTTCTAAGTAAAGCCGACATTACCCTGTCGATCATTTAAATCGCCCCCCTTTTTTTACATATACCTTCGACACAGGTAATTTTGTTCCTGCTGGATGGAATAATTTGCAGGATTTTGTGTTTTATACAAGAAGATTTAGGTTTGGTAATGTAGTTGAATCAATTAGACTAATTTACAGGCCTTACATAAAAAGGATCTGTTTCAGTAAGAATAAAATTATTACTACTATAAAACCGAGATGAGTGGTTTGGACAAGCAAAGCTGCAAGCACTGCGGAGGAAAAAAATTCTAAGCCACTAAAAAAAATAATATTGTATTTTATGCACGTGGATGTATAATTATAAGTATGTGTTTGGTATAGCACTAGATTAAATAATCTAGTTAACAAATAATTATGCAAATGCAAATTAAATGGAGGTGCCGGGAATGATTAAGGTTGGAATTGTTGGGGCAACGGGATATGCAGGGGCTGAGTTGGTCCGACTGCTGTCGCGGCACCCCAAGGCTGAATTAACTGTGTTAACCTCCCAATCCTATGCCGGCAAGACCATGTGGGAAGTATTCCCTCATCTTTACGGTGTGGTAGACAATACTTTGGAGGCTTTAAATGTACCGGAGTTGGTTTCACGCTGTGATGTTGTCTTTACAGCTCTTCCCCACGGCCATGCTATGCCGGTGGGCCAGGAGGTAATGCGACGAGGGAAGCGGCTAATTGACCTGGGAGCGGATTTTCGACTTAAGGATGTAGATATATATCAGTCCTGGTATAAAACAGAACACACAGCCTCAGTGTTGGTGGCCTCTGCGGTATATGGACTGCCGGAATTATACCGACTTGAGATTAAGGACAGTGTAATTGTGGCAAACCCTGGTTGTTATCCCACCAGTGCTATTCTAGGTCTTGCCCCATTACTTACGGATAAGTTAATTGATCCGGAAACATTAATCATAGATTCAAAATCGGGAGTTTCAGGTGCGGGCCGGGGACTGAGCCTAAAAACCCATTTTAGTGAAACCACAAATAACTTTCAAGCCTATGGGGTAGCCACCCATCGGCACACACCCGAAATAGAACAAGAGTTGTCGCTGCTGGCGGGGATGCCGGTGACCATTAATTTCACCCCGCACCTTACACCTATGATCCGGGGTATTTTAAGCACCATGTACGCAAAGCTAACCAGAAATATAACCACCGAGGAATTAACGGAAAGATATAAGGAATTTTACCAGGGTGAGAGATTTGTCAGGGTGCTGCCCGTGGGCATGCTGCCCCAGACCAAGGCGGTGGCCGGGTCCAACTGCTGTGATATCGCAGTGAGTGTTGATCCACGAACCAAACGGGTAATTGTCATATCAGCCATAGATAACCTGATTAAAGGTGCCGCAGGTCAGGCGGTGCAAAATTTAAATGTCATATTGGGATTGCCGGAGGATACCGGTCTTGACTTTGCGGGTATGTACCCTAGGGAGAGGATGAAAATAAATGGTAGCATTAGGTTCACATAAAACAATTGCCGGTGGAGTAACCGCTGCCCTAGGATTCTTGGCCAGTGGAGTTCCCGCGGGCCTTAAGAAGGACGGCAAGCTTGATCTAGCCTGATCTATTCAGAGGAACCGGCATCTGCCGCCGGAGCATATACAACCAATATCGTTCAGGCAGCACCCCTTGAACTCACCCGCAGCAGGGTAGCAGAGGGTAAGGCCCAGGCTATAATCATCAATGCTGCAACGCCAATGCCTGTACAGGGGAAAAGGGTTTGCCGGATGCTAGGGAGATGGCCCGCAGGGCGGGAGAACTCCTAAATATTACAGAGGATTATGTCTTAGTGGCATCTACCGGGGTAATCGGGGTACCCCTGCCGGTGGAAAAGATTACTTCAGCAACACCGGCAGCAACCGCTTCCCTAAGCAAAGAAAACCATGCAGCTGCCTCCCAGGCTATTATGACAACTGACCTGGTGCCCAAGGAATATGCAGTGCAGCTTATAATCAAAGACCAAATAATCACCATTGGTGGCATGGCTAAGGGGTCCGGCATGATTCACCCAATATGGCCACCATGCTGAGTTTTATAACCACCGACGCAGCCATTGACAGTGAGACCCTGCAAAGGGCCCTCAAGCAGGTGGTAGATCTTTCCTTCAACATGATTACCGTTGATGGTGACACCAGCACCAACGATATGGTGTTGGTATTAGCAAACGGGCTTGCCGGTAATGAGCAAATAAAGGCTGATACAGAAGAATATGGACTATTTTGTAAGGGGCTTTTAGAAGTCTGCACTGCCCTGGCCAAGATGATCGCCCGGATGGTGAGGGGGCTACAAAGCTAATTGAGGTAAATGTAACCGGAGCACCGTCCCAGAGGGATGCTGCTATGGCAGCCCGATCAGTAACAGGCTCCAACTTGTTTAAGGCAGCGGTCTTTGGCAGAGATGCCAACTGGGGCAGAATACTCTGTGCCCTGGGCTACTCCGGGGCAAAATTCGATCCCACCAGACCAGATATCTTTATAGGCGATGTTCAGGTGGCCCGGGACGGCGGGGCGGTGGAGTTTGATGAAGATAGGGCAGCGGCTTTGCTGGCCCAGGACCCGGTGCAAATCTTTGTGGATTTAAAATCCGGCGATTTTTCTGCAACAGCCTGGGGCTGTGATTTGACCTATGACTACGTTAGGATTAACGGCAGCTATAGGACCTAAGCCTAACGATTATTGATAGAGGAGAGCGTACCGTGATGTTAACCCCGTTGGAAAAGGCAGGCATCCTGGTGGAGGCCCTGCCATACATTAAAAAATTTTACGGCAAAACCGTGGTGATAAAATACGGCGGCCACGCATGATTAATTCAGACCTGAAGCAGGCAGTTATGACCGACCTGGTATTAATGAAGTTTGTGGGTATCAATCCGGTGGTGGTGCACGGTGGTGGACCAGAAATCACCGGCATGCTAAAGAGGCTGGGTGTTGACTCCCGGTTTGTCGGGGGTCTGAGGGTAACGGACGAAGTCACCATGGAAGTGGTGGAGATGGTGCTGGGTAAAATAAATAAGGAAATTGCCTCCCTGATTAACGGCTGGGCGGCAGGGTGTGGACTATCCGGCAAGGATGCCAACCTACTTACTGCAGTTAAGAAGCTGGGCAGTGACAGGCAGGATATTGGCTTTGTGGGAGAGGTAAAGGAAGTAAACCCCAGCCTCCTGGAAACTGTCATCAATGAAGGCTATATCCCTGTAGTCTCGCCGGTGGGTGTAGGTCAGGGTGGGCAAAGCTATAATATTAATGCTGATTATGCGGCGAGTGCCATAGCCACTGCCCTAAAGGCCGATAAACTCATAATCCTAACGGATGTTGAAGGCATCCTGGAGGATCGCAATAATAAGGAGTCATTAATATCTACCGTGAAAATAGATGATATCTCCACCCTGACCGAGAGGGGTGTCCTCCAGGGTGGGATGATCCCTAAGGTGGAGTGCTGTGTAAATGCCATCAAGGGAGGGGTAAACTCTACCCACATTTTAGACGGCAGGGTGCCCCACTCCATACTATTGGAGGTTTTTACAGACAAGGGGATAGGAACCATGGTGGTACCGTAAACGAGCGGGGAAGGTATGTGGTCAGATTTCCTTTGGATGGATGAAAGGTCAGGTGAAGTATGAATAACAATGAGATAGTAGCCATGGGCAAACAATATGTAATGAATACCTATGGACGCCTGCCTATGGCCCTGGTCAAGGGTGAGGGTCCCTGGGTATGGGATGCTGAAGGCCGTAAGTATTTGGACCTTGTGGGCGGTTTAGCAGTTACTTCCCTTGGTCATGCCCATCCCAAAGTGGCAGAGGCCGTCTGCCAACAGGTAGGCACATTACTCCACTGCTCCAATATCTATTGGATAGAGCCCCAGGTAAAGCTGCAAAATTACTGGTGGAGAACTCCTGTGCTGATAAAGTGTTCTTTTGCAACAGCGGGGCCGAGGCCAATGAAGGGGCCATAAAGCTGGCTAGAAAATATGCCAAGCCCAACTTGGCCCGGATAAATATGAGATAATTACCGCTACCAACTCTTTTCATGGAAGGACTTTGGCGGCAATTACTGCCACAGGTCAAACCAAATATCAAAAGGGCTTTGCTCCCCTGCCCCAGGGCTTTAAATATGTGCCCTTCAATGATCTGAAGGCGCTGGCGGATAATATTGGACCCCACACCTGTGCCGTCATGCTTGAGCCAATCCAGGGGGAAGGTGGAGTTATACCTGCACCCAGGCTTACCTGGAGGGAGTGGCAAAACTCTGCCGGGAAAAAGGGATGCTGATGATTTTTGACGAAGTGCAATGCGGACTGGGCAGGACAGGGAAGTTCTTGGCCTACCAGCATTACGGGGTGGAGCCGGACATTATTACCCTGGCTAAGGCCTTGGGCAACGGTTTCCCCATCGGGGCCATGCTGGCAAAGGAGTATGTGCTGCTGCCTTTCAGCCGGGAGATCATGCCAGCACCTTTGGGGGTAACCCCCTGGCCACTTCCGCGGCCCTGGCGGCCATGGATGTGCTCCTAAATGACGGAGTGATGGAAAATGCCGTAGACATGGGAGAGTATTTTAAAGGGCAGCTATTGAAGCTGGCCAACAAATATTCCTTTATCAAAGAAGTAAGGGCTATGGGACTAATGCTGGGAATGGAGCTAACCATCGAAGGTAAGGATATTGTGGCCCGTTGTCTGGAGCAGGGACTCTTAATCAACTGCACCAACGGCAATGTTTTAAGGTTTCTGCCCCCGCTAATTATAGCTAAAGAAGAAATTGACCTGGCCCTGGAAGTTTTGGTTCAGSCATGGCAAAGGAATAAGCTGGCTTAACAACAAGGAGGATTAGGATGCCCAAACGGAAGGACATCAAAACAGTATTGGTTATTGGTTCCGGTCCCATTATTATCGGTCAGGCAGCAGAATTTGACTATGCCGGAACCCAGGCCTGTAAAGCTCTCCGGGAAGAGGGCATCAAGGTAATACTGGTAAACTCCAACCCTGCCACCATCATGACTGACGGGGACATAGCGGATAAAGTTTACGTCGAGCCCCTGACCTCGGATAGTATTGAAAAAATCATTGCCCGGGAGAAGCCCGACGGATTGCTGCCCACCCTGGGAGGCCAGACCGGCCTCAATATGGCGGTGGAGCTGGCAGAGAAGGGAATCCTGGATAAACATAATGTAGCCCTGCTGGGCACCTCCCTGGAGACCATTAAAAAGGCGGAGGACCGGGAACTATTTCGCTCCACCATGCTGGAGATTGGGGAACCAATTCCCCCCAGTACCATCGCCAGCACCCTGGAGGAGTGTCTGGAATTTGCCAATAAGATTGGCTACCCCCTCATTGTAAGACCCGCCTACACCCTTGGGGGAACCGGCGGTGGTATTGCCCTGGAGGAAAAGGAGCTAACAGCCATCTGCCACCGGGACTTAAAATGAGCATGATTAATCAGGTGCTCCTGGAGCGCAGTGTTGCCGGCTGGAAGGAAATTGAGTATGAGGTGATGCGGGATAGCGCTGACAACTGCATTACCATTTGTAATATGGAAAACCTTGACCCGGTGGGTGTGCATACAGGGATAGCATTGTTGTCGCCCCCTCCCAGACCCTGTCAGACCGGGAGTACCAGATGCTGAGAAGCGCTCCCTAAAGATTATCCGTGCCCTTAAGGTGGCCGGGGGCTGCAATGTGCAGTTTGCCTTGGACCCCTACAGCATGGACTATATCGTAATTGAGGTCAATCCCAGGGTCAGCCGTTCCTCGGCTCTGGCCTCTAAAGCCACTGGCTATCCCATTGCTAAAATAGCCGCTAAAATTGCCATTGGCCTGAACCTGGATGAGATCATCAACCGGTCACCGGCAAGACCACAGCCTGCTTTGAACCCACCCTGGATTACGTGGTGGTAAAAATACCCCGTTGGCCCTTTGACAAGTTTGCCAGCGGTGACAGGATACTGGGTACTCAAATGAAGGCCACCGGGGAAGTTATGGCCATCGACCGTACCTTTGAGGGGGCGCTGATGAAGGCCGTTCGCTCCCTGGAGATTGGTGTAGACAGCCTGCAAATGAAGGGCAGTGCAAGTTGGACCGAGATGGAGCTGGAAAGTAAGCTTAACCGGCCAGATGACGAGAGGCTCTTTGTGGTGGCAGAGGCTTCCGTCGTTATTGGACCCTTAAAGAGGTGGCCCAGCTAACTGCCATTGATTACTGGTTCCTGGAAAAATTAAGGATCTGGTGGTGCTGGAGCAGCAGATCCGCAATGCCGGGGGCTCACCTGGCGAGGAATTGCTGCGCAAGGCTAAAACCTACGGCCTGTCCGATGCCATATAGGCAGACTATGTGGCAAGCCCATGCGGGAAATTAGGGAATTGCGCAAGGAGTATGGCCTAATTCCCACCTATAAAGTGGTAGATACCTGTGCCGCGGAATTTGAATCCACCACCCCCTATTACTACTCCACCTATGATTTAGAGGATGAAGTGTCCGTATCTGACCGGGAAAAGGTCATTGTACTTGGCTCTGGTCCCATAAGGATAGGTCAGGGTGTGGAGTTTGACTACTGCTCGGTACATTCAGTATGGGGACTGCAGACAGAGAACATCGAGGCCATTATTATTAATAACAACCCCGAGACTGTTTCCACCGACTTTGATACTGCGGACAAATTATATTTTGAACCCCTTACGGTGGAAGATGTCATGAACATCATTGATAAAGAAAAGCCCCTGGGTGTTATTGTTCAGTTTGGTGGTCAGACTGCCATCAACCTGGCCGGGGATTTAGCCAGATGGGTGTCAGGATATTAGGTACACCTGTGAGGGTATCGACGCTGCCGAGGACAGGGAGAAGTTTGAAAAACTGCTGAAGGGCCTGGGTGTTCCCCAAACCGAAGGAAAGACTGCCTTCACGGTGGAGCAGGCCCGCAAGATTGCCACGGAGCTTGGCTTCCCTGTGCTGGTTCGCCCCTCCTACGTTTTAGGGGGCCGGGCCATGGAAATAGTATATAACGACGACCAATTGTTAAAATACATGTCCAGCGCGGTGCAGGTATCTCCTAAACACCCGGTGCTGGTGGATAAATATTTCCGTGGTAAAGAAGTAGAAGTTGACGCCATTGGTGACGGCAAAAATCTCTTTATACCGGGTATTATGGAACATATTGAGCGGGCGGGAGTTCACTCGGGGGATAGCATTGCGGTGTACCCGCCCCAAAGCCTGAGCAAGAGAGAAATAGAACTGGTGGTGGATTATACAACCCGTATTGGTGCAGCCTTAAGATATGTGGTCTTATGAATATCCAATATGTTGTTGGTGAGGGAGCCGTTTATGTATTGGAGGTTAACCCCCGGGCATCCCGGACTGTTCCGGTGCTATCCAAGGTAACAGGTGTACCCATGGTTCAAACTGCCACCCGCTGCATGATGGGTAAAACCCTGGGTGAACTTGGCTATAAGCCTGGTCTGGGGCCGGTGTCCGACCATATAACCGTCAAGGCGCCTGTATTCTCCTTCGAGAAACTAGGCCTGGTGGAAACCTCCCTGGGACCGGAAATGAAATCCACCGGGGAAGTAATGGGAGTGGATAAGAACTTTTCCCATGCCTTTTATAAAGCCATTACCTCGGCCGGCCTGAAGGTGGCCCGCAGTGGAGCGGTGCTATTCTCGGTGGCGGACCGTGACAAGCTTGAAGCAGTGGCGGTGGCCCGGCAATATGCCGCCCTGGCTTTAAGCTTTACGCCACCCTCAATACTGCCTCAGCCCTGGCTGCTGCCGGGCTGCTGGTGGTAGGTACCGAGGACCCTATCACATGGTGCGCTCCGGAAATGTTCAGATGGTGGTTAACACACCAACCAAGGGTAAAGTAACCGGCAGGGCCGGGTTCCGTCTGAGACGGCTGGCGGCTGAATATAAGGTTCCCTGCCTAACGTCCCTGGATACCGCCAGGGCCATGGCCGGCGTACTGCAGGATTTACTCCAGGGTGATGAAGTAATGCCGGTGCCGTTGGACCAGTTTACGGAATTTCTTAAAGATCAACAGCCCACAAAGAACGTGGGATAATTTTGCTGGAGGGTAACGCAAATGACAAGCCCGAATATGAGTTTAAAGGGCAGGGATTTATTGACCCTGCATGACTTTACGGTGGAGGAGGTTAATCTCCTGCTGGAGGAGGGGGCACGGATCAAGGCCCTGCAAAAGGCAGGTATTCCTCACCCCTATTTACAGGGCAAAACCCTGGCCATGATTTTTCAAAAAAGTTCAACCCGCACCAGGGTTAGCTTTGAGGTGGCCATGTTTCAATTGGGTGGTCACGCCCTGTTCCTAAGCCCCAGGGATATTCAGATGGGCCGGGGGGAATCGGTGGCTGATACGGCTAGGGCCCTGTCACGGTTTGTGGACGGCATAATGATCAGGACCTTTGACCAGAATGAGGTGGAGGAGCTGGCGACCTACGCCACCATCCCGGTAATCAACGGACTTACAGATTTGACACACCCCTGTCAGATTCTTGCCGATCTAATGACCGTTAAAGAGCATAAGGGTACTCTGTCAGGCTTAAAACTAGCCTACATTGGTGATGGCAACAATATCGCCCATTCATTGATGTATGGCTGTGCCAAGGTGGGCATGAAAGTAGCCATTGCCTCACCGGACGGCTATAAGCCCAATGCCAAAGTAGTAGAACTGGCCAAGCAGGATGCCCTTTTGACAGGAACCAGCATAGAAGTGGTTTCCGACCCCATAGAGGCAGTTAAAAATGCCGATGTTATTGTCACCGACGTTTGGGCCAGCATGGGCCAGGAAGAGGAGCAAAAAATACGGGAAAAGGCCTTTGCCGCTTATCAGGTAAATGAGGAGCTATGCTCCCATGCCAAGCCGGATTTCATCTTCCTACACTGTCTACCGGCCCACCGGGGCGAAGAAGTAACCGCTGAAATCATCGACGGCTCCCACTCGGTGGTCTGGGACGAAGCAGAGAACCGCCTGCATGCCAGAAGGCAGTGCTGGCGATGTTGGTTTAAAATTTTTCACCCGTGGTAGGAATATCCATTCAATTGTCGAAAATACTAACCTTATATCAAATACACAACAACCACCCGGGATTATTGACATTACAAGCCCTGCTGCCTCCGTGAAAGGGAGGGGCAGGGTTAAGCAATACCGGGCTGAAGGAAAGGAGCTTTTTAAATATGCCAAAAGTTGTACTGGCCTACTCCGGCGGCCTGGACACATCCATTATCATTCCCTGGCTTAAGGAAACATATGGTTACGAAGTAATAGCCATGACTGCTGACCTAGGGCAGGGGGAAGAGTTAGAGCCATTGGAAGAAAAGGCCATCAAGAGCGGGGCCAGCAAGCTATACATTGAAGATCTCCGTAAGGAATTTGTTGAGGACTACATATTCCCCACATTGAAGGCCGGGGCCGTTTACGAAGGTAAATATCTCCTGGGTACTTCCTTTGCCCGCCCATTAATTGCTAAAAAGCTAGTGGAAATAGCTGAAAAAGAAGGGGCGGTGGCCGTGGCTCACGGAGCCACCGGCAAAGGTAATGATCAGGTTCGTTTTGAGCTGGGAGTAAAAGCCTTGGCCCCCCATTTGAAGGTGGTTGCACCCTGGCGAGAGTGGGATATTCGCTCCAGAGAAGACGCAATAGATTACGCTGAGGCCAGGGGTATTCCCGTGCCTGTTACCAAAAAAGCATCTACAGCCGGGACCGCAACATTTGGCATATTAGCCATGAGGCGGGGAATTAGAGAGTCCCGCCAACCTGCCACTAATGACATGCTCATGCTCACCGTGCCCCCGGAAAAGGCTCCCGATAAGCCTACCTTTGTAGAAATAGGCTTTGAAARGGTATTCCCGTAGCCGTGAATGGCGAGAAAATGGATGCGGTTAGCCTGCTGGAAAAGCTGAACGTAATTGGTGGGGCCAATGGTGTTGGCATTGTAGACATGGTGGAAAACAGACTGGTTGGTATGAAATCCAGGGGAGTTTACGAGACACCAGGTGGTGCCATTCTAGTATATGCCCACAGGGAAATGGAACTCCTGACCCTGGATCGGGCAACCCTGCATTACAAGGAGCAGATGGCCCTGCGCTATGCGGAGCTGGTATATGACGGCGTTTGGTTTGCCCCCCTCCGGGAGGCCCTGGATGCCTTTGTGGACAGCACCCAGCGCACCGTCACAGGGACTGTAAAGCTCAAGCTTTATAAGGGCAACATTATCCCAGCGGGAACCAGTTCCCCCTACTCCCTGTACGATGAAGAGCTATCAACTTCAGCAAGGATGAGGTGTACAACCAGGCTGATGCTGAGGCTTCATCAACCTATTTGGCCTGCCCTTAAAAGTTCGGGCAATAATGGAGAAAAAAGCAGGTTTAAGATAAATCCAAAACACCAGTGGAGATGTAAGACTATGAAACTTTGGGGCGGTCGCTTCCAAAAAACAACCGATAGCCTAGTGGAGGATTTTCATTCCTCCATTTCTTTTGACCAGAGACTTTACCGCCATGACATTCAGGGCAGCATTGCCCATGCCACCATGCTGGGCAAGGTGGGGGTCATTTCCCCAGGAGAGGCTGAGCAAATAGCAGAGGGACTACGCCAGGTTCTGGCGGATATTGAAGGCGGCAAGGTAGAATTTGACGTGGCTGCCGAGGATATCCACATGAATGTGGAGCAGCTGCTCACAGCAAAAATAGGTGCCCTGGGTAAAAAACTCCATACAGCCCGCAGTCGTAATGACCAGGTGGCTGTGGATGTTAGAATGTACCTGAAGGATGAGCTTAAAGAAATAAGGCCCAGCTTAAGGAATTGGTGGAGACTTTACTGAACTTAGCGGAACAGCACCGGAGCACTGTCATGCCCGGTTACACCCATATGCAGCGGGCACAGCCCGTGACCCTGGCCCACCATCTGATGGCCTATGTTCAGATGCTCCTCAGGGATATGGATCGTCTGGCGGACTGCTACCGTCGCACCGACGTTATGCCCCTGGGTGCCGGCGCCCTGGCTGGAACCACCTTTCCTTTGGAACCGGAATATACTGCGGAGCTGCTTGGCTTTGCCTCTGTCCAGAATAATTCCATGGATGCAGTGAGTGACCGGGATTTTGCCGTGGAGTTTTGTGCCGATGCAGCCCTCATTATGATGCACTTAAGTAGGTTTTGTGAGGAAATTATTCTCTGGGCCACCGGGGAGTTTGCCTTTATTGAGCTGGACGATGCTACAGCACCGGCTCCAGCATCATGCCCCAGAAAAAGAACCCTGACGTGGCTGAACTCATAAGAGGTAAAACCGGGCGGGTTTATGGAGATTTGATGGGGCTGCTGACGGTCCTCAAGGGCTTGCCCATGGCTTACAATAAAGATATGCAGGAAGATAAAGAGGCCCTCTTTGACGCCATTGATACAGTCAAGGGCTGCCTAATGGTGTTTAAGCCTATGGTGGCCACCATGACCGTTCGTAAGGAAAATATGGCCCAGGCTGCTAGGGGTGGCTTTACCAACGCCACAGACGTGGCCGACTACCTGGTGAAAAAGAATGTACCCTTCCGGGAGGCCCATGAAATCGTGGGTAAGGCAGTTTTCTATTGCCTCCAGCAGGGTAAAAACCTGGAAGAGCTCACCCTTGAGGAGTACAAAGGGCTATCACCGATTTTCACCGAGGATATTTATACGGCCATTGGTGTAGAATATTGCGCCGCTGCCAGAAAAGTAAGGGGTGGCCCGGCTCCTGAGGCTGTGACTAAGGCCATTGCCGCGCTAGGGACATGCTGAAAACTATCTAAAGTATGACGCCCCGGAGTAATTATATCCTCCGGGGCAGTTTTATGAATTATTATATTGATTTAGAGTCTAATGCTGCGGCGCGCCGGGAGGGTAATATGAGGGCGGCACCTTTATCCAGCCCCGCTTTCTCAATAGGGGCATAAAATAGGCACCAAATTTACCCGATCTGTTAAAAAACGCAGCCACATTTCCCCTATATCACTGCGGATTGACTGGGCTAGCCCGGTGGCACATAAAGTAAGGGTCGACACTTGTTTTACTGAAATTCCATTGGCTATCTCATCATCGGTCATTTTTACCCCAAGGGTACATCTTCCGGGTTGGAGTGGGGTTTTTCTCGGAAGTTGGGGGGAGGGGGATTCCTTCATCCCTAAATAAGCTTTCGACTTCCTGAATGTGGCCACGGCAATCATTATAACTATTCTTTAAAGCTACGACTAACTCATCATCCCTTGTGGTATTCAAGGACATCTCAACAAATCGGTTAATCTCTGTTAACACTGTATGATAGGTCCACAAATTCATTACTTCCCCAACATGTATCGCTTTTGGTTCATCATCAACATAGGTTGAGAGAATGCCCTTAGCAGCCTCCATAATTGTTGTCAATATTATCACCACCATTTAAAGTATACATTTAATAAATATATAAATATAATTTGTACACCTAAAACAATTTATGCATTTACTCGATCATCCCGTCCAGGTTTACCTAAGCCTGAATAGTAATGGTCTCGACATCAACGGCATCATCTGATGATACCACCAGGCCCACCGGGCCCTTAAAGGCAGTGTCGCTTACATAGGATACTTCCAGGCCCCTTTCTCTGGCAGGCTTCTCGTATTTGGCAGCCTGCTTCACTGAAATGCAATAGTGAATAAGCAGGTTATTTGCCTGGGATCATTTATTGCCTGCAGGAATTCCGGGTAAACAAAGTCAGATCTTGCCTGGGCTATATCGAGGACCTTGAGGACCCTTTCACGAAGCTCCCCCAAAAATAATCTCCGCTCACTCTGCTTGAATTCTGCACCGTTCAAGGCTACCTTTAAGATAAAATCTAGATCCGAGTTCTGGGTCATCCCAACCTCGCAATTTTCTGTCATCTAAATGCCCCCAACCTTTTGATGCCAATATTTTAACTGTCACCGGGGCTCTTTATGCCTTGGAAAAAATTACTAAAGAAAACATGGTGGGCTTAACTGAAATTTAACTAACTATTTCTTGACAGGGTATGACGAAAAACTTATACTAAGTAGTAATTCCAAACGGAAATAGCGTTGATAGGGATAGTAGTCTGATACAGGTAGCTACAGAGAGCCGGATTAGGTGCAAGCCGGTGCTAACGACAGGCTAAGCTCACCCTGGAGTTGCCCCTTTGAAAGTGCACAGCACAAGTAATTGGGGCCGGGTTAAGGAAACCCGTTATCAAAATCCCCACCGTGCTTTATGATGGTGGAAGAGTGGCTCCTATTGGAGCAATCAGGGTGGTACCGCGGAAGGATTATACCTCTCGTCCCTGGCAATTATGCAGGAACGAGGGGTTTTTTATTTTATCGAACTAGACAGGAGGGTATGCCGTGCGTAGCGATGTAATGAAAAAAGGATTGGAGAGGGCACCTCACCGCAGTTTGTTCAAGGCCCTGGGTATGGTGGAGGAGGAACTGAATAGGCCCATGATTGGGGTTGTTAACTCCTTTAATGAAATAGTCCCGGGACATATTCATTTAAAAGATATAGCTGAGGCTGTTAAAGCAGGAGTCCGCCTAGCCGGTGGTACCCCAGTGGAATTTCCCGCCATTGCTGTATGCGATGGCATAGCCATGGGACACCCGGGCATGAAATACTCTCTAGCCAGCCGTGAACTTATTGCAGATTCCATAGAGGCCATGGCCATGGCCCACCCCTTTGACGGACTGGTGCTAATTCCTAATTGTGATAAAGTGGTTCCCGGCATGCTAATGGCTGCGGCCCGTTTAAATATTCCCGCCATTGTGGTCAGCGGCGGGCCCATGATGCCAGGCAGGCACGGGGATAAAAATGTCTCCCTAACCAACATGTTTGAAGCGGTGGGAGCAGTTCACACCGGACGAATGAGCTCCGAGGAACTGGCGGTGATGGAAGACAATGCCTGCCCAGGTTGTGGCTCCTGTTCCGGGATGTTTACAGCCAACAGTATGAATTGCCTAACGGAAGTACTGGGCATGGCCCTGCCGGGCAACGGAACTATTCCAGCGGTATCGGCGGCCAGACGCAGGCTGGCCAAGATGGCCGGCATGAGGGCGGTCTACCTGGTTAAGGAAGATTTAAAGCCCCTGGATATATTAACTGAGGAAAACTTCCGCAATGGCCTGGTGGTGGATTTAGCCCTCGGCTGTTCAACAAATACGGTTTTACACCTTCCCGCCATCGCCCATGAGGCAGGAATTGAAATAGATTTAGATATTATTAACGAACTTAGTCAGATAACCCCCCATCTTTGCAAGCTTAATCCCGCCGGAGACCACTATATAGATGATTTGTATGTAGCCGGTGGCATCCAGGCAGTGATGAAGGAACTGTCCGGCAAGAGTCTGATTAATCTGAACATTAAAACCGTCAGTGGCTTGACTGTGGGTGAACTGCTGGAGCAAGCCAAGACTGCAGATAGAAAGGTAATTAGAAGCCTCCAGGAGCCCTACAGCCCCATAGGAGGGCTGGCAATCCTGAGGGGAAACCTAGCCCCCGATGGAGCTGTGGTAAAAAGAGCCGCCGTGGCCCCGGAAATGATGAAGCACTCAGGGCCAGCCAGGGTATTTGACGGTGAAGAGTCGGCCATTGAAGCATCATGGGAGGCCAAATCAAGCCGGGAGATGTAGTGGTAATCCGCTGCGAAGGGCCTAAGGGAGGTCCAGGTATGAGAGAAATGCTAGGACCTACCTCGGTACTGGCAGGCATGGGTTTAGATAAGGAAGTGGCCCTTTTAACAGATGGCCGTTTCTCAGGGGCATCCAGGGGTGCGTCCATTGGACACATATCCCCGGAAGCAGCGGAAGGAGGTCTTATCGCCGTCCTTCAGGACGGGGATATTGTTGAAATAGATATTCCCAACTTCCGACTCGAGGTAAAACTTGAACAGGCAGAAATTGACCGGCGCATGTCGGCCTGGCAGCCGCCGCAGCCAAAGGTAACCCGTGGTTATCTGGGCCGGTACGCCAAGCTGGTTTCCTCCGCCGGAAAAGGAGCCGTCCTTAAATAAGAAATACTGATAAGCCAACTGGAGGTTTTTTCTAATGAAAATGTCCGGAGCACAAGTTTTAATAGATGCATTAAAAGAGATGGAAGTAGAACATATCTTTGGTTATCCCGGAGGACAGGTGCTTCCATCTACGATGCCCTTTATGATGCGGACTTAAATCATATACTGACCAGACATGAGCAGGGTGCTGTCCATGCAGCGGATGGCTATGCCAGGGCTTCGGGGAAGGTGGGAGTTTGCCTGGCCACCTCGGGGCCAGGGGCCACCAACCTGGTAACAGGAATTGCCAATGCCTACATGGATTCAGTGCCCCTGGTGGCTATAACCGGCCAGGTGCCAACAGCCATGTTAGGCCGGGACTCTTTTCAGGAAGCTGACATTACAGGGATTACACTTCCTATAACAAAGCATAATTACTTGGTTAAAGACATTAGGGATATGGGACGTATTGTGAAAGAAGCCTTTCACTTAGCCAGCACAGGCCGTCCAGGCCCAGTACTCATTGATATACCCAGGGATGTATCCTCGGAAACAATGGATTATCAGAGAAACGGCTTTCTTGCCCTACCTGGCTACAACCCTCCCCGTAAGGGCAGGGAAGACCTGGTAAACCAGGCCATGAAAGCCATTGCCCAGAGCCAGCGGCCGGTGATTTATGCAGGAGGCGGTATCATCAGCGCCGGGSCATGGGGAATTGAAGAGACTGGCAGAAACGCTAATGGCGCCGGTGGCCACCACATTGATGGGCTTGGGTGGCTTCCCCGGGGAACACCCCCTGGCCCTTGGCATGCTGGGTATGCACGGTTCCAAATATGCCAACTACGCCATTTGCGACTGTGACCTCTTAATTGCCGTTGGTGTGAGGTTTGATGACCGGGTTACCAGTAAGGTTGAAGCCTTTGCCCAGGATGCCAAAATCATTCACATTGACATAGACCCGGCTGAACTGGGGAAAAATGTCCAGGTAGATATTCCTATCGTGGGAGATGTAAAAACAGTTCTCAATCAACTGTTAGAGAGGCTGGAGGCTAAGCTTGATACAGCTTGGCGTGATAAAATTACCGCCTGGAAAAAGGAATACCCCCTGGAATTTGATGAAAGTGGAGACACCTTGAAACCCCAGCATGTTATCAGGGAAATCTACCGTCAGACCGGCGGAGAGGCCCTGATCAGCACCGAGGTCGGACAGCATCAGATGTGGGCGGCCCACTATTATACCTACTCCAAGCCCCGGTCCTTTATCTCCTCGGGGGGCCTGGGTACCATGGGTTACGGCTTCCCCGCAGCCATCGGGGTGCAGGTGGCCTGCCCGGAGGAAACGGTCTTTGACATAGCCGGAGACGGCAGTATCCAGATGAATATTCAGGAGATGGCTACCGCAGTGAATTACGAGCTGCCGGTAAATGTGGCCATAATGAACAACGGCTTCCTGGATGGTGCGCCAGTGGCAGGAAATGCTCTATAACCGCCGATATTCCCATTCAGAGCTGGCAAACCCAGACTTTGTCAAGCTGGCCGAGGCCTATGGTGCCGAGGGCTATAGAATTACCAAAAAGGATGAGGTGGCTCCGGTGCTGCAGGCAGCCATCCAATCCAGAAAGCCTGTGTTAATGGATTTTGTCATTGAAAGAGAAGAAAATGTTCTGCCCTTTGTCCCACCGGCAAGGCGCTGAACGAGATGTTGGGTTAGAAAAGGGGTGCCATAATGTACCGTACACTGGCAGTATTGGTTGAAAACAGCCCCGGGGTATTGGCCCGGGTGGCCGGCTATTCAGCCGGCGCGGCTACAACATTGATAGCCTTACGGTGGGACGCACAGAGAATCCCGCCGTCTCTCGCATGACCATTGTGGTAGAGGGAGATGACCGGGTGCTGGAGCAGGTCAGCAAACAGCTACACAAGCTGGTAGACGTAATTAAGATTAATGACATTACCGGCTCCCCCCATGTAGATAGAGAAATGGTAATCATCAAGGTTTCCGCCGATGCCAACACCAGGGGAGAAATAATGCAGATTGCCCAGATATTCAGGGCTAGCATTGTAGACTATGGGCACCGGAACCTTACAATTGAGTGCACAGGCAACCAGGATAAAATGAATGCCTTTGAAGAAGCACTCCGTCCCTTTGGAATTAAAGAATTGGTACGTACCGGCAAAATTGCGATGCTGCGTGGCGCCAAATTTACCAATATCAATAGGAATAAAGAGGAGGACTAACAAATGGTCAAAGTTTATTATGATGCAGATGCTAATCTAGAATTACTTAATGGAAAGAAAATTGCGGTGCTGGGTTACGGCAGCCAAGGTCATGCCCAGGCCCAGAGCCTTAAAGACAGTGGACTTGATGTTGTGGTGGGTCTCCGCAAGGATAGCGCCGCTGGGCCAAGGCAGAGGCAGATGGTCTGCAGGTAGCAATTGTTCCGAAGCGTGCGCCCAGGCAGATGTTATCCAAATCCTGCTGCCCGATGAGATCCAGGGCCGTGTCTATGCAGAAGAAATCGAGCCCTATCTAACCGAAGGTAAAGCCCTGATGTTTTCCCACGGCTTCAACATTCACTTTGGTCAAATTGTACCACCCAAAAACGTGGATGTGTTCCTGGTAGCTCCTAAGAGCCCCGGACATTTGGTAAGACGTATGTATGCAGAGGGCAAGGGTGTACCAGGACTGGTGGCGGTTCACCAGGATTACACCGGCAGAGCTAAAGACATCGCCCTGGCCTATGCCAAGGGTATCGGCTGCACCAAGGCAGGTGTATTTGAAACTTCCTTTAAAGAAGAAACTGAAACAGACCTCTTCGGGGAGCAGGCTGTACTTTGCGGTGGCGTTAGTGAGCTGATTAAGGCCGGCTTTGACACCCTGGTGGAGGCAGGCTATGCCCCTGAAATGGCTTACTTTGAGTGCTCCATGAGCTGAAGCTGATTGTAGACCTCATTTACGAGGGCGGTCTTTCCCGCATGAGATATTCAGTAAGCAACACCGCTGAGTATGGTGACTATATGATTGGACCACGCATTATTACCGAAGAAACCCGTCAGGAAATGAGATATGTACTACAGGAGATCCAGGACGGCACCTTTGCCCGCAACTGGATGCTGGAAAACCAGGTTAAGGGTCCCCAATTTAATGCAATTCGCAAAATGGAGCAGGAGCATCAGATCGAAGAGGTTGGAGCAGAGCTCCGCAGGATGATGCCCTGGTTGAAGAAATAATTTGAAAATCGGGAGGGATATGCTTTGAAAATAACCTGTGCGGAAGCTTGGTTCGCTGTCTGGAATTAGAGGGCGTGGATTTAATATTTGGTTATCCCGGCGGAGCTATCCTCCTGTGTACGATGCCTTAAACAGCAGCAAGATAAAGCATATATTAACCCGGCACGAACAGGGGGCAACCCATGCAGCCAGCGGCTATGCCAGGACCACTGGCAAGGTGGGGGTCTGCATGGCCACCTCAGGACCCGGTGCCACCAATCTGGTAACGGGATTGGCGAATGCTATATGGATTCCATACCCCTGGTGGCCATTACCGGGCAGGTTCCTACGGTTCAAGTGGGTACAGATGCCTTTCAGGAAGTAGATATTACCGGCATTACCATGCCGATAACTAAACATAACTACCTTGTCAAAGATGCCAAAATGCTGCCCATGATCATTAAAAGGGCCTTCCACATAGCCAGAACAGGCCGCCCAGGACCGGTACTGATTGACCTACCCAAGGATGTGGCCTATACCAGCATTGACTTTGAGTATCCAGAGGTTGTTAATCTTATGGGCTATAAGCTACGGTTAAGGGCCACGCAGCCCAAATAACCCAGGCCGCCAAGTTAATGATGCAGGCCGAGAGGCCGGTTATCTACATAGGTGGCGGGGTTGTAAACGCAGACGCCTCAGAGGAACTGTTATGGCTGGCTGACACCATCGATGCTCCCGTGGTATCCACCTGATGGGCCTGGGCTCCTTCCCAGGGGATCACCCACTTTTCCTTGGTATGCTGGGCCTCCATGGCTCCAGGGCTGCCAACCAGGCAGTAACCGAGTGTGATTTATTGATCACCCTGGGGGCCAGGTTTGATGACAGGGTTACCGGCAGGATTGCGGGCTTTGCTCCGGAGCAACGGTGATTCATGTGGATATCGACCCGGCGGAGATTGGCAAAAATGTGAAGTCACATCTTCCATCGTGGGAGATACAAAGAAGGTACTGGAGAGCCTGCTGGTTCGCCTAGAGAAAAGGAAGAATCCCTCCTGGATCGAAACAGTGAGCTTTTGGAAAAAAGACCTGGCCTTTAAATATAATGAGGGCGGAGAGATCCTTAAGCCCCAATATGTAATAGAAGAGATTTACCGCCATACCGGCGGAGATGTCATAATGGCCACGGATGTAGGCAGCACCAAATGTGGGTGGCCCAGCATTTCCCCATGAAGAGGCCGCGCAAATTTGTTACCTCCGGGGGACTGGGAGTAATGGGCTTTGGTTTGCCAGGTGCCATTGGTGCCCAGTTTGGCAAGCCGGATGAAACTGTGGTATTGGTAACTGGGGATGGCAGTATTCAGATGACCATCAATGAGCTGGGCACTGCAGCAGAACAAAAGCTACCCCTTAAGATATTTGTGCTGAACAACAACCGCTTAGGTATGGTTCGTCAGTTGCAGGAGTTTTACTGTGACAAACGCTATATTGCGGTGGACTTTTCCTTTGTACCGGATTTTGCCGGCCTGGCCCAGGTTTACGGCTTTAAGGGCTTCCGGGTTAAGACGGCGGAGGAATTGGAGGCAACCCTAAAGGAAGCCTTTAGCTTCCCTGGTCCGGTGCTGGTTGATTGCCAGGTGGACCCGGAGGAAAATGTTATGCCCATGGTATTGGCAGGAAAAGACATCTGTGATGCCATTGATAACGAGTAAATAGATCGGGGGGGATGGGTTTGAGTAACCGGGTATACATCTTTGACACCACCCTGAGGGATGGAGAGCAGTCCCCTGGTGTCAGTTTGAACATAAATGAAAAGCTCCAGATAGCCAGACAACTGGCCCGACTAGGAGTAGACATCATCGAAGCTGGTTTCCCCATAACCTCACCAGGAGATTTTGCCGCCGTCCAGGCGGTGGCCAGGGAAGTTAGGGGGGTTACCGTGGCCGGTCTGGCCAGAGCCAACTTTAAAGATATTGACGGTGCCTGGGAAGCAGTAAGGGACGCGGAGCAGGCCCGTATTCACACCTTCATAGCTACCTCGGATATCCACCTCAAATATAAGCTGCGCAAGGACCGGGAGCAGGTAATTGAGGCCGCGGTGGCAGCTGTAAAGCATGCTAAGAAATATACCTCGGATGTGGAATTTTCCGCCGAGGATGCCTCCCGGTCAGATGTGGATTATCTGGCCCGGGTCTCGGAGAAGTCATTAAGGCCGGTGCCACCGTTATTAACGTACCGGACACAGTGGGCTATTCCACTCCAGAGGAATTTGGCCTCTTTATCAAGGCCATTATGGAAAAGACCCCCGGCATTGAAAAGGCTGTGGTCAGCGTGCACTGCCACGATGATTTGGGTCTGGCGGTGGCCAACTCCCTGGCTGCCATTGGCTATGGGGTACGCCAGGTTGAGGGCACCATTAACGGCATAGGCGAAAGGGCAGGCAATGCCGCCCTGGAAGAGGTGGTAATGGGCCTTTACACCCGTAAGGACCGCTATGGTCTCACCACCGGGTTCAATACCAAGGAAATATATCGCACCAGCGTCTGGTGAGCTCCCTTACCGGCATGCCTGTGCAGCCCAATAAGGCTGTGGTGGGCAAAAACGCCTTTGCCCATGAGTCCGGCATCCACCAGGACGGTGTTTTGAAGGAACGGACCACCTATGAGATTATGAACCCTGAAATGGTTGGCATTGCAGCCAGCAACCTAGTTCTGGGCAAGCACTCAGGCCGCCATGCCTTTAGGGATAGACTTTCGGAACTGGGTTATGAACTGTCCGATGAAGAATTAAACTTAGCCTTTGCCCGTTTTAAGGCACTGGCGGATAAAAAGAAGGAAATTGCTGATCAAGATATCCAGGCCATTGTTGAGGACGAAATCAGACATATTCCCGAAACCTATCTGCTGGAATACCTGCACATTTCCAGCGGCAGCACCGTGGTGCCAACTGCCACCCTGGGACTCAGGAAGGGCGAAGAGCTAAAGGAAGAGGCCGCCTGTGGGGATGGCCCTGTTGATGCCATTTACAAAACCGTGGATAAAATCACAGGTCTCCAGTGTGTACTGGTAAACTACGCCATTAACGCTATCACCGGGGGTAAGGACGCCCTAGGTGATGTAACAGTTAAGCTGAAGTGTCAGGAAAACGAGAAAATCTATATTGGCCGGGGTGTCAGCACCGACATCCTGGAGGCCAGTGCCAAGGCCTATGTCAATGCGGTGAATAAACTGATATTTGATCACCAGCCAAAGAATTAAACTAAGAGAGGTGAAGTTACCGTGCCAATGACAATAACGGAGAAAATATTGGCTGCAGCAGCAGGTAAAGACAGTGTCAAACCAGGCGAGCTGATTAATGCTAAGGTTGACCTGGTGCTGGCCAATGACATTACAGCACCGGTGGCTATTAAGGAGTTTCAGAAAATCGGTGTAGCAAAGGTTTGGGATAAGGAAAGGGTTACCCTGGTGCCAGACCACTTTGTGCCTAATAAAGACATTAAGTCCGCCGAGCAGGCTAAGATGGTGCGGGACTTTGCACATAGTCAAGAGCTTACTAACTACTTTGAAGTGGGACGCATGGGTATTGAACACTGCCTGCTGCCTGAGCAGGGTCTGGTGGGGCCGGGAGATGTGGTCATCGGTGCCGACTCCCATACCTGCACCTACGGAGCCCTGGGTGCCTTCGCCACCGGCGTTGGCAGTACCGACCTGGCAGCAGCCATGGCCCTGGGTGAAACCTGGTTTAAGGTTCCCGAGACCATTAAGTTTGTGTACAATGGCCAGCTGGGACCCTGGATTGGCGGCAAGGACCTGATTCTCTACACCATTGGCAAAATCGGCGTAGATGGTGCCCTGTACCAGGCCATGGAATTCTGCGGCGAAGCCATTAGCCAGCTTTCCATGGATGGCCGGTTTACCATGGCTAATATGGCCATTGAGGCCGGTGGCAAAAACGGCATTATCCAGCCCGACGAGATTACCAGGCAATATGTCGAGGGCAGAACCAAAAGGCCCTATAAATTCTATACCAGCGATCCCGATGCCCACTATGCCAAGGTATATGAATTTGATGTAGCTAAGATTGAGCCCCAGGTGGCTTTCCCCCACCTGCCGGAAAATACCCGCCCGGTCAGTGAGGCCGGCGGCATAGAAATACACCAGGCGGTTATCGGCTCCTGCACCAACGGTCGTATTGAGGATCTGAGGCTGGCCGCTAATGTGCTAAAGGGTAATAAGGTAAACAAGAAGGTACGTTTAATCATCATCCCCGGAACCCAGGAGATTTATCGCCAGGCCATGCATGAAGGTCTCTTTGATATCTTCCTAGATGCCGGAGCAGCTGTCAGCACCCCCACCTGCGGCCCCTGCCTGGGAGGCTACATGGGAATTCTGGCCCAGGGTGAGCGCTGCATCTCCACCACCAACCGGAACTTCGTAGGCCGCATGGGTCACGTGGAGAGTGAAGTGTACCTGTCCAATCCCGCTGTGGCTGCGGCCAGTGCCATAACCGGCCACATATCCCATCCAGAGGAGGTGCTGTAATGTTACTGCAGGGTGATGTTTGGAAGTTTGGTAATGACGTGGATACGGATCTAATTATTGCTGCCCGCTACCTGAACAGCTCAGACCCGGCGGAACTGGCCCGCTACTGCATGGAGGATGCCGATGCCACCTTTGCTTCCAAGGTTAAGCAGGGTGATGTCATCGTGGCCGGTAAAAACTTTGGCTGCGGCAGCTCCCGGGAGCATGCCCCAATTTCCATTAAGGCTGCCGGGGTATCCTGCGTAGTGGCTAAATCCTTTGCCGGATTTTCTACCGTAACTCCTTTAATATTGGGCTGCCTATCTTTGAATGCCCCGAGGCCATTGAGGAATTGAATGAAGGTGACAAAATCACCGTTAACGCTGATACCGGAGAAATCATTAACGAAACCACGGGTAAAAAGTATCAGGCTGTACCAATTCCGGATTTTATGCGGCAAATCATTGATGCCGGGGGATTAATAAGTTACGTAAAAGGTCGGGTGAACCAAGGTGTATAAAATAGCTCTTTTGCCCGGTGATGGCATCGGGCCGGAAATAGTACCCCAGGCAGTCAAAGTCTTAGAGGCCGTGGGGGAGAAATATAACCGGGAATTTCAGTTTGAGACTGCTCTGATTGGTGGAGCTGCCTATGATGTCACAGGTCATCCTCTCCCCGAGGAAACCCTGGAACTGTGCCGTCGCAGTGATGCTATTTTGCTTGGTGCCGTGGGCGGACCTAAGTGGGATAGCTTAGAGCCTCACCTGCGCCCGGAGCGGGGAGCCTTGCTGCCCCTGCGCAAGGCCCTGGGACTGTATGCAAACCTGCGACCTGCCACAGTTAAGCCTTCTTTAGCAGATGCCTCAACCCTAAAGGAGGATATTGTGTCCGGCCTGGACATAATGATTATCCGGGAACTTACCGGGGGCCTCTATTTTGGCCAAAAGCACCGGGAGGACCTGCCTGAGGCGGCCAAAAGGCAGTGGAAACCTTGGAGTATTCCACCGCTGAAGTGGAGAGGGTGGCTCGCCTGGGCTTTGAGATGGCCCGTAAAAGGATAATAGATTGATGTCAGTAGATAAGGCCAATGTTCTGGAAAGCTCCCGTCTCTGGCGGGAAGTTGTAGAGGAACTGGCTAAAGAATATCCCGACGTGGAGTTAAGCCATATGTATGTAGATAACGCTGCCATGCAGCTGGTCCGCAACCCCAAACAGTTTGACGTAATGGTTACCGAGAACATGTTTGGCGATATCCTTACCGACCTGGCCTCCCAGCTTACCGGCTCCATCGGTATGCTGCCCTCGGCCAGCATTGGCGGAGAAGTGGCCCTTTACGAGCCCATCCACGGCTCGGCACCTGATATTGCCGGTCAGAACCTGGCAAACCCCATTGCCACCATTTTATCGGCAGCCATGATGCTGCGGGTATCCTTTGGACTGGAGCAGGAGGCCCAGGCCATTGAGGCTGCAGTTAACAGTGTACTGGAGCAGGGTTACCGTACCGGCGACATTATGCAGCCCGGCATGACCAGTCTGGGAACTGTGGAAATGACCGAAGCTATTCTGAAAGAATTGAGGTAACCCCCAGGAAATGCAAAGGAGTGTGACTCCAATTGGGAATTTAAAGCCTACCATTAAAATATATGACACCACCTACGGGATGGCACCCAGGGTGAGGGGGTAAGCCTATCTGCAGATGACAAGGTCAAGATCGCCCTGCGCCTTGATAAGATGGGCTTCCACTATATCGAAGGGGGCTGGCCCGGTTCCAATCCCAAGGATATGGAATTCTTTGACCGGATTAAAAAGCACCAGCTAAAAAATGCAGTAATAACGGCTTTTGGCAGTACCTGCCGACCAGGAGTAGAGCCGGGGCAGGATGCTAACCTAAAATGCCTGCTGGATTCCGGTGTAAAGCTAGCCACAATCTTCGGTAAATCCTGGGACTTCCACGTAACCAAAGCCCTTAATACCACACTGGAAGAAAACCTACGCATGGTTGAAGAATCGGTGGCTTTCTTAAAGGGCAATGGGCTCAGGGTGTTTTTTGACGCAGAACACTTTTTTGACGCTTTAAGGCCAATGAGGAATATGCCCTGCAGTTCTCAGGCTGCCGTTTTGGGTGGGGCTGAGGCCGTTATCCTCTGTGATACCAACGGGGGCAGTATGCCCTTTGAAATACAACAGGCGTAGAACAGGTGGCGGCTGAGCTGCCAGGTGTGGAGCTGGTATCCATGCCCATAATGATAGTGAAATGGCAGTTGCCAACAGCATCATGGCGGTTCAGGCCGGGGTTACCCAGGTACAGGGCACGGTAAATGGCTGGGTGAACGGTGCGGCAATGCCAACCTATGCTCCATTGTGCCAAACCTGGCCCTGAAGCTTGGCTATACCACCATCCCCCGGGATAATTTATCCTTTTTGACGGAGCTATCACGCTTTGTCTATGAGATAACCAATTTAAACCCAGTGGCTAATCAGCTTTGTAGGGGAGAGCGCCTTTGCCCATAAGGGTGGCATTCATGTCAGTGCGCTGATGAAGGAACCAGGAACCTACGAGCATATGGACCTGCTTCCGTGGGCAATGTACGACGGGTACTGATGTCTGAGTTATCGGGGCTTTCCAACCTGTTATATAAATACAAGGGACTTAACCTTGATAAGACCAGCCCCGAAGGCCGCAAGGTCCTGGAGCAGCTTAAGAAGATGGAACATAAGGCTACCAATTTGAGGCAGCCGAAGGTTCCCTGGAGCTTATGCTGCGCAAGGCCATGAACGGCTACCGGGAACCCTTCCAGCTGCAAAGCATGAGGCTGATACTGGAGGTTAGGGAGCAGCAGCTATCCACTCCGAGGCAGTGATCAAGATGCGGGTGGGAGAAGAGATTGTACACACTGCTGCCGAGGGTAACGGCCCGGTAAACGCCCTGGATAATGCCCTGCGTAAGGCCCTGGAAACCATCTACCCGGAAGTGGCGGCCCTGCGACTGCTGGACTACAAGGTTCGGGTATTGGAGGAGAAGGCCGGCACCGAGGCCCAGGTAAGGGTATTGATCGAGACCGGCAACGGTAAAGAAACCTGGGGCACAGTAGGAGTATCCACCAACATCATTGAGGCCAGCTGGCAAGCCCTGGCTGACAGTATGGCTTACGGGTTGTTGGGTGAAAAATAATATTATTCTTTATAAGAAGATCCGGGCTATGGCCGGGTCTTCTTTAATTATAAAAGCACAGAAGTTGTCACAACCCTTTACCACCTAAATTTTGCAGGAGGTCTTGATAAAATTGAAATGAAGGGTCGGGGAAGTATAAAGCTGTTAGATAGGTTGAAGACTGTCTAGGGGAGTTTATTTCGTTCGTACATATTAGTGAAATAATTAATTATGAAAGTTTGAAGGTTTAATTAAGGCCAATATCGAAATTTTAATAATATATTCGAGATATACTACCAATATCTAAATAATAGGGGGAGTGCCGGTTGCTGGAACAACTAAAGGCGCTGAACCTTGACATCCTAAATATTACCAGCATTCTGGATATAATCCTGGTTACCTTTGTTTTTTATAGATTTATGCGGATTATCCAAGGAACCAGGGCGGTTCAGCTTATTAAGGGTCTGGTGGTTCTGCTGGTGGCCAACACCGTCAGCAGTTGGCTGCATTTATACACCATTAACTGGTTGCTGCAACAGGTAATGACCGCCCTGGTGGTTGCCCTGCCATCGTGTTTCAGCCTGAGCTGAGGCGGGCACTGGAGACCTGGGACGGGGCAAGTTTTTTGCTAAGACCATCAGCACCATCAAGGAAGCTGACAGGACCCGCATGATTAATGAGGTAGTCAGGGCAGTTCAGGTTCTTACCAAGAATAAAATGGGAGCCTCATAATTATTGAGCGGCAAACAGGTCTAGAAGAATATATAGACTCGGGTGTTAAAATCGACGGGATAGTATCGGCGGAGTTTATGATCAATATCTTTATTCCCAATACACCCCTGCACGATGGTGCGGTAATTATTCGGGAGATAGGGTTGTGGCCGCTGCCTCCTTTCTTCCCCTATCGGAAAATCCCTACCTAAGTAAGGAATTGGGTACCAGGCACCGGGCCGGCATAGGTGTCACCGAGGTTTCAGATGCCCTGGCGGTAATCGTATCTGAGGAGACGGGAGATATTTCTCTGGCCTCGGATGGAAACCTAGACCGTATGCTGGACGAGCCAACCTTAAAGAAGAAACTCACCGAAGCCCTGGAACCCAAAACACTGAACTCATTGGGCGGCGTATTTAGGAGGAACGAGCCATGATTCGGCTTAAATGGAGCAACAACTCCATGATGCTTCTTTCTGTTCTGCTGGCTATTTTACTTTGGATTTATGTCACCAACGTGCAAAATCCGGTAAAGGAGCAGGAATTCAGGGTAAACCTTGATGTCCGGGGGGAAGTACCCCAGGGACTAACCATGGCAGGTATGCCCAAGACCGTTACCGTCAGGGTACAGGGTAAAAATGCCCAGCTCACCGGAATTCAGGCGGCAGACTTTCAGGCTATTGTGGAGCTTGGCCCATTGGAGGAAGGGGAGACCACCAGGACAGTTCAAATAACAGCCCCCAGCGGCTTGCAGGTAGTTCAGGTTAATCCTGCCAGGGTCAATTTGGAGCTTGAAGTATCATTCAGAAGCAGGTACCAGTAACTGTGGCCATAAGGGGTGAGCCTGTAACGGGTTACTATGCCTTAGAACCGGCTATACAGCCCACGGCAGTATTGATTAGAGGGCCTGCCCGGATAATAAATGAAATAAAGAGCCTTGAGGTTACGGCCAATATAAGTGGAGCTTCACAAAATGTGGACCAAACCTTAATGGTTCCCCTGCCCGAGGGAGTAACCTCCTCGCCTGACAGGGTAAAGGTACTTGTTCCCGTTACCCAGGCACAACCCTATAAGGTGCTGCCAGTGGTAGTGAAAACCACGGGAACATTACCCGAGCAATATCAACTGGTACGCGCCATTCCTCAGCCTGCCACGGTACAGGTCTATGCCCCGGTGGAGGTGCTAAATAACCTGGAAAATATTACCACCGAGAATATTAGGCTGGATGGCATTACAGATAATGTTCTTAAGGAAGCACGCCTGCTGCTGCCCGAGGGTGTGATAGATATGATCCCGGGCAGAGTGGAGGTATCTATTCAAGTTCGTCCTAAACAACCTCAGGCAACTGATCCACCACCGACCACGCCTCCTACGACACAGCAACCTCCGCCGGCCACGGAACCGGTGACTCAGGATCAGCAAAATTAACAACAGCAGTAACAAATGGGCCTGGCCCGGCAATACTAACCGGGGTCAGGTTCTTTTTCTTCAATTATTACCAAAGGGTGGACAAGGTCAAAGGGCTGGGCGAAGGGCATAGTATATGTAAAAAAATTGACTGAAAATCACCGGGACGATATAATTACCTTGGTAAAATTATCTTCCTCAAGGAAAAGGAGGAAATAAAACTTATAATGGCAAAACTTTTCGGCACTGACGGAGTCCGGGGTGTAGCCAATACCGAGCTTACCCCCGAGTTGGCATTTAAGCTGGGCCGGGCGGGTGCCATGTGTTGACCAGGCAAGGACACCCCAAAAGGTTGTGATCGGCCGGGATACAAGGATTTCAGGGGATATGCTGGAGGCAGCCCTGGTGGCAGGCATATGCTCCGTTGGGGTAAATGTCTATAAGGTAGGTGTGCTGCCCACACCGGCAATCGCATATTTGACCAAGAAACTAGGGGCGGGAGCGGGCGTAGTTATCTCAGCTCC
This sequence comes from Desulforamulus aquiferis, assembly GCA_004143605.1. Lineage (GTDB taxonomy): Bacteria > Bacillota > Desulfotomaculia > Desulfotomaculales > Desulfotomaculaceae > Desulfotomaculum > Desulfotomaculum aquiferis. The sequence continues at coordinate 58,378 of AWVY01000025.1, forward strand.
CATAACCCGGTTAATGACAATGGTATCAAGTTTTTCGGACCCAGCGGCTACAAGCTGCCCGATGAATTGGAAGCAAAGATTGAGAAGCTGGTATTAGAAGACAATCCGGATTTACCTAGACCCACGGGCGGGGAGCTGGGTAGAGAATATTATGTAGAAAGTGCCTGGACAGCTATATTAATTATGCCAAGAGTACCATAAAAACTGATCTTTCCGGGATTAAAGTGGTCGTAGACTGCGCCAACGGAGCTGCCTTTCAGGTGGCACCCAGGGTATTGGAGGAGCTGGGGGCCGAGGTTATTCCCATCTTCCATATGCCGGATGGTGTCAACATCAATGCCGGCTGCGGCTCAACACACCCCGAAGCATTAATGGAAGAGGTGCTAAAGCAGGGGGCAGACCTGGGCTTGGCCCACGATGGTGATGCAGATAGGGTATTGGCTGTAGACAGCCAGGGCCAGCTGGTGATGGAGACCGGATTATGGTTATCTGCGCCAAACACCTTAAGGCAAAGGGCAGGCTGCGGAAAAATACCCTGGTAACAACAGTCATGAGCAACATCGGACTGCACAAAGCCCTGGAAGAGGCCGAGATAAATGTGGTGGAAACCAAGGTGGGAGACCGCTACGTCCTTGAAAAACTGCTGGAAACGGGAGCCCGTTTGGCGGAGAACAGTCCGGCCACATAATTTTCCTTGAGCACAACACCACAGGAGATGGTATAATTACTGCATTACAATTGCTTGCGGTAATTAAAGAAACCGGTCAATCCCTAAAGAAGCTGGCTGCCAGATGGAGCAGTACCCCCAGATATTAAAAAATGTCCGGGTCAAGGATAAAACCCACGTCATGCATAGCCCCAGCCTTACCGAGGCTATCCGCCGCTTTGAGCGGGAGCTGGAGGGTCAGGGACGTATACTGGTGCGCCCCTCGGGTACAGAGCCCCTGGTCAGAATCATGGTTGAGGGGAAAGATATGGAGCAGCTTCAGGCAATTGTAGATAAAATGGCTGATATAGTGGGCGACATTTAGTTGTTGCCCACTGGTATAAAATAAAGGAGGTGGTTAAAGGCAAGCAATCACTCCAGGACAACTAAATAAAAAGCGCCAGAACCCTATCATAAGGGTTGACGAGGAGAGGGAGTATCGAGTATTCGGCGGGTGCCCTCCGGCCGGTCACGGCCGAGAAAGCAGCATAAAACCCGGAGGTAACTCTGGAGACAAAGACTGCAGGTGACCATTAGGCGGCATTGCCACAAATGTTTCACGCCCGGGTATTTTATTGCCATAACCGGGGTAATCTACACAGTGATATTATTGTGCCGTGGCCGGAACAGGTCGCGGCATGAATTATTTTAAGGAGGTCGACCAATTATGTGCGGAGTAGTCGGTACGTGGGCTTAAAGCCCGCCACACCAATTATTGTAGAAGGTCTTAAAAAGCTTGAATATAGAGGTTACGATTCATCTGGAGTAGCAGTCCTAGATAGGGACGGACTGAAGGTAGAAAAGAAAATGGGCCGTCTGGCAGAGCTGGAAAAGGCTCTTACAGGCAAGGAACTGGATGCCACCATCGGCATCGGACACACCCGCTGGGCCACCCACGGTCGCCCCAGTGATGTAAACGCCCACCCCCACACTTCCAATGATGGAAGAATCGCTGTGGTTCACAATGGCATTATTGAAAACTACCTGCATCTCAGGGAATGGCTTAGCTCCATGGGCCACGAATTCAAATCGGAAACCGACACAGAGGTAATTCCCCACCTGATAGAGCATTTCTACAAGGGAGACCTCATTGAAGCGGTACAACAAACAGTTTCCCACCTGGAAGGTTCCTATGCCATTATGACCATTTCCAAGGATCAGCCGGACCGCATAATCGCAGTACGTCAGGATATGCCCCTGGTAGTAGGCCTTGGAGAGAACGAAAACCTACTTGCTTCAGATATACCGGCCCTGCTCAAATACACCAGACAGTGCTATCTCCTAAATGACGGAGATGTAGTTGAACTCAGGGCGGATCAAGTGATTATTCGCGATTTAACAGGCCAGGTCGTGGAAAAGGATATCTTCGAAGTCACCTGGGACGCAGAGGAAGCCGAAAAGGGCGGCTACGAGCATTTCATGATCAAGGAAATCAATGAGCAGCCCCGGGCTCTAAGGGACACCCTCAAGGGTCGCATAACCCACCAGGGGGATAAGGTGGTTTTAGATGAAATCAAAATGACCACCCACCAAATTCAAGGTATCAAAAAGATAATCATCACCGCCTGTGGCACAGCCTTCCATGCAGGATTGGTGGGTAAATATGTTATAGAGCAACTGGTGCGGATACCCGTAGAGGTAGACGTAGCTTCGGAATTCCGCTACCGTGATCCCATCGTGGATAAGGATACCCTGGTGGTAGTGATCAGCCAATCCGGTGAAACAGCAGACACCCTGGCAGCCCTCCGGGAAGCTAGGCGCAGGGTGCCAGAGTAGTGGCCATCACCAACGTAATAGCCAGCTCAGTGGCCAGGGAAGCCGACGACATCATCTACACCTGGGCAGGCCCGGAAATATCTGTAGCATCCACCAAGCTTACACCACCCAGCTGGTAGGCGTATACCTCCTGGCCCTATACCTGGCCCAGGAACGCAACACCCTGCCGCCGGGAATGTTAAAGAAATTCTAAACGAGCTAAAGGCCATCTATGCCAAAGCCCAACAAGTGCTGGACAATGAAGAGCCAATAAAAGAATTCGCCCAGCAATACCACAACCGTGAAGACGCCTTCTTCATCGGCCGTGGCCTAGACTATGCAGTAGCCCTGGAAGGGTCCCTAAAGCTAAAAGAGATATCCTATATCCACGCCGAAGCCTACCCAGCCGGTGAGCTAAAGCACGGCACCCTGGCCCTGATCGTAGAAGACATTCCGGTAATTGCCCTGGCAACCCAGCAAAGTCTCTACGAAAAGATGGTCAGCAACATCAAAGAAGTAAAAGCCAGAGATGCCTCAGTCATCGCCCTGGCCATGGAAGGCCACACTGAGGTTGAGAAGATAGCTGATCAAGTGCTGTATATACCCAAGACACACCCAATATTGGCACCTATTTTAACGGTGATACCTCTACAATTGCTGGCGTATTATATGGCAGTTTACCGTGCTGCGATGTTGATAAGCCGAGGAATTTGGCGAAGAGTGTGACTGTGGAGTAGGGGGAGTGGCTGATAAACTTGTTGTTAGCCTAAAATAAAGTCTTTCAAAAAATAATAAAGTCTTTCAACGCAGATAATTAGTTTTGCAAAAATCACCTTTCGAGCTGGAAATTCGAGAGGTGTTTTTTATGGCAGTGAACAGGCTTAAATGGATATGAATTAAATATCAAGGTGAAGAAGACGATAGAGAAATAAAAGAGCAAGATAAGAGATTAGAGCAAGAATCAGATAAAAAAACAAGCTGGTACAATATGTAGTTGGTGAGGCGATGAAAAATACAAGAAAAGGAACAAAGGGGATAAATGCGAATTTTAAAACCATTAAGTAACTCCCTAGAGCATTAAAGTAAAAACGCAGTAAAGTAAGTAAAAGTAAGTCGCAGTACCCACTAAATTAAATTAGAAGGTTTATCTTGTCCAGGACTAGGAAGTTAAATTTTCAATAAATCCTCTGTGTTTGTTTGCAACGATATATCCAACACCTCTTACGCCAGTAATATCAAGGGATGAGGGACTTTTTTTGAACGTATTTTCACGACAACTATGAGCTTTCTGCATGGTATAATAAGGACATTACAGGGTGGTTTCTTTATGGCGGTGCCACTTAAAGGAAGACAAGAAGGTAGAAAAAGATAATAGATAAGACAAACCACACTCACTCTGGACCGTCAGAACTTGCTTTAAGCGCCGTGACCCCGCTTTCAATCTAAAGAGTACAGACTCTAACTCATGATTGTGTAAAGAAAGAGATAAAGAATAGATAAGAAGAAAGTAAAGAAATAAAAGAATAGATTGGGACAATATATAGAAAGAGAAGAAGAGAAGGTACAAGATATAGATATAGAGAAGAGAGTAAGGGGTGGCGTGTAATGTTATCAGTTTGATAAACTAGTTCAAAGATTACCTGAAGAATACGCATGCTCCATAGAGGACTGTATAATAAGACGTCGGTAATCATGATATATATTAAGACTGCTGGCCAAGAAAAAGAAGCAGCATAGGGTCCGAAAATCACCTTTCGAGCTGAAATACGAGAGGTGATTTTTTATGGTAATGCTCCTAATAGGCAGATAAGAAAGTAGAGCACTCAACTGCCAGTTTATCAGCTTAACGTAGATTTTAAGGACCACCTAGAGGGATATCCTTAATAGATGAAGCAAAAAAGAGGCTATGTTTGTTTGCAACGCTACGTCCAATACCCATTACGCCAGTAATATCAAGGGATTAGGGGTTTTTTATGTGTTTTTTACGACAGGTTGATGAATTTCTATGAGGAACAAGACGTTCCACATAGAAATTCTTACTGAACTCCATACTCCAAAAAACCTGTTCTAAAGTCATTTACTGACCGCAAGTAACTGACTAGTAAGCCTGACATTTTGTTTGTATTCTATTAATTTATGGCCATTCCAACTGGAAATTTTATGGCCGATTTGAAAGACTTTATTATGTGCCGTTGTCAGATAATTATTTTGGGGAGGTAAAGGGGAAGAAATAATGGAGTTTTTGAAAGACTTTATTATCATTTGCAACGGTAGAATGCGGGATGAGGGGGTGTGGTTTTGCAAGACTTTATTATTGGAGAACAGCACTTGCTGAAACTGCTGCACTTCTAGTTCTAAGAAAAAAGGCCCAAGCGATCTGGGGGGACCCCGAGGACGAATGATCAGTGTTTCAGATCGCAAAAAAGCCATTTCACTGATCAAAGAAGCCGTTGATAACGGGGCTAGGGAGTCATTAGCTTGTAAGATACTTGGAATATCCCAGCGAACTCTACAACGTTGGAGAAGCAGTTTATCACCTGATGAAGATCAACGTAAACATGCCAAGCGAATGCCAGCAAACAAACTTAGTCCAGATGAAAGAGATGTCGTAATCAAAACAGCGAATCAACTTGAATTTAAAAGCTTGCCCCCAAGCCAAATAGTTCCTAGGCTAGCTGATCAAGCGGCGTTTGTCAATAAAGTTGTCGTCAAACCCCTAAAAATATATATTAGTTAAGAAGAGTGATTTTCTTCTTTCTTAGATTTATCCACACGATCAGGATTGAGCCAAACGGTGTCTTCAAGGGTCCAGTCTCTAGTTGAGCGAGACCATCTTTCAGGGTGTTTTAGCTTGGCTTCTTCATATACTGTGACCGTCAAGTAGGAATGTACAAATTTTATTAAATAAGAATGTACACCTATCTATCTTTTTTTCCAAAAATGGTTTGCCTATTTTTAAGCCGGTAGCTATCCCATTTAAATGAATGATCTCACTTTTGTGGATAATTCTATCCAGGATTGCCACGGTTATTGCCGGGTCACCAAGCAAATCACCCCAGTCCTCCGGTCCCTTGTTTGATGTAACGACCAAGGCCGATTGTCCGTAGAGCTTGTTAATAAGCTGGAAAAACAAATTTGCTTCATGATTGTCCATCGCCATAAACATCAGGTCATCAATAATAACCATATCGCTCTCAATTATTCGCTTAACCTTGGCCCGGGAAATTCTTGATATCTCCTGGGTTTTTAACATACTTATTAGGCTATCCATCATAACAAAGGACACTTTAAACCAACCGAGGGACTGTCCCCATTTGGGAGAAAAAGGTAGGCCGGCGGAGACTTACTTCGAAGTCTCCTTTTTCGACCCGAGCACAAAAAAAGGGGATAAATGTGAATTTATAATTAGTAAGTGAATCCCTAGAGCATTTAAGTAAAAACGCACTAAAGTAAGTAAAAGTAAGTTGCAGTGCCCAATAAAACAAATTAGAAGGTTTATCTTGTCCAGGACTAGGAAATTAAATTTTCACTAAATCCTCTATGTTTGTTTGCAACACTACGTCTAATAACTCTTACGCCAGTAGTATCAAGGGGTTAGGGTATATTTTACGACAGGTTGATGAATTTCTATGAGGAACAAGACGTGACACATAGAAATTCTTACTGAACTCCATACTCAAAAAACCTGTTCTAAAGTCCTTTACTGACTGCAAGTAACTAACTAGTAAGCCTGATATTTAGTTTGTAGAACTAAAAATCTATAAATTTATGGCCATTAAAACCGGAAATTTTATAGACGATTTGAAAGACTTTTATTATGCGCCATTGTCTGATAATTTATTATTGGCGAGGTAAAAGGGGGAATACTTAATAGGATTTTTGAAAGACTTTATTATGGAAGAACACCAAGAATCTCTTTAAACGATAGAAAAAAGTGATTGGCCACATAAGAGGCAGAGTTACCTGTAGACATCGACTCAATATATCCATTTTTGTAGAAAATTCTATAAGTAACATTGACATTGGAAGAATCACTTTGATGTCCTAATACTGTTATTGACTTAGCAGCATCTGACATATAGCAGGGAAAGTAATAACGCACACCCATATTTAAAGTACCCGAGTAACTCGTCGTTACCAGTTAACCCCGTCGTGGAATAATCGGGCACCTGAATTCCAGCTATCTCCATAACAACTACCCCTGGCTCCACGCCATCACCAACATTTACTATCCACTCGTTGTTAACCAACACTACGGGGTAGGTCATTATGCACTCTTCACCAGCCAAAACAAAACTAACTTTAACGTTAACCATGTCTTTGCCACACTTCTCACTAGATAGTATAGTTACCTTTTCTGGAAGCATTCCTTGTTCATGTTGCAGCTCGATAGTATTTCTTAGCACATCTTCGCTCATCCTTTTGTTCTTGGAAACTCTATTCAAAGTGTCATAATCTTTTTTGTTAACTGCCGTAAAAAAATCATAAACACTTTTTCGGCAGACTTTATTTCATTGGAATATTCCGATGAAGGTACCTGTTCGGTAGACTTTTCTTCATTAGCATAAACCAATGTACTCAAAGACATTACAAAAATCACCGTAAGCAAAAAAGATAATGCTTTTTCAACTATAATCGGCCTCCTTAATATCCTTGAAAACTTAATTGAGCATCTTGTCACTCGTTGAAAGTTGCACAAGAGGTAGTGGTACAATAAGTAATGTGGTTTGTGTTTATTTAAGTAAGTCTTGCCAGCACTACCTTCCACTGGTGCAAAATCCTGTTTGTCAGGCATATATACACCCTTGAGATAAAAACCATCTTTTCTTTGTTGAATATACTTCATTAGGCCGCGAAGGAGTACTACAAACAGAAAACAACGGCTACCACCAACTTAATGCCATGTATTTGTTGCCATACCTTTCTATAAGTTTTATAAAAAACCTTTTTTTACAAAGTAAAATATTAACACAAGTATCGACAAAATCATTACATCTAAGCGGGGTGATTATTCCTAAACATACCAATTTAAAGAGGCGGGATGGGGTAGGGAAGACAAAAGACAGGTTCCTGTTCCTCCCCTTTTTTATTTGATATGCTTTTTTTGAGGTTAGGGATTTGACAAGAGATGCAAAGGCTGTAATAGATTCGAGAGAATTGAGACAGTTAGAAAAGAGTAAAAGAGATGAAATAATAAAAATACTTTTTTGCAGACTTTAAATTGGGTGAGGAATATGACTATGTGTACGACTTTTTGTTTTTTAATTAATGATGTAGCTAAACTAAAACCTCGATAAAATGGTGACAAGATGTCTACAATGCAAAAAAGCAAATAATTTTTAAATATAGCAATATTGAGGGGAGTCATTCTATATTTTTCACTATAGTAAAGAACACATGTTAGTTTCCCTTGCACAGTAAAGCCAGCAGGAATAGATTTAGCAGAGGGAGTATATATTTATGTTACGCACATGAAGTAATGAGCGGTTATATACCTGTATAGTAAGAGGAAAAAATAAGTAAAAGGTAGATAATGAATTGGGAGAAATTAAATGTTTAGAATTTTAATTGTTGAAGACGATATGGTTATTGCAAATGCAATGAAGAACTGCTTGAATCAATGGAATTATGAAACAGAAACAGTAGTTGAATTCAAAGAGGTTATTACCCAGTTTGTGCACTATGAACCACATTTGGTGCTATTGGATATATCCTTACCCTTTTACAATGGTTATCATTGGTGTACTGAAATACGTAAAATATCCAAGGTCCCAATAATTTTTATCTCTTCGATGTCCGACAATATGAATATTGTTATGGCTGTAAACATGGGAGGGGACGATTTTATTGCCAAGCCCTTCGACCTCAATATCTTTCTAGCCAAGGTACAAGCACTTTTGAGAAGGACATATTCCTTTGGTGGGGCTATGAACATAATTGAACATAACGGAATGGTGTTAAACCTAAGTGATGCAACTTTAGAATTCAATAATGCTAAAATTGAACTGACGAAAAATGAGTTTAAAATTCTCCAAATTTTACTGGAGAACATTGGTAAAGCAATTTCCCGTGAAACCATCATGATTAGGCTGTGGGAAAGTGATAGTTATATAGATGATAATACTTTAACTGTTAATGTTACCCGATTGAGAAAAAAGCTTGCCGATATGGGGCTTAGTGACGTTGTTAAAACAAAGAAAGGCCTTGGCTATATGGTGGAATAATATGAAAGAAAATTCTTTTTTGTGGGTTGCGCTATATTATCTTAGGAGTCGCAAGGAAGCCATCTGCCTAGGCTTTGTCTTTCACATAATCTTTGTTGTGATTTTTTACTTGTATTCCTTGGAATTTGAAGCCCTTGCTTATGCTTTCCTTTTATCAGCCTGCATAGCAACCGTTTTTATGGTGTATGATTTTATCAAATACTATAAAAACATAGCGAACTACGCAATCTTGCCAAACATATCAGAGCAGATCTACAAAGGATGCCTTCAACTAGCGATTTAATTGAAGCTAATTACCAGGACATTTTGCTAGCAATTTATGATGAGAAGAAAAAAATGATTTCTAAAGTAGATAGCAAGCAAACGGAAATGGTAGACTACTTTACCCTTTGGGTCCACCAAATTAAAACACCCATTGCAGCCATGAGATTGTTAGTTCAGTCTGAACACAGAGAACAATATAAAGAATTGCTAGAACAAATTTTAAGAATTGAGCAGTATGTGGAGATGGTTCTAGGTTACATCAAAATAGACAACTCATCGTCAGATTTAGTACTGGAAAGGCATAATCTTTTAGAACTTGTGAAGCAGAGTATCCGTAAATACGCACATCTGTTTATTAAAAAAAATATCGTTCTTGAGTTGCAAGAAAAGGATTGTATAGTACTAACAGATGAAAAGTGGTTGGTTTTTGTAATAGAACAAATACTCTCTAATGCACTAAAATATACAAATGGGGGTAAGATATCTATATACATAGTGGATGAGGAACGAAAGTTGTTGGTGATTGAGGATACGGGAATCGGCATTGCCGAAGAGGATTTGCCGAGAGTGTTTGAAAAGGGCTTTACAGGTTACAACGGGCGGATGGATAAAAAGGCCACTGGTATCGGCCTGTACCTGTGTAAAAAATTTTGGACAAACTGTCGCACACCATTATTATAACTTCTAATGTTAATGTTGGTACGAGGGTAGAGATTGATTTTTCTTCCACGAAAACCATATTTGAATAGATCTTACAAACTGTAAGGTTAGAAGAAGAAATGTAAGCCATAGTTATGGTTGGGCATTTCTTTTTTTCTTATACTCTTATTATGGTCAAGGTTAGATGAGGAGGAAGAAACATGCCATTATTAGCGGTGAATAACTTAAAAAAGATATATGCGTCAAGGTTTGGTGGAAACCAGGTACAGGCCCTAAGTAATGTAACCTTTTCTGTGGAAAAGGGCGAATATGTAGCAATTATGGGGGAGTCGGGTTCAGGCAAAACAACGCTACTTAATATTTTGGCAGCATTAGACAAGCCCACCAGTGGTGAGGTCTTATTACAGGGGAAAAATATAGTAGCCATCAAAGAAAGTGAGATTACAGTCTTTCGTAGAGATAATTTGGGTTTCGTATTTCAAGATTTTAACTTGTTGGATACTTTTTCAATTAAAGATAACATTTTTTTACCGCTGGTTTTGATCAGAAAATCCTATGAAGAAATGGAGAAGAGGTTGAACCTATAGTTGCCAAGCTGGGCATAGAAGACATTTTGGAGAAATTCCCTTATGAGGTATCAGGTGGCCAAAAACAAAGAGCGCTGTAGCGAGGGCACTGATCACAGAACCTCAACTAATTTTGGCCGATGAACCAACAGGAGCCCTTGATTCAAAAGCTACTGATCAGCTCTTGAAGATGTTTACTGAGATTAATCAAGATGGGCAAACCATACTTATGGTGACCCATAGTATCAAGGCGGCAAGTCATGCTGGGCGGGTGTTATTTATCAAGGATGGGGAGGTATTTCATCAGCTTTATAAAGGTGCCCTGTCTAACGGGGCGATGTTCGAGAAAATTTCTAATACACTTACAGTGATTACCACTGGAGGTGGGGTAAATGGATAACCTATTTTACTTAAGACTAGCAATGATTAATATTAAAAAGAACAGCAAGACCTATATACCCTTTATAATCACTTGTATTTGTACAATCATGATGTTTTATATTATGCATGCAATTTCTATCAATGAGGGGTTAGAGGGTGAAAGTGGTTCAGAGAGCCTAAAAACCCTGCTTCGGCTTGGAACAATCATCATTGGAATTTTTTCGTCTATTTTTCTTTATTATACTAATAGTTTTTTGCTTAAGAGACGAAAAAGAAATTGGTTTGTATAATGTATTGGGTCTGGAGAAAAAGCATATTGCAAGGGTGTTGTTATTTGAAAGTATTATTACTTCCCTAATTAGCATAACGTTAGGTGTTGTAGGTGGAGTTGTATTAAACAAACTGATGTTTCTTATACTTCTTAAGTTGCTTAACTTTGAGGTAGCCTTTGGTTTTTCTATATCAGTACCATCCATGCTAATGACTTTAATTGTTTTTCTGGGCATTTTTATACTCATATTGTTATCAAATTTGTTGCAGATCAGAATGCTAAAGCCCATAGATCTACTGAAAGGCTCGCAACATGGAGAAAGGGAGCCAAAAATGAAGTGGGCCATGACTATTGTTGGTGTGATAGCCCTTGGCACCGGATATGGAATAGCATTAAGTGTCCAGTCACCGCTTGCAGCCTTAAATCAGTTCTTCATTGCTGTTATTTTAGTCATGATAGGTACCTATGCCCTTTTTACAGCAGGAAGTATTGCCCTTTTGAAACTTCTTCGAAAAAACAAAAGTTTTTACTATCAAACAAGACATTTCATTTCGATTTCAGGAATGTTATACAGAATGAAGCAAAATGCAGTTGGCTTGCCAATATCTGTATTCTTAGTACCGCAGTCCTTGTGACACTTTCTTCTACAGTTGCTTTATATATAGGTGTAGAGGACGCTTTGCAGTCCCGCTTTCCGAGGGATATCATTATGGCGGCTTCAGATATCACTTCCAGTGAAGTGCAAAAGTTAGAGGAGATTTTAGAGGGCGAAATAAAAAACAACAGATTGAATATAAAAGATAAGCTAAACTACTGGAACATTACTTTTGGCGCTGAAGTCAAAGATGATAAGTTCATATTAATGAAGGAAGTTGGTTATAATCCCAACATGAGTATGCTTACGGCTATTCCTGTTTCAGACTACAACCGCTTAGAAGGAAAGGGTGTTTCCCTCTCCGATGATGAGGTGATCATTTTCTCTCCAACAAAGAAATACGGCAAAGATACTATCACTATTGATGAGAAACTTTTAAGGTTAAGCAAGAACTTGATTTGCCTGTCTTAGGAATGGCCAGTGAGACGGATATAGTAGAGTCATATGTAGTGTTCTTAAAAGATATTAATCTTATTGGAAGTAACGATAATAGAAAGTACTTAGTTTCTTTCGATGTTGAAAGTTCAGATCAAAATATCTTGCTGCTTGCTAACAACTTAAATCAAAAGTTTATGGAAAACGGACTAACTGTTCGGATTGAAAGTCCTGTTGCCAACAGACAACATTTCTATATGCTCTATGGGGGATTATTCTTTATCGGAATTTTTCTAGGATCCTTATTTCTGATGGCGACAGTGTTAATTATCTATTACAAGCAAATATCGGAAGGGTATGATGATAAGGTCCGGTTTGAAATTTTGCAGAAAGTTGGTATGAGTAAAAACGAAATTCAGAGAACTATAAAAAGCCAAATTTTAACGGTATTTTTTCTGCCCCTTGCTTCAACGGTGCTTCATATAACCTTCGCCTTCCCCATTATCACAAAGTTACTGGCAGTTCTTAATCTGAATAATGTAGCATTGTTCCGGTTATCAACTGTAATGACTATTTTGGTTTTTGCGGCAATTTATGCAGCTATCTATTCATTAACTGCACGTGAGTATTACAGAATTGTAAATGATTAAATTTAATAACAGTTTTGTTTGTCTAAGTTAATAATATATCCAATAAGCTTAGAGTTTGTACACCCCCTAACCCCCGACAATCCATTATAAAATTGCTCCATCAAAACACCTTTCGAGCCGGATAAAGTGGACCCCAAGTCAACGACAATTAAAAAAAAGCCTATGCAACTAATTGGAGAAGCTGCTCCCGGTATTTTGCCGGAGGCAGCTTCTTCAGTTTCCACTGACCCCGTTCCTCA
>AWVY01000026.1 GCA_004143605.1 Desulforamulus aquiferis
AATATAGGTAGTTTCTCGATAATCTGAAAAATTCCCCGCCTAATGGCGGGGAATTTTATTAAACACCTATCCGGAATCAGAGATGTCATTACTTTCCTTGCCCACAGCAAAGAACTTATTCATAATTTCGACCATTAATTTGCTGGTCTCAATTTCATCATGAACATTGCAAGAATCCATTTTATCTTGAACCCAATCTGCAAAATCATTCATATTCATATAAATCCCTCCACGGTTATTGTAATAGGCAAACCAAGGGAAAATATTCAGTACATTAGTATTTACAGGGTGCAAATATTAATACTGGTGACAAAAGTAGTTATTTGCAAAACTAAAAGTAGGGCAACACCTCCATAAATTAGTTTAAAAAATCACCCGACCCCCTTGCCAACGTTGCCCCTTAGTGTTACAATAACCGTGAGAGTAGTGACAACTATTTGGTTGTCTTTTGTAGTTATTGTAAAAACTGTTACTCAGTTTTGCCGGGGCCAAGTTGGTCTTGGTTATCTCTGTTTGAGCTGGGTATTTGCCATGATACTAGCATAATTAAATAATATTTTCAACCTGAAAGATAACCCTTCTTAATGACAAGAAGGGTTATTCCTATTATGTCAAAATAACAATAATATGTTTAAGTAAATAAAGTCCATAAGTGATGACAAAAACAAATGTCATCTAGATAATACTTTGGATAATTATAGAATAGACATTTGTCAAAAAACGAGTAATATCTAGAACTTTAGATGGTCAATTGTACATAAAAATAATAATATATAATATATTGAAGGAATTATAAGGAAAAAGTAGAATATAAGGTATAACAAAATTTGGGGGTTGTTTCATTTGCGGCGGGTCTCAGTAGACAGAGTTAAGCCGGCATGAGGGTAGGACGAGCTATAAGAAATAGTAATGGGCAGGTACTGCTAAATGCAGGTGTTGTCTTAAATGATAAATATATCAAAAGATTGGCACTGCTAGGTATTCCGGCCCTTTACATTGAAGATGGATTTCTTCCTGATATTCAGATTGATGATGTAATATCTGAAGAAACACGAATGAAAGCAATAACCCAGGTAAAAAATCTACTTCATGCCCACTCAAAATCCCTTGGTGGTAATGTTCATGATAATACTAGTATTAACTTAACAGTCAACGATATAATTGACCAATTACTTACCAACGCCCAATTAATTGTAAACCTTATAGATATTAGGACAATGGATGACTATGTATTTGCCCATTCAGTTAATGTTTGTGTCCTTGCGCTAATGACAGGTATCTCATTAGGCTACGAAAGACCTAAGCTATTCCATTTAGGTATGGGTGCATTACTCCATGATATAGGTAAAATATATGTTCCAAAGGAAATTTTAGATAAACCCGGGTCCTTAACAGAAGAGGAATATGCCATGGTTAAGAAACACCCAGAAATGGGTAATAAAATATTAAGCAACAGCCCCTATGTTAGCAGCCTGTCAAAGATGGTGGTGTTCCAGCACCATGAACGTTTTTGTGGTCAAGGATATCCTAATGGACTAAAGGATACAGAAATCCATGAGTTTGCCCAGATAACGGGAATGGTGGATATGTATGACGCCCTTACAGCCGATCGCTGCTATAGAAAGGCTTTTCCTCCACATGAGGCATTTGAAATGATTGCCGGATCTGGGGACTTTTTATTTTCCTATTCCATTATACAGCCCTTTCTTTCGAATATAGCTGCTTACCCAGCGGGAACAGTGGTGGAACTCAGTACTGGGGAAATGGCTGTGGTGATGAAGACTTCCAAAGGTTATTCCTTATACCCAAGGGTTAGGATTCTTTATGATGCACAAAAGAGGCCCCTGTCCAATATAACTGAGATCGAACTGCTGGATTACCGCAGCGTAGTAATCAGTAGGGTTATTCAAGAGCCTGATGTTCCTTCGGGAAATCATCAAATTAGTAACAATTAAAAATTTTAAGAATAATTCCTCCCATGCAGGAATTATTTTTATTTTACATAATTAATGCAAATAAATGCTTATCTAAAGCAATAATATTACTTGGGAGGGATTTGTTTATGATGCAGTGGAGGAAGGCAATAGTCATTTTCCTATTGTTGGCATTTGTTTCAGGCATAATGTTTGCCGGTGGCTGTATGCTAGTGCGGGATCTTGCACCAAAGCAAGGCTCCCAAAATCAGGAGGGCCTAGCTGATGCAAGTCTGCCAGGTGTAGGTCCTGATATCATAGCAAATATTGTTGAGCAGACAGGTCCGGCTGTTGTTAAAATTAATACCTTGGTTGAGGTGGATAGTAAAAATAACCCATTATTAAACGATCCGTTTTTTCGCCAATTCTTTGGTGTTCCTTCACAGCCACAATATCAGGGTGGGGTAGGCTCCGGCTTTCTGATTTCTAAAGATGGCTATATTCTTACCAATTCCCATGTGGTTAGTGGGGCAAAGGAAATAAGTGTTTTGTTAAAAGAACAAAACAAAGCATATGCTGCTAGATTGGTAGGTACAGACCCTTCCCTTGACCTGGCAGTACTAAAATAGAGGGAAATAATTTCCGACCTTGACATTAGGGGATTCTAACAAGATCAGAGTTGGCAATTGGGTTATTGCCATAGGGAGCCCCTTTGGGCTTGAGAACACTGTGACTATAGGTGTTATTAGTGCTAAAGAAAGACCAATAGAGATAGACAGCAGAACCTTTGAGCATTTGCTGCAAACGGATGCCTCAATTAACCCCGGAAACAGCGGTGGCCCGCTGCTTAATTTAAACGGTGAGGTTATTGGTATCAATACTGCCATTAACTCCCAGGCCCAGGGAATTGGTTTTGCCATACCAACCAGTACTGTGAAAGAAGTTCTGAATGAATTAATAGAAAAGGGAAGCGTCAGCAGACCCTGGTTAGGAGTACAAATTCACCCGGTGACTGCAGACATTGCGAACTTCCTTGGCTACAATTCCACTGAGGGTGCGGTGATAAGGGCGGTAGTACAGGACGGACCTGCTCAAAGGGCAGGCCTTAAAGAGGGAGATATAATTACTGCCATAGATGGCGAGAAAATCAGCAACCCTGAGGAATTAATCAGTACTATACAAAAGAAAAAAGTTGGGGTACAGGTAGAGGCTGATGTATTCCGTAATGGAAAAACCATCAAGGTTAAAATTCAGACAATGGAAAGACCGGCTGAAGCCAGTTAACGTAGAAGCAGGACAGTGAGTCCTGCTTCTACGACTATTGAAAAGCTACAACTAGGTTTTAATAATCCCGAACAGCGACATTCGGAGCAGTGGAAACAAGCTGAGGATGCGAAAATGGGTGCCCGGACATGGACGTCCKGGCAAGCCTGAGGTAAACACGATGTTTACTCGAAGGCGGCCCATTTTCGCCAGAAGCAAGGGAGTAGCGCTGTCCACTCGGAGAGAGGAGTCGTGAGGGATTATTAAAGCTTCTCGACAAACTGAGGGTCCCGGCTAAACAGCCGGGACCCAACTTCTTATATAAAAAAAGTATAGTCCTTGATCCCAGTCCTTTAATTCAAAGCCCGCTCCAAAATTCTATTCATCCTCTCCACAATACCCCTTGGGTCCACCATTAGTCCAGCGGCGATAAGGCATTGTCATAAACCTGCTCTGCTGCCATATTGGCTAAAGGATCCTTTTTTTTTTGCTTAGCTTACTGAGACCTTTGATAATTGAATGACTTGTATTGATCTCTAATACCTTTGGTCCTATGGCACTGAGATCCTTATTCATTAACTGCATCATTCTCTGGATGCTGCTGCTAAGATGATCCGGGTTTAGCACAATGGCGGGACTATCGGCTAATCGTTTGGATTCCTTTACCTCAGTGACTTTATCCCCCAGGGCATCCTTCAGCCAGGTGATAAGGTCATTTGTTTCTTCAGCAGATAGTGACTGGGCTTGATCCCTATCAGCAAATCCCTCTATATCCAGATCGGACTGATCAACACTTACAATTTTTTTGCCTTCAAATTCTCCCAACTGGCTTAATATATAATCATCGGCCGCTTCCCTGGTGTAAAGGACCTCCAGGTCCTTATCTTTAAAGATTTCCATATAAGGGCTGGCCTCAATTGTCTCACGATTAGGTCCGTTAAAGTAATAGATTTGCTGCTGGTCTTCTTTCATTCTGTCTAAATAATCCTGTAGCGAAGCCAGTTGTTCCGATTTAGAAGACTCGAAGCGAAGTAGCTTAACCAATTCATTCCGATGAGTAAAATCAGTAGCCAGTCCTTCTTTAAGATAAGCACCAAAGGTTTCCCAAAACTCATTGTATTTCTCAGGAGAATTTTTAGCCTGCTCATTAAGGAACTTGAGGAAACGTCCTGTCAGCACCCGACGCAGCTTGGATATCAGTGCACTATCCTGCATGGTCTCCCGGGAAATATTCAAGGGAAGTTCCTCGCTATCAACAACACCCTTTACGAATCTTAGCCAATCGGGCAAAATTTCCTTGGATTGCTGTTGAATTAATACCTTACGGCAATAGAGACTTACCCCTGGCTCCATTCTACCAAATCCAAAACCTTCGAGATTTGTCTTTGGAACAAATAACAGGGCATTGATATTAATAGGTGCATCTGCAGAAAAATGCAGCTTTAGAAGTGGCTCGTCATAGGCATTGGCCACATACTTATAGAATTCATTGTAATCCTCTTCAGAGACCTCGTTTTTATTTTTTGTCCAAATGGCTTGAACGGTATTTATCTTTTCACCTTGAACTAAAATTGGAAAAGGTACAAAACCAGAGTACTGCTTAATAATCCTTTTAATGGTTTCCGCTTTAGAAAACTGCTGGGCATCTTCCTTTAGTTTAAGAGTTATCCTGGTACCCCTGGTTAGCTCAGCATTATCTTCTATGGTATAGCTGCCTGCCCCCTCAGATCTCCAGGTGCAGCCAGTGGCCCCGGGCAAATATGACTGACTCTCAACAGTAACCTTCTCGGCAACCATAAAGGCGGAATAAAAACCAACACCAAATTGACCAATCAGGTTGAAATCCTTCTTATCTCCCTCAGAAAGGTATTTTATAAAGGCCTTTGAACCTGAATGGCTATGGTGCCTAAATTTTGAATTAATTCTTCCCTGGTCATGCCTATACCTGTATCAATGATTGATAGGCTATTTTGCTCTTCATTTAATTCAATCCCAATTTCTAAAGATAGCTCTTCATTGTCAACATTTTCACCGGCAACCCTTTGATAGCGTAGTTTCTCCAAGGCATCAGCAGCATTTGATATTAACTCACGCAGGAAAATTTCCCGGTCAGTATAAAGAGAATGAATGACAATATTAAGTAGTTGCTTGACCTCAGCCTGAAATTCCATAGTTTGATTTTGTGGGTTATTAGTCATTTTATTAACCTCCTCTACTGATTTAATTTGTATGGGAATTTCCATAAAGTAATATAAAATGAAATTCTTGCCTTGTCAACCTGTTTAATGCTCTTAATCCTCGGTAAGTTTTGTTTTTGTATCTGTCCATGTGAATTCATCAATAATTTTATTTACCCTGGGGATGAATCCTTCTGAAAACTCTTCCGGGTAATAAAGCATTACCTGAAATACCCTATCCCTGTGCTTACCTATAACAATGTTACCCAGATACGAAATGTTATTTGTTTGACTTAAGAAGGGCCACTCGCTTTCAGACCAGGGATATTGCTTTATGGTATTACCCTCGGAGTAATTAACCTTTTCCCATCTATTGTTGATGATTAAGCTGTTGGCAAATTTTACTGCATCCTCAGTGCTAGTTCCCTCGGGATAAAAAAATATGGACATTAATGCATCTTCCCTCTTAGTTCCCGAGAAATTTGCCATTATCCTAAAGGTATCCCCCTCCCCAGAGCTAACCCTGTCATCTACCATATCTGAGGGAAAATAGGTATAAAAGGGTAATGGGGAGCCGTCAAGCAGATTTAGGGTGAACTCCTGGGGAATCCCCTCAATGCTGATGGTAGCTTGTTTAATTTGGGCTAATGGCTTAGTTTTGGTCATGGATTTTAATCGGGAGACTATCTTCTCTTGATCAATGATAAACTCCCTCATAATCAGCCCAACATTTTCAGCATAGTATTCGTATTGTTCGGAACCACTCGCCTCTAATTCCATTGAGGTGATTTTAACCTTTACCACCTGTCCATAGTTTCCTGCAGGAACCTTAACCTCTTCATTTACACTGATTATTTCTCTTTTGAATCGCTCATTTTGCCAGGTGGTGCCTACCTCAAGTGGTCCCTTAAGGATAACCTCGTGCATATTGGGAGGTCCCTGTAAAATATTTTCATCAGTGTAAAATTCTGGCTCTGAGTAAAGCTTGGCGATCTCGTTATCGCCAACTTGATATACCAGTGCTACCTTTGTTCCTCCATTATCTTCAGCAATCTGTAGCCTATCACCCTCCTGATACATAACTCTCCTGGTAAAACTAGCATATTCATTTCCTTCGCCTTCATATTGCCAGGTAAGATCCTGTTCCATCGGGAAATATGCCTCAAGTTCTTTCCCCTTTTTTACCTGCTTAGGACTCTCCTGCCGAGCACATCCGCTTAATACTAATAGACAAATGATAATTAATAGTAAAATATTAGTTTTTTTGAAATGCATACCCTTTCCTCCTTACCTATGCACACTCAAATTAAAAGACTTCCTCTTTATGAAATTGTTTCTTATGGGTCCAGCTAATTCATCATTACAGTTTCTGCCATTTCACTATGAATTATTACTTATAACTACTGAACAAAAAAGGGAGCTCCCAGGAACTCCCGTAAAATTTATAATGGAATCATTTGACCGCCAGAAAATTTCCTGACAGCATTCTTTGCAGATATTGTTGTATTCTCAGGTAAAAGTTCCGCAGGATACCATCTCCATTCTTTTACCTCCTGTGGTTCGGTAACTTCAGCTTTCCCTTGCCCATAGGCTACCAGATTTATAAATACCACATGCTTCTCACTGCAGCTCTCAGATACTACATCGATCAGACCTTGTACTGTTACTTCCATGTTGCACTCTTCAAGCACTTCCCTTGCTGCACACTGGGCTATGGTTTCACCAAACTCAATTTGCCCACCTGGAAAAATCCAATTATTTGAGTGAAATCCCCTGTTTTTTAAACCTAGCAGAACCTCTCCCTCCGGGTTGATAATCATCACCCGGATAGAATATTTGGTTTTTGGGCCGGCTAAAACCATTGCTTCCTCTCCCCTCAAGAGTAAAGGATTTTGTATACAATTACTATATGAGGTATTTATTACCTGCTGAAAAATTAAAATATTTATAATAATAGCTATAATATATTTTTTAAGTTTATAGCCTCTTTTTCCGGCAGGTGTATAAATATTAATCTTAGCTCTGCCAGTTCTCCCAAGGATTGTACCTTATCCTTTTCCCTTATATACTCCTTCACCTTGGCCAGGGAAAACTGTATATTATCAATCTCCTGGTGATCCATTACAATGGGCCACCATTTACCTTTTGGGACCACTTTTCCTCCAATTCCATTATTTTAGCATTGGCTAAATCCCAGTTTCCTTGGGTAATGTTATCTTTTATGCCATCAATATGTTTAGAGAACTGGTCGGCATCATTTTCTATTGTTTGGCCAATCCATAAACCGGCGGTAATGATAAGGGCAAGTACTGTAAAAAGTATTAGCAAAAGCCTCATTGTCCATCTCCAATTCACTTTGCATGTTTAAACATTAGGTTAACCTGCCTGGGTTTTTACCTGATAAAAAAGATTCCCCTCGGTATCAAGGCTTGCCAATAATACTTTTTTAAAATCATTTATCCCAAACTTGCTTAGCTCTGACCTTAACCATTCTTCAGTCAGGTTTAACTTTGATAAATTCTGTCTAAAAACATAACCATCTATAATCAAGGTGACTGGAATTCCTTCATATTTTGTGGGAACCTGTAAATCAGCAGGCGTAACCGGCCTTTTTTGCGACTTTGGGATGATCGTGATGTCTCCCTTAGTTTCCAAAATGGCAAATTCTATATCGGCAATATTAGGGTAGTTCTTGGACCTGAGCTGTTCCAACAAATCATTTACGTTATACCTTAATTTTCTAAGCTCTTGCTCAATAATTTTCCCATTTTCGACCAGTACACTTGGGGTTCCGGATACTATGCCCCTTAATTTTTCGCTTTTTAAAGTAGAGTAAGAGATGCAGATTCTATTAATAGAAGTGTGAAAATTGGGATTACCCCACTCATCAAAGGGATATTAACGGATTCCATTGGAATTGCAGCTAAGTCCGCAATCATTATGATAATTACCAGCTCATATGGTTGCAGCTGACCAATCTGTCTTTTACCCATTATTCTCAATGCGATGACAACCATAAGAAACAAGAGCAAGGTACGAATCATAATAATCAGCACTGACTTAACCTCCAACTCTGATGAGCGAACCGTTATTCCCAAATAATAATATTGCCTAATTCAAGGAGAATATGTATAAAAAGACCAGCATAGAAATCAGATCCATTTTTATACCCTTCTTCCAAACTTGTACTGTGTAAAAGTATCCCTTCTAGGAAAGTATAATATCGGATCAAATAAATTTTCTAGGAGGTATAAACATGACTGTAGCATCACAAGTAAAACAAACCCTGGCCGGCCTTAAGAGCGCCCAATCAAGCCTTGAGACCTTTGCTTTGCAGACTCAGAACCAAGAGGCAAAGCAGCTTTATACAAGTGCTGCCCAGCAAACCCAGGCTATCGTACAAAGTCTGGAGCCCCGTATCCATCAAATAGAATCCGAGGAACCTCAGTACAAAGGCTTCTAAATAACTAAGTGGCCGGGTCATGAAAATTGGCCCGGTTATTTATCTTGGTATATTAGCCCAGTTGTTGATGCAAAATATGCTTCATGGGGGTGAATATTTTGACTGTTGCAGCTCAGGTAAAACAAACTGTAGCCAGCCTTAAGGGGCTAGGGCCACTTTAGAAGCCTTTTATTCCTATGAGCCAAAGGTTGAGATTAAGGAATCTATTCAAAGGAATTGCAGCATCATTAATAGCGTTATAAATGATTTAGAAAAAAGGGTAAAGACCTTGGAATTTGAGGAACCACAATATAAGGGATTCTAAGCAACTTGCCTGTAAGGAGTAATAGCCTATGCCTGATATGTTAATGGTCTTAATGCGTTCAGTGGGTTTTTTTGCCTTAGCCTTTCTTCTTATCCGTCTTTTAGGAAAAAGACTTAGTACCCGACTTACAATTTTTGATCAAGTTAATGTAATCGTTATTGCGGTTATTGTTGCAATTGCCTCGATAAACTTAAATATTAATGCTGGTTCTGGTGTCCTGGCATTGCTAGTTTGGATTGTCCTTCCTGTGGCCATTCACTATTTATCTTTAAAATATAAGACCTTTAGGGATCTGTTTCAGGGCAAGGAAACAATCCTAATTAATAACGGTAAAGTCCTTGAGGACAAACTTTTGGAGGCACGCTTTACACCCGAGGACCTGCTAAGCAAGCTGAGAAGAAAAAATGCCTTTAAGGTTGCCGATGTTGAATTCGCCATGCTGGAGCCAAACGGAGAGATAAGCGTTCTCCTAAAAAAGGACAAACAGCCCCTTACAGCAAGTACTGCTGCCATGAAGTCAGTCAGGAAAGTGTCCCCCAGACTGTCATGCTGGACGGCGAAATAATGGACGAGCCCCTTACCGCCATGGGACTCAATCGAAATTGGCTGCATACTGAGCTAGAAAAAGTTGGAGTGGCTCCCGAGAATGTCTTTATAGCCCAGGTTGATTCCCTGGGCCAGCTCTATCTGGATCTTTTTAATGATGCCATCCTGGTTCCTCAGCCTAAAACCAAGGACCTGTTATATGCTACCCTAAAGAAATGCCAGGCAGACTGTGAAATATATGCCTTAGGAACCAGGCAGCAGCAGGCTAAAGGAATGTACGTAAAGTGTGCCAAGAAACTAGATCAAACAATTAAGGATTTGGAACCTTTACTTAAAAGGTAAGAGGTGTATCTATGTCTGATAAAAAAAAGAAAAAGTTAACACCAACACAGCAAGAATATCAAGCCTTCGCAAAGGAACGGGAACCCCAAAGGCCGGTTCTAGCTAATTGCCTTAAGGCTTTTCTGGTTGGCGGGGCCATTTGTCTTCTAGGACAAGGAATACAGGATTTCTTCATTTGGAACTTTGATTTCACCGAAAAAACCGCCGGCAACCCCACCATCGCCGTATTAATATTCCTATCTGTGGTTCTAACCTCATTGGGAGTTTATGATCATCTGGCCCAGTGGGCCGGAGCCGGCAGTGCTGTACCAGTTACGGGCTTTGCCAATTCCATGGCCTCAGCGGCTATTGAACACAGAACAGAGGGATTCGTTCTTGGCGTAGGTGGAAAAATGTTTAAGCTGGCGGGATCTGTTATTGTCTTTGGGGTTTTTGCAGCCTTTATTGTGGCCCTTATAAAAACCTTTTAACAATGCTTCTTGGGGGTGGTTCATAAATGCTGCAAGGGCACCAATCATGGGTATTCCCTAATAAGCCCACCATTTTATCCTCTGCCACTGTGGTGGGTCCCTTTGAGGGAGAGGGACCACTGGCTAATGATTATGATTTTATTCACAGTGACCTATGGCTAGGTCAAGATAGTTATGAAAAGGCCGAAGAAAAGATGATGGAGGAGGCCTGTGAAAGGGCTATTCACAAGGCTGGGTTACAAAAGGAGGATATTCAGTTTTTCCTCAGCGGTGACCTGCTAAATCAAATTATTTCCAGTAGTTTTGCTGCCAGGACCCTGGCAGTCCCTTATCTGGGACTCTTTGGTGCCTGCTCCACATCAATGGAAAGCCTGGCCTTGGCCTCACTGTTGGTAGATAGCAAATACGCCAAATATGCCCTATGCGGCACTTCAAGTCATAATGCCGCAGTTGAAAAACAATTCCGCTACCCCAATGAATATGGGGCTCAAAAGCCACCCACAGCCCAATGGACCGTAACGGGAGCCGGAGCAGCGGTAGTCAGTCCCCAGGGAGATGGCCCAAAGGTGACCTCGGCAACCATTGGAAAGGTTATAGATATGGGTATCTCTGATCCCTTCAATATGGGTGCGGCCATGGCTCCAGCTGCAGTTGATACTATAACTGCCCACCTGAGGGACCTAGATATATCTCCATGGGAATATGATTTGATCGCAACCGGGGATCTGGCAATGTAGGGTTTAACATAGCCAGGGACCTGTTTAAAAAGCATAGAATAGACATTCCTGAGGATAGATATTTTGACTGTGGCCTAATGATCTATCATGAGGACCAGCCTGTTCTGGCTGGCGGAAGTGGTTGTGGCTGCTCTGCCTCGGTATTTTATGGTCATATTATCAATAAAATTAAAAAAGGTGAATTAAAAAAGGTTCTTATTGTGGCAACAGGGGCACTCCTATCTCCCCTTTCCTACCAACAGAAAGAAAGCATTCCCTGCATTGCACATGCCGTTTCTATTGAGCAAGGAGTGATATAAATGGAAGTCTACCTGTGGGCCTTTGTCGTTGGCGGGCTTATTTGTGTAATCGGCAAATATTATTGGATGTGGCCAAGCTTACTCCTGCCCATGTCATGAGTATTCTGGTTGTTTCAGGGGCGGTATTGTCCGGCCTGGGACTTTATGAGCCACTGATCGATTTTGCAGGGGCCGGTGCAACAGTTCCTATCACCAGTTTTGGCAATTCCCTTACCAAAGGAGCGTTGTCTGAAGCAGAAAGGACAGGTCTAGTTGGAATAATAACTGGTATTTTTGAGGTGACCAGTGCAGGTATCTCCGCAGCAATTATTTTTGGCTTTATAGCTGCTTTATTATTTAAACCAAAAGGTTAGAAAGGTGATATCAAGTGAGAATTAGACTCTTTAGCTTGATTTTAATACTATTACTGGTGATGATAGGCTGTACAAACTCTCCTGCCCAAAAGCCCCAGTCCCAAGATCAAGATACAAAGCAGGAAGAAAAACAAGTAGCTGTAGACCCTGAATTGGCCGACCAGGTTAAGCAAAGTGCAAAATCCGTGGGGGGAGTTGAGGATGCCACCTCCGTGGTGGTTGATAAAAAATATCCGCAGCCATTAAAGTAACGGGATTTGAACGTCTTAAGCTAAAATCAATTAAAGAAGAGGTACATATTAAACTGCATCAGGAAAACCCCGGCTACATAGTTTTAGTAACATCAGATAAAAAACTCTTTAAACAGCTCCAGGAAATAGAAAAGCAGCTTGGGGAAAATCCCCAGGAAAATCTTACTGACATTAAAAAGAAGGTTGACAAAATTAATAAAGACATGCATGGTTAGATTAGATTAGGTTAATTTTTCTATATGGCAGGATATTTAAATCCCCACATTGAAGTTAACAGAATAATTATTAATTTACGACAGGGGGGACGGTAGTGAAGCTATGTATAAGAAAACAGTCCTACCGGTTGGCAAATCAAATTATTAACCCTTCTACTATAGAGGATATTGAGGAGCTTCTAACGGATAACAGTATTGATATGCATTCTTTATCAAGATCAAACTTTAATGATTTTTTAAGAAATATTTTTATTGATAAGGGCTGGCAAAATAATCCATCGTCCTTTAACGAAATAATAAATCCCTTTGCAAAACTTGAGTATATAAAGGATAACGTAGGTCTTGAGGTGGGTTTTAGGCACACTTCTTTGATCGGGTATAATCTAATTAAATTTCAACTATCTCCCAACATAACTGTTATTTTATTAATGGGGGTATCTATATAGTCACTACTCAAAATTTCCAAAAACATATTAAAAAGAAATATAATCAGAACTGGACCGGAGCCATGAGCTATGAAAAAGTTGATCGATATTTGAGACACTTCAAAAGTACCATTAAAATACCCATCTATCTCATCGGTATAGATGTGCTTAATCATTAAGGCAATTATTTGTCCGTACTTTAAGTGACGGGCATTTTGCTGTTTATTGAGGTTCTCTAAATAATATAACAAGAGGCGATTTGACAATGGAAATTAAGATTGCTTTGGGACAAATGAAGATCGTTCCCGGCAGGCCCGATTTGAATTTTAATATTATGAAGCAAATGATACAAAATGCTAAAAGCAAAAATGCTCATATAATCGTTTTTCCTGAAATGGCAATTCCCGGTTACCTACTGGGAGACACCTGGGAGCAACAATCTTTCCTTAGGGACTGCGAAGAGTACGGACGTTTAATTATTGAAGCATCAGAGGATATTGTTATTCTCTTTGGCAATGTTGGCATTGATTGGAACAAGACTGGTGATGATGGGCGAGTAAGGAAATATAATGCCTTTTTTATCGCACAAAATGGTAGGCAGCTTGGGGATGAAAATTTCCCATATCCCTTTAGGATTAAAACCCTGTTACCTAACTATCGGGAATTTGATGATGAGCGGCATTTCTATAGCCTTTCTAAATTGGCCTTGGAGCTTGGCCAAAAACCAGAGGATATGCTAACCCCAGTCAACATTAACCTTGCCGGAAATAATATAGGCCTTGGCTGTATTCTTTGTGAGGATGGCTGGAGCGAAGATTATAACACCAAACCCGTTGAAGCTATCTCCGCGAAAGGGTCTGTTGACCTTTTTGTCAATATATCAAGCTCCCCCTTCACTCTGGGTAAAAACAATAAAAGAAACAGGGTGTTCTCAAAGCAGGCCCGGGAGACAGAAATTCCCCTGGTATATGTTAATAATGTAGGTCTTCAAAATAACGGAAAGACAGTCTATGGTTTTGATGGCTCCAGTACAGTCTATAATAAAAATGGTGATGTGGTCTTCTACAGTAGTCCGCCCTTTGCCCAAGGTCTGGATATATTCACATTAGATCTATCTAAGGGTGGAAGCAATCTACCAAAGGCCAACGTTCCCGATGACAGTGATATAAGCTATATTTACCAAGCATTAAACTACGGCATACAAAACTTTACCCAGACCCTGGGCATAAACAAGGTTGTCATTGGGATTTCCGGCGGTATTGACTCTGCAGTATCTGCTGCCCTCTATGCCAGAGCAATTGGCCCAGAAAACCTTTTGCTTGTCAACATGCCAAGCATTTATAACTCCCAGACAACCAGAAACCTAGCCAAGCAATTGGCAGAAAACCTAGGTTGTCTGTATACCGTGGTGCCAATTCAGGAATCAGTTGAACATACCATTAAACAGGTTGAAAGCACCCCTGTGCTAAACCCTTCAACCGGAGAACAAAGCTATCTAAAAATAAGCCCTTTCATAACTGAGAATATTCAGGCCCGGGATCGTTCCGCCCGTGTTCTATCGGCCTAGCGGCAGCATTTGGGGGAGGTTTCACCTGTAACGCCAATAAAGCTGAAACAACTGTTGGTTATTCAACCCTATATGGTGATCTGGCGGGATTCCTTGCTGCCTGGCAGATTTATGGAAACATCAAGTCTATGAACTAGCCAGGTACATAAACAAGGAAGTATATCAACGAGAGGTAATCCCTGAGGGTATCTTAAACATCGTTCCCAGTGCCGAGCTAAGCTTGATCAGTCGGTGGATCAGGGCAAGGGTGACCCAATTTCCTATCCCTATCATGATTACCTTTTTAGGTCCTTTGTTCAATGGTGGAATAGGGCAACTCCTGAGGATATTTTAATCTGGTATTCTGAGGGTGTACTGGAGGAAAAATTAGGCTGCCGTCCCGGCATCATAAAAGAACTTTTCCCAACCCCTGCCGACTTCATCTCAGACCTGGAAAGATGGTGGCGTCTCTATAACGGCATGGGACTTGCTAAAAGAATCCAAGCCCCCCCCATCCTGCAGTCAGCAGACGAGCTTCGGCTTCGACCACCGGGAGGCCCAAAATGGTGTCTACTACACCAAAAAATACCTTGAAACCAAAGAAACCCTCCTCACCCCCCTGTCACGGGGACGGTTCTGTTGACAGGGATCAGTTTTTCGGGGACTCCTGTCACAAAACATCAAACTGACGCTGCGGGGTTGTCAAAAGAATCGTCCCATTGACACACAACAAGGTTGTCAGGAGAACCGTCCCCGTGACAACGCTAACTGAGATGCTATGTAAAGAAGGTTAGATGATGCATATAAAAACATATTTATAGTTTCCGCATTACTCCTCCTGGTTGTAGGCTGTGGTCAATTCTCTGAAGAACCTAATGTGAATAATTCTACCAATGATAAGAATGTTCATCAGTCCCTTGAAGAATTAGTGGAGCAGGGAGTTGAAATTGCCAGGGCAGGTGATCTTTCATTACTTGCTACTAAGCAAGGGAATGTATTTAAGGGAATTACACTCCAGACTAAGGCTATAAGTAAGACCTTTCCTTGGACTAGCTTAACAACCTATTATCCAGACTTTCCCTCCATCCATGTCGTGGATGTGGATGGCGATGGCAAAGATGAGATAATTGTCATATTATTAAAGGAAACTGGAACAGGGTTTCATATCCAAGAGATTCATGTTCTAAATTTTGAGGATCTCAATGAAATTGTTCCTGAAGTGGAGAATCCACTTAAATATATAGAGGAAAAGGTAACCTCCAAAATCATAAAAAATAATGGCAAAGTAACTTTAATAGTAGAATGTAATGATAAAATTATCGAAAAAACCTTCAACGAATCTGATGCGGGGGTTTGGAATGAACATGTTGCCTTCGGAGGTATTGTAAGATTTAAGCTTCACAATAACCACATTTATGCTGAAATACCGGGAACTGTTGCTTCTACTTGGTATGTTGTAACTGCGATAGTTGAATATGGTCCAAATCTTAATGTGGTAAATGTAACTATAGAAGATATAGATCAATAATTCCTGTGTTGCCCCTTGAGTCAAGGAGCTAGCTTTCTAACTAATTTTTGACAACCCCTGTCACGGGGACGGTTCCGTTGACAGGGATAAGTTTTTTCGGAGACGCCTGTCACAGGACATCAAACTGACGCTGCAGGTTGTCAGGAGAACCGTCCGTGACAGGGGGTTAGGAAGCGGTAGTGTTCTTTTGCCAGTTTTATTAATTTGTTTACCAGGGCTGAAGTGTGGTAGTTTTTAGGAGCCCTCCAGTCCCAGTTGCCTCCCACTGTGCCTGGTCGGTTCATTCTGGCGTCGCTGTCAAGGCATAGGGTGTCCTGTAAAGGGATGATGACTGTGTCGGCTTCTGATTCGTAGGCCACTTCTATGACACGCCAGCAGATATCCTCTAGGGTCATATCATTATCTAGGTCCAGATATTCCTCTAAAAACTCTATCTCCTGGAGGTTAACAGCTAAGAGTCTGCGATACCACCCCACCGTGGTATCGTTGTCATGGGTACCAGTGTAAACTACACAGTTTTGTTCGAAATTATGGGGAAGATATAACTCTTTCTCGCCGCTGTTTAGAATGAAGTGTAAAACCTTCATTCCCGGAAAATCCAATTTTTCTTTTAGTTCTTCTACTTCCGGGGTAATTATTCCTAAATCCTCGGCTATAACCGGGATATCACCAAGGGACTTTTTTATGGCTTTAAACAACTTTTCTCCCGGTGCCTTGACCCATTCTCCATTGATGGCTGTTTCCTCTCCATAGGGAATTTCCCAATAGGACTCAAAGCCTCTGAAATGATCTATTCTAATGATATCCACCATTTCCAGCAAGGATGAAAAACGGTCTATCCACCATTTAAACCCATCCCGCTCCATCACTTCCCAATTATAATGGGGATTACCCCATAGTTGTCCTGTCTCACTAAAATAATCTGGGGGTACGCCTGCAACGGTAATGGGATTACCCCTATCATCCAGCTTGAATAGGGAGGGATTTGCCCAGACATCGCTGCTGTCATAGGAAATAAAGATGGGTAGGTCTCCTACTATTCTAATTTCCCGCTCGTTGCTATATTGTCTTAATTCTTGCCACTGCTTGAAAAACTGATATTGAATAAACTTATGATACAGGATTTCTTCCTTTAATAGAACTTTGTAGTTATCCAGGGCTTTAGGCTTCCTGAAGGCAACATCCTTATCCCAATTGTTCCAGGCCGCTCCGTCGTAATAATCCTTTAGGGACATAAAAAGAGCATAATCTTCCAGCCAGTGGGAATCCCTAATAAACCTTTCAAAACCATGGCTAGGCATACTATTTTTAAACTTCTCATAGGCCTTTTTCAGTAGACCAAATTTATATTTCCTAACAGAGTTAAACTCCACCCTTTTATCATTGAATTGGGGAATTTCACTTATCTCTTGGGCTGACAGCAAACCTTCATCCATTAGCTTATCTATACTTATTAATAATGGATTACCGGCAAAGGCTGAATAGCATTGAAATGGTGATTCACCATAGCCCACTGGATTTAGGGGTAAGATTTGCCATAAGGATTGGTTGCTATTGGAAAGAAAATCAACAAAATCATAGGCTTCTGTACCAAAATCTCCAATACCATATTTTGATGGCAGTGAGGTTGGATGAAGAAGAATTCCACATTGCCTTTGAAATTTCATTACTTTCCCCCGTCTATATATATTTTTCCTTCCAAGGCTTAAGGGTGATGTCCAAAATCCCATCAACAATGGAATGGGCTTGACCTGTAATAAGATCCAACATATTACTCTGCCGATATTTCTTAATATCTATATTTAAGCTGATTTCCTGCTCCGTGTTTGTATTGAGCAATATAATTGCCAGGTTATTCGGCCTTTTTTGTTGAAAAACGTCTAATCCATTTTCAATTAACCTAATGTAACCATAGACCGAGCCTTCTGCCAGTACAGGCAGCCATTTACCAGTTTTTAACACAGCATATTTGTTCCTAATAGAAATCATTTTTTTATACCAGCTTAATATTTCTTGCTCCTCATTTCCCCAGGGATAAGTACCTCGATTTAAAGGATCCCTGTAGCCGTGCATACCAGCTTCATCTCCGTAGTATATACAGGGGACTCCCGGAAAGGTCATTTGGAATAGGGAGAGCAGTTTCATTCTGGCCATCCCCAACTCCCATTGTTCAGGTGCTAATCTGTATCCGCTCTGTTCTTCCTTGGATAAGGTATGCTCAGGGGGTGCCCCGCTTAACAGTGTTAAAGCCCTTTCGACGTCGTGGGTTCCAATAATATTCATTGTTGAATAAAAGTATTGGGCTGGATAATTTTCATATAACCTCATAAGGGCCAAATGGGTTTGCTGTCCATCCTTTTTACCGAGCAGAAAGTCTAGTAATATGCTGCGAAAGGGATAGTTCATCACCGAGTCCAGTTCATCACCTAAAAGATAGTCCCTGATATGTCCATAGGCAATCTTATTAGAAGCATCCTCCCAAACCTCACCGATTAAGACTGAATCAGGATCTAGTTCCTTCAAGATCCGGTAGATTTTTTTACAAACTCCTGGGGCAGTTCATCAACCACATCAAGTCGCCATCCCTTAGCACCCTGTCTAATCCAATATTTAATTACACTGTTCTCTCCACTAATTATAAAATCTTGATAGGACGGCTCCATTTCATTTACGTTAGGCAGTGTGTCGATTCCCCACCAACAATCATATTTATCAGGGTATTCCTCAAATCGGTACCAGGAATAGTATGGGGACTCCTTGGATTGATAGGCTCCTAATGAAGGATATTTGCCTTCCCGATTAAAATAAATACTGTCACTGCCGGTATGACTGAAAACTCCATCAAGTATGATTGATATACCATATCATTGGCCTGTGGCATAGTTCCTTAAACAGCTCGTTATTGCCAAACATGGGATCAATTTTTTTATAATCCCCTGTATCGTATTTATGGCTGGTGGAGGCCTCAAAAATTGGGTTAAGGTAAATTACATTAATACCAAGTTCCTTTAGATAGGGCAATTTTTTCATTACCCCCAGCAGGTTACCGCCGAAAAATCATGCAGACTGTCTTGCCTGTTTGGGGACACTTGCCATATACCGGTGTATCATCCAGCGGGGATAGATAACACAGTGTTTCTTTGGGTTTAATATTTCCCCTTCATCATAACCATTACAAAATCTATCCACAAAAATTTGATACATTATTGATTCTTTGAACCAGTTAGGAGTGGTTGCTTCTTTCTTGAAGACTGTTATCTGGTAAGAAGGTGGTTCATGGTTGTAAATTCGACCTATTCCTCCAAGATTTTCATAGTTATTGCCGTAGTAATAGGTCTCTTCTCCACAGATAATTATAAAGAAATACCATAGTAGGCCCGCCTTAGGAGGAGTAGAAATGTATCCGCTGTATATCCTTTTTTCTCCTAGTTCTTCGGACAACACCATATCAACCTGTTCCTCACGATGGTCCTTCCACAAACGAAGTATTACCCTATCTACGGACTCCTTTAAGCTTAGTTCCAAAGAAAGGGTTACAACCTCGCCACAAGGAACAGCCCCAAAGGGGCTGCGAAAGCGCAACTTATGTGAATCGTGCAGAATTGAGATGTTCTTCATAATAATTTTTCCCTCTGTCTGCCAAATTACTTAGTTTGGTTTCTTTGATTTTAAAGGTTATTATACAAGTCTTTATATTTTTGTGCAGATTTATACCAGCTAAAATCAGATAACATAGCACGCACAACAAGTTTAGACCATATTTCCTTTTCTTGATAACATTTAATAGCAAGCCTAATGGTATTTAACATATCGTGGGCATTGAAATTGGTAAAGCTAAAACCATTGCCCTCACCGCTAAATTCATTATAGGGTGAAATAGTATCCTTCAGGCCACCAGTTTCCCTAACCACAGGCAGGCTGCCATAGCGCAGGGCAATTAGTTGGCTTAATCCGCAAGGCTCAAAAAGAGAAGGCATCAAAAAGATATCAGATGCTGCATAAACCCTATGGCTAATATCTCCTCAAACATTATATTTGCCGATATTTTGTTTATATGTCTTCTAGCTGCACCCTTAAAAAGTTCCTCATATCTTGTTTCCCCGGTCCCCAGTACAACCATTTGTATATCTAAATCCATTAACTCCTCAAGTACATGGACTACCAGATCAAGTCCCTTCTGACTGCTTAACCTTGAGACCAAAGCAATCATTGGAATATCCCTATCTACAGGTAGACAGAGGTATCTTTGAAGCTTTTCCTTATTATCCTTCTTCCTTTGCCAGGATCTCCAAGTATAATTAGTGCAAATGTACTGATCAGTTTTTGGATTATATAGTTCATAATCTATTCCGTTTAATATACCCCTAAGGTCATCTTTCCTGTGTTTTAAAAGACCGTCCATTCTTTCACCATAAAAGGGAGTCTGTATCTCCATTCCATAGGTTTGGCTAACAGTTGTCAGTGAATCTGAAAAAACTAAGCCAGCCTTCAAAAAGCTAATTTGCCCGAAGTATTCTAATCTATCAATGGTAAAGTAATCATCACTTAACCCCAATAAGCTCTCTAAAATACCCTTTGGAAAAATTCCTTGATAGGCTAAATTGTGGATGGTAAAAACAGTTCTAATATCCTTGTACAGGGGATTTTCTTTATAATGGGTTTTCAAAAAGACACTAATAACCCTGTGTGCCAATCATGACAGTGGATTATTGAAGGCAAAAATCCCAGGTGCGGGATTGCCTCCAATACAGCCCTGCAAAAGAAGGCGTATCTTTCTGCCTCATCCCAAAAGCCGTATAAACCAGAGCGATTAAAGTAGTAATCATTATCTATGAAGTAGTAAGTAACCCCCTGGAAGTTTAGCTCCCAAAGACCGCAATATTGCTCCCTATCCCCCAGGGGAATATCCATTTTTTTAATGAATGTCATTTTATCAATATAATCCCTTGGGATAGATCCATATTTAGGTAAAATGACCCTAACATCCAAGTCTATTTTTATTAGTTCTTTCGGCAAGGAGCCAATCACATCAGCTAAGCCGCCGGTTTTGGCAAAGGGAACACCTTCAGAAGCCGCAAACAGAATATTCAATCCCTCACCTCCTTTCCTGACTAGATTACTGTTTCTTTAGCAATCACAAAGGGGTATTTGCTATCTCCTATTAATTTTTTGCCCTTAGATATTATTACTTTTTTATCTGTAATAATATTTTCAATCACTGCCCCTTCTTCGATTTCACATTTTTGCATGACAATACTATTTTTATATGGGCACCTTTAGAAATCCTTACTCCCCTAAAGATAATACTGTTTTCAACCGTTCCGCCAATGATACAGTCATTGGCAACAATAGAATTTTGAACACAGGAACTCTCTAAATACTTGGTGGGAGCACCATCTTTAACCTTTGTATAGATATAACCGTGCTTAAAAAATAACTCCTGCCATATCTCCGGTTCTAATAGATTCATGCTATGGGTGTAATAATCTCGAGTGGAGCTAATTCGTGCCAAATATCCTTTAAAGGGGTAACCGACAATTCTGTATCTATTTAAATTTTTTATTAAACCATGCCTTACCAGGTCACATTCACCCTTGGAAGCACAGCAGTTAATCAAATCTATTAATAATGACTTTTCCATGATACACATTTCCATAGATATTTTGTTGCTGCTTATTTTATCCGGGCTAATTTCCATGTCCAGAACCCTATAGTCTTGGTCAGTTTCGATAACTGCATAGGGTGAACTTCTTCATTAATTACGTCCATTTCTTTATATAAAAGGGTTATATCTGCCCTTTGCTCCCTGTGAAAATTAATAACGTCACGATAATCAAGGTTACAAATCATGTTGCTACCAGTTATAATAATATAATTTTGCCTGCTGTTATTAATGTAATCCAGATGATGCTGGAAATGTCGCAAGTCAAACCTAGCTCCCAGGGGATAACGCATCTGGGTGGGGGGCAAGAAAAATAGACCGTCTCTCTTTCTATCCAAATCCCACTCTTTGCCTCTGCCCAGGTGATCTATTAATGAGCGATACTTATTTTGGACAATTATACCTACATTTCTTATTCCGGAATTTACCATGTTTGATAAAACAAAGTCGATCATCCGGTACCGGCCGCCAAAGGGAACAGCAGCAACCAAACGGTGGTGGCTTATTTCTTTCAAGATTCCTTCAGGCTCCATTAGATTTACCATAGCCATTACATCTTTCATATGTTCACCCCGTTTCATAAATACCGTTTATATTTAATGATGTTCGCAGGTTTTACTTAGCTTAGTATTATTCGGTACAGTTATGTTTCCTTCAACCACAGTAATTCTGCAGCAGTCCCGTCCACATTTTTCACATAAGTGATGTTGAAAACACCCTATGCTGCAATTTTCTCCAATCACAGTTTCAACACCAATGATGGCCTTCTCGATAAATACATTACTGCCTATCCGCACATTAGGCATTATTACCGAATCAACAATCCTGGTGCCACTCCCAACATAAACCCCCGGAAAGAGTATGGTTCTGGTCACTTCACCGTGAACCACACATCCTTCATTAACTAAAGAACTACTAATTTGAGCCTGACCAGAAATATATTGAGGAGCAGCGTCGGGTTAACTGTATATATTTTCCATTTAGGGTCATTTAGATTTAACATTGGCTCATCTGCTAAGAGATCCATATTGGCCTGCCAAAGGCTCTCGATGGTTCCGACGTCCCTCCAATATCCCTTAAAGGGATAGGCAAATAGTTTCTGATCTCCATTCAACATCATAGGTATGATATTTTTCCCAAAATCATTATTTGAGCGGGGATTTTGCTCATCTATCTCTAAATACTCCTTTAGTAAGGACCAATTAAATATATAAACACCCATTGATGCCAGATTACTCTTTGGTATTGCAGGTTTTTCTTCAAATTCAACAATCCTACCGTCTCCATTGGCATTCATAATGCCAAAGGAACTTGCTTCTTGCCACGGTACTTCTATAACCGCAATGGTAGCATCGGCACCTTTAGCTTTATGAAAATCCAGCATTAAGGAGTAATCCATTTTATAAATATGATCCCCTGATAGGACAAGTAAATAATCGGGGTTATAGCGATCCGCAAACTCAATATTTTGATATACTGCATTGGCTGTTCCTTTGTACCATTCCCCTCCCATTAATTTAACAAAGGGAGGTAATACAGTAACTCCACCACTTTTTCTGTCCAAATCCCAATGGCTTCCTATGCTATGTAGGTATTTAGAGCCAAGGTTCATATTGAGTTAATACTCCCACCGTTTCAATACCCGAGTTGTTGCAATTACTTAATGTAAAATCAATGATTCTGTACTTTCCCCCAAAGGGAACAGCTGGTTTGGCTAGCTTTTTTGTTAATACACCTAGCCTGGTCCCCTGCCCCCCCGCCAGTAGCATTGCTATACATTCCTTTTTATACATCTAACCTCCACCCCCTGTTCTTTTTATAATCAATTAATGGCTCCTTTTAGCTTGGACAGTTAAAGAGCATGAACTGGTTTAAGAAATACCGCTGCCAAGGGAGGAATCTTTATTTCCAAGCTATAGGGTTGGTTGTGCCATGCAATTTCGCTGACCTTTAGTTTACCGTTAATTTGTCCTGAACCTCCGAAAGACGGTTCATCGGTGTTAAAAATCTCTATATATCCTGCAACTGGGGCACCCCTATGCGATACTCATTCCGAACCACAGGAGTAAAATTGCAAACTATAATAAGATAATCTTTAGGGTCACTGGAATATCTGATGAAGCTTATAACACTTTGTTCAAAATCATGGGGATCAATCCATTCAAAGCCCTGCTTCTGGTGGTCTAGTTCCCACAAACCTTGCTCCCTTAGATAGAAATGGTTAAGTTCCTTCACAAAATAATTAAATTTGCTGTGCATCTCATACTGCAATAAGTGCCAGTCTAAACTTGGTTTTCATTCCATTCAATAAACTGGGCAAAGTCACCACCCATAAACAACAGCTTTTTTCCCGGGTGAGCCATCATATATCCAAACAGCAGCCTTAAGCCGCAAATTTTTGCCAATAATCTCCCGTCATTTTATTCACTAAGGAGCCTTTGCCGTGAACTACTTCATCATGGGAAAGGGGTAAAATGAAGTTTTCTGAAAATGTATACATAAAGGAAAATGTAAGAAAGTTATGGCTCCACTTCCTATGAACTGATTCCATGGACATATATTTCAATACATCATTCATCCAGCCCATATTCCATTTATAATTGAATCCTAATCCTCCCAGGTAGGTTGGTCCTGTTACCTGAGGCCATTCTGTTGATTCCTCTGCAATCATCAGGGCCTGGGGAAAGTAATTGAAAACCACTTCATTCAGTTTCTTCAGAAAGGCAACTGCTTCCAGGTTTTCTTTGCCCCCATATTGATTGGGAACCCACATGCCCTGTGGCTTACCATAATCAAGATAGAGCATACAGGCCACAGCATCTACCCTGAGCCCATCAATGTGAAAAATGTCCATCCAAAAGACTGCGTTAGATATCAAAAAGCTCTGAACTTCTGGTTTGCTAAAATCAAAATTTCTTGTACCCCATTGTTGATTCTCTGATCTCATGGGATTATCAGACTCATAGAGATTTGTCCCATCAAAATTAATTAAGCCATGCTATCTTTACAAAAATGCCCCGGTACCCAATCTAAAATTACACCAATGCCCCTTTGATGGCATCTGTCTACAAAATACATTAATTCATGGGGATCGCCATAGCGGCTGGTAGCTGAATAGTACCCGGTTGTTTGATAGCCCCATGAACCATCATAGGGGTGTTCGGTCAAAGGTAAAAGTTCCAAGTGTGTATAGCCCATTTCAGCAACATAATCAACCAGTTCTTGGGCCAAATCTCTGTAGGATAAAAAGCCTCCGTCCTTTCTCTTCCACGAGCCAAGGTGAACCTCATATATCAATACGGGGCTGTTATATATGACATTGTTCTTTTTCTCTTCTTGCCATTCGCTATCACCCCAGCAATAACCAGACAGATCAAAAAACCTAGATGCAGTTCCTGGCCGCAACTCAGAATAGAAACCATAGGGATCAGCCTTTAGCAAAACATTTCCGTTAAATGTGTGAATCTCATACTTATAAAGCTCCCCATCCATTAATTCAGGAACAAATATAGACCAAATCCCAGACTTTCCCCTTTCTAGGACGTGCTTATCTCCCCGCCAACCATTAAAATCTCCCACCAAAGATACCTGCTTAGCCTTAGGGGCCCATACCGAAAACCTCACTCCCCGGCATCCTTCAACAATTACCGGATGAGCACCTAGCATCTGATAGCTTAAAAAATGTGAGCCTTGATGAAATAAGAATAAATCATGGTCACTATGATACATTTAATGCACCCCTAAACTGTAACTAATTGACTAAATCAAAACTTCAGCTTCTAAATGGATATAGTGTAAAAAGCAACGCATATTGTAATTTCGCGTTGCTTTTTATTAATTACGGCAGTTTCCAGTTAATTCCTTTTAGTTCAGGTTAAGTATTTATCGCAAAATCGGACAATATTCCCCCAATTAATAAGGTTTTACTGTTTTTTACCATTTTTATTTAATTATTTCAATATACTTAACTATTTTCTTGCCAAATTTTAAGATTTACTCAATCTAACTTATCCCTAAAGGCTTTTCTCCTTATCCTTTGCATAACAACCAATGATCCTAACTCAACGGTTAATTTTTTAACTTCCGCCAGGGCTTCACAAACTTGGGGCTGATTAATGTGACCGTCTAGATCTATGAAAAAATATACTCCCCCAGCCTGGTTCTGGCTGGTCGAGATTCAATCTTTGTCAGGTTAATACCCCTTAGGGCAAGTTGCTTAAGTATTTCATATAACGTCCCTGGTTGATCAACAATGGATAGGATCAAAGATGTACGACTATTAGCATATTCCTCTGTTTCAACCATGATCTGTTGTTCCTTAGCTATAACAATAAATCTGGTGTAATTCTCAGCATATCCTGAATGTTAGTCATTAATTTAGACAAATTATACCGACTGGAAGCCTCATCATTACCAATGGCGGCAAGGCTTGGTCCACACTCACTTATGATGCTGGCCGCCCTAGCTGTACTTTCAACTTCCTGAAGTTTTGCATGGGATAGATATTTTGAAATGAAGCCTGAGCATTGTGCTAAAGCCTGGGGGTGTGAGAGGATGGATTGAACTTCAGCGAGGCTAGTCCCAGGGTGTCCTAGCAAGTGGTGGCATACATGAACCACCACCTCACCAGTAATCTTAACTTTGTCATTCCGGGCCAGGAGGTCCAACACCCTCACAACAGTCCCCTCACAAGAGTTTTCTAGGGGTAAAACACCAAGGGCAACCTCATTGGTTATAATACCTTCAAAAATGGAATCAAAAGTCGTGCATGGCTTCAAGATGTAGGATAGGCCTGCATATGATTTTGCAGCCTTTTCCGAATAGGTTCCTTCAGGACCAAGGTAGCCAATTTTCTTCAAAAAAGCTCCTCCTTTTTCTAATGTATCCTCCTACCCTAACCCTATGTCGGCACCTAATACACCAATAATGTTGCCATTATAGGCAATTGGCACTGCGACTGTTAGACAGGGTTTTCTGGTGATTGCCGATATATATACAGGGGATACAAATACCCTA
This sequence comes from Desulforamulus aquiferis, assembly GCA_004143605.1. Taxonomy (GTDB): domain Bacteria; phylum Bacillota; class Desulfotomaculia; order Desulfotomaculales; family Desulfotomaculaceae; genus Desulfotomaculum; species Desulfotomaculum aquiferis. The sequence continues at coordinate 26,511 of AWVY01000026.1, forward strand.
CCATTTATAGCTTCCTGCCACCACTGGCGAACTTTAGCATTGGCAAGGGCAGCCTCTGGAAAGGAAAATATAAAATTACCCTCTTGATCATTTGACCAAATGGCTTCAATCTCCACATGCTCTTCCTTTAGCCCTGAAAGAACATCATTATGTTTTTCTGTCTCCATTAAGGTTATATCGGGGACCATAGACACATCATTTAATATAGCTTTAATAGTTTCAATTCTACTTTCAGCCTGGGATTTAACCACATAATTCAATTGGTTTTCACCCACAAGCACCTCTAATTGATCTGCTAAATTTGTCATTAGTTTGCCTGTTGAAACGATTGCCCCCAAATCCCTATTGCGAGCTTCCAGGGTTACTGCCAATTGCTGAAGATTTACATTAATATCTTCAAAGGTATCTCTTGCTGCAAGGTTTACTTTTTTAATCAAATTAAAACTTTCCTCAAATACCATTCCTACCTGGTTTAGCTTGTCCGCTGCTACATTTGAGGAATCTAAACTATTATTAATGCTAAGTACTACCGAGTCAACATCCTTTTTCATTTGCAGCAAAACGGCTGCAGTTTGATTAACAGCGCTGGCAGTACGGTCTGATAATTTACCAATCTCCAGTGCCACAACGCCAAAGCCACGTCCATATCTCCTGCCCTGGCGGCCTCTATAGCTGCGTTTAATGCCAGCAGCTTTGTTTGTTCGGAAATATCACCAATGGTTTCCGATATGCTCCTAACTTGGTTTACTGCGCTTTCCAAGGTCTTTATTTGCTTACTTAGGACATTATTATTATCGCTTATCTCTGAGATTACCTTGTCAACCTGCTTTATGGCATTACTACTTTCAATCACTGCACCTTCACTGGAGCTAAAGTCCTGTTCCAATGAACTTGCAGTTTGGTACAGGCTAGAAGCCATACTGTGCAAGCGATTAAAGGTCATGGATATATCGTCTGTGGCGCTTACCGAAATATTCATTTGCTCAGCTGCAGAACGAACCTGCTGTGATGTTAGCTGTATTTCCTGGGCAAGGCTTCTTGCTTTTTCTGTCAGACTGCAAACCGAATTACTCAGACCTTGAAACTTATCACCTGCCTCAACCTTACATGCTGTCGGTAATTCAACCTGCCTCCATAGGCTTGTCTCATTTTCAATTTTATTAATTAATCCATCAGTTGCCTTCTCTGCCTTCTATGCATAATTATACCAACTATTGCTGCAAATCCAAAACCCAATAAAAAAGCTAAAATTATCATATCAATTCCCCCTGATTAATATAAAAAACCTACCTCTATTAAGGAAGTAGCTTCAATGCCTTGTTTACACCGAATACCTCATTGTACTCGACACTAATATATAAATTTTACCATAATCTAGTTAAGATATTAAGTCCATTATTTTATGAAAAATAAATTGCTTCCTTTTTTGTTCTAAGAGCCTAATTTAGGTATATGTTAGCCCCACACATGTCAATATTAGTCCTATATTATGAACATCAAGGAGTTGCCAATGAAACCAAAATTTAAGAGAGTTCCCAAACATATAGGAATTATTCCAGACGGTAACCGTAGATGGGCCGAGCAACAAGGTATGCCAAAGGAATCAGGGTATAGTCATGGTATTGATCCTGGGCTGGCCCTTTACGAGACCTGTGTGGAGCTAGGTATCCCTGAGGTAACCTTTTATGGGTTTACCCAAGATAATACAAAACGTCCATCAGCCCAAAAACTTGCCTTTCAACAGGCTTGTATAGATGCAGTAAATCTACTATCCAATCGGGATGCATCATTGCTGGTAATTGGCAACACGGAATCCCCCCAGTTTCCAAAGGAATTGCTCCCCTATACAGTTAGACAAACCTTTGGCAAAGACTTGATAAAGATTAATTTTCTAGTAAATTACGGCTGGAAATGGGATCTTGCCAACGGTCTAAAAAGCGAAAAACCTAGGGACGATATCCACAAAACCATTGCATCAAGAGACATATCTAGAATTGATCTGATTGTCAGGTGGGGCGGTAGAAGGAGGCTAAGTGGTTTTTTACCGGTTCAATCTATTTATGCTGATTTTTATGTAGTGGATGATTATTGGCCAATTTTGATAGGTCTCACTTTTATGACGCCCTAAAATGGTATGATGAGCAGGATATAACCCTTGGTGGATAATTAATTATGCCAAATAAATTCTTGGCTAAATTATGGTTAAATTTTTATTGATATATATTCCTTGTCGTGTTACTATAATTCTAATGATAGCGTAATTTCCCAATAGCCCTAGGGTAAACACTAATAAGCTAACTTAGTTATAACAAATTAGGGACAACCCCGTCATCATATGTTTGAATTTTCAAATTTATAGTATAGCTAGAGTTATTTGAAAGTATTAGTAGGAGGGGAAGAAATGATTGATTCATTGGAAAACAAGGTGTCCATATCAACACCTGTAACCTCCCAAAACAACAAACCTATGAAAGCTTCCACTGCACACCAAATCTTATTTAGTATTTTACCTTCATCCTGGACAAGGCGGGAAGACTACTCCAACCATTATATTGACTATATCTTTGAAATAAAACAGGCCGGATTACCTAAAGGTATTAGGTTTTCGGCAGTTATAAAATTATCAACTAGTTTAAAAGTAATTGATGACTCAATTATACTTCAGCTTGAAACGGAAAAAATAAAATATATTAATGACAAAACAGATGAACCGGTGCTTATAATTCTAATTAATCCAAAAAGTGAAGAAGTCTACTGGCTTTTTCTCCAAGAATATGTACATAACATTCTTGAGAACTCATCTCCCGGTTGGCAGAATAAGAAGAATGTTACATTAAGACTGCCCATTGCCAACCAATTGATAAATTCAACCGTTCCTTTAGAAGAAGCTGTTTTGAGAGGCTGGGAATTTATCTATGTCAGCAAATTCCATATGCCTTACCGGATAGTTCAAGAAAAAATTAAAGGATTTTTTGAATCCCCGCAAAATGTAGAAAAGGCTTTGTCAATTGCGTCAAATCGCCCCTATGGTAAGCATTTATCAAAATCAAATAGCAACTGTTCAAGTGATTCCTGTTCCTCCTGTTCTCAAGAACCGGAGCCCGATATCTCAACTTCTGCAGATAATGATGTTCAATTAAGTTTAAACCATTCACAGGGTTTAAAACTTCTAGACCCCCGGGAAAATCGTCAGGCATATTATCTCATTTATAACGCCTTAAATCAGGCTGGAGACAATATTTCAGCAGGAATGCGGTGTACTGCAATGGGAGAAATGGCCTTTTATGACTATCTGCTGCATTTTATGAGATCCTTTGAATTAGAAGGTACAGGGTCTATTATCCATTTGTCTCGCTTAGAAGAGCACCTGCGGTATTTTAAAGCTATTGACCAACTGGTTGCATTTATAATAGTTGCTCTGGACGAATGTGAGCTAATACCAACCAGTCTGCTAACTATTCGCTTAGCTGATACATATCTTTTTGCAACCCCATATATTAGTCGAACCTTTGGACAAGACAAGGCTGCACCTCTTATGGATTATGCCCAATCTTTATTAATTTTTTCCCATGAAATAGCATCCTTTATCGAATCACCTGGTTCAATTATTCAATAACCCGGCAGAATAGAAGCCCGGACATTGTCCGGGCTTTTACCTATTACTTTTTGTTTTTAACATGTGTTTCATAGAATTCCTCTTCATCAAGGAACTCCAAGAAGGGCTTATCAAATTGAACCATTGCATTAACTACCAGTTCAACTAGACCAGCATAGTGTACGTTGAATTTAGCAGTGGCCTGATAGTACTCCAGGATATCTCTGATGGCGCCCTTACAGTTAGAACAGGGTGCACATACATATTTAGGAATATCTGATTCCATATCTCCCTGGAAAGCTTCCAGAATCTGCTTAAACTTCATTCTGCTGGTAACCTTGTTTCTAAACTCTGGGAAGTTAAAGGATTTCATAATGGCAAAGCCACTACCACCACCACAGCAGAAGTTCTTTGCACCGTGGGGATACATTTCCCTAAATTGGGGAGCAATTACCTTTAAAATTTCACGTTGGGGCTGAATTACACCCATCATCCTAGCAACGTTACAGGGATCATGCAGGGTTACCGGGAAATTGTTTCTCATGGGATCCAGCTTAAATACGTTATTTCTAATTAAATCCCATAGGAGAGGTAAGAAACTCTCTCTGGGTATATTGTCTTCTCCCACAAATGCCCGGTCAATACTAACCATGGCTGCTTTATGGGCGTGACCACACTCACCCACTACAATTCTTCTTACTCCCAGGTCTTTGGCTGCTTTCATTTGACCAAGACCGATTTTCTACTCTGGGCATCATCGTAGAAGAGCCCGTAGTTAACGTTGTCATAACCCAGTAATTCACTAGAGAGAGTCCAGTCCAGACCTGCTTCCTCAAAAATAATTGCAAAGGCAGCGGGGTTTTCTGGCCAGGCCATATATTCACCGGCATTGTGGGTTAACAGAATATCTGCGCCCTTTTTATCCACCGGAATTTTATACTGTTTACCTGTTCTTTCATAGATGTCTTCTTCTAAAAACTCAATCATGTCTAAGAAAGCTTCTCTGGTAATACCAGTACTAGAGCCAGTTTTCAACTGTAGCATGGAGCCCTTTTCATGAAGGGGCTTGGGAGCAATGCCCATTTCCATACTAAATACTTTTCTAAGTTCCCTAGCTAATAGACCATTGTCCAGGCCTAATGGACAGGTTTGTGCACAGCGGCGGCAGAGGTTGCAGCGGTAAGCCAGCTCACCTAAACGGAAAATGGTCTCAAAATTGATATCAATATCTCCACCTGCGAATTTGCTTAATAATCCACCCCCACCGAAGTGCTTTTTAGCAATCTTTCTCATTACTTCGGAACGGAAAATGGGACGGTATATTTCAGCCTCTCCACTGGCCTTAAACACATGACAAGCTTCCGAACAGGTATTACATTTAGCACAGTACTCAAAGGAGAGCATTAGAGGCTGCAAGTAGTTTCTATTGGTCTCATCGGAGAACAATCTCTCAAGGCCGGTTAAGAACTGCTTAACCATAGCCTCTTCTTCTTCTTTAGTTTTAGGTCTTACCAAGGTTTCATTACCTACAAACCCGTCCAGGCTTGTACAGTAGGTATCTTTCCAGGCATCCTTCGGTGTACTAAAGTCAGGTTCCATGCCAGGCTTGTCATAGGGAGCCGGTAGGGGCATTAAATTCTCTATTTTGCACAACTGCTCGGATGGTTTACCCATATCCTGGGGTCTGATATTTGCCATCAAGCTATCCTCCTATTCTAAAAAATAGTTTTATTTCTCGTCCTTAGGAGCCGGAGCCGGCGGTTTAATATGAGGTGCTGACCAGGAGGCCTTAGGCTTATAGCTGATAGCTCCTTTAATAACTTCTTCCATCTTGGAATTTCTAAGGTTTGGCTCATTATCCCAAAGAATTTTGTGAAATGCGAAATATTTCCCAACATAGTGACTCATTTTGGTTTGAGGAATGTAGATTAACAGAACCCCCAGCAAAATGATATGAGCTGTTAAGGCACCATCTGCTTGGATTGGTGAGAAGGTAAACAGGCCCTTCATAATTTCTCGACCGTAGTTAAAACCAGGATCTGCACTCCAGACCATCAGTCCGCTTATTACTACAGCAAAGATAAAGAACAGGTTGAAATATTCCTGGGGTGTAGTGTACTTACTAAAGGTTTCGTTAAACATTCTCTTTAAGAAGAGGCTTATTGATCCAAAAGCCACCAGTAAGGCCCCTACAGAACCGGAAATAAATGTAATGTAATATACCATGGAAGCAGCAAAGCTAGCAGAAACTCCTTCAGCAGTAGTTAATGGTATTCCTGATAATTCCATGACTGCACCAACTGCCAACAGAACGGTCCACAGACCTAATAAATAAATACCAAGGTGTAAAGCATAGGATAGCCACCACTGATGCCGTTGGTTTACAAACAAATTCTTAATAAACAGCATTTCCTTCATCATGTCAATAATTTCCCCGGAATGGGACACCTGTCTGGGTTTATTCCACCACTCCAGATCCTCGTAATAGGATCCACCGTAGTGCCCTTTCTCACCCGGCTCCTTTGGAACAGGATACAGTTCCCAACGTCCGTGCATGGGCATTTTGGCATACTGGTACGCCTTGTACAACGAGATACCAATGAAAGCGATAATGGATGCATAGATAAATACCGTCAGCAGCAAGTCAACATACCTCCTTGAGATTAATAATTAAGTACTCCTCCTAAAACCGATTCTTCCGTCCTTCATTCTACACAGAATCCTTTTTGTTGGAGAAATACAAAAAACCCGGTTCACAAGCCAGTAAACTTGGCCACCCCATCATACTCTTTGGTTGCCACGTTAACTTAGGTACTAACACCTTTGCTAATGCTATTAATAGCGCTAAACCCCATTATAATCAGTATAAAAAAGAAGTTTGTTAGCATTCTGCCAGGCATGTACCCCACTGGATTTGCCTAATGCGCCCTCACTCCTTCCAATTTAATCCATCCGTTCAGGCAAGGTGAACCGACAATTATACAAGGGTAATTATAGACAACTATAGTTAACTAATCAATATTAAATAGACGGCTAAATTACCACATTATGTAACTTAAATTACATTCTTTATATTAAGTATGTTTTTGCTTGTATGTATTATTATATCTAGTCCATAATTTTACCTTGATTTATTATTTGATTTGACAGATAAATGTTAATTATTTTATTAGCAAAAAAAACTAAAATATATTTACCCTTCATAAGTTATATGTATTGTTTATATTGTTTGTTATTGAGGTTTTGATTGCTTTGTTTTTTATAGGAACGTTCTTATTCTGCTATTAATAGTAATTTTTTAACACAAGATAAAGTTCGTTCATAATCTCAATCCATAGTTTAGTACCTATGGACCATTATCAAGTTTGATATTTTAATAGTTGGAATTGATTCACTATTACTAATTATTCATCAAGCTATTACGCTGATTTTAATATAAATTTATCCTTTTATGTAGTATAAAATATATTATTGAACTAATATCATAATATTTTATATTTTAGTTTATTTATTTGTTTTTAGTTTTGTTCTATAAATTATTTTAGGTGATTCTTGTTGTTTTTTTCTGATTTACATTTATATTTTATTATTTTTTTGCAATTAACTAATATATTATATTTCAGTTCATTTATTTAATATATTTATGCGATTATCTTTTAAGTTAAGTCTTTGTGCTAATTGCTAGTCCATCTCCAATAGGTATTACAACCGTGTTAAGCTGGGGGTGGCTGGATACAATTTTAAGGTAGTCCCTTAATCTTAACATAGCGGTTTTATTTCTTCTTTTATCTATATCTCCCGTTATTACCATTCCCCTCATGAATACGTCTTCCGCAATTAATAACCCTCCCGGCTCCAAAATATCTATACATTTACTAAGAAACTCTACATACTTACCTTTAGCAGCATCCAAAAATATAAAGTCATATGGGCCTGGCAAATCAAAAAGTATCTCTCTGGCATCTCCAAAAACCAAATTTATCTCTTTCTCTACCCCAGCCCTAGAAAAATATTTAGAAGCCATCTCATATCTTGGTCTATTGATTTCTATGGTGGTTATTTTGCCTCCCTGTGGCATTACAGCTTTGGCGAGCCACAGGGTTGAGTATCCCATGGCCGTGCCAATTTCTAATACTCTACTGCTACCCTTGGTTTTAGCCAGCCAGTATAGAAAATGACCAATCTCCGGCTCTACTATGGTATAATCTTTTCCTTCGCCTCCCTCTCCATTTCTAGAAATAACTCATCCCTAGGTGGTAATAAATTTCTTATATAATCCATTACTTCATGATTAATGATATCAGACACTAGTACCCTCCTAACTTTATGCAACAAGACTAAGTTGATTAGTATTGTCAGCAATATGGCAGACAAATCTGAGTAAAAATATAAAAATGGAAATATTAAAGATAATACCATTATAAACTAAGGGTGAATAATAATGAACATAATGCATTTAAGGGTCTTTAAGCTCCTGGCCGAGAATGAAAGCTTAAATAAAACCTCCAAAATTCTAAACATATCTCAGCCCACTATAAATCACAATGTTTATTTATTAGAGCAGCATTACGGTGCTAAATTATTTGATCGTTCCAGTAAAAAAATTAAGTTAACCCGCTTTGGGGAGGTCCTCAATAATTATGTCAGTGAGATGTTGAATCTCTTAGAACAATCAGAAAAGCATATTCAAAGTCTGGTGGGAGAGGTCAGTGGAAATTTATATCTTGGAGCAAGTCATACAATAGCTGAAAATGTACTCCCAAAAATCATGGGTATGTTTAACCATGATTATCCTGAAGTGGATATACACCTTGAGGTCACCAATACGCAACATATTGCAGAACGCATTCTAGAGCAAAAATTGGATTTAGGCCTTATAGAAGGGCCTGTGGATCATATTGAAATAAAAAATATACCCTTTATGAGGGATGAATTGCTGGTGGTTTTACCCTACAACCATCCCTTGGCCATTAAAAAGAGCCTAACCCTTAAGGAACTATCTACTCCCTTTGTACTAAGGGAACCCGGTTCTGGTACCAGGGTAGTAATGGAGTCTTCCCTTAAGGCCGCTGGTTTAGATCCCCGGGAATTAAATACCGTAATGGAATTAGGCAATACCCAGGCAGTTATTGGGGCGGTTGAGGCAGGATTAGGAGCTACAATTCTATCAGAGTTGGCAGTAACCAAGGAGATACAATTGAAAACAGTAAAAACCTGCAAAATAGCTAATATAGAAATAAAAAGAAGCTTCTCCCTAATATTCCATCAAGAAAGGCCACTATCAACAGTTTGCGAAACATTCCTAGCATTTATAAATTCACAGGAAATCGCTAGCATTTTCAAAGATCGTGACTAAAAAAAGGTTCTGGCTTTTGCCAGAACCTTTCAGCCTGTTGAAAAAGATTTAACTGGGTTTTAATAATCCAGAACAGCGACATTCGAAGCAGTGGAAACAGCGCTTCGCGAAGCTGAGGATGCGAAAATGGGTGCCCGGACATGGACGTCCGGGCAAGCCTGAGGTAAACACGATGTTTACTCGAAGGCGGCCCATTTTCGCCCGAAGCAAGGGATTAGCGCTGTCCACTGCGGAGATAGGAGTCGTGAGGGATTATTAAAACCCGAATATAGGTAGTTTCTCGACAACCTGATAAAAGGCGCGCAAATAGCGTGCCTTTTATATTCCTTGGGACTTATTTTAATGGGTAGGATTTTCTAATTATGTGTCTGAAAAACTGTACAAAATACAAAAATATGCACCTCGCCATTGATTGACATTTATATTGACAGTGGTTGGTTAACCCGGTTACAATTGTGTTAAGTTTGAGTTAAAATTAATGTACGGAGGTGGAAGTAGTCCTATCTAAATCTAAATATTAAAAATAATTAGTTGTCTAACTACTTAATCACAGGGGGTAACAGGATGAAAAAGTCTAGTAGATTAATTATGGTGTTGGTAGCCTTGTTAGTAGTAAGCTTAATTGCTGGTTGCGGTGGTCAAGGTGACGCACCTAAGGCTCAGGATTCCAATGGGGCAGAGGTTATTAAAATCGGCGGAAACTATGAATTAAGTGGACAGGTTGCCAGTTTTGGAAACTCTGCTAAGAATGGTATCAACCTATATTTTGAAGAAGTAAATGCAAGCGGTGGTGTACTTGGTAAGAAAATTGAATTTATTTGCCTTGACAATAAGAGTGAGGCTACTGAGGCTGCCAGTGTTGCATCTCGACTGATTAACCAGGACAAGGTTGTGGGGATTCTTGGTGCTATCACCTCTGGAAACACCCTAGGCTTTGCACAAATTTCCATGGATAACAAAATTCCAACCATGACCACCGGTGGAACTAACCCTGACGTGACAGTTGACCCCAATACCGGTAATGTTCGTGACTACCTGTTCCGCTCCGTATTCATTGATCCCTTCCAGGTACCGTTATGGCTACCTTTGCAACCAATACCCTTGGTGCAAAAACTGCAGCGGTATTTGTAGAGAACAACTCTCCATATAGTAAAGGTCTGGCTGAATTCTTTGTTAAGGCATTTGAAGAGCAAGGTGGACAAATTGTAGCTAAAGAGGCCTTCTTGACTGAAGACCAGGATTTCAATGCCACCCTGACCAAAATAAAATCTGCTAAGCCCGACGTAATATTTGTTCCCGCTTACTATGAGCAAGTTGGTAAAATCGTAAAACAGGGTCGTGACCTTGGTATTACCGTACCCTTTATGGGCGGCGACGGCTGGGATTCCCCCAAGCTGGTTGAAATCGCTGGATCTAAAGCTCTGGATGGCTGCTACTTTAGCAACCACTATTCCCCCGATTCCGAAGACCCTGCAGTGCAGGAATTTGTGAAAAAGTACAAGGAAAAGTATAACAACGAAACTCCTGATGCTCTGGCTGCCTTAGCCTATGACGCTGCTGTTCTATTTGTAAAAGCCATCGAGCAGGCCGGAACTGCTGAACCCGAAAAAATTAAGGATGCCCTGGCAAACATTAAAGATGTACAGGCTGTAACAGGCAAATATACCTTTGATGAAAACCACAACCCGGTTAAGGTGCTGCTATTCTCGAAATGAAGGATGGCAAGCAGGTATTTAAAGAGCAAATCAATCCCTAGTTCTTAAATAAAAGCTTCCGCTTAGCCTTAGGGCATGGGCGGAGGCTTTTTTGTATCAAATAAATTTCAATGTACATCAGACCTATTTCCTATCCAAATAGATTAGTAACTTGTGATAGAATAAAACAACATGACTTCACTGGAGGGATTAATGTTGGTAAAAAGAGTAGCTGTGCTAACCGGTGGAGGAGATGCTCCCGGTTTAAATGCAGTTATACGGGCTATTGTAAAAACTGCTACAAGGGAACATGATATTGAAGTAATAGGTTTTAGGGATGGATTTAAAGGGGTAATGGAGGAAAAATATTTCCAGCTTACAGAGGCCGAGGTTTCGGGGATTTTACATCGTGGAGGCACTATCTTGGGCACCACTAATAGGGATAATCCCTTTAAATACCAAGTATCTCCCGGAGTGTTCGAGGATCGGTCTAAAACTTGTATTGAGATAATCAACAGTAAAGCTGATGCCTTGATAGTCATTGGTGGAGACGGTTCTTTGTCCATTGCCTATGAGTTGTCAAAGAGGGGATTAAAGGTGGTAGGATGTCCCAAGACCATTGATAATGACCTAGCAGTGGGCAAGGCTCAGACCTTCGGCTTCGAAACTGCATATGCCTTTGCCACAGAGGCATTGGATAGACTTCATTCCACTGCAGAGGCCCATCACCGGGTAATTGTTTTAGAGGTTATGGGACGTTATGCCGGACATATTGCCTTATATTCAGGTGTGGCAGGCGGAGCAGACGTTATACTGATCCCTGAAATACCCTTTTCCTATGAAAAGATTGTCAACAAGCTTAGGGATAGACTTAGCAAAAATAGAAGATTTAGTCTTGTTGTTGTGGCTGAGGGTGCCAGGCCATCGGATGGGATATGGTGGTTCAAAAGCTTGTTGAGGAAAGCACCGATCCCATTCGCCTGGGGGAATCGGCAATGTTGTAGCCCAACAATTGGAAAAACTAACAGGAATTGAGTCCAGGGTAACTGTTTTAGGTCACCTTCAGAGGGGAGGAAGTCCAACACCCTTTGATCGTATTTTAGCCACTCGCTATGGTGTGGCGGCCATTGATTTAGCTGCTGCAGGTCAGTTTGATAATGTGGTTAGCCTTGAGGGTGAAAATATTGTTCCCGTACCCCTTTCAGAGGTGGCTAAGGGCATTCGCAATGTGAATGTGGAAGGTGATCTTGTTAAGGCTGCTAGAAAAATAGGTATTTCCTTTGGAGATTAATTAGTAACAATTAAGGCTGAAAGGAGGGAATTCCTTTGATTAAAAACTATATAGAGCTGGCTGTTGAGCAAATGTTAGATGATGTTATACAAAATTATGCTAACAGCAACCCGGATATTTGCACCTGTTCAAGATGTAGGCTGGATACCATGGCCATTGCCTTAAACAATTTACCCACGAGATATGTTGTTACAGATGAAGGCGGTATTTATACAAAGGTTGCCATGGAACAGATTGCTGGGCGGGCTCAGGTTGTTGCCGCCATTTTAAATGGTATACAAATAGTACAAAAAAACCCAGGCATTAGAATAAATAATAGACACTGATTAGATTAGTACTACCTTGTTAATACTTAAGCTAACAGATTGATGAGGAGTGTATTTATGAAAATCGGTCTATTCGCAGATAGTTACCTACCATATGTTAGTGGTGTGGTAAGGTCAATTGAAACTTTTTCAAAGGAATTAAAGAAACTAGGTCACCAGGTGTATATATTTGCTCCTGATTACCCAGGAGTAGCATCAGAAGCAAATATATATCGGTTTCCTTCTATACGCTCCCTTGCCCATGATAATTTTTACTTAGCAATTCCTTTTTCGCCTGGATTAAATAAATATTTAGAACAGAACCCATTAGATATAGTGCATGTTCATTCTCCCTTTATCCTAGGTAGAGTTGGAGCAAAATTGGCCCGGAAGCTCAAGGTGCCTTTAGTATTTACCTATCACACCTTGTATGACCAATATACACACTATGTGCCCATCTGCAGGGGGATTAGCAAGGACATTACAAAAAAATGGTGCACAGAATTTAGTAATAGGTGTGACTTAGTAATTACCCCTACCCAAATCATTGGGAAACACATTGAGAGTATGGGGGTAAAAACAAAGATAAGCTGGTTACCTACAGGAATAAATATTGAAGAATTTCAAAACCAAGATAAAACATGGCTGAGGCGCGTATATAATATTGAGCCGGAAGACACTATCTTGCTATTTGTGGGCAGGATGGGTAAAGAAAAAAATATCTACTTCTTAATAAATTGTTTGCAAAGGTTAATTAATGAAAGCAACATAGGATTTAGGTTGGTTCTTGTTGGTACAGGGCCGGAGACAGAAAACCTTAAGGACTATTGTATCAAAAAGGCTCTAGCTAACCGGGTGATATTTACCGGACCCCTATCAAGGGAGGATTTAGTGAAAACCTTCTGCGGGGCTGATTTATTTGTATTTAGCTCTTTAACAGAAACCCAGGGTATTGTTATCGCCGAGGCTAAGGCAGCCGGTCTTCCCACTGTGGCAGTCAATGCCTTCGGGGTAGCGAACATGGTTTGCCACCAGGATGACGGTCTCTTGGTACCACATGAGGAAGAAGCCTTTGTTAAGGGTATTTTGGAGATAATTGAAAAGCCCCTTTTACAACAACAAATGGGGAAGCGTGCCAGAATCAATGCTAATGATATATCTGCAGGGTCCTGTGCTCGAAAATTAGAGGGACTATATCAAGAATTAATTTTGAATAATAATTTGCTCAATGGGGAGAAAAGAAATATAAATATTTTATAATAGGGTAACCCCTTCACAAATTGACCCCAATCGTTAGTTGTGTCTAACAATTGGGGTACAGTTCATTTGGGGTTAATTGTTTTGTTCAGGATGAAAGTCCTTTTTTATATCAGCTATGATTTTAATGATTTCATCCAACTGTTCCTCATATAATTCAAAGGTTACCGACTGTCTGAAAGAACTATCAAGATTATCCCTGGCTGTAAGCTTGACCTGAATGGTATTTTGGGCAGGAAAGTTGTCCGTAGGTGGTTTCACAATTCTTTGTGCCAGAAATTGCTCTAAAACATTACCTATGGTGGTACGGTAAAAATAGTAGGCATTCTGTAGTTTGTCCAGGGCAATGTTTTCTTTTACTGCGTCAATCTTTTTCTGTAACAGTAGGTTGCAGTATTACCTTCATTCTGGGCAGCGGTTAGCAAAGCCTGTTCTTCATTTGCCAGTAAGCCTAAGGTAAGATCCACCACTTCTTCCGTTACCGATTGCACTGTCTGAGGGGAGTAATGGGTAAAGGCACCTGAAACTTCAGGAGATGAAACGAAGGAAATAGTTGACTCTGTTCCGCTAAAAGAAAAACTGGCTAAATTCTTCTTTAATAGCTTACCTATTATTTTGGCGATATCTACAAATATTTCAGTGTTTTTTAAAATTATTTCTTGGTCGATACTATATACCTTTTGTTGCTCAGCCATGCAACAGCCTCCTTGAAATCCTTATTAGCAGTAGTATTCCCGAAGTGTTAGTAAAATAAGATGTCTTTTAACCTTTGTATAATAAATATTGAAGGAATTAAAATTATTATGTGGAAAATAATAGACATAATTATTCTTATGTTAGGAAGGAGATTTACTCTATGGCTGTACCAATTATTAAAGCACTTATCGACTGGGACTACGATTTGAATAATGATTTTAAGAAAAAGGAAAAGGGCTATACCTTTGTGATAGACGTTTGGGAAGCAAAACCAAAGCTAGCACTTTATAAATTTACCCCCTTTATGACTAAATGCGATTATCTGGAAAAACAACCACCGTTGGAAATGATGATGAATGCTTTAGAGGAACAAGGAACCAATGGTAGTGACGGCGTATTTAAAATTAACCCCACCCTTAGGAACTGGATTGAGTCTAATATTTTAGAGGAATAATTTATATTCCCTAACCAAAAAGGAAAAATCATTTATTTGCTGAATATTATAAAAAATAACTCTAACTAATTATTTAGGAGGTGTGCGTCATGATCAGAGCAATATCCAGCTTATTATCAATATTTTCCATTAGCCCGATAATTGAATTGATTAGCTTCTCCGCCTTGGTGGGAATCGTGTTCCTTCTGCAACTGGTAATTTTACAATAGAGATAGTCATAGCACCGGCCATGGGCCGGTTTTTCTTTGTCAGCTGTACGGGTTTTATAGAGATTACTCCAACTGGAATTGGTTTCCTTAAAATGATATAATTATGCTCGACTAGATTAAGAAGGATGATTCAAAATGAAGGCACGGTTAATGGAAGATATGAAACAGGCTATGAAAGCTAAGGATAAACTAAAGGTGGATACCATCAGAATGGTCAATGCTGCTATCAAAAATGTTGAAATTAATGAGAAGAGGGAACTGAGCGAAGAAGATGTAATCTCGGTGGTTGCTAAAGAGATTAAGCTAAGGCGTGATGCCATGGTGGAGTATAAAAAGGCCGAACGCCAGATGAGGTGGAAAAGCTAGAAAGGGAAATAGAGATCCTTTTGGTATATATGCCGGAACAACTATCAGAGGAACAAGTCAGGGAAATTGTTAAGGAAGTAGTTCAACAAACAGGAGCCCAGGGACCAAAGGATATGGGAAAAGTCATGGGTGCCCTTATGCCAAAGGTGAAAGGTAAGGCTGATGGAAAATTAGTAAGTAATATTGTTAAAGAACTACTGGGTTAAATTATATATGGGAGAAGGGGAATAATTAATGACAACCATACGTGAGTCTGATTTGCCGGGCATTGGAAGAAAATTTCAAATAGAAGCCAGAAGTGGAGATAAGCTAGTGGTCATTGTACATGATGATGGTCGCCGAGAAATATATCACTATGATAATGAGGATCCGGATGAGAGCATATCCATGGTCACCTTAGATGATACCGAGGCCCGTAGGGTAGCCGGTATTATTGGTGGCATGGCCTATATTCCTAAGGCCCTGGAAGCAGTGGATGTGGAATTTGATGAGATGGTCATTGAGTGGTATAAGGTAGAACCAGATTATAAAGCCATTGGTGTATCCATTGGGGATTTGCATGTCCGAAAAAGTACCGGTGCAACAATTATAGCTATGGTGAAAAAGAATCAGGAACGTCTTATAAATCCAGGTCCGGACCAAAAGGTTAAGGAAGGTTATATCCTTGTTCTGTTAGGGGAAAGGGAGCAGGTGAAAGCTTGTAAACGCCTCATTAAGCAGGGGAGTCTATAGGAATGAGTTATGTAATACTAGAGGTCGGGCTTGCCCTGGGAATTATTACGGTGGCAGGACATCTGGCTAACCGATTGAAATTTTCAATTGTTCCTATATTAATCGTCGCCGGTATAATAGTTGGACCACATGCTCCACAGATAGGGGTCTTTGATTTTAGATTTATCGCCAGCGCTCCTCTGATTGATTTTATGGGAAGACTAGGGGTAATCTTTCTTCTTTTTTACCTGGGTCTAGAATTTTCCGTGGGCCGCCTATTAAAGGCCGGTCGTTCTATTTTTATTGGTGGAACCATTTATATGTTGATTAACTTTTCCCTGGGCTTATTACTACCCTGGCTCTGGGGTTGGCCACCCCGTGAGATACTTGTGGTTGCAGGGATTATTTGTATATCTTCCAGTGCCATTGTGGCCAAGGTTTTGGTAGACCTAAAAAGGGCCGCCAGGCCTGAGACGGAAATGATACTTGGCCTGATGATGTATCAGGACGTGTTTGTGGCCATATATCTGTCAATTGTCTCCGGTCTGGTGTTGACCGGGGCAACATCTACACCGGGCGTTCTAAAATCTGCAGCAGTGGCCCTGGGCTTTATGGTGGGAGTGCTGTTGCTGGGCCGCAGTTGGTAAAACACTTGAACCGTTGGCTTAATATTCCCTCTGATGAAGTCTTTATGCTGGCTGTATTTGGTGCCTTGATTTTCGTAGCAGGCTTTTCCGAGACTATTCATGTGGCTGAAGCCATTGGAGCCTTATTGGTGGGATTAGTTCTAGCAGAAACTGAGCACCTAGATAGAATAGAGCATTTAGTGGTCCCCTTTAGGGACTTCTTTGGAGCCATGTTTTTCTTTAGCTTTGGCTTGAGTATTGATCCCTTGGGTTTGGGAGGTGCAGTTTGGCCCGCCCTGATAGCAGTGGTGGTTACAATACTAGGCAATTTTGCGGCAGGACTGCTGGCAGGAAAGTCCGCAGGCCTTTCACCAATGGGTCGTACTAATGTAGGGCTGACAATTGTTTCGCGGGGTGAGTTTTCTATTATTCTGGCTAATCTTGCAAGGCAGGAGGCTTGTTACCGGCAGTCCAATCCTTTGCGGCCTTATATGTATTAATACTTGCAATTACTGGGCCTCTGCTTACTAAAGAATCTAAATGGATATATAATCGGTTATGTCCTGTTTTTAAATGGCCTAAACTAACCTCTAAAACTAGAGGTAAAAAGTTACCACGGAGTGAAGTAGTCCCTTCTAAATAGAATAGTGTACTTTGATGGGAAAACATCCGGCACCTATTGAGGGTACCGGATGTTTCATTTAATTTATTGGTTTTTGAATTTTTATAAAAAAATCTTTAACTTGCTGCCATTAATTTACAGGGCAGGGTTTCAACGATATCCTCCCAAATGACAGTTGGAGCCTTGGCAAAGCCGTTAAAGGTGGTGGCCGAAGCAGAAGAGTAGGCGCCGCAATTAGGTACTAAAATTAAATCATCTATATCCAGTGCCACAGTATTATGGTTTTGGAAGACAACATCTAGGGAGTCACAACTTGGGCCGGCAATGGTAGCATTTATTTCAGGGCCATCCTTAAAGGTTTCCATTTCGTATTTCCAGTGATCAAATAAAGCTCCAGAGAAGGTGCCGTAAATGCCTTCATCCAGGAAATACCATTGCTGACCGCTTCTCACCTGGGCACCAATTACCTTGGTAATTAGATTTACGGCGGTACCACAGATAAACCTACCTGGTTCAGCCCAAATTTCTGTATCAGGGAAAAGTCTGTTTAGCTCAGTTTGAATTTGCCTGGTCATAGAAAATATATCAAAATTGTCATCCACCGAGGGGATGGGAAATCCTCCGCCAATATCAAGAATTCTAAGCATTATACCCCTTTGAGCAGCCTCATCAAAAATTGAACGGGAAATTGCTAGGGCCTTGAGGTAAGCGTCCGAACAGGTATTTTGGCTTCCTACATGAAAACATAGGCCTGCCACATCTAAGCCCTTGGCTTTAGCCGATAATAATAGATCCAGGGCTTCTTCCGGAGCAACGCCAAATTTCTTGTTAAGATCCACCAGGGAATCCTTGTTGTCTATGCGGATTCTTAATAATACTGATGCCTCGGGCATGATTTTGACGATCCTATTTAATTCACCCTCACTGTCAAAGGTAAGCTGCTTAACTCCGGCACCCTTGGCTGTTGTGAGTCCTATTGAAGTTTTCACAGGGTTAGCGTAGACTATTCGTTCTGGAGCAATGCCCATATCCTTTAAGTCTATAATTTCTCCATCTGAAGCTACGTCAAAGCATGAGCCCAACTCGACCAATCTTTTTACTAAATTTGGATCGGGGTTTGCCTTTACGGCGTAGAACAGTTTTACACCGGGAAGCTGCTTGCGCAAAAATTTATAATTCTCCTCCACCTGATCCAAGGATAGAACCAACAGTGGGGTTCCATAGGTTTCTGCAAGGGTTTCAGCAGCCTCGCCAGTTAATTTAAAGGAATTTTTCAATGACTCTTTCCTCCGGTCCTAACGTAATTAGTCAACACACGAAAACAATTTTATCAACAGATTTGGGAATATGCAATATCATTTGGAAGAAAAACTTAGAAAAACAGCATTAAATTTAATTAATGGGGACAAACAGGGATAAAAGGCTATAAAACGGGATATTGCTGATATCAATAGTCCAAGTCAGTAGAATATAAATACAACTCAATGGTTAGCATTAAGATAGATAGAGGAAATAGGTGAAATATTTGCAATTATTAAAGCTCCTCAAGGGTTATCTAGCTATCAATTAATGGGTAATTCCGCTAAAGATATTACAGCTATTGCCAATCACACTGGAAATATTGTCCCTGGCTCACTGTTTATCTGTGTTCCAGGATTAAAGGTTGATGGGCATGATTATGCTCCCAGGCCATAGATAAAGGTGCAGCGGCTTTGGTGGTGGAAAGAGATATTGATGTTGATTGCACTAAAATCCTAGTGCGAGATGCCCGGCAGGCCCAGGCTCTACTTAGCCATGCCTTTCACGGTTATCCTTCAAGGGAAGTCGAAGTTATTGGTGTTACAGGAACCAATGGCAAGACCACCACTACTTCTTCATTGAATCAATACTAAACCAATTGGCCAAAATGCCGGGAGGATTGGTACAATTAATTGTCGGTATGGCAATTTAATTTTTCCCTCCAAACATACTACTCCCGATTCCATAAATTTAAATAAATTATTAAGTGAAATGGTTAAGTCTGGTACCAAGCAGTGGTGATGGAGGTATCCTCCCATGGTTTGGCCCAGAATAGGGTGATTGCCTGTGATTTTGATGTTGGAATTATATCAAACGTTACCCATGATCATTTTGACTTTCACAGGAATTATCAGAGTTACTTGGAGTCAAAGGCTTTATTATTTGAATATCTGGGTCGAGATAGGGAGGCAAAATCACGTCTAAAGTTTGCAGTGGCCAACGCCGATGATGCCAGTTACGATTTTATAGTCAGCAAAGCTGCCGTACCGGTTCTTAGTTACAGTATTTATGGTCCCAGTGATATAAGGGCATCAAATATTGAATTAAAATCTAATGGATCGTCATTTGAAATTAAGGTGGGTGGCAAAAAATATAAGTTTTTTTTAAAACTACCCGGACTATTTAATATTTATAACGCATTATCGGCAATTGCCTATGCCTGGGGCAGGAATTACCAATTCGAAGGGGTACAGTCTGCCCTGGCAGAGGTACAGAGGGTGCCGGGCAGATGCCAGCGTGTTGATGAAGGACAAGATTTCGAGGTAATTGTAGACTTTGCCCATAATCCAGACGGACTTAAAAACATTCTTACCTTTGCTCCCAAAATACCTGAAACCAAACGTATCATAGTCTTCGGCTGTGAAGGCGGCAAGGATAAAACTAAGAGACAAATTATGGGCTATATAGCAGGCATGCTTGCGGACTTTACAATAGTTACCATGGACAACCTATATTCCGAGGAACCCTTAGAGGTTGTCCAACAAATAGAAAAGGGATTGTTAGAGGCTGGAAGAAGAGAAGGCTTAGACTATATAATCATTTTGGACAGGGCAGAAGCCATAAAAGAAGCAATTGCTATGGCTGATAGTGGTGACCAGGTAATCATAGCAGGTAAGGGGCATGAAACCACACAAACTATTTATAAACAGGTGAAGCCTTATGTGATTGGGAGATAGCGGCTGGTGCCATTCAGATGAAATTAAGGAACAGTTTAAAAAACTCCAAAATCTATTATTTAGCCTCCTTGCAGTTGCAGCAAGATTGCTAGATGCCTATTTCAAAGATAGAGGGGATAGTCATGTACAAGGTAGTGGAAGTAACTCAAGAACAGCGAGAACATTTTGACGATATCATAAAAGAATATCCCAGTGTGATTTTATGCAGACCTATACCTGGGGAAATTTAAAGGAAAAAACGGGCTGGGTGCCATTTAGGCTGTTGTTTTACAAGGGCGAGGCTGTCAAGGGAGCTGCATCAATTTTAAAAAAGAAGCTACCCTTTAGCAACTTTTCCTTTTTGTATATTCCCAGGGGSCCCTGCTGGATAACTTTGAGGATGAACGGGTGTTTGAATCCTTTATGAATGAAATAAAGGTCCTGGCCAAGAGGGAAAGGGCTATTTTTGTCAAGTTTGATCCCGATATCTATGGTCCTGCTCCGGTATTGAAGGGGTATCTAAAAGCTAAAGGTTATAAAAGTAGCAGAATCAGAGGCAATTTTAGTGGCCTACAGCCAAAGCATGTATGTCGTTTGAACCTTGAGAAAAGTTTAGATGAAATCTTTGAGGGCTTTTCATCTAAAACCCGCTACAATATTAGGCTTGCCCAGAAAAAGGGCGTTACCATAAAAGAAGGGACCATTGAAGATATTCCGATTTTCTATGAGTTATTGGAAGAAACCTGCCGCAGGGATAATTTTGGTGTCAGGGCACTCTCCTATTTTGAGGAGCTTTATCGCCATTTGATAGAAGGAGGGAAGGGCAAGCTGTTATTAGCCTCCTATAATGGTAGATATATCTCGGGAGTACTGGTGATAGCCCAKKGGCCAAAGGCTTGGTACTTATATGGTGCCTCCAGTGACAATTACAGAGAAGTAATGCCAAACTACTTACTCCAATGGACAGCCATAGCCTGGCCCATCAGTGTGGCTGCAAGATTTATGACTTCCTTGGAGTAGCAAGCGATTTTAATCCAAACAGTACCTTATATGGTATGTATAAGTTTAAGCGGGGTTTTAACCCGGAGGTAGTGGAATTCATCGGGGAGTATGATATGGTTCTAAATAAGGGGATGTATCTTTTTTGGAATCTGGCTGAACCCTTATATCTTAAAGCCTTAGTTAATCTAGGCAAATTACAGCTATTGCTAAAGAAAAATCTAAGCAGGCGACAAAACTGTGATCCAGCGGTGGAATAGAGTGAATTTAATAAATCCCTTAATGTTAAGAAGAATATATCTATTTTTACCCACCCGGTTAAGGGTGCTAATTAAGAATGGATTGTTGCCCCTGATCCGTGGTAGGGTTGTCTTTGAATGCCGCACTTCATTTAATAATCTGCAGGTAATTGATAAAAGGGGTCGGAGGTATTTAGTGTTTTTGGATGACAGGCAGTGCCCCAACCTTCAATTTCCGGAGCATTTTTATCAAAGCTATATGTCCCTAGGGGAACATAGGGACAATTCCCCCCCCTATGCGGGCTATTGCCATTTGGGGCATTTGTTTAACCCGTCCATTAAGAGTGTTTTAATGGTTGGTTAGGAGGAGGGGTAGTACCAAGGCAGTTCTTAGATATCTATCAAGACATTAAAACCCTTAAGGTCTTGGAGATCGACCCGGTGGTAGAGCAGGTAGCCAGGAACTATTTTAAATTGCCCGAGGACAAAAGACTAGCAGTCTCCATAGGTGATGGCAGAGAACTAATGGAACAGGAACAAAGCAATTATGACTTGATATTAATGGATGCCTTTCTTTCAAAAACCATTCCCTTTCATTTAGCAACGGTGGAATTTTTTCAATTGGTTTCTGCAAAGTTAAATGATAGGGGAGTGGTTTTGATGAATGTTTTTGGCTCCCTTTTAGGTCAACATTCAGGTGTTTTAAACAAGGTATTGGCCTCTTTGAAGATTGTATTTGAAAATCTATATATGATTCCTGACATGCCAGACCAGCCGGAAAGGCTTCAGAGTGTCATTGTAGTTGGATGTAAATCTTCTGAAGTGAACGAGGAGACAGTTATAACCAGGGCTAAAAAACATGGCAATTTAGTGGGTGGTTATTTAACGGATATTAATTTGGTGATTGGAAAACTTCAAATTGTGGATTATATGACTAAAACCGATATTCTAAGAGATAAGGATAAGCCAGAATCCGGAATGCTTAATTTATATTAAGTATTGACACTGTTATTTAGGGAAAATATAATAATAGCCATAGAATTGAATAGCAATTACTCTTATCCAGAGTGGTGGAGGGAAAGGCCCTATGAAACCCGGCAACCGGTCAGCTTAAGCTGACAAGGTGCTAATTCCTTCAGGACATAGTCCTGGCAGATGAGAGAGGACGGTTTAAAGCACCCCTTCATCTGTGAAGGGGTTTTTATTTTTTATCTTAAGAAGGAGGAATATCTTATGAGTAATGAAAAATTAGGATTTGAGACCTTGGCGCTACATGCCGGGCATAACCCAGATAGTGAAACCCTATCCAGGGCTGTTCCCATTTATCAGACTACTTCGTATGTTTTCAAGGATTCCGAACATGCGGCTAACTTATTTGGGTTGAGAGAAGAAGGACATATTTATACACGCATTGATAACCCAACCACTGATATTCTAGAGAAGAGATTGGCTGCCCTTGAAGGAGGGGTTGGAGCATTAGCCTTTGCCTCTGGCCATGCTGCCATCACAGCTGCAGTTTTAAACATTGCAGCTGCTGGAGATGAAATAGTATCCTCAACTAATCTTTATGGCGGCACGGTGAACCTCTTTACCCATACTTTCTCCAGATTAGGCATCAAGGTTAAGTTTGTTAATCCTGAAAATCCAGACGAATTTAAAAAGGCAATCAATGACAAAACCAAGGCCGTTTTTGCAGAGATTATAGGCAACCCCAAGTGCGATGTATTGGATATTGAGGCGGTAAGCGCCATTGCCCATGAAGCAGGAATTCCCTTGATAATTGATGGTACCTTTGCCACACCATATCTTTGCCGACCCTTAGAATACGGGGCAGATATAGTTATTCACTCTACTACTAAATTTATAGGTGGTCACGGTAATAGTATCGGAGGAGTCATTATCGACTCAGGTAAATTTGACTGGACACAAAATAATAAATTTCCGGGACTGACCAGCCCAGATCCCAGTTATCACGGAATAACTTACACTAAAGATGTGGGTGCAGCTGCCTATATTGTTAGGGCCAGGGTTCAGCTACTCAGGGATTTTGGTGCATGTATCAGCCCCTTTAATTCCTTCTTATTACTGCAGGGCATAGAAACTCTGGCTCTAAGAATGGATAGACATGTAACTAACGCTCAGAAGGTGGCTGAATTTCTGGCAAATCACCCTAAGGTAAGTTGGGTTTCCTACCCTGGACTGTCTAACCATCCATCCCACAGCCTGGCCAGTAAGTATCTAGCAAAGGGTGCGGGGGCAATTCTAACCTTTGGCATAAAAGGCGGGGTGGCCGAAGGGAGAAGGTTTATTGATAGCTTAAAAATATTCTCTCATTTAGCCAATGTGGGGGATGCCAAATCTTTAGTAATTCACCCGGCCTCCACTACACACAGTCAGCTTTCTGAAGAAGCACAGCGTAAGGCAGGAGTTTCTCCTGAACTGGTACGATTGTCCATCGGGTTAGAGAGTGTTAAGGATTTATTGGAGGACTTGGACCAGGCATTAAGGGCTTAAGGCTACAGTAGAAAAGGAGATAAATTATGCCCATAAAAATTCCAGATAACCTTCCCGCTAATGATATATTAACCGGGGAAAATATTTTTGTTATGACCGAGACTAGGGCTGTTCATCAGGATATTCGGGCTTTAAGGATTGCCATATTGAACCTTATGCCCACAAAAATAACAACGGAAACTCAATTGCTAAGACTTTTGGGAAATACGCCACTCCAAGTGGAGGTAGAACTTCTCCATACCCGGACCCATATATCTAGAAATACACCCCTGGAGCATATGGCTCATTTTTATAAGACCTTTGACCAAGTCAAAGAGCAAAAATTCGATGGTTTAGTAATAACAGGTGCACCGGTAGAACACATAGATTTTGAGCAGGTTGACTATTGGCAAGAACTTCAAGAGATTATGGAATGGTCAAAGCATCATGTAACCTCTACCTTTTATATTTGCTGGGCAGCCCAGGCTGGATTGTATTATCACTTTGGAGTACCAAAGTATAAGCTGCCGGAAAAAATGTTTGGAGTCTTTAGTCACCGGGTAAATCAAAAGAATGTTAAACTACTCAGGGGCTTTGATGATGAATTCTTTGTACCCCATTCTCGCTACACCGAGATAAAGGGGGAGGACATAGTTGAAAATCCCGGACTGGAGATATTAGCAGAGTCTGAGGAATCAGGAATTTACCTGGTGGCGACAAAGAACAGGCGAATGTTTTTTGTTACAGGTCATTCAGAATATGACCCACAAACATTAAAGTTGGAATATGAGAGGGATATCAGCAAAGGTATAAACATTGCTATACCAAAGAACTACTATTACCAGGATAACCCGCAAAACCCTCCCGTTGTTAAATGGCGGGGACATGCTAACCTGCTATTTTCAAACTGGCTTAATTATTACGTGTATCAGGAGACACCTTATAATATAAATGATATTAACTAATCCTGATATTCCAATAGGTTATGTAACTAATGTTCCTGATAACAGGATGATATGGATAAGGGTTAAACTATTTTTAGAATCAAATATTGAGAGTTAAGTGATGGTTCTTTAAGAAACAGAACCATCACTTTTTTGTTCGAATATCTTTTAGTATAAGCACGTATTATTTTAAGGACAAAAGAGTAAATGGCAAATATATTCTGTAAATTTTGAAAAATCAGAAGGGAAATTAGTAATAAGAGACGAATTAGTCAACGAAATAATAGCAAACATAAGGAGGTGAATGGATTGGATTTAGCAGCAATTCTAATGTTCATATACATTTTTACCCTTCCTTTTGTAGTTTTAGCAATAGATAAATAAAAGAATATACTAATGTAACCGCCTGAGGGCGGTTTTATTTTTAGATTTTTTTAAAAAAGTTAATTAATCCTCAAAATCTATAGAGGAAAAAGTGAGAAAAAGAGCGAAATAAAAAATAAAAGTACGGCAACGAAGTATCATAAGGAGGTGGAACTATGGAGTACTCACAATTATTATGGATGGGTTATATTCTATCCCTTCCTTTTATTATTCTGGCCGTTGACAAGAAATAGTTTAAAACCGCCGATACAGGCGGTTTTATTATTTTTCTAGTGCCTATATTTTGTATAATATACGATAATTCTTGCTGTAAGCTAGTTTTCCTTATAATATATAATATGTTCGGATTATCTTTTGCGTCAAGAATGGTATAATATCATGTTAGCAAAATAGCAATTACAGTTTAAATATTAGTAAAGAAGAACGGGGGATATTTTTTCGGCATGAGCCAGACAATTAATGAAATTACAAGAAGAAGAACCTTCGCAATCATATCTCACCCTGATGCAGGTAAGACAACCTTGACCGAGAAACTCCTGCTTTATGGAGGTGCAGTACGTCTGGCTGGAACGGTAAAATCCCGTAAAGCCAAGCAACATGCGGTATCAGATTGGATGGAGTTAGAGAAACAACGTGGCATTTCGGTAACTTCAAGTGTATTGCAATTTGAATATATGGGACACAAAATTAACATATTAGATACACCGGGTCACCAGGATTTTAGTGAAGATACCTATCGTACCCTAATGGCAGCAGACAGTGCCGTCATGTTAATTGATGCCGCTAAAGGTGTAGAGGAACAAACAAAAAAATTATTTCATGTCTGCCGTAAAAGGGGTATCCCTATCTTCACCTTTATAAATAAAATGGATAGACATGGCAGAGAGCCATTAGATTTACTAGATGAAATAGAAAAGGTACTGGATATCAAATCCTATCCTATGAATTGGCCAATTGGTAGGGGACGGGAATTTACAGGAATCTACGAGCGTGCTACTTCTAAAATAGAACTTTTTCTGGTACAGGACATGGTTCGACAATTGTACCTACCAGTGTAGGGGATTTAGCTGATCCTGCCATTGTGGATGCTATGAGTGAACCGATTTATAATCTATTGAAAGAAGATTTAGAGCTGTTAGATATGGCTGGAGACGCCTTTGACCAAGAAATGGTACACAGGGGGGAATTGACACCCGTCTTCTTTGGTAGTGCGTTAACTAATTTCGGGGTAGGTGCTTTTTTAGAAACATTTATTGAACTGGCCCCGCAACCCCATGAAAAACATCCAATATTGGTGTTATACAACCGGAGCATCCTGAGTTCTCAGGCTTTGTTTTTAAAATTCAAGCTAATATGGATCCGTCTCACAGGGATAGGATTGCCTTTGTTCGAATATGTTCAGGTATTTTCCAAAGGGGTATGGTGGTTAAACATGTTCCTACAGGCAAAAGTATTAGGTTATCTCAATCTAAACAATTTATGGCCCAAGATGCCACCACCATAGATGAAGCTTATCCTGGGGACATCATTGGTATCTTTGATCCAGGTATTTTTCGAATTGGAGATACAATAACGGAGAAAAGCAGTTTTGCCTATGAAGCAATTCCCAAGTTTCAGCCCGAAATGTTTGCCAGAGTGCACCTTAGGGATGCTATGAAACGTAAACAATTTGTCAAGGGTATAGAACAGCTAACGGAGGAAGGAGCCGTACAGAAGTTTCGCTCCCCCGATATTGGCTTAGAATCACCCATCATAGGAGCAGTGGGTATACTTCAATTTGAGGTGCTGCAGTATAGACTTACCCATGAATATGGTGTTGATATTAGTTTAGACTACCTACCCTTCAACATTGCCCGCTGGGCAACCGGAGAAAATTTGACTCCCAAATCTTTAAAGACGGTAGATAATTTAGTTTTAAAAGACGATGATGATAATTTTGTAGTACTTTTCCGAAACGAATGGGCCTTCAATTGGGAAGCTCAACGAAATACAAAGGTCACATATCTTGAGCATCCGCCCATCAGACAACTGGCCGACGCAACTTAACCTAAATGAGTCAGGGAAAGTTCTCTGACTCATTTTTATGCCCTATTCTAAAAAAGTGCTTTAGTAAACATATTTTTCTTGCAAAACAATATTAGCCATGCTAAACTAACAAATGTCGCTGCAAGGTGACAGAGAAAAATTACCACTTGCTTGTAGCTAACCTAAAGTGATAAAATAGCTTTTGTCGCCCCCTGAAGGCGATGAAGAAAAAATTTAAATTCCCAAAAACTTGCACTTGAAACAGAGCGAGKGACATGGTAAGATGTAATTCCTGGCCGAGAGGCTAGAGCAGAACCTTGAATAACACAAGCGTTCTGAGACCTTTTAGATGCGAGCATAGCAAGGAAGCGRCCGACTGAGCGCACGGAGCGTATARGTAATACGTGAGTACGCGAAGGAGAGAGCTGACGAAGCTAGGCGAAGTATATAAAAGGTCGAAGCGTGGTCTTTGAAAACTAAACAGTAGATGATGAATGCAAACTTGGTTTAATGACAAGTCAGTGCAAACTGAGACTGTCATAACCACAATGAATTCTCGTCAAGCGTTAATAAAAACGCTAGCAAGTAATTCCTAAACAAGTAAAAGAAGAGCTAATCAAATCTTAATATTAGTACTATATTAATGAGTAAGTTTGATCCTGGCTCGACGGACGAACGCTGGCGGCGTGCTTA
>AWVY01000027.1 GCA_004143605.1 Desulforamulus aquiferis
TAAGCAAGAGATAGATTTGAAGACCCCCATGCGGAGGGGGGCCGGCAGGCAGGAATTGGCTGAACTAATAGCCGGTGCAATTAAACTTAAACCAGATCAGCACCACATGGATCAAGGTTGGACTGATAGAAGGGTCATGAGCCAAATAGGAGGGTAATAAAGTGTCACAGCTAACACATTTTGATGCCAAGGGAAATGCCCGCATGGTGGATATCACCCAAAAAGCTGATACATCCAGGGCAGCAGAGGTAAGGGGAGAGGTGGTTATGTCTCCTCAAACCCTGGAGCTAATAGAAAAGGGCGGTATGGCTAAAGGAGATGTATTAGGTGTGGCCAGGGTTGCTGGAATAATGGCCGCTAAAAGCACTCCTAATTTGATACCAATGGCCCATCCAATAATGATTACAGGGGTTAATATTAATTTTAAAATATTACCGCCAGATAAAATTGAGATTCAGGGAATCGTAAAAACTGACGGCAAAACTGGTGTTGAAATGGAAGCCCTTACTGCAGTTAGTGTTGTGGCCCTGACTATATACGATATGTGTAAGGCCGTGGACAAGGCAATGGAAATTCAAAATATCAGGTTAGTAAAAAAGAGTGGCGGAAAAAGTGGAGACTTTGTAAGGGAAGGGGAAAAACCATGGGAAGAATAGTAGCCGTTTGTACAAGCCCCAAAAAGGGTATGAGAAAGAAAAATGTAGGTGAAGCTATTCTTAAGATTGAGCATGGCCTAGAAGGGGATGCCCATGTGGGTGATTGGCACCGTCAAGTTAGCCTGCTAGCCATTGAAAGTATCGAAAAAATGAGGCAAATGGGACTTAAAGTTGGCCCCGGTGACTTTGCAGAAAATCTTACTACCGAGGGTATCGACTTAGTCTCTCTGCCGATTGGAACTAAACTTCGCATTGGACAAGATGGTTTAGGTGAAGTCACCCAAATAGGTAAAGAGTGTCATACCCGCTGTGCCATCTATCATCAAGCTGGAGATTGTGTCATGCCAAAGGAAGGCATATTTATTAGAGTACTTCGGGGTGGCCCGGTGAAGGTAGGGGACGAAGTTGAAATCCAGGCAGAATAATAATTTGCCGCCGATTGTCTCAGTGGTGGGATGTTCAAATTCAGGAAAAACAACATTTCTTGAAAAGCTTATTAAAGAGTTTAAATTCAGAGGCTATAGAGTTGGCTCTGTAAAGCACCACCGTGGGGCATTTGAAATGGATATTGAGGGAAAGGATACCTGGCGTCATTTTCAGGCCGGTTCAGAGGTGGTGGGTCTTGCCACCCCTAAAGGCTTTGGGCTGGTGAGAAAACTTCAGCAAGAGATGTCTATAGAGGAAATCGCTTCATACATGGGGGACGTTGATATCATCATTGTGGAAGGCTTCAAGGGTGGTCCCCAGCCAAAGTTGGAGTTGGTTAGATCCGCTATATCAAAAGAGCCTGTTTTGGCACCGGAAGAGTTATTGGCTGTGATAAGTGATTTACCCCTTAAGTTAGGTCTTCCGGTATTCCAACTGGAGGATATACCTTCCGTTGCAAACCTTATAGAAGAACAGGTAGTAAATAATAGAAAAACAAATGTTGCAAAAATTGAATCCTTAGATTTAATTCAACAAAAAAGATATCATCGCAATATAAAACTACCAGGTGTTGGAGAGGCAGGGCAGTTAAAGCTTTTTCAGTCCTCTGTGCTAATCGTTGGAACTGGTGGATTAGGCTCCCCTGTGGCTTACTACTTGGGTGCTGCAGGGATTGGCAGGCTTGGCCTAATTGACGGGGACAATGTTGACTACTCTAATTTGCAGAGGCAGATATTACATGCAACCGCCGATATTGGCAGACCGAAGGTGCAATCTGCAAAGGAAAAGCTTGAGAGCATCAACCCTGACATTGAAGTAACTGCTTATCAAAAATTATTAACCAAAGAAAATGCAGTTGATTTAATAAAACAATACGACCTGGTGGTGGATGCAACTGATAACCTGGCCAGC
Organism: Desulforamulus aquiferis; assembly: GCA_004143605.1. Lineage (GTDB taxonomy): Bacteria > Bacillota > Desulfotomaculia > Desulfotomaculales > Desulfotomaculaceae > Desulfotomaculum > Desulfotomaculum aquiferis. Next base: position 1,995 of record AWVY01000027.1, read on the forward strand.
AGATATGTCATTAATAAGGCATGTATAGAAGCTGGGAAGCCTTTATTCACGCGGGAGTGCTATCGATGGTGGGACAAGTCATGACCATAATACCCGGTCAGGGGCCATGTTTTAGGTGTGTATTTAGGGAACTTCCCGAAAGGTCGGTGACATCGACGGCAGATGTGGGGATTTTAGGTTCTATAGCTGGAATTATTGGTTGTATCCAAGCGACTGAGGCTGTGAAATACCTTCTTGGTCAAGGGGATTTACTAGTAAACAGGATGCTGACCATGGATGGTCTGACAATGTCTTTTTTGGAAGTTGAAATCAGGAGAGACAATCAATGTCCGGATTGTGGCAATAATTAAGTCCTTAGGAGTTAATCCTTAGGGCTTTTTTCTTTCCCTAAAAATCTGTGCAGCAGGAGCACTGCTGCACAGCACCATCAAACAGCTATTTTAATTTCCATGCAACTCGGATTCTACTCTGTCTAATAATTTCATTAATTCCCGAGTTTCATGCATAATGTTTAAGGTGAGTTCCAGGATCTCTTTATCACGGGTTTTCTTTGAGATCAACTGGGAATAACCCCTGATTCTTCCTGTACCATCTCTTAAATCCATTACAATTTTGCAATTTTCCATTTGGTGATAACCTCCTTCCTACAAATTATGCTTATTTACAATCAAACATAGTTTTTTTGATAATCACCCCCCATTAAATAATGACAGGGGCGATATACAGAAAAATGTAGTATTATATCGAAATTTGTCGCATCTATAATAAAAATGTTAAATCAAGTAAAAGCATTACAGCTATTTTGTTTTTCTGGGAATAACATTTTTAAAACTAGCTTATAAATACCAGGAAAATGTTGCAAAATAAAACCTATCCCATAAACTGGAGGATAGGTATGAAGAAAGCTTGTATTCTTACTGTTTTTTCTCTGCTATTTGTCATTGTACTACCTTCATATATCTACCCACAGCAGTCAAGAAATGATAAAGCTCCATTAGAAGTTAGCAGTTTGATGCTGGGAAATGGTGGACAAGAAGATTTATACTTTATATTTATTAATGGCTTGGATTGTAAGTGTGATGGTACTCGCTATAATGATATGGGTTTTGAAGTAATAAGAAGAAATATGGCTAGGGCCGGTTTCACATTTACCGATAATAGATTTTTATTATATAGTTACACAGGGGGTAAGGTTGAAAGGGGACGATGGTATCCTAATAAATATGAATCCAAAGATACCGGACAGCCTTTACAAATCAGTGTGAAAAATCTGGAGCTTTTAGTTAGAGAGTATTCTTCTAGTCATCCTAAGGCCAGTTTTATCCTGATTGGTCATAGCCTAGGTGGTAGAATTGCTATGGATTTTGTAAGCTCTACCAGTGAAGAAATGAGAAAGAAAATAGGGGGTGTGGTAACCCTGAATTCTCCATTATCAGGCGCATCCTTCAAAGTACCCGAAATGATTATGGAAGTATTTTCGAAAATTGATTTTATTTTAAGCTCACCGGCAGTAAGGTATCTAATATGGGAGTCCAAGAACTTAGAAGAGAACACCTACAAAAGGAGAAAATCAATAGAAGAGCTTCAGAAAGGGGGATTGAGGGTGGCCACCTTTGCCACCAATCAGGATATGGTTGTCCATGCCCAGGGCAGTTGTATTTTAGATGAGACGGGTAAGCCTGTTTCAGAGGGTTACATATTAAATGTAAACAGGCTACCGGCTAAACATTTCGTTGGTCATATGCAAATCTTAAAACATGAAGAGGTTTCAATGTATTTAGTAAATTTATATATAGAAAGCATCCTAAAGAAATAATTATTTTGTTACAGAACCGGATGAATCGTAAAAAATCATTTGGCCCATGCTGTCAGTGATTATTTCAGGAGATTTCTTTGCTAATGTTTTCCTGGACTTTTTTTTCGCATCCCTTATTTTTTGAAAAACAACCAAATCATGGAGACGGGAAATGTTAGTATCTCTTTTTATCTTATCAGTCAATCAAAATCCACCTCCAAACATTGTCAGTTGCATGACATATATTTGGGTGAAAGCTTAACATAGTTAAGAAAGATAAACAATAATAAAAAATAAAGTGATACTAGTAAAATTAGTCTGAATATTATGAATCGTGGGACAGAGGGACAGGTAACTTGTCCCGCYCTRTAAGCTGGTTTACATGCTCGCCAATATTCTTTTTAAGTAGAAATATCCCTATAAGGATTACTATGCTGTATAATACAAAGAGCCAGTTTAAGGGATATAATTCCAACCACCCACCGCCTATTAATGGGTCAGCAAGATGGCCTAGGGAAAAGGCGGTGTTAGTAATAATTTCATAAATKAGTGTATCAAGAAATGTAGCACTAGCTACTGCAGCCAGAATAAAATTTTTATTCTTCAATCTCAGGTAAGCTCCCAAACAGATTTGAAAATTTTATCATACTCAAAGAGGGTGTAATAATGCAAGAAAAGTTTATACCAGTTCGAATTGGAGATGTGATTAAACTCGATATTCACAGTATGGGGCACTCAGGCGAAGGTATCGGAAGGCTGCATGATATGGTGGTTTTTGTACCAGGTGCACTGGTTGGCGAAAAGGTTAGAGCGACAATCAAAGAGATTAAAAAAACCTTTGCTCGAGCCCAGCTCATAGATATTATCGAGAAAAGTAATAATCGAATAGAGCCAGCTTGTCAGACAGCCCTTGAAAGAAGTGGATGATAAAATTAACGAGATCGTCACTACTCTGGATGAATTGATTAACAAGTATAAAGTAACTCCTTATCATTGGGGAAGGAGAAAGGGATTCTTAAGGAATATAATGATTCGCCGGGGACATACAACCGGGGGGAAGTAATGGTTGTATTTGTAACTACCTCTGATAAATGGGCTATAGAACAACTGGTCTTCAGTCAAGATATCGGACAAGTTAAAAGTAGAAACAATCCTGGTTTATTTATTTAACAAGCTAAAGTATTTTCAAAGTCATATGGTGACATCATACCACAATGTTCATGAATTCTAACGGTGTTGTAAAAAGTTTCAATATAACTCGGTGCATGGTCAATCAGACTTTAAGAACGACCCGACACTACTTGAGGATTTTATGCCCTGGTCGGAAAAACTGCCTTACTACTACCGTAATAATTAAAATTGCATCTATTGCGCAAACCCCGGTGTCAACATTTAAGTTGTACCGGGGTTCGTCATGTCAATGCACCTGAATATTAAGCGCTTACTTTGCATTCACCCCTAATGGCAGTTGTACAATAAAAATACTACCTTCTCCAAGTTGGCTTTGTACTTCAATAGTTCCTTCACATAGTTCGATAATTCTCTTGACTAAAGTTAACCCTAGTCCATTTCCAGCCAATGAATGTGAGTTGTCACCCTGGTAGAATTTGTCGAATATATGCCTCATGGTTTCATCACTCATGCCGTATCCGTTATCCTCAATCCAGAAGGTGGCCTTTTGCCCGCTCCTCCATAGACCCACTTTTAATACCCCGCCATTGTTAGTGTACTTGATGGCATTATCAAGTAGATTAACCCAAATCTGTTGAGTTAAATTTTTATCACCGATTATTTCAATTCCATCTTCAAGTTTAATGTCAACGTGAAGATTTTTACTGCTCCACTTCGGTTCTAACATTACAATTGCCAGTCTGATTTGTTCATCTAAGTAATAATTTGATTTTTTACTAATAATTTCCGTGCTTTCTATTTTTGAGAGGTTAAGAATGTTAGTAGAAAGGTCAACTAGTCGCTCGGACTCTTGTACAATAATATTTAGATATTCCTGCCTTTCCTCAGCGCTGACATCCCCCGCTTGTAACAGCTTTGCGAAACCACTGATTGAAACTATTGGCGTTTTGAATTCATGAGAAAAGTTTCTCACAAAGTCGCTGCGCAGAGTTTCAATACTTGTTAATTCCTGTACCATTTTATTAAAACTAACAGCCAGCGCATCTAATTCAAAAACGAAACTGCCTTTTACACTGACTGAAAAATTACCTTTAGCCACCTTATCGGTGGCTTTCATCATGTCTCGAATAGGTTTGACAGAACGCTGACTTAATAATGCTGCAATTACAACACCCATAAAAATACTGATATACACCATAACAAAAATTGCCCTGCTTGGACTTGAGGTGCTTTTTAAATCCAAGATGCCCATTTCAGATAACATATAGGCAATAAAACCAGCCGATAAAATGGACAAAAGCATGACTAGAAAAACCAAAGCTACCAAAGAAACAGCAAGACTGATTTTCGGGGGAAGCCTTTTTTTATTCGCTTCATACACGCCTTCCAATTTTATACCCCAAGCCGCGCACAGTCACAATTTCAAAATCGGGGTTGTCTCTGAATTTATCTCGTAATCTGTTGATATGGACATTCAGGGTATGTTCGTCTGTTTCAGTCTCAAGCCCCCAAATTTCGTCCATTATTTGATTGCGAGTAAAAATTATATTAGGATAACTCATGAGTTTAAAAAGAAGCTGAAATTCTTTCTTTGGTAAAGTAAATTGTTTATTTTTCCATGAAACGGTAAGAGTATTGTAGTCTGCTGTGGTTTCGCCCATGACTACTCTGTGTTCACTGGTAATTTGCGCCCGACGCAAGAGCGCCTTTATTCGGAATAGCATTTCCTGTTCATCAAAAGGTTTCGTCATATAATCATCAGTTCCGGCAAGAAAACCTTTATGTTTGTCTTCTGTTTCTTGATTAGCGGTTACCATCAGTATGGGAATGTTTTCACCAACATTACGCAATTGCTCACAAAATTCATAGCCATCCATGCGGGGCATCATCAGATCCAAAACAATCAAATCAAATCGCTGTGTTTCCATCCTGTCAAGTGCTTCAAGACCATCTTTTGCAGTATAGACGTTATATCCGTAGCGTTTTAGAACAGCGCACATTAGTTTTTGAGTATTTATATCATCTTCGACAATTAAAATATCAAACAATGTAGTTATGTCACCTCCATTTTATATAGTATATCACCTATAAAGTAAACTGAACATCAACGAACTTTCCTGTGAAAATTGAGGTTCAGTTGATGTTTCAAAATTAAAGTTCATTATAGCGTTAGTCAAAATAAAGACGCAAAAAGAAAATCTCAAAAGGAGTGTCGCAAATGGACAAAACAAGCAGTGGCGGATCCGTTGCAATACAGATGGATGGCCTCACAAAAAAATTCGGTAATTATCGCGCAGTTAGCGATCTTTCACTTGACGTGAGTAGTGGTGAAATATTCGGGTTTCTTGGTCTGAATGGGGCAGGTAAATCGACCACAATCAAGATGATGCTTTCATTGCTAAAACCCTCATCCGGCAGTATCTACATGCTGGGGAATAAGTTGACTCCGGAAGTCACAAGTTATGGGAGAAAATTGGCTATTTGGAGGAAGCTACTTATTATCCAGGGCTTAATGTGGTAGAAAATTTAGACATTGTCCGCCGGATGCAAATGATATCTGACCGCCAATCAATTACTCGCGTGATACAGAAGCTCGGTTTAGAAGCTCATAAAAATAAGAAAGCTAAAAATCTATCTCTGGGAAACAAACAACGGTTAGGGTTAGCTAAAGCAATGATCCACAATCCAAAGATTTTAATTTTGGACGAACCCATCAACGGTCTTGACCCCGCTGGTGTCGTGGAAGTCAGGGAGATGCTTTTCGATTTATCGAAAATTTCGGTGTTACTGTTTTTATATCTAGTCATCAACTGGAAGAACTTTCAAAACTGGTTGATCGAATTGGAATAATCCATGAAGGACAGTTAATCCAGGAAATCAAAATGGCGTATTTGGAACAGTCTTTACAAAAACACATGGTTCTGGATGGCCGCAATAAAAATGCAATGAAACATATACTCGTGGAACATAGATATAGTTTTGAGGAAAGCACAGATGGACGCTTGTTGCTTTCGGAAGGCCCCGCGACTGAAGAACCCGAAAGATTGGCAGAACTCCTGGTTCGTTTGGGTCATCCCCCAACCCAACTAAACATTGTTACCGAAGATCTAGAAGGTTATTTTTTGCGAATCATACAAAGCACAAGGAGGATACACTGATGAAGATATTTTCATTTGTACATTGCGAAGCCCTTAAAGTATTGCGTTCAAGTGTTTTTTGGATTGTTGTTGCTGCATTTGCCACAATGCCAATTATGCTTGGTTTAGTCACTTATATCAATGCTGTTGATGCCGGCTGGGTGCCTTATTTAACGGATTTACTTGGTTCCATTACTGCTCTTTTGGTGATTGGTTTTTCTTTCACCGCCTGTTGGGTTTTCGGACGGGAATATACAGATAAAACGATCAGTGAGTTGCTTGTGAAGCCTGTATCTAAACTTTATGTGGTGCTGTCAAAGTTCATCGTAATTTTTCTTTGGGATGTACTGTTGGCCTTCTTCATGTTTGCGGTTGTGTTCATTATGGGTATTTTGATTGGTCTTAATGGTGGGACAGGATTGCTTATCATGAATAGCTTTCTTGTTTTTATGGGAACATCACTGCTAATTATGGTTGTCAGCACAATAAGTGCCCTGTTGGCGAATGTCAGTAAAGGATATTTAGCCCCTATTGGGCTTGCGTTCCTTATTGTGATCATTTCCAATGTCGTTGCGCAGGCTGGGCTTGCCGCTTACTTTCCCTGGACAATTCCGGCATTGTTCATTTCAAATGTTCCTCTTGGCTTCGCCAGCATCGCCATACTTGCTATTACAGGAATAACGGGGTTTGTTGGAACAGTCGCATGGTGGAGGTTTGCCGAACAGCAATAGATTCAATCAGGCTTTTTTGCACAATAATCATAGGTTATAAGCTTCTACATCATTGGCCTGGCGTCAAGATTTTCTGCTGTCAGCTCGACTCCATCGCGCCTTTGAGCCATTGGAAGAAGCCGACTCAGCTGGCCTTGTCCTCATTCATGCCCTCAGCAGCGCCTAAAACCTCGCGGTAGCCGTCCTCATTGACGGCGATTACTACCAAAATCGCCATATTTTCGTATTCTCCGCGCCCCAGTTGCGGCGCAGATACATTCCATCCACGTGGAGTGTATAATAATGATGACGTATTGAGATCCTAAGGGCAAATAAGGCGAGTCAACCACTAAATGTAGTTGTTAGAGAGCAAAAAACGGGCTGAAAAAGTGTATTTTCGGCCCGTTTTTGAATTTTTATAGATAACATTAGAATTTCCAGATTTATGGATCTAACTAAAAAGAATCCGGTGAAACAGCGACAAGATGGTTAAACTCACTCATTGATTTCGCCAGGTCATTCCACTTTGTGTCAAAATCCATTACCGGAAATAGCGCATCGACCGCAATAAAAACACCGCCTGATCTCAAAATCCGAATTCACCAAGCTTGATTTGTATGGTATCATCCACACCTGAGAGCACAAAATTACGCTTTGCCTGTTCTGTTGCAGTATTGTCAAATTCAATTGTTGTGATTGTTCCACGAGGAGTTGTGGAAATATTCTTTATTTAGAGGTTCATTCCACCGGAAACTTCAATTCGTTGCCCCGTAATCCAGCGTGCATCTTCCGTACAAAGAAATGCAACCACTCCTCCAATATCATCTGGCTCACCGACACGTCCAAGTGCCGTAGCTGCTTTAACATTCGCTTTATACTGAGCATTATCCCGGATAATACCGCCTGCGAAATCGGTGGCTATGGGACCTGGAGCTACTGCATTTACTCGAATGCCTCTTGAACTCAGTTCTTTTGCCTGGTATCGCGTGAGTGTTTCAATAGCCCCTTTCATGGACGCATAAGCGGAGTATCCCGCATACTCGCCTGTGCCAATCTGCTTGAGATATTGATGATACCTCCGCCGTCGCTGAGGTAGTTCAGTGCTTTTTGTGTAAAGAAATAAACGCCTTTAAACTGAATATTCATCAGCTCATCAAACTGATCTTCGGTGGTATCTTCAAAAGGAACATTTATACCAACGCCCGCGTTGTTGACTAAATAATCAAATTGTTTCGTGTTAAAGGTCATTTTCATCAACTCTGCAGCCTGCTCAAAAAATGCGCCGAACGACCGGATGTCGCCGATATTTAGGTTCAGAGCGGTTGCCTGCTGCCGGTTTTCTGGATTTCTTCCACCACCTGCAAAGCTTCCTCTTTTTTACTGTGGTAGGTGATAATTACATCCAGACCTTTTTGGCCGAGCTTAACCGCCATGTTTTTGCCCAATCCTCGGCTTCCACCGGTGACTAAAACTGTTTTTTTGCTCATAGTTTACATCTCTCCTTAAAATTAAAAATTCATTCATACCTGCTGGAGAGACGAAAAAACGCACTCTCCAACCAGATAGGTCAGACAGTGCGTTGGCTTACGTGAACGCTTACGTGAAAACTTTTTAAATTATTATATACTACTATATATTATTTTATGTTTTAAATCAATCATCTAAATCCAAATAAATAATAATTATACAGACAATACACAACACATTTATAATATTTAAGTTGTTGTAAAACAACGGAAAACGATATTACTCCAGATTTTCATAGGATCAATACTATGGTTGGTATAATATTTTGAGTATTTGATTCGAAATATTTAGACGTCTATAATTAAAATAATAAATGAAAAAATTAACAAGCATTTATTTACTTAGCTAAAGAAATTTGGAGGTTGAAGCAATGGGAGATTACAAAATTGCTGTTTTACCTGGTGATGGTATAGGAATTGATGTAACAGCTGAAGCGGTGAAGGTATTAAAAGCAGTGGCAGCTCTTGATGGTGGGATTAATTTTGAATTTCAGGAGTTCCCCTGGGGTAGTCAATACTACTTAGCGCATGGCGAGATGATGCCGAAGGATGCTATAGATACCCTTGCTGGGTTTAACTCGATTTTGCTTGGGGCTGTAGGAGATCCAACTGTGCCAGATCATGTTACTTTGTGGGGAATGCTTTTACCTATTAGACAGCGTTTTCAACAATATGTTAATCTTCGTCCCTCAAAACTTCTCCCTGGGATTGAGAGCCCACTGCGCGGCAAAGGAGTAAAGGATATTGATATCGTTTTTGTACGGGAGAATATGGAGGGTGAGTATTCAAGTGTAGGGGGGAGAATGCACCAGGGCACAGCTGCCGAAGTTGCTTTGCAAACTGGCGTCTTTACACGATATGGTACAGAACGAATTATTCGTTATGCCTTTGAAGTTGCTCAGAAGCGTCCGAAGAAACATCTCACCTCAGTTACCAAGTCCAATGCTTGTTGTTTCAGTATGGTTTTTGGGATGAGGTGTTTAAAGAGGTCGGAAAGGATTACCCTGATGTTCTCACTGACCAGTACCTCGTAGATGCCATGGCTGCTTCATTAATATTGCATCCAGAAAAGTTCGATGTTGTAGTTGCTTCGAATATGTTTGGGGATATCTTAACGGATATCGGCTCCGCAATTATGGGTAGTATGGGTCTGGGGGCTTCTGCAAATATTGAGCCCACCTTCAAATATCCTTCGATGTTTGAACCCATACACGGCTCAGCACCAGATATTATGGGGATGGGAATTGCCAATCCTTTAGCGGCCATCGGCTCTGCAAAGATGTTGCTTGAACACCATGGTGAGCATAATATGGCCGAATTAGTTAGTAAGGCAATTGAACAGCAAGTCGCTGAGCAGAAGGTTTTAACTCCGGATCTGGGAGGAACTGCGAAAACCTGGGAGGTTGGAGATGATATTGTTAGACGGATTCTGGCATCCTGCTAGGAACACCACCTTGGGGTGGCCGTGAATCATACTTTGGTATAAATAACACTACATACGTAGTCAAAAAAAGAAGGAGGTGTGGTACCCCCATAATTCCAGTAATTAAGGTTTGTGCTAACCCCATAACCGTAGAAACCATGTGTGATCTTGGTGAAAATTCCAGAATATTATGAACATATTTTTACTTGCGAAATAGGCTTGTATATCTGTTCAAAATTAGAGGAGGCATACACGTGCGTAAAATCAAGTTAGTTGCTATATTGATGACTTTAATTATGATGCTTTCATTTGTTACTGGATGCGGTCAAAATGGTGAAGACCAAGCTAAAAAAGCAGACTCTAACTATCCTGAAAAGCCCATTAACATGGTCATTGCCTTTACTGCTGGTGGTTCCAGTGATGTGCAGGCACGTATTATGCAAAAATATTGGAACAAATATGTTAATCAGCAATGGACATTTGTTTACAAAACCGGTGCTGGCGGAGCCATTGGTTTTACTGAAATAGCAAATTCTAAGCCGGACGGCTACACCATTGGTGGTGTAAACATACCACACATGGTTCTACAGCCCATTGGACAGGGTGCCAAGTTCAAGCCCGAAGACTTTGCTTACATTGCCCAGGTTGTTAATGATCCTCTAGTGTTAGCCGTTAGGAAAGACAGCAAGTTTAAGTCTGTGCAAGAAATTATTGACTTTGCTAAAGCTAACCCAGAAAAGCTTAAAACAGGTATTGTAGGAACTTATACAGGTTCACATTTAGCCTTGTTAGACTTTCAAGATAAAACCGGCACTAAAATGGCTCAGATTGTTTATAAGGGTACTGCCGATCAGAATGCTGCACTGTTGGGCGGCGAAATTGATGTAATGATGGGCTTCTACAATGACGTAATGCGCAACCTGGAGCAAATGACTATTCTGGGTATTACTACTGATGAAAGATACGAGCCTCTACCAGATGTTCCTACCGTAAAGGAACTTGGCATTGATATTATCTCAGATGTCCGTCGTGGTTTTGTTGCACCCAAGGGAATTGGTGAAGACCAGTTAAACTTCTTACGTGAAACTTTTAATAAGATTGCCAATGACCCAGACTATATTGCAGATATGGAAAAAGCTGGTCAGCCCCATGATTATCTAAACGGCCCAGAGTTTGAAAAGTATGTAATGCAACAACAGGAAGAAGCAAAGGTCTTATTAGAGAAATTTGACTTGATTAAGAATTAAATCAAAGGGCGTTAAGGGTAGGGAGATGAACTCCCTACCCTTAACTATTAGTTAACTATCGAGGAAAGAGGTGACTCTATATGGGAACAGATGCGGTTTGGGTTATTGAATGCATTAACACCAGAATAAGGCAGATGCCTTAAATTATTATTGGTTTCACAGAATTAATGTAAATACTTGAAAAGTTATTGCAAGTATAGTATTTTTCCTATGAGAGGAGGTTGTTAAAGTGTCGCAAAAAGAATTGAATTATATTCTGAAAGTGCTTGAAGAGGGTAGTTTTTCAAAAGCAGCAGAAAAGCTCTATATTTCTCAACCATCTTTAAGTGAATACATTAAAAGGACTGAAAAAAGAATTGGTACACCTCTCTTAAATCGACAAGCCAATACAGTTTCTCTTACTGAGGCGGGAAAAATCTTTGTGGAAAGCGAACGCAATATCGTTCGGCAACGTGAGAATACTCAAAGGCAAATTAACGATTTGATACATTTAGACTGTGGTCAAGTTACGATTGGTGTTTCAGTTTTCAGATGCAAGCAATTTTTAACTCGAATTATCTCGATATTTAAAGAAAAATATCCCAAAGTTGACGTTCTAATAGAAGAAGATGTCACTGAAAATCTTGTATATTATGCGGAGCAAAGCATTACCGACTTTTCTATTGTTCTATTACCGACAAATATTAAAAGCTTAAATTCTGTTTGGTTATTTGATGAAAAGATAGTCGTTGCGGTAGCAAAAACCACTACTTTATCCAAAATAATATCTTACCGGTTTCTTTTACGCGCCCGTTCCCCCCGGTTGATTTTTCTTTGTTTAAAAATGATAATTTCATATCTATGAAACCAGGCATAGAATTAAAAAAATATTTCTTCAATCTATGTCAACATTACGGCTTTTCTCCTAGAGTTGTTATAGAAACTAAAAGCCATGAAATTGCAGCAACCTTAGCTGGAGTTGGACTTGGTATAACTATTATTCCTGAATACTACGCAGAACGAGATATATCAAGCAATCAATCATTATGCTATTACCATTTAGAAAAAGGAATCGAACCTAGGCAGGTTGGGTTAGTATATTCTTCAAAAAAAGCTTTATCTCATGCGGCAGCTGCGTTCAAGGATATACTCGTTTCAGAAATAAGAAGCAAAAATGACTCCCAATATAAAGAGTGATGCACTGAGATTTTCGCTGTAGCCCAGAAATATGGATATAATAATCATAATAGCACCAACTACTGCAGCCAGAATAAATTTTATATTCTTCAATTTTAGGTACACTACCAAACGGATTTAAAAATTTTACCATAATCAAATAGGTGTATAATGCAAGAAAGTTTATAGGTGAATTGAATAACAAGTATAAAAAATAGCTCCTTTAGGATTGGAGAGATAATAATAGGAAATACAGATAAGTTTGAAATGATAGCAAATACATATGACACTCCTGAAAGGGTCCAAATTGCAAAGGTATCATCAGATGCTATTCGTGAATATTTAGTTGATGCTAAAAACAAGAATGCCATTGATTTTGGATGTGGAACAGGTCTTGTTGGTATGAACTTATTGAATGATTTTCGATCTATACTGTTTTTGGATACATCGCAAAACATGATTCATCAAATTAAGCAAAAAATTTCCCGTTCTAATATACAGAATGCAGATACATTATGCTTTGATTTTGAAAAAGATAGTCTATCGGATTTAAACACTGACTATATTTTTATGGCTCAGGTTCTACTCCATATTAAAAATGTTGAATTAGTTTTATCCAGGTTATATGATGTTTTAAATGTCGGAGGACATTTACTAATCGTAGATTTTAATAAAAATGAAGAGATAGTCTCAGATATGGTTCATAACGGATTTGAACAGGTAAAGCTAGCCGATATTATGACTAAAATAGGATACAAAGATATTCAGTCCAAAACATTTTATAATGGAAGTAAAATATTCATGGGACATGATGCATCTATGTTTATTCTTGATTCACAAAAATAAATGAGCCAAAACCTTTATAACATTATTAATTCGATTCCTGTTTCAGACAATAGGTCATATCCTCCCCATTCTTGATAATTCCAATTTGAATCTTCAGAGGATTCTAAGTGAATATTTAAGTATGTTTTATGTTCCCTCAGACTAATGGTTTGAGGGAATTTTGCTTTAGGATATTGTACAAATACCAGAATTATGGATATTGCATGTTTGTTTAGCTCTGCTAAATTTGCAAGGTCGCCTACTTATATTTTCCAGCCTCCTGTTTAAGATTAATTTAAGCTTTAAGTTATATCATCATTATATGCTTAAAATTAACATACAAAGAAGGGAAGATAATTATGAATATTAAGAAGACTGAATCAGTAAGACAAAGAAAACATTTTACAGTACTAATAACCCTTTGTCTATCCATTATTTTAGGGGTGCTTTCTGGCTGCAGCAGTACTAAATCAAGTATAGAAAGTACAGGTGATACTTCTGAATATGCTGAAAAAATATTTGGAGCTGATATTATGTAAATGATATTATAAAAGTGTACCACTTGACCCCATTTCGCTACTGAATTAGTTTACCACCTAGCATTAAATTCCTGTAGAATTGTCCTTAATATTCTACGGGAGGGATGAAAGGTGTGAAGATTGAAGTGGA
>AWVY01000028.1 GCA_004143605.1 Desulforamulus aquiferis
CTGTGGATTTTTTTGTTCGTATTTAAGAATCCTTAAGAATTTCCGCTTGATAACCGACAGACTCTACGCTATTTTTGAGGTCTTGGGGTAGAATATTATACTTTTCATAAATGACTTGAACTCTACTACTATTAGGTTCAACTGCTACATCTAGTACGCCCGAGTATTTGCTCATGGCATTGATTACCTGAATTTGATCCGTGGAATCTTTCATTCCCGATACGTTTAAGACCAATTCGGCCAATTGACATCACCTCCCGGAATTAAGTTCCCCTGATTTAAGAAAAAATATAGTGAAGATTAGGATAGGTTATGTACTGTTTGAAGGAATTTATTTTAAGTTGTAGAATATGTTATGGTCTCAAATAGATTTCAGGAGTGATAAATTCATGCCAATCTTTGAATTTGTATGTAAAAGCTGTAATAAGCCCTTTGAAAAGCTGCTACTTGCCGGTCGCGAAACAAAAGTCACTTGTCCTGTCTGCAGCTGTGATGAAGTAGAGAAAAAGATCTCAGCCCCTTTTCTACCAAGTTCAGTTGGCAGGCCTGCCAATGATTGTACTACACCCAGCTGTACCGGAGGCAGTAAAGAAGGCGGTTGCCAGCCGGGTGGCTGAGGAATTTAATAGGTTACGGTCGTAACATAAAGTACCGGGGAATAGTATCAACCCCGGTTTTTTTATTTTTGCAGTTTAAGGTAACCCGCGATTTCCCTTCTAACCTGTCCCATTAATGGAATATAGATTAAATTAAGGGGACGGGGAGGTCTATATGAATTTATTAGAGCTAATACAAAGCTTTGCGGTCATTTTTGCACTTCTGGGCACTATGGTGCTACTGATATATTCCTTTTGGCCAATGCAGAAGGAACAGCGACAGGTAGTTAGGTTTGGTCTTGGAGAGCTTCTTCAGCGAGTAATTTATATTCTTCAATACTCGCTTATTTCAATTGCCCGCATTCCCATCATATTACTTTGCTTTTTCATAATATATGGTTTTATCCTATCTTTTTACTATTGGTATCGCCAAACTGATTATGGGTTAATTATGACTTTAGGTCTCGCCATAATAACGACCATTATTTCATTAATGGGATTAGCCCTACTTCTGGCACCTATAATTTTTATCACTCAAAAAGTATTATTTGACCATGCTGTAGAATTAAGAATTTTTCGTATAGCCATTTATGCTGTAATAGTACCTTTTTATATATTTTTATTATCCATGAATTGACCCCTGGACCCCTGGTAGAGGTATAATGTTATCAGGCTGGTAATTAGCTTTTACCTTATTTTTAGGGGAATTATCCTATGCCTTCAGGCGCCCATGGCGGTGTTTACTCAATGGTGGGGTAATAGGTATGTACCAATTTTAATGGTCATATCCTGGCTATCAATGCTTGTTTTTAATCTTTATACCATGATCTTGCTTGTTTCAAATACCGACCCCTACTCCTTTGTTGATGAATCTGGTCCGGTTACTGAACCTTTAAGACTTTTATATTTCACTATAACCACCTTTACCAGCGTGGGGTACGGGGATATTACTCCCAGAGGGAGCTATGCCTTTTTTATCACTATAGTGGTTTCATTAACCGGTTTTTTATACTCAGCATTGTTTGTTGGTGGAATTCTGGCAGCCTTTACCTCCCAGAATCCAAGAAACTAGTACTTTAAATATTTTCTTGGCCCAGGCCGAGTTTTTTAGGAGGAATATAGTTTGCACACAGAGGAGATTGAATGGTATTATTCACAGCCCCTGGCCAGGGCTTATCTTAGCCATTGGCAGAGTGTTAGCCATTTCTTTGAATATAATGCCAAGGACCCCCAGTCGATTAAAGAGCGCTTTAATTATCTAATGGAGAGCCGAATAGAGGCTGGTGTCAATTGGCTCAACATTTAAAAGACTATAATCAAATGCTAGGCTGCGATGCTAATACCCTAAGCAACATTGACCTTTTATCCAAGGGTCAGGCAGTTGCTGTGGTAACAGGTCAACAGCCGGGTATCTTTACGGGTCCTTTGTATACCATTTATAAGGCCATGGGCTCAATAAAACTGGCAAAGGAACTTACCAGGGAGTTAAACTATCCTGTTGTTCCAGTTTTTTGGATTGGGGCCGATGATCATGACTTTGAAGAAACTAACCATATTTTTGTTCCCACTTCCCTGGGACCACAAAGGATCGGTATTGAGGATAAGCCCAGGGGACGTATTTCATTGGCCAATATTCCCGTAACCAACGAATTGTCCAGGGCAATTCAGCGGTTAAAGGAATTAACACCTCCCATGGTTGGCAGGAAGAAGGACTTGCCTTATTAAAGGAGACAACAAACAAATATAATAATCTTGCAGATTGGTTCGCTGGGATAATGACAGAGTTATTTACTAGATGGGGATTAATTATGATTAACCCGGTTCAGCAACCAGTTAGACAGTTATCCAGGGAAGTATTTTATCAGACAATCAAACTTGCACCCAAAATTGATCAGCAATTGCAGCTGACAAGCCAGATCATCATGGAGAAGTTTATTCCCCAGGTGCAGGGTGAAGAGGGAAAGGCTCATCTATTTATTTATATTAATGGTGAGAGGAATGCCCTTTATTTCAGGAAAGGTTTATTTTGTAGTCGAGAAGGTAGTATGGCCTGGACTCCTGACGAATTAGCCGGCCTGGCAATGAATAAACCCGAGATGTTTAGCCCGATGTTGTGCTTAGGCCAATTGTTCAGGAAACATTGATGCCAGTTGTGGCTTATGTGGGTGGACCGGGGGAAATCAGCTATTTTGCCCAGCTAAGGCAAGTATTTAAGCTGTTTAATCACAACATGCCTGTTATTTTCCCCCGACCAAATATTACACTGGTTGAACCCTTAATGTCGAAGCTAATGAAGAAATATCAAATCACTGTAGAAGAGATCTTTGAGGACTCTTCAAATATTGTTCATCAATATTTGAAGGAATCAGATACCCTTGGGATTAATACAAAGTTTAACATGTTCCGAAGCAATTTGTTTGAACAACACAGCAAGCTTGTGAAAGAAGTATCTAGCCTTGACCCGGAATTAAAGGCCTTAGCCCAAGAAAATATAAAACGTCTCAAGAAAGTAATTAATTCCTTTGAAGAAAAGGTAAAGCAACGCCATAGGAAGAAAAACCAGGAGGCAGTAAGACAGATTACCAAGCTAGCCCATATGCTGCAGCCATTAGGAATATGGCAGGAGAGGATCTATAATGTCTTTCCCTTCCTTATGAAATATAATATTGCTATCCTTGAGGATATTTACAACACCATAGATGTTTATGATTGGAGGCAAAAAATTATATATTTTGATTGAGAAAGTATTCACTTTCCGGTAATTTTGGAATAAAATAAGTAGAAAGTAAGAGGGGAGGTTTGCAGGCATGAAGTATCAAATCAATATTCATGAAGCAATAAAAAGGTTCCGGGAATTAAATCTAGCAGTATTACCAGTACCGGGAACCAGTAAGTACTGTGTTTCATTCCCAGAGGGGCAATGCACATTACTCAAGGAAAAAATGCTTCTAGAGATGGCCTGCAGTTTGAAGGAAAAGCAGGCAAGTGAAGTTTATAAGTACCTGCAGGCCTCCGCACGCTAATACAGAAAATCTTCACCAAATCGGTGAAGATTTTTTGCTCTGGGAGAAGTATTACTGTGTACTCATAACTGGTAAATGATATAGTATTATTTATACTACGCTTAGATTGGAGAAAACCATGGTTGCTGTTAGCTTTTTCTTTGTATTGCTGGGGAGTATTTTATTATTCCTAGGTATTATGGGTATTTTTTTTATGAAAGTCATTGCCAGGGATCACCCTTGGTTAGAAAAACAAGGGCAGAACATAAGGATAATAACAGCCGCTGGTATTATCCTTTTAATTCTCGGCTTGTTGATGGCCATGACATAGTGAAGAGACAGTACTTACTTCACCCATTATACTTTTCCAGGTAGCAGGCTCAACATAGCGGTAACGTAAACCGTCCTGATAGTAATCCTTTCCACGGAGTGCTTTTTTAGTAAGGATAGTAGGTCCCCTGTGATTCACAACCCGGTAAATTTTCAACATCAATTCCGGCCTTATATCAGTATCTACCTGGGTTGAAAATAGCCATAAAAGCTGAGGAACCTTTTTGATACCGTTTGGGGAGATAATGCTTGATGCCATTGCCCTAACGACATCCTGATCATCCTTGCGTCGTTCAGTTCGGGTATCCTCGAAGGCTTGAAGTAAGGTAGTATGGTTACCCTTTACATCAACTGTGCCAACGATACTGCTGGCCTTTTCCACCACTGGCTGGTCAAAGGTTATTTGTCCGTCAATCTGCACCCCCAGTAATCTTTCTAAATTATCCTTGAGCACGATACGACCATGCTTTTCCCATAACAGACCAATGGTGGTTGACTTGCCCCTATGCTCAATGGTAGTAAATACTGGGATTGTTAAAATTCCAACCCTGCTGGTGACAGAATCAAAGCACATAATTGTTAGGGCTTTAATCTCTTTCCCGTTTGTCCATATACACATGATATTAGATGAGTTATCGTTGTTTTCCCTGGCCTCTAAGATTTTAAAGGGTGTAATTGTTGAAAGAACAATTATTGTTACAATAAATACCAGACGCCAGTGTTTAAGTTTACATTTTTTTTCATGGGAATTAGTATTTCCAAAAAMCTCTTATAACAAAAATATAAGAGTTTTTTGGAAATTTTATTTAATTACCTTTGATTAATTAGCAAACTCAGAGAGCTTTTCGGCAAAGCCTTCATTTCTTCAGCCATATGATTTAACTGCTGAACAGCCATACCAACCTGTTCAGAGGTATTTGATTGCATTTGAGCTATACCGGCGGTTTCTTCTACTCCGGCAATAATAGTTTTCATGGATTCCTCAATATTAGATAATATAGTGCTTATCTTTTTGGCCGAGACAACACTATCCTCAGCCAGCTTGCGAACTTCATTTGCTACCACGCCAAAGCCTCGACCATGGTTGCCGGCCCGGGCTGCCTCAATGGCGGCATTTAATCCTAACAGCTTGGTTTGATCCGCTACCTTTTTTATAAAATCAATAACTTCATCTGTGTCTTTGATGTGTTTTTCGGCTTGCAAAACAGCAGAGTTTAATTTTTGACAGTGTGTACCAAGGACAGTTGTTACGGCATCAATGGCCTCGGGAACTGCTTGAACCGCCCTGTTAAGCTCTTCAGCCATACCTGCCAATTGCTGAGCCTGGGCCTGCAGTTCTTGAGCGGCCTCTTCCTGACTGCTGGCGATGGTATACATTAGACGAGAAACCATGGCATCAGCAACACGGGTGTGATCTTGTTTATTTTCTAGAATAGCCTGTCCTACGGTGGCATTACCTGTAACATCCAATACTATATCGAGGTTGGACATTTTTAAAAGCTCTTTAAAATCAGTAAAGGTTTGTATTTTCTGCAGCTTAGCCATTTTGATAGCAGGTGCGTTAGGGTTTACATCAGCTATACCTATTACCGACAGCTCAGGGAGTCCGGAGATAAGCTTTAACATGGACATGCCGCCTCGGCCACCGCCAACAATGCCTACTTGAATCAAGGTAATACCCCCAATCAAAGTTCAAGTGAAAATCAGAATAATGGCACTAATTAATGTTAATTCTATGTTAACCTAAAATTTCCTCTGAAGATTTTGAATTATTTTACCTTTAATGTTTGATACATATATTTTTAAGTTGTTTTGGTATATTATTTAGGTTATATAAAACAAGGGAGGATGAATTTTATGTATTGGGATCGGGAAGGACAGGAAAATACCTCGGCTACCCTTGAGGCAGCCATAAAATATGCCCGGAGCAAGGGAATAGGACATATAGTAGTTGCCTCCAGTTCAGGTGCAACAGCAGAAAAGCTGGTTGATTGTGGTCTAGAAGTAATCTGTGTAACCTATCAAGCTGGTTTTAAAAAACCTGGAGAACTTACTATTAAGAAGGAAATGAAAGACAGATTGGAAAGCTCGGGAATAAAAGTACTAGCTACTACTCACCTGATGGCCGGGTTAGATAGGGCCTTAAAATTTAAGTTTCAAGGAGTCTACCCAGCGGAAATTATGGCCTATACCCTAAGAATGTTTGGTCAAGGAGTAAAGGTTTGTATTGAGGTGGCTGGAATGGCCCTAGACGCCGGTCTCATTCCCCATGGACAGGAGATTGTTGCAATCGCGGGTAGCGGTAAGGGAGCTGATACAGCCGTTGTGCTAACCCCTGCCCACTCACAATATTTTTTCGATACCAAGGTGAAGGAAATTATCTGTAAACCCAGGGAGTTTGAACACCACTAAACACTGTTTAAGAATTGTACAGTTCCTTCTGGATTGACAGTATATAATTATGTAAACGGTTATTGTCAAGCAGGTTAACAAGACCTATAATAAGATAAACTGTCAAAAGATGGGGGAATGAGCATATGATACCAGGTCTTAGGAAGCTAACTCTTACCAGGTCCATTAGAGGCAAAATGCTGGCAGGCTTTGGCATTATCCTGATACTTGCTGCGGCAGTTAGTTTCGGTATTTTATACACCTTTGACAAGGTGACTCATTCTTATAATAACTTGATAGCTTCAGAGGTCACCGTTATGAATCAAACCCATGCAACTCTGGTTAGATTTGAACAGGCAGCCCTAGACCTACGGGGTTATATGCTAACCAGTGACCCTAATTATATGATGAGGTACCAGGAAGGTGTTGAGGCAGTCAAAGAGGCCGTTACTACTTTGGAGCAATCTATTAATTCCAGTGAAGGAAAGAATTACTATAATTCTCTGGCCAATGCCATTACAGAATTTGAATCCTATGCCAATGAGGCAATACAGGTGAAGCAAGCTACCTTATTAATGGAAGATAAGATAGAGGGCCAGCAAAGGATAGAGGAATTCTTAAATCAGGAAAAGGGCACTGTTGAGCGGGTAGTACAGGCTGGCAACGCTATTGTTTATCATATGGAAGACCAGTTGGAAAAAGGAAAGCAAAATAATAGTAACATTGTGGCCAACGTAAGACAAGCTGCAGTGATGGCCATAAGTGCTGCCCTACTGCTGGGATTGGGTGCTGCATTATTTATGGTAAATTTAATAAATAAGCCGATTAAAACCCTTACTGAGCATGTTGGTAAGGTGGCAGGGGGAGATTTAACTTCCAGTCAAATTATTGTTAATAGTCGAGATGAACTGAGGGTGTTAGCTGATAGTTTTAACACTATGACTGATAATTTAAGAAACATCCTGAATCAACTTAAGGAAAAAGCTGCCACCGTTGCTTCTGGTGCCCAGCAATTGACTTCAACCATTCAACAAACCTCCTCGGGGATTGCCACATCGGCCTCAGCAATGCACGAAATGGCCACAACCGTTGAACAGGTGACTGATAACACCTTGGTTGTGACAAAGGAGGTTGAGGCTGCCGCCCAATATGCCAGGGAAGGCCAGCGAGCGGTGGATAATATCCGGGGGCAAATGAACAACATCGCCGCCTCCAGCATCCAGGTGGGTAAAGCCATAGGTAATTTAAATAATATATCCCATGAGGTATTTAAAATAGTTGACTTGATTACGGAAATTGCTGAACAAACTAACCTACTGGCACTAAATGCAGCTATTGAGGCGGCCAGGGCAGGAGAACAGGGCCGGGGCTTTGCAGTGGTGGCAGATGAAGTGAGAAAACTTGCCGAGAGGTCAGCCAATGCGGCGGGAGAAATTAAAAAACTTATAGTATCTGTACAAGACGAGTCTAATAGTGCTGTCATAGCTATGGACAAAGGGACTCTTGAAGTGGAAACAGGTGGAGCAGTGGTATTGCAGGTGGGGTCCACCCTGGAGTCGATAATCCAATCAGTTCAAGGACTAGAGGAACAGATAAGGGATGTTGCTGCTGCTTCAGAACAAATGTCAAGAGGGGTTACCGGCACTGTGGCAACAATACAAGAGCAGACCGCCATTATGGAGGAAATTGCTTCTATGGCAGATGGATTTTCGGTCATGGCTTCGGAACTTGAGAAAATCTCCAATGCTTTTAAATTAAATAATGAATAGGTAAAAAGGGCAGGGATATTGCCCCTCAGATTGTCGAGAAAGTACCTATATTCGGGTTTTAATAATCCCTCACGACTCCTCTCTCCGCAGCGGACAGCGCTAATCCCTTGCTTCGGGCGAAAATGGGCCGCCTTCGAGCAAACATCGTGTTTACCTCAGGCTTTCGCGGACATCCATGTCCGCTCACCCATTTTCGCATCCTCAGCTTCGCGAAGCGCTGTTTCCACTGCTCCGAATGTCGCTGTTCGGGATTATTAAAACCCAGTTGTAGCTTTTTCAACAGGCTGGAATGGCCGGTATATCCGGTCATTTGTTTTTATATTAATAGTTCGTTATTTTAGTGATAAAATAATAGGGTAGAAGAAAATAAAGGAAAGCCTGTGATTTTGCTAGAACTTTGAATAAATAAGTAATATTAGGGGGAGTAATTATGCAGATTAAATTTCGTTGTCCCACCAGAATATTTTTAGGACCCAATTGTGTAATGGAAAATAGCATGGAAATGTCAGTCCTTGGCAAAAAGGCTCTTATTGTTACTGGAGCCAATTCAGCCAAAACCAGTGGTGCCCTTCAGGATATGATTAGTGCCTTAGAACAAGAGGGCATTGCTTATAGCATTTTCGACGAAATTGAACAAAATCCCAGTATTAAAAATGTCTTTGAAGGGGGACAAGCTGCCAAAGAATTTGAGGCTGAATTTATCATCGGTATTGGTGGGGGAAGTCCACTAGATGCCTCTAAGGCTATAGCAATTCTTGCTGTTAACGATATAACTCCCGAACAATTGATGGCTAAGCAGTGTCTATCGAGCCATTACCCATTGTGGCGGTGCCTACCACTGCGGGAACAGGAAGTGAAGTAACCCCCTACGCCATTTTAACCATAGATTGGGCAGAGACCAAACAATCAATTGCTGCTGACAGTCTGTTTCCGATTGTAGCCTATCTGGATGGAAAGTATACATTAAGTCTACCCTGGTCCATAACTGCCAACACGGCGGTAGATGCCCTTACTCATAGTATTGAAGGTTTTATCAACAACAAAGCAGATTCATTAACAGACCTGCTGGCCCTCGAAAGCATTGCCATAATTGGAAAACTCTTAAGAAGCATTGTTCCACAACAAATTTCTTTAACCGAAAGGGAAGAGCTGCTTTATGCCTCTATGCTGGGTGGAATTGTGATAGCCCATACTGGGACTGGGATAATTCACGCCCTTGGGTACCAGCTTACATATTTTAATAATCTACCCCATGGGTTAGCTAACGGTGTGGTTACTAAGGCAGTCCTTGAATTTTTAGAACAGGCCAGTCCTATTAAAGTTAAACAGGTAGTTGACGCCCTAGGCTGCAATAATCTGGATGAGGTAGGAGCACTGCTTATTAGAGTATTACCAGGGGTATCCATTAGTTTGACCGAAGAAGAGCAGAAAAAATATGTAACTAAAACCCTTCAGGCTAAGAACATAGCTAATTGTCCAAAACCTCCTAAAGAAGAAGACCTTTTTAAGATTTGCTTAGCAGTAAACTCTGCTAGAAAGCAAAAAGGAAAACGCCCGGTTTCTGTTCCGGGCGTTACTATGTAAGCCAGTTATTAAATCTGTCTAGTAGGCTTTGGGAAGTTTTGACTTTCTATTACTTCCCCTAACTGCCTTCCTTATATTTAGAAGAGTTTTCAAAATATCTAATAATTTCATGGCTAACCTCCGAGACTTTTTACATTTTATTCTAAGTTATGGTAAAATGTTACAGGTTGGCATTTTTAATATTAAATATAATGTATACTAGCCCGTAGATAAGTGATTAAGGGGATTCGATTTGATAAAATATAAGATATTTTGCTTTAATAGAATTGTTTTATAACAGGAGGTAAAGAATTTTGTCGTTAAAAAATTTAGGAATCAAACCACCCCAGGTATTACTGCCCAAAAAGAATGTAGACTTGACTAAGTGGGCGGTTGTCGCTTGTGACCAATATACATCCCAGCCGGAATATTGGGCAGAGGTTGAAAACTTAGTTGGAGAGGAACCATCGACTTTAAAGCTAGTTTTTCCCGAGGTTTACCTGGAAGAAGCTGGGGCAGCCCAAAGGGTAGCAAATATAAATGACACCATGAAGAAATACCTTGACCAAAAGCAGCTTATGGAGGCTGGAAAAGGTTTTATTTATATTGATCGAAAAACAGCCCATACAAAGTCAAGAAAGGGGCTGCTAATTACCATTGACCTGGAACAATACGATTTTAATCCGGGTGCAAAGACCCTGATTAGGGCCACGGAGGGGACTGTTTTAGACCGCTTACCACCCAGAATAAGAATTAGGGAAAATGCTCCCATAGAGGTTCCCCACGTTATGTTATTGATTGATGACCCGGAAAAATCTGTGATAGAACCGTTGGCCCTGCAAACTGATAAAATGGAAAAGGTATATGACTTTGACCTGATGATGAATGGTGGACACATTGAGGGATACAGGGTAGCTGATCCAAATATGGAGGAGGCTATTTTAGACGCCTTTACCAAGCTGGCTAAAGCAGAAGCCTTTGCTTCAAAATATGGTGTAGGTCCAGAAAAGGATGTTCTTTTATTCGCTGCCGGTGATGGCAACCACTCCCTGGCTACAGCTAAATCAGTTTGGGAAAACATTAAAGGCGGATTGGCGGGAGAGGATTTTGATAATCATCCAGCTCGCTATGCAATGGTTGAAGTTGTAAATGTCCATGATCAGGGACTTACCTTTGAACCAATACACAGGATAGTTTTTAACGTTAATGGAAAAGAACTGCTTCAAGACATTGTCCAGTATTGCGCCAGGAATAATTCTGAGGCTTATTATCAGGAGTTTAGTGATCAAAGGGAGCAGGGGGAGAAAGCAAAGGAACTTACCGCAATTGGGGGCCATCATGTTATACCTTACATTTGTGGAACCATCAGGGGTTTGTTAGTTGTTCAAAATCCAAAATATAATTTGGCAGTTGCTACACTGCAGTCAGCATTAAATGATATTTCTAAAAATAAGGAAGCATTAAAAATTGATTATATCCACGGGGAAGATGTGTTAAGTTCCCTGGCATCACAAGAAGGAGCTATTGGCTTCTATCTTGAGCCAATGGATAAGCACGATCTGTTTAAGACAGTAATTTTAGACGGGGTTTTGCCCAGAAAAACCTTCTCTATGGGTGAGGCCGAGGAAAAGAGATTTTACTTAGAATGCAGGAAGATCACAAAAGAATAATAAATTCTGTTAAAAAAGTCGCCGGCTATTAATTGCCGGTGACTTTTTTTAATTTATGTAAATCCAGAATGGTTGATTTGAAGATGAACAAAATTTTTGATGTAGACATAATATGGAAACAAAGCAGTAAAGTGGGGTGAGCTTATGGATTTTGAAAATAGCTTCTATAAAGATCTTTTAGATAACCTTTATGATGGGGTTTATTTTGTTGATCGGGATAGAAGAATCACATATTGGAATCAAGGAGCCGAGAGGCTGACAGGTTATTCCAGTGAAGAAGTATTGGGAAAGGTCTGCTCAGATAATATACTCATGCATTTAAATAACGAATGTGTGCTGATGTGCCTTGACTTATGCCCCGTTGCTGAGACAATGATTGATGGGCAGAAAAGGGAGGCAGAACTATACCTTCATCATAAGGAGGGCTACCGGGTTCCTGTCCTTGTTCGTGTTGCGCCTATAATGAAGGAAGGGCAGATAGTGGGTGCGGTGGAAGTTTTTAGCGACAATTCGTCAAAGGTTTCGGCACTGGAAAGAATTGATGCATTAAAGCGTGCGATATATAGTGATCCATTAACTGGTCTAGCAAATAGAACTTTTATTGAGATCAGCTTAACCACAAATCTTCAGGAACTTCAGAAATATGATTATACCTTTGGATTGATGTTCTTAGACGTGGATAAATTTAAAACTGTTAACGATAGTATGGTCACAATGTGGGTGATGAGGTTCTGAAAATGGTGGCAAAGACCCTCCTAAACGGATGTAGGCCCCTAGATATCATTGGAAGATGGGCAGGGGATGAGTTCGTCATTGTGCTGACTGATACTTCCCAACAGAACCTTCAGGATTCCGCCAACAAATTATCAACGTTAATTGAACAATCCAGCATCACTAGGAAGTCTGCTGTAATCAGTGTGACCGCATCAATTGGTGTTACCCTGGCTAGGCCGAAGATAGCATAGAGGAGCTTATCAGTAGGGCCGATAGACTAATGTACCAGAGTAAAAAGACCGGTGGCAATAGGGTATCCATTGGTTAACCAAGGAGAACTTGCCTTTTACCGGCCTTATATCTTGTGGAGGAAGCTAGCCCCCCCTGCGATTGCCAGGGGGATTTTTATGTGGAGCTTTTTTCTTTTAGGTGTAGCTTGTGAAAGACAAACATCTCAAATTGAAGGAAGTACTTTGTTTTACCCAAAGAAAAGATTGTTAGGGCCAGCCAAATGAATATAAACGAAGTCAAATGAACCATGGTGAAGGTTTCATGGTAAAGGAAAATTCCAAGTATTAAAGCTATTGTGGGTGCTATATACTGAAGAAAGCCAATGGTAGCTAAGGGCAGTCTTTTAGCCCCGCTGGCAAACAGAAGTAAAGGCACGGCTGTGACAATACCTGCTCCCATTAACAGGGCTGCAACATTTGGCTGAGCAAAGCTAAAGGCGCTGGCTCCTTCCCTGGTTAAGAAGCCAAGATAACCTAAGGCAAAAGGGACAACTACCATAGTTTCCAAGGTAAGACCGGTAATAGCACCTGGGTTTACCATCTTTTTAAATAATCCGTAAAGACCAAAACTGCCTGCCAGTAATAAAGCCAGCCAGGGAAATACACCAAAATGAAGTGTCATGTTTAACACCCCAATAAAGGCCAAACAGAAGGCAACTGCCTGCCAAAAGGACACCTTTTCCCGCAAGACTATTACTCCTAGCAATACACTTACCAAGGGATTGATATAATAGCCCAGGCTTGTTTCGATGACGCGATCATTATTGACGGCCCAAATGTAGGTAACCCAATTAATGCTGATTAAGGCTGAAGCCATTACTACACCAATAGCTTTCTTTGGCTGGGCAAGGATTTCTTTTAAATCAGCAAGGCAGGCAGTAAATTTTCTTGTGACCAAAAGGAGCAATAACATAAATATAAAGGACCAAACTATCCTATGGGCCAGCACCTCATGGGCTGGAACCATACCTACAAATTTCCAGTATACAGGTAATATGCCCCAGAGGAAATAAGCCCCAGCTGCAGAGACAATTCCCTCTGTTTTATCATCTAAGCTCCGAAGTTTCATCTAATACCCTTCTCTCAAATAAAAGTGATAGCACTAATTTTAAGATATCAGCGGAGAAATGCAATACCCATTTACAATATAATCTTGTAACCAAATAAAAACAGGTGCATAAATGCGCCTGTTTTTGAAAAGAGTGATTTAACTTTGGTACTTCTTTAAATAAAAATAACCAATGGCAATGAGAATGAGGATTAGCAAAACTAAGACCCATATTTCAAAAATCACCAATAAAGTTATTAATAATAGATTTATTACCGCGACAACTAAAAATACCACTTTGAAATAGAAAACATGTCTTTGAACAGATAAATGATAGATCAACGATCCAAGTGAGAAAGCTAACATCCCTTGGCAAGAGAGTACGAGGATTAACATGTACGCCAATGGTGCTTGAGCATCAGTCTGACCGGATATCTTGTCGAAAGCAATAAAGGCCATAGCTAAAAATAGTGGAATAAAAGGAAAAACCTAGTTAGGTAACTCATCTTTGAATCAGCCAATAATTAACCCCTCCGCAGTTTATTTATATTGTACCATATAAAAGGACTCCTACCACAAAAGGTAGGAGCCCATGGCAGAAAACTTACTACCATACATTTTGCTTTAAATATCCGTAATTTGGCACATTATAATTGGCCACCAGCACGTCATAAAGGGTCATATACTTACCATCTGGTGAACTGGCCAGTAAGAAGGTATAACCATAGCCCGTACCTGTAACTACACCACTTTGGTCAACCCTTGCTACGGAATTGTTAGCACTAGTCCAAACAATTCCCTGGCCAGTTTGGATAGTTGAGGATAATTTCTTGGATTCGCCTAAAAGCATAGAAGAGTAAATTGTATTTATCTGGGTGTCTGAATGTTTTACCACCACGATGCAGCTGGCTGAGTGTTTTCCGTCAATTGTACGTACGGTAATTTCTGTTATTCCAGTTCTCAGGCAGATACAGTACCGTCATTGGATACCTTGGCCACTTGATTATTGCTTGATGTCCATACCAAATTCTTGACATTTGCATTGGCAGGTCGAACAGTGGGATTTAGCTTTTGGTTTTGATTAACATTGACAAAAACAAATTTTTATCCAGATTTAAGCCGGTAATATTGGTAATAGTGGAACGGTCATATACAACCTCTGTTCCCCTTTGCTGCAACGTTGGATGACAGACATGTTAGATGATCCAGAAGTTAGACTTAATGGATTTTTACTAATGTTAAGTCTTTCTAAATTAACCAGATTTCTTAAGGGAGTAATATCTTTAACCTTATTGTCTTGGAGGTTTAATTCCGTTAATTTGGTTAATTTACTAGCAAAGCTGATATTTTGGATTGCATTTCTACTGATATTTAGCTGCTTTAGATTAGTCAGTGATTCTAGGGCAGATACGTTAGTTAAATTATTATTTTGTAAATTTAAATTAGTTAAGTTTTTAAGACCCTTTAATTGGTGAATTTCTGAAATGTTGTTGTTTGACAAATCTAACCTTATAATATTTACCAGTCTCTCTAAACCACTAAGATCACGAATTTTCTTGTTGCTGGCATTTAAAATAAATATTTTATTTAAATCTGACTGGGCAATATTTCCATTGGGCTTTCCTATGGCGTTTCTTATAACTGTTTCTAGATTCTTATCTTTAAATGTGATGTAGGATGCATTAGCGGAGAATTGTGGAGTGTCTGAGGCATAAACTGTTGCTGGGAAAAAATAGGTAACAAGAAATATAGGTAATAGGAATAAAACAATTGACTTTCTCATTAGAAAAACCCTCCTAAATAATAAAAGTTATAAACACAGATGCTGAGAGAGGGGCCAGGGACTAGTCCAATAGTGCTAATGATAATTATACAAACATTCACCCAAAGATCTCAAAGGAAACTATTGCTAATTATATTACCTCCTTTATTGTAAGAAAACACGAAGTAAATACATGGATATGCTTCACTGATAATGACTAAAATTATAAATAAAATGTAACAGAAAATGTACAAGCCTTATTCTTCCTTATTTATAACCAGCCATGTTTAGAAGATGGATTTTCTTTTTCCGACAAAGCTAGTGTTTTATATAAGGAGGAAAATGCCTTAATATTAGAATAATCTAAGTATTTGATAGTAACATAATAGGAATTATAAATTACTAAAAAATAGTAAGGTGGGGTTTTTCATGAATGAAATACTTTTCTAAAATCTTATCCGGAAGAAATACCTTTTCTTATAAATATACCCGAGATGCCCCTGTTTGCAGTATTAGATGAAGCTGCAAAGAAATATCCAGAACATCAGGCCATATCTTTTCTAGGTAGTCAATTAACATATCAAGAACTAAAGAACAGTGTAGATCATTTTGCTACAGCACTGAGTAAAATTGGTGTTCAAAAGGGGACTAGGGTTGCTATTATGCTACCAAACTGCCCGCAATAATTATTTCCTATTATGCTGTTCTTAGGCTAGGTGGTATTGTGGTCATGACTAATCCTATCTATGTAGAGAGAGAACTGATTTATCAACTAAAGGATTCTGGAGCAGAAGTGATTATTTATCTAGATCAATTTAAGCAAAAGGTTGCTAATGTATTTCCTAACACCAGCCTTAAACTCTCTATATCCACTGGAATCCAAGATTTTATGGCCCTATTAGCCGGGTTGTATTCTAAAAAAGTTGAGGCAACTCAGGTTAATGGCCCTGAAATATACTATTTTGAAGACTTAATTCAAAGTGGGGAAATAGATTTACCGGAGGTTTCAATTAATGTTGAATTAGATTTGGCAGTGCTCCAATATACCGGGGGAACAACTGGGATATCAAAGGCTGCTATGCTTAGCCACAAAAATTTGTTTACAAATGTCGTGCAAACTAGATTATGGCTTAATAATATGGAAGAAGCTAAAGAAAGGTTTTTTTGTGTTTTACCCTTCTTTCATGTATTTGCCATGACACATGTATGAACTTGGCAATCTATCTTTGCTCTACTATGATTGTTATACCTCGCTTGGAGATTAGTAATCTTTTAAAGCAAATCCAAGAGTCTCAACCAACAGTCTTCCAAGCTGTACCCTCGTTATATGCTGCTATAGTGTCAAACCAAGAGGTTAAGAACTATAATTTATCTTCCATTAAAACTTGTTTATCGGGTGGAGCACCACTCCCGATGGAAGTACAAGAAAGATTTGAGGCAATAACCGGCGGAAAGCTTGTGGAAGGATATGGGCTTACTGAGCAGCGCCGGTAACCCATTGTAATCCAATCAGTGGCAGGAGAATCAAAGGCTCCATCGGTCTGCCTATACCAATGACATATTATAAAATTGCAGAATTACTAAAAGGTGAAAAGGAAGTTCCTGTGGGTGTGCCAGGGGAATTATGTATAAAGGGGCCGCAGATCATGATGGGTTATTGGAATAAGCCTGAAGAGACAAGACTGGCCTTGAGGGATGGGTGGTTATATACAGGGGATATTGCCACCATGGATGAAGATGGGTATACCTATATTGTAGACAGGAAAAAAGATATGGTTATTACCAGTGGCTACAATGTATATCCCAGGGAGGTCGAAGAAGTATTATTCAGCTACCCAAAGGTTCAGGAAGCGGCAGTAGTGGATCCCAGATAAAAGTAGGGGTGAGGTATTAAAGGCATACCTTGTTTTAAAAGAGGGTGAACAGTGTACCAAGGAAGAGATCATAGGTTTTTGTCGTAAACAATTAGCAAAATACAAAGTTCCAAAACAAGTAGAATTTCGAACATCATTACCAAAAACTATTGTGGGAAAGGTTTTGCGGCGTATTTTAGCAGAGGAAAATATCTGATGATTGCTATAAAACAGGAACTATCAATATTGATAGTTCCTGTTTTATATAAGGGTCACTTATAATTTAAGCAAAATTAATACTTTTTTAATAATTAGTTCATTTTAAAGTTATTATTAACTGTGAAAATATAGATGGATTCAAAATATTAATGTTAAGATAATGGGGTTGCAACTTATGGTAAATAATATAAGTTACAGTATCAAGACAATCTGTCCTTCTTGCCGTCAGGTAGGTGAACTGATTGTTAATGGGCTTAGGGATTACAAAAAGGTAATAGAAATCACAACCCAGTATGAAGATGGCCCTAAGATTCATTGTACCTTCTGTAATGAAGAGTTATCTTTAGACATTATTACCCATTTAACTATAAACCCTCGTAGAAATGGCTATCTTTTGTCGTAGGGGAATCAGTAGATCCCTTGCAAAGATTTTGAACGGCATATGAGAGGGGGCTTAGTTAGATTTTTGATTTTATTAGTCGAGATGAATTGAGTATTACAACGATTGCACTTAGATTATGAACTATTGCTGCAAGTATTGGTCCTAGGATACCGCTGGAGGCCAATATGATTGAGATAAGGTTTATACCGTTGGCAAACCAAATATTTTGATTAATAACTGCAAGAGTATTTCTGCTTAAAGAAATTATACCGGGGATTTTTGAAAGATCATCAGAGAGTAGGGCAATATTAGCAGTTTCAACTGCTACATCTGTGCCAGATATGCCCATGGCTATCCCTACATCTGCTGTGGCCAAGGAGGGGGCATCGTTAACCCCGTCACCTATCATAGCCACAGTAAATCCTTTATCTTGAATCTGTCTGATGGTATTTGCTTTGCCCTCTGGCAACTGTTGAGCAACATATTCATTTATGCCCACTTGGTTGGCTACATATTTAGCAGGAAGCGTATTATCGCCGGTTAGCATCATAATTTTGTTTATTTTTAAATTATTAATATCCCTAATAGATGCTGCTGCATTTTCTCTAATCAGGTCGGCTATGCCAATGAAGCCACAAAGGATGTTATCTATCACTAAAGCTACAGTGGTACAACCGTGTTCGGCCATTTCATTATATTTTCTTAAGTCAGCTTCACTGATTTGAATACCAAATCCACTTATCCATTCAATGCTTCCCAAAATTATTTTTTTTCCTTGATAAATTGCAGTTACTCCTAGTCCAGCATGTACTTGCCAGGCATCCGGTGAAGGAATATGGAGTTCTGTTTTTTGCCGTATTTGATAATGGCTTCAGCCAAGTGATGCTCTGAGAATTTTTCAGCAATGGCAGCATATTGCAAGATTTCCCTACTTGAAATGGCAAGGGGGACTATTTCCTTGACTTCAGGGGTACCCCTAGTAATGGTGCCGGTTTTATCAAAGACGATTGCATTAATTTTGCCAGTACGTTCTAAAACTTCACCACCTTTAATTAGAATCCCCTTACGAGCGGCATTACCTATTGCTGCCATAACGGCGGTAGGGGTGCTTAGCAACATAGCACATGGGCAAAACACAATGAGAATTGTTACTGCCCGTGTAATGTCACGGGTGATAATAAATACCATTGTTGCAATGATTAAGCTGGCTGGAATAAACCAAGTGGCATATTTATCCACCAGTCTTTGAATAGGGGCTTTGGAGTTTTGAGCCTGCTTTACTAGAGTAATAATATGTCCAAGGGCAGTTTCCTCACCAACTCTAGTAGCTTTAATCTCCATGTAGCCGCTGATGTTTATAGAGCCTCCTAAAACAGAATCTCCTTCAACCTTTGCCACAGGGATTGACTCCCCGGTTATGGTTGCCTGATTCACACTTGCATGACCTTTGACTACAGTCCCATCCACAGGTATCTTGTCACCAGACTTTACTAGGACAATGTCACCAATATGTAATTGGTCTGCATTTACGTCTATTTCAGTGTTGTTTTTTAGCACTCGTGCCCTAAGGGGTTTTAAATCAACCAACTTATTAATTGACTTGTTTGATTTTTCTAAAGTAATGTGTTCTAGTAGTTCCCCAACCAGCATGATAAAGGCAACTTCAGCAGCAGCCAAATATTCTCCTATAGAAATGGATGCTATTAGGGCAATACTTACTAGCAAGCCTACCTTTGTATCTCCACGAGTAACAACTGCTATTAATGCCTCTTTAACAATAGGATATCCTCCAATGACTGCTGCCAATAGTGCTAAATTTACTCCAGCAAATTCTTTGATACCCCCAAGCCAGTAGACAAGAATTAAAATCCCCGTAATGCCAATAATAGCGTATTCTACCAATAGGCACTTTCCTGGGGTTGTTCATGATCAATTTTGTCCTTTTCCATTATATTTGCCCTCCAAACTGCTCTAGTACATGCTCCAGACCTTGATTGAAGGTTTGAAGCACATGTTTGTCCTTCAAGGAATAGTAGACACTTTGAGCTTCCTTTCGAGTTTTAACTAGGTCCATCTGCCTAAGTACTCTAAGCTGATGGGATATGGAAGAGGGAGACATTTCTAAAATGCAGCAAATATGATAAACACAAAGCTCCTCAGTCTGGCTCAGGGCATAGATGATCCTTAAGCGAGTGGGGTCTGACAAGGCTTTAAAAAATGCAGATAGTTTGGTAATGACTTCTTCATCTAAGGAGTTCTTCTTGATTTTTAATAGGTCAGCTTCATCAGTACAATGAATATCACAGAAATGTTTGTCCATTGGCTAGCCTCCTTCGGTATATGAGCATATATTCAAATAAAATATATACAAATTCTTTACATTAGTCAATATGAAAGAAGGCCAGAAATTAAAATGGCACGCTGGTTTAAATAGCAGCGTGCCTAAACATAATTATTAAATCAATCTATGGTTTCACTGACAATTACCGACCAATTTTTACCTTTATAGGCATTATAACCCTTGGTATGGGCGTAGCATAGATCTTCATTTTATTGCTTCTGTCTTTTTCAATGCTGTAGCCGTACAGGTCCCCTGAAATAGCTTTTCTTACGGCCTCCAGCTCCATTAAACTATCCTTTAGAATTCCATTCCGATCCCTGGATGCTATAACAACACCATTTTGTTGATTACAAAAATATCCCCGGTAGTCCCAACCCTTGCGCTATCAATTATCTCATAAATAAATGTCCAGTTAAAACGGGTAGAAAATACCCCAACTGTATTGCCGCCATTGTCCCTTACGGGGCATGAGTATGCAACGGTATAACCACCGGCATTATTGCTATAATACATATCTGTTACATAAACACTATTTTGCTTTACAGTTTCAATAAACCATTCTTCATTGGAAACATTTTGTCCCACCGTCTGCTGATTTACTCCGGTAGCGATAATTTTTCCATCTAAATCAGCAAGATAGAGATCATAGTAAACTTCATATATGTCAACAATATTTTTCATTAATGCTGTTGCTTGCTTGAACCTATCGCTATCATCAGTGCAGAGACAGTTTTTAATGGCGTCAAAAGTAGCCCAGGCCTGCACGTCACAGTTGCGTTCAAATAAGTTCCGGTCTATTTTATCAATAGTATCATAAGCTACATCTGCGGTTCTAACGGCGATTACTTCATTTGCCTTTGTTTGAATGTTGTTTATTATAGTTTTACTTTCCTTGGCAGTAAGAAAACTTTTGTCAGCAAATTTTTTAATTTCACTTGCGACAACCCCAAAACCCTTGCCCGCATCACCGGCCCTAGCTGCTTCAATAGCAGAATTTAAGGAAAGCAAATGTGTCTGTTTACTAATTTGGTCAATTGTTTCAACAACTTGGCCCATTTGCTTATTTGCCTCTTTTAACTGATTAAGAAGTACCGAAACATCCATATTGTCATTCGATTTATCGTTAAACATCCTCATCCCCCTTGGCTAATCATTTCGCTAAAAACATGCAAATACCTTGTGCATTTTGTCTATTTTTGCAAAATTATGGGGATTAAAGAAGCTTTAAAAGTGAACAAAAAATAAGCAGTTAAGAAGCCTGATAGCCTTGGCAATCTCAATAGCAATTAAATTACCGTGTTAAGGCGATAGGCCTATTACACGCATTTCGACTTGTTTTTTCATTCGGTTAAGCTCTTTTTCATTTTGAAGGGTTTTCTGCTCTAATAATCTAACATCGGAGGTTAAGTACGACAGCTTATCGTCAATCCCGGTAAGCCTATTATTAATCTGGACTATTTCAGTCTTTATCTCAGATATATCAGCGGTAATTACTACAATTTCTGACTTCATTTCTACTATGTCTGACTTCATTTCTAGCATTTCAAACTTTATTTCTTTCTGATCCTCTAAAACCCTTGTAATAAGCTGGGAGAGCATTTTTTCAATGCTTTCAGACATTACAAAACCCTCCTTTTGGTGATTATATCAGGGTTTAGGAGGAACTTGAATTATAAATAGCTAAAATGCTTTGCATAAAATTTTCCATAATTTACATGTTAACCTGAGAATATATGGCACATAATTAATATTTGTTTTATAAATAAGATCTTTCTATAATTAGGAAGATTGTTGCATTTATCGGAATTATATTACTTATTTTTTTTTAAAAGTTGACCTTAAGGGAAGAAATAAATATGTCGAATAATGTCGGGAACCACCGAATATTGCATGATTTTATTCAAATGATTAAGGAGGTGAATTTTTTACAATTACTCTAACGGTGGTTCCTTAGAATAATGATTTTAAACTATAGGAGGATAATTTACATGAAAATTAAAAAACCTACAACCCTAAAACAACAATTTACTTTAGGTATGGCAGCAGTCTTAACCCTTGTGACACTACTTTCTCTGTATTTAGTATGGGTAATGAAGAATATTGATAATGAGTACACAATACTGATTGAGCAAAAGGCAAAATCATATGCTCTGGCTGAAAAAGCCCTGGCAAAGTATAATCATGCGGCAGCCAGTTTAAGATCTTATGTGATAACTGGCGAATCCATTGACCTTGAAAGATATCACAATGCTATTGGTGAAGGAGATGAAATATTAAAGAACATTTACCCGATGCTTACTACTGAGGAAGGCAGAGTACTGTACAATAATGTGCAAGGTTCTTCCAATAATTTAAAGGAATACGCAAATCAGATCATTACGTTAAAAGCTGCCCAACTGCCTGCGGAAGGAGAGGGACAAGTTGAGGGGAATAATGTAACAGCATTTATTAAGAATAACGGCGGCATTGTTGGCAAATTGGCAGAAACAGGGGAGGAATTTGCGTATTTTCAGGAGGGAATACTTAATTCGGAAAGTACGGTAAATTCAGCTAAGGCAAATCGCAGTTTATTTATAGGCTTATCCCTGGCGATAATTATTATTGTATTGAGCGTAGTCATAATTGTAGGTGTATTTAGGAGCTTAAAAAATATCTCGGCACAACTACAAGAAAAGTCTAAGGATGTTGATGCATCCGCATCACAGTTATCAGCAGGTTCCCAAAATATGGCTGCCGGCGCGGAGGAAACAGCTTCAACTACTAATGAAGTGGCGTCTTCAATGGAAGAGGTAAACTTCAGTTCACAGGAAATTTCCGGCATGGTAGTACAGGTAGCGGATAATATTCAGAATATTGGAATAAATTCCGGTAATGCATCAGCTTATGCCAAGGAAGGGGAAAAAAGTCTTAGAAATATTGTGTCCCAAATGAATGAAATCCAAAAAGCATCTTCTAATAGTGAGTTGGTTGTTAAGGGTTTGGGTGATGATGCTAATAAGATTAGTCAAATCATCAGTCTAATTACACATATTGCCGATCAAACCAACTTATTAGCTTTAAACGCTGCAATAGAAGCAGCCAGAGCGGGTGAACATGGACGTGGCTTTGCAGTAGTTGCAGACGAGGTAAGAAAATTAGCTGAGCAGTCCTCTAATGCCACAAAGGAAATACAAGAACTGGTTTCATTAATTCAAAGCAAGACCGATGAAGCTATTAGCAGTATGGGAGAAAACTTAAAGCAAGTTCAATCGGGAGCCAATGTCCTTGATGAGGCTACCCAGACCTTTGGTAATATTATTGGTGCGGTTGATGAATTAACCGTTGAAATTGAGCAAGCGGTTTCTGCTTCTATTAAGATGTCTTCGGCCATAGAAAGTGTTATTTCCTCGGTTGAAGAGGTCTCATCTGCGATGCAGAACGTAGCCGCTGCCTCTGAAGAGCAAACGGCCAATACCGAGGAAATCTCATCCTCCGCCCAAAACTTAGCTCTATTGTCAGGGCAATTAAACGATTTGGCATGTAAGCTATAGACATACAAGCTGTCTGCTAAGCAAAAAACCGCCGGGGAAACCCGGCGGTTTTGGCAAGAACATTTAATTTGGGCGTTGAGAAAACATCAAGTTATACTTCCAACTCCTTTGAGTATGTCTCAAATTACTGTTAAATCCTACAGAAGACTTAATAAGCATGAGCTCCCTTCTTAATAACAGTAGCATTATATCTTCTAAAAGAATAATATGGAAAAATATGTTTCTTAAAATATTGCAGTTATTTTTACAATAAGGGTGAGATAAATGGGTAATAAAAACAGGGTTGCAATATGGGAGGACTTACTGATGTCCCCGGCATCTTGGTGGGAAACGCTGTAGACAAAAGCGGACGTACGGGATGCACAGTAATTCTTTGCCCTGGTGGGGCGATCCCGGGCGTAGAGGTTAGTGGAGGTAGCCGGTACCCAGAATACCGATATTATCCGCCCTGGCGCCTCGGAATATCCTGTATATGGTGTTCTTCTAACAGGCGGCAGTTTCTTCGGGTTACCCGCATCGGGTGGGGTAATGCGTTGGCTCGTTGAGAAGGGGATCGACGAAGTACCTCTCGTACCTGCAGCGGTCATCTTCGACCTACCCTTTGCCAAGGGTTCAAACCCGCCTGACGCAGCTCTGGCCTACGCTGCCTGCCAGTCTGCAAATGCGGGTCCCGTGGCAGAAGGAAATGTGGGTGCCGGGGCGGGAGCGACGGTGGGGAAAATCTACGGGATACCGATGAAAGGCGGACTAGGTACTGCCTCCCTGGGCATCCCAGGTGGCCCTGTGGTGGCGGCACTGGCGGTGGTCAATGCCCTAGGAGATATATGGGATCGAGGGCGTATCGTCGTCGGGGCGAGATGGCCTGATGGAACATTCGTCAATCAGACCCGGGCTATGCTGGACGGTGTGCCGTCACCGTTGTACTATCAGAGTACCACAATCGCCGTAGTGGTTACCACAGAGCGGCTGACCAAGCAGAGGCCAACCGGGTAGCGAGACTCGCAGACGATGGGATGGCCCGGGCCATCTCCCCAATCACACTCAGTGGGACGGTGACACGGTCTTCTGCCTCGCACTGCTCCCACACCAGCAACATGTCGAGAGATGCCGTCGTTACAATCGTGGGCACAGCCGCCGCGGTGGTACTGGAACAGGCAATTATACGGGGGGCACTGGCGGCACAAACGGGATATACGCACAAAAATAAGCATCGTACAAGACCCCTTCATTACCTGGACGATAAAGAAATGGAAAGTTGCATAAATAGTCCAAAACACTCAATCAATCCAATAAAGAAAAAGTTTGGAATTACATCAGGTCAATACTACAAATAAAAGAAAACTCTTACTGATGATATTAACCTCAAAGAAAGGGAGCAGGTCGGTCAGGCCTTCAGGAAATAAAAATCCTCCCTAACTATCTGCAGTTTACTGACAGATAGTTAAGGAGGAAATCCGTTGTGTTTTAATGTTTATAAATTATTTTGAAACGCCGTAGCCAGCTTCCCATAACATATCCCAAGCTTGTCTTACTGAGAAGCCTCTACTCTTTTCAGTTTGAGATGCTGTATCTCTAGGATTAGCTCCATATTCTGCGTAAAGCTGATTAACACCAGTTAGTAGTGTCATTTGGGTCACTTCATGGGCATTCATAGCTCTTTTGGGAAGGGTAACAAGTCTAGTAACTGCAGCTATTTTGGTTAACTCTATGGCAGGAATTTGTCCTTTTTCATATAGGGGTGTAGACGGAACTGGAATACGTCTCATAACTGCCATAACTTTAACATTAAACGCCAGTTCCATCTGGTTTATGTCCTTTAAACATTGGTGATTCTGCTATTCTTTAAACAAGTTTATAGCCGTATTCTAGATGATTTGCTTGTGCAGGCCCAGGTGTGATCTTACAGCTACCAGCAGTTTCTTAGCAAGTTACTTACCCATGAACTAAAGAAGAGGGAAATCAAACAAATGGAAAAGCGGCTCAAACTGTCTGCTTTTCCGGAATACAAAACACTTCAAGAGTTTAGTGTGGCTGAACAACAATCCCTGAGTCAAAAACAACTAAACTAACTCCAAGAACTGGTGTGGATGGAGCAGGCGTACAGCCTTATCCTACTGGGACCATCTGGGGTGGTAAAACCCATATGGCCACAGGCCTGGGCATAGAGGCTATTCAACGAGGCTTCAAAATGTCATTTGTCATGATGGATAGCCTGATTAATATGTTAAAAACCCAAGAAATCTCGAGGACTTTTCGGCCAAGGTGAAACGGATAATTGAGAGTGATATGGTTATTATTGATGACTTAATGTTCATGGCAATGGATAAACCCGAAGCAAATCTATTCTTCCAGCTTATTAACAAACTCTACGGGCAAACTGCTTTGATAATCACATCCAACAAGGGGCCGGAGGATTGGGGAGATTTGCTAGGTGACCCGGCAATTACTATGGCCATCTTGGATAGAATTATCCACAAAAGCGAAATCATTCATTTGACTGGTGATAGTCAACGAATTAAGAACAGGCAAACAATCTTCGGGAAACCAGATAGCTAGGTGTACATTCTTATTTAATAAAATTTGTACATTGCTACTTGACGGTCACAGGAGGTCCAACGTCTCGTTAAGGATTTTACCCCTCTACACTTTATAGGGGACTTAAACCCTCTTTGTACAAGGAGTAACCACAATAT
The DNA here is from genome assembly GCA_004143605.1 of Desulforamulus aquiferis. Lineage (GTDB taxonomy): Bacteria > Bacillota > Desulfotomaculia > Desulfotomaculales > Desulfotomaculaceae > Desulfotomaculum > Desulfotomaculum aquiferis. The sequence continues at coordinate 26,154 of AWVY01000028.1, forward strand.
TTATTATGTAATAAGTGGCAAAAGGATGAAAAGAATACGATGAGGTCAATAGTATTTATGTCTCTAAAAGACAGCTTGAAACATAGGACTTATACTTTTACTTAACTCATATAAACTAAATTGTAGGACAAGGCTGTCCGGTATTCTAACCTAAAATGTCCTGTATTATTAGGACAGGTTTGTCGCCACACAAAAAGAATAGGTGACTGTTTACTTCCTCAAGAATAAATTTTAAATAAGTATTGACTACATAATATGTGTAGAGTAATATATGTGCATAGTTATATATAATACGATTAACATAGGGGGATTAACTTGTCTTTAGCTCACGCATTACTTGGTTTAGTAAGATATCAACCATCTACTGGATACCAATTAAAGGATAATTTTCAGCATTCAATTCACTTCATCTGGAATGCCACGCTACCTCAAATCTATAGAACATTAAACCAAATGGAAAACCAGGGGTGGCTAAGGGCTGAAATAGTAACGCAAGTTGGTAAACCTAACCGCAAAGTATATCATATTACAGAGGAAGGACTGAAAGAGTTTCATCGTTGGTTGAATGAGCCAATGGAACCACTTGGGTTAAAAGACTCCACTCTAATAAAAGTATTCTTTGGAAATGGTGCTGACCCCGAACAATTCGATATTAACCTACAGAAGCTCCGTGATTATTACACTGAGCAGTTAAATATATTCCAGCTAAAATGTTCTGAAATCATTCAAAATGAGGTAAAAAAACATGGTTGTCCTTCTGAAGGTGTATATTGGGATCTATCCGTGGATTTTGGTGTTAGATGGAGCAAAATGATTGTCGAATGGTGTGAACATGCACAGAAGGTTCACAAAGAACTAAAAGGGTAAAATTAATTAGAAGGGGGGCCTCTAATTTTGCTGAATAAGTATTTTGAAAACTAAAACGGGAATTGACACTTATGGAGGCAAAAAGAAATACCTATAATGATGGAGGTAAATATGTCATCTATAAGAGAATTTCTAGTAGGAGAAATGGCAAAATTAGATATTTCTAAAAGAACTGTAGAAGAAATTCGACATGATTATATAAATATTGCAAAAACACGAAACTTCCTCCTGGTACTAGCGTAGAAAGAATATTGATCGATGATTTACCGGCAGAATGGGTGAAAGCAGCTAATGTTCCAAATGATAAAACACAGCTAATACTATATTTCCATGGAGGAGGTTTTTTTCTGGCTCCTGTGAAAATCACCGACATTTTGCAGCTGTTCTCTCTGAGGCTTGTGGTGTTCGAGTTCTATTAGTGGAATATAGGCTTGCACCAGAGCATAAATACCCTGCCGCAAATGAAGATTGTCTAGCAGCTTACCGATGGTTAATTAAGAGTGGTATCTCTGCTAAAGATATTGTGATAGGTGGAGATTCCGCAGGGGGTAGCCTCACGCTGATGACCTTACTATCATTACGAGATACAGGTGATACACTTCCAGCAGCCGCATTTATGTTATCACTCTGGGGAGACCTGATAAATTTTGATGGGGAATCCTATAAAACAAGAGCGGAAATGGATTTTATGAACAGTCTAGAAAGTTCTCAAATATGTTCAGATATGTTTATAGGTACCTTACCTACCAAACCTTTAATTTTATCACCAATTTGGGAGAATCTAGAAGGGATACCTAATCTATTAATTCAGGTTGGTGACCATGAAATATTATTGAGTGACTCCACTCGATTATCAGAGCGTGCAAAAGAGGCTGGGGTAGATGTTAAATTAGAAGTTTGGGATAATATGTGGCATGTATTTCAGCTCTTTGCACCATATGTACCTGAGGCAAACCAAGCAATTAACAATATAGGCAAATTTGTTAAAAACAATTTCGGTAATTAACACTACCTAAATAAATTCAAGATTTTGAAAATTATAGTGTAATCAAATTAAATTTTACGCATAGATAACAAAAGGCTCGCTGGCTTAATTGCTGGCGAGCTAAGTTTTTTGTTGTTACATACTTGCTAAGTGTTGAAAACTAACTTAGGAAAATAAATTTAAAGCATCGCGGTAAACAAATAATGCAATTAATACAATACCAACCATTAAGAACCTAAAATTGGTCAGTTTAAACATCTAAGGGGATAAGTGTAGCGTAATAAATTAAATACTTAAAATTTAAAAAATAAAAACCGAGTAGAGATAATTCAATCCTCTACCCGGTATAATATCATTTTATCTTTCTTACCTTATTTCTTTGAGGTGCAAATGTATTAAGTGGTGAAGTGGTAGTATGCTGCTGACGCAAGTCATTTTGAGTTAGAGAAACATATCGCTTAGTCATAGTAAGATCAATATATCCTAGAGTTTTTTGTAGAGCCAGAGCATGACCTCCGTTTCTAAGATATTGAAGAGCAAATGCGTGGCGAAGTTCATAAGGGCGAATTTTTCTGCTAAGCTTTTTACTATAAATTTCAAGTCTGTCTCCCCACGTCATAGAATTCATGTAACCACCTTCAGTAGTACAGAATACCGGGACGTTATCTTTCCAAGCAGGGTGACGAGCCTGAATTAATTCCCTAACTGTATTTACTGTCACTGGAGATATAGGCAATGAACGGCTTATTCTAGTCTTAGCTATATCGGAACGTATATATACTTCAAGGGAACGGAGGTTAATATCATCTATTAAAAGAGAGAAAGCTTCCTTTGGGCGAATGCCTGTATCTAATGTAAGTAAAAGCAGTGCGTAATCCCGCAGACCAGAGAAGGTATCTTTATCCGGTAAAGTAAGTAATTTGGCAAGGGTACTTCTTCAATATTTACTATTCTGCCTTCATCTTTTCTCCTTTTAAAACCCTCTAATGGGTTTTTCACTATATATTCTTCTTTGACACACCAATCAAAAAATGCTTTGAGATAAACTAGGCGAAGATTAAAAGTAGCAGGCTTAACTGGCTGTGCCATATATTCTAAAACAGCGGGTTTTAGGTGTTCATTGTCAAATGCTTCGGGGTAACGAGAAAATAATATGTTAACATGGGAACGGTAGTCTTTTATTGTTCTCTCGCTTAGCCCTTGGGCCTGTTTCCAAAAAAGAAATCCCTGTAATGCTTCCTCAAGTTATAACCTTGGCTTTACTAATCTTTCTCTTTGACATAAATAAAATCCTCCTTCGCTATCTGCAGTATTTACTGACAGAGTAGTAAGGAGGAAATCCGTTGCGGTTAATTTAGGTACAACGGACAAGCAGTTTTTTACTGCTTTTTAGATCGTCGAAACCCGTAAACCTGCATAATTCCTAAATGGCGTCCCAGAAGGGATTCGAACCCCTGACCTACGGATTAGAAGTGCGAGTTTACCCTTACGTTGAGCTGCGTCCTATTAGCGCGGGAATCTGACCTTATGCTACTCGGTTATGTTCATCGGACAGGCGGTTTTAGCAAGCCTTTTCTTAGACCGACTCCGTTGCTCTCGTCCTACGGTGTGTGTTTCGCTATGAAACGGCAATCTCTTACTGCCGACGCTCTTTTGACGAAAAAACCCAACGCCCCCGGCGAAGGGAACGTTAGTATGTTAGAGCTTGGGCTCTTGGAATTCTTATTGAAACAAGAAATTTAATCTCCAGCGGGTTATTACTTTTTTTGATAAAATCTTTGAAATACGCAGTAACTACCTTCTCACCTTATGTTCCTTAATCCATTGGGAAATATATTCCCTTGATAGAATACCCTCAGCAATAGCCAATCCCAAATCTACAAGTTCATCCTGGTCATATTCAATATGATAATCATTATAATCCAGTAGGATCAGCATCAAGTAAATACCCATCCGCTTATTACCATCCACAAAAGGGTGGTTGTTGATGACCCCGTGACATATTGCACCTATTTTGCTTTCTATGTCTGGATAAAGATCCTGTCCATCAAAGGTTGCCTGGGCACTATAAATAGCTGATTGAAGTAATTTTATGTCTCTTAAACCAGGAGCACCACCTGTTCTTTGTACCATTTTTTCATGCAGTTTAAGAATATAATCAATAGACAACCATTTCATTCAGCCAACCTCTTAAAAGCATCTAAGTTCTTTTCCAGAATCTCATCTGATATTTTATCAAGTTTCATTTCCTCTAACCGCTGCGCTTCGTAATCCTCAAAATCAATAATCAAATATCTTGGTTTATTATTCTTCATAACAATCACTTTTTTCTTTTCGTCAACAAGTCGTGCAATTTTAGAGAAATTTTGGTTAGCATCCGAAATGCTTACAATACAGTCTGTGTTAATGTTCATATTAGCACCTTCTTAGAGTTTTATTTATATCATATCACATTTAGGATGTATTTAACCTAAAATTTATACATCTTGCAACGAATATTCTATAACGTTTTTTATTGCACAACATTATGCAAATGCGTACTTCCTTACTGAGATTTAAGTTTTTCTGACAGACTATTGAATCAACAAATTAATCCGAATGCAAAAAAATTTGTGTGTACGGTTGAGGTACTTTCCTAAGGGCAAACACCCCTACGCCCCCGTGGGTAGGGGGCCTTTACTGCTGCGAATGAAACACAATATTAATTGTGTTTCATTCAGTAGCCAGTATTACTCACCGTAAGAGACTAAAATGAAGACCCCCACCAGGGGGAAGTGGGGGTATCTGACAGGGAAGGGCGTTTTATAAAAAAACACAAAACTGTAGGTTATTCAAAAGGATTAGTTATTAAATTTCGCTGTTAAAGGAAAATGGTAAATAATTATTGAGAAGAACGGTACCAGTTAATGGTTTCTTTATCATCAGTATTGTTAAGATCGGGATAATTGCTTACATTTACGTTTAGTATTCCTCGGGAGTCAAAAAGGGTAGCCTTTGTAGGATCAAAAACAAAGTCAGTAGTTGTTTTTAGTCTTTTTCCTACTGCTTCTAAGGAATGATTTTGAATCTTACGAGACAGATCTTGGCTATATCTACTCATGGAAGAAATCGTTTCTAGGTAAGATATATTATCAAAAAGTTTCACAACGGTGTATAAACCAATTATATTTGGCTCTTTATAAATAATACGTATATTTCCTTTTGTAAGGTAAGGAGTTGCTTCATATCCGTGAATAGTCATAACTTTTAAAGCTGGAGAGGCCAGATCAGGAATAGAACCTTCAATAATTGCTTTTGCAACATCTGGATAAAGATTAAGATCCTCAACATGGAGTTCTGCAAAAACTTGAGCATCTGCATTTGGAATGTCAGAATTATCTTTTTCAATTTTAATATCCGGGTTGTTCTCAATTACAGACAAGCAAATAAATGAACCAACTTCAGCAAAAGGATTATAAAAATTCTCGTTATGCTTAGAGAGTATATCATTATAAGGTGTTCTTAATTGCTTGGTTAGTTCATCAGGAATAACCGTAATTCTAGCCTTGAGATTCACAAACCTGTCTATGAAAGCCGAATGTTTACTTATATCTATTAATACTGGAATTGGTTTACCTTCTTTGGGCACCATTATTGTGTTTGTTAACTCTTGGTTATCTTTACCATCGTTAACTGGGTGAATAAAAGTATCAAATCCGTCTCTATATAAGAAACAGAGTCTTAAATTATTAAGAGTAGGAAGAATGCTAACGGGAACTTGTAACACTTTCCAATCCGTAGATAATTGACAATGGTTAATTATTTTCCATTTTCAAACGTCCTCTTTAAAATTTTTTCAGATGATGGCCCAGGAACTGAAGGTAAGAATGACATCGGGAGAAAAGTTTGAGAATATTTACTGAGAAAGCCTGAACACTCAATTATATCTCCAAGGGCAAGTTCATTTTCCTTTAGTTTAGGAAAAATCTCTTCAATGTCATAGTATTTTCGCTTAGTCAAATTTTTAACGATCTTCAAACATTTTGGCCCATATTCAATTACTGCTTTATATGAACCTAATATTGCTAACCCATTTTTTAGTAACCCAATAAAACTATCCATCTTAGTATTCCTTTCTAAGTTTTATTTTGTTTTTATTCCTAAATCGTTTTGAAGTAGTAGTCCATAACTGATTATTAATTCCATTAAGTAGTTATTTTACCTCCTTTTATATGTAAAGAAATGTAATCATTTGGCTATTTTTAGCAAAAGAACATACTCCCTACGGATTGGCATTGTGTATTTTTCTACTTAACTTTACGAACTCTCTTCTTAGTTTCTATTAGAAAATTCAACGGGGAAGCCATAGTATGTTGTTCTTTTAAATCTGTTTCTGTAAGGTTTACATAGCGTTTGGTCATGTTCAAAGTTGTATGACCCATTGTCCGCTGGAGAGAGAAGGCATGACCTCCATTCCGTAGGAACATCAAGGCGAAGGAATGCCTGAGATCATACGGGCGTATCTTTATACCTAACTTTTTGCTGTAAATTTCTAACCTATCCCCAGGTGCAAGCGTTTAAAAAAGTCCCGTCAGCGGTAGAGAATACGGGAACATTATTATTCCAATCAGGGTGACGGGCAGAGAGTAGCTTTTTAATTACTTGTGCAGTTGCGGGTAGAATGGGTAAAGACCTGCTAACCCTGGTTTTAGCAATTTGTGCCCGAACCTCTACACTATAATTCTTTAGGTTAATATCTGATTCAAGCAGGGAAAATGCCTCCTTTGGACGGATACCAGTATCCAAAGTTAGCATGATTAAAGCAAAGTCCCGCAGACCTGAGAAAGTTTTTTGGTTCGGTAGGGTTAAAAGTTGTTGCAATGTTTCGTGGTCAATATTGCAAATTCTTCCCTCGTCCTTTTTCGCTTTATCTTAGCCAATGGGTTAGCGGTAAAAATGCCCTCGTCGATATACCAGTTAATAAATGCCTTTAGGTAAACCAATCTAAGGTTAAATGTGGCGGGTTTAATGGGTTGTGCCATGTAAGCAAGCAGATATTTTGCAAGATTTTTTTCGTCATAGGCTTTGGGGAACTGATTATAAAATTGTGAGACGTGATAACGGTAGTCATTAATAGTCCTCTCTGATAACCCTTGAGCTTGTTTCCAAAAAATAAATTGTTGTAGTGCTTCCTGCCAATTTTCAGGTAAATGTTTCTCGAATTTCTTTCTTGCCATAATAAAAATCCCCTCCGTTTTATATCCGAAGGGGATAAATCCGTTGTGGTAGACGGGATTTCGTGAGACGCAACGGACTAACGTTAATAATGCCGTTTTTGTTCTCCATCTAAAAACCCGTAAACCCGCATAATTCCTAAATGGCGTCCCAGAAGGGATTCGAACCCCTGACCTACGGATTAGAAGTCCGTTGCTCTATCCAGCTGAGCTACTGGGACGTATTTGGCTTCAGAGCCAACACAAGTCATTATAACACAATATAAAACATAGGGCAAGAAGGTAATATTGCCAACAAGAGATATTAATTATTAAGCTTTATCATTTTAAAACATAACATATTAGAAGTCAATAATCTTAAATCCTTGAGATATGCTAAAATTAATTAATGTTGAAACTCGGAAGGAGTGTTCGGGTGTACAAGGAGCTTTTAGTTAAGGATATAGTGTTTGTCGGTAGTAACTGGGACAAGAGCAGGGAAAAGGCTGAGTGTAAAGTGGAAGAGTTGATACCGCAATTTCCTGCCTGTGAAACCTGTAAAACCAGCCACGGGGGAAGGACTTATTTTGGGTTATAGAGGAATTAAAGAGCGGGATTATAATAAAAAAGTATGATTGTAATGTTTTCTCAGTCTGCAGCCTGAAGTGTTTATTGGATAGAGGACTTCAGAAAAATGCCTACTACTCTATAGTAGGTAAGTTGGAATCGGGTGAGGTTGTGGCTACAGGTTTTCAGGCAGAAATGCCGTGGCTATAAATGATTTTGCAGATACCCTTGCAGAAAATGCTTGATGTTTTGTCATAATATTGACAAGCAGAAAACCTTAATAAACCTTGAACTTGTGGGTTGGTTTTGGGATAATCAAGTTAACGGATGTTAAGGAAACATCTGAAAAACTTAATAAAAGGAGTTGGATGGAGCTGGAATTTTGTGAGGTAAGTCATATAAGCTTAGTCACAAATCTAGTGGGTGAGGTATGTGAGGGAGTAAATGAAGGAAAGGTAGCAAAGTCATTTTCCCTACAAGCCAGTAAATTAACTGAAGAGGTCTGGAAAGAGATTGTTAATTATAATCTAGATCCGAATGCCCCATGTTTTTATATTTTGAAGACAGCTCAGCTGAAAACATCCAAGTTAGGGTAGTTTGTAAAAACTCTAATTCTTAACCTGAAATTTAAACCTCCGTAAGGAGGTTTTTCCTTTCAGTAAAACAAAAAACTCTGCATTAAGCAGAGTTTATAAACATGGTTGCGGGAGGAGGACTTGAACCTCCGACTTCGGGTTATGAGCCCGACGAGCTACCAACTGCTCTATCCCGCGACAACTTGTTTAGTATATCATTGGTAATGTTTTATGTCAAGGAAGAATCTAAAATAAAAATATAAATCAAGAATTAGATCTACTGGCTCTGATACATTCGCACATTTCAAGGATAGATTCCATTTCTTCATCTGAGGAGGAAGAAAGCTTACTTAAGAAATTTTGCAGGCTTTCATCCATATTCCTAGAATTTAGTTCAATTCTTTCCTGTTCTGAAAGGGGAGAACGTTTTCCTTCCCTTATATCATTGACCATTGTCATCATACGTTTTGCACTTTCCTCCCCCAACTGCATTGGGATATACAGCTTAAGCTGTTCCTGATCCTCGGATGTCAATGGAGAAGAAGCTCTAGCTTTAGAAATCAATTGATAAAGACCTTCTTTGGTAGATGGGACATATTTTACCTCCATTCCATATGGTTATTTAAATAGTACTAGTTCTCTGTTAATTTTAACAGTTATAGTAGAAGAAGCCAAAGACATTATTTTAATCAAAATCTAAAATACAATATTCATCGCAAAGTCAGGTTGCTTGATAAAAAGGGGAATGATATAATTGCACCAACGGAATAACTTTTTGAGAGAGGCAAAGGTGCTGAAGATAATTCAGCACCTTTTTATTTAATTACTAGTGTTTTCCACTGGGGGTGAATTCATGCAATTACAACAGGCATCGGACTTAAATCATGAGGTTCAACCAGCCTATATTGCTAATTTGTTAGGTGAGTTTAATAATATGTCAGAAGTTAGCTCTGTGCAGGAGTTGCTTCGGGAATTCGGTATTATAGCCGAGTATATTCCTGGAGACCAGGCAAGGTCGGCTGTATATCAGAGGGCAAACATAAACATCTTTCATATGCCCATGAGTGAAGTGATAACTCAAAAGAGATTTCAAACAAGATTTTCGCGGCCCTATTTAACTGTTTCCTTCTTTGGTCCTTCAGAGACAGCCGGTGCCTTAAGGGATATAGGTTTGGCCTTGGGCTTAGATACTAATGCTGTGGAAAAAACGTACGGAAGGGACTGTTGGGAGTAACTAATGATATTAATTCCTATGGTTCTGAGGTGTACGGAAAGAGAATTTTATTATTACATGATGGTTACCAGGGAGATTTAATTGAGTCAGTGTTAACAGATTTAGGGGTGAAATCAATCAGAGATAAAAGATTTAAATATCAAAATATGAGGCAGGAGAATGTTAAACAGCTTGCCATGGAGCAAAAGGCTCAGCTGATTATTGGTCCTTTCTATGATGTTTTTGTTAAAGGTTTGCCCTATATGACCATGCCTGATCCAGAAACATCCTACTTAGGTTTTTCCGGTTTTACTAATCTAGCAAAATCCATTTCCCAGATGTCAAAATTGAGATATCATGAGTAAATGGTATGTTTGCTGCAATTGTTAATGCTATTGGTGCAAGGATACTAAAAACCGGATTAGCTGTTACCCTTGCCGTGTATATTTGTACCATATTAAACCTGGAACCTAAGGTTTTTCCGCAGTAAGTGCCGTTATCAATGTTCAGCCTTCTATTTTTCGTTCTTTCAGGAATGCCGTGGAACAGATTCTGACCCATATTATATCTGTATTAATTGCTGTTGCCTGCGGCTATGCCCTTGGCTCAAATCCTGTGATTATGGGGATTACAACGGTATTAATTATACTTACCAATGTTAAGTTAAAACTTTTTCAGGGAGTTGCCATGGGGGTGGTTGCGGGTATCTTTGTCCTGGATGCACCCCAGCATGATTTTCTAACCCATGCTTTGACCCGTTCCTATGTGGTGTTTGTGGGTTTGGGGGCAGCACTCCTGGTGAATAGCCTTTTGCCCCAACCTCGCTATGGTCAAATTGTTTTAACTAACTTGTCAAAACTGAATGTTATGTGTATAGAGTTTTTGAGGAGTTGGTAAAGAGGTTTATTAAACTTGAACCAATGGGGGCCGAAGAGTACGAAAGACGGAGGAGTTTGATCAAAGGTCAGTTGAGGACCACTAGAAGTCAATATGAGCTCCTAAAGGAACAAAACAAATACTTAAAACAAATACCCTGTGATGTAAATGAGACCTGGGAGAAATACCTGGATTTTAATTCTAAACTATTTTTCAAAAGCCAGGAAATATATAACGCAACACAGCAGAGATTAGATTGGCGTTTGGAGAGGGGAGAGCCACCCATATCTAATGAATTTAATAAAGTTCTGGAGATGTTGGCAGAGGGTGGATTCAGTAGTATTATTAAACGCTAAACTCTATGATTATATTATTAATGGAGTAGGTATGGAGCAATTACCAAAGAATGAGCATTTTTGGGAGGAGTTAAGCTACTTTATAGATAATTGGCACACCAAATTAACTGGAGCGAATTTCTTGCACGTATTTATGTATGTGTCGGTAGTGGCAAATGATATAAATGGGCCAGCCGAAGCATTAAGGAATTTCCCGCCATGAAAGAGAGCGGTTCAATTGAATCGTAGCAAAGAGTGGTAGGCAAGTTTGTATAGGTTGGCTATATTTCCCAGGTTATTATTTTCACACTATTAGTTATTAATTCGTAAATTAGTACCAAAAGGGGGAAATTAAAATGGTTACTACCTTACAATCCTGTTCTTGGGGATGGGGCTCATGGTTTCCAATCCTTTGCTGTGTACTAGTAATTTTAGTTATAATTCTAATAGTTTGTTGTTGTCTTTATTTTTAACAATAGTAAAAATGAGCACTGACAGTAATGCTGGAAGTGCTTATTTTTATCTTCCAAAATTACAATAAGTTTACAGTATTTCTCCCCTCTGCAAAGATAAAACTAAGTAAGCCTGAGGGACAACATAAAAGGAAATATTACAAACCATGAGAAATACTAAAAAACACCAGCTGGCATTGGTTGGCTTACTTACCCTTATTATTTTTGCCGCTGCTTTTTTTCTAAGGGAACAATCCATGCTGTCTGAAGCCGAAGGGAATCATGAGACCAGGCTGGTAAAAAATACAAAGATGCCGTTAATAGTAATTGATCCAGGGCACGGAGGCACTGATCCAGGTACCTGCCAGGCTGGCATTTTGGAGAAGGACATAAACCTGGCCATTGCACAACGTGTAGCAAAGCATATTACCTCCCACAAATATCCTGTACAGCTTACCAGAGAAACTGATAAAGATTTCTCAGATAATGGGGTGTTTAGCCGTAAGGCAGAGAGGCAGGACCTCGGAGAAGGGCAGAACTGGCAAAGAGTGCAGGGGGGAAAGTACTTGTAAGTATCCATGTAAATTCAGGGGTGGGTACGAACAGTGGAGCGGAAGTGTACTATGATCCTAAGAAGTTGGGTTGCCAGCGGTTAGCTGCACTGATTCAGGAGGAACTAAATAAAATACCCCAAATGCCTCCTAGAAGGGCTAAAGCAGATACCTTTTATTTATTTGATTGTCTCGATATCCCGGTGGTAATAGTAGAAACCGGTTGGATGTGCAGTCCAAATGAAAGGGAGAAACTACTGAATCCAGAGTATCAGGAGCAAGTTGCTAAAGCCATTGCAGAAGGAATTATAAACTATGCTAAGGAACAATATTTATAAAAACATCCCGCTCAAGAATTAAAGTGGACCCCAAGTCAACGACAATTAAAAAAAAGCCTATGCAACTAATTGGAGAAGCTGCTCCCGGTATTTTGCCGGAGGCAGCTTCTTCAGTTTCCACTGACCCCGTTCCTCATTATAGTATTGGATATAGTCATCAACG
>AWVY01000029.1 GCA_004143605.1 Desulforamulus aquiferis
ARCCTCGTCCCCCAAGCCTCCCCCAAGCCTCTGTAACTATTCAATTAGGGAAAATAGTTTCTTTTTTCAAAGTTCATGCTATAATTTATATGCATTATTTTCCTGGGAGGTATCTCTTGTGGATAAAAACAAATTAGTTCAATACTGCTTATCTAAAAAAGGCTCATTTGAAGACTACCCCTTTGGCTTTGACGTTTTAGTAATTAAGGTTGGTTCAAAAATGTTTGCTTTGATTTCTGAACGGGGTGATAAGCTTAATATCTCTCTGAAATGTGATCCCTTCTTAGTAGATGTATTAAGGCAACAATACCCTGCAGTAACACCAGGCTATCATTTAAATAAGAGACATTGGAATACCGTTGAAGTAGGCGATTCTATCCCTGAAGAGAAAATAATTTGGATGATTGACCATTCTTATGATTTAGTTTTTAAGAGTCTGACCAAGTCTGAAAAGCAATTAATCACTTCGAAATAATAGTATCGGCACTTTTCCCTTTTCATTTTAAATTCACCCACTATCAACTACCACGTCAACTCAATACCTTCCTCAGTAATCTTAACTGCCCCTTCTTTTAGTAGTCTCCCAACGGCCCTTTTAAAGGCACGTTTGCTAATATTAAGCTCATTCTTTATATGTTCAGGAGAGCTATTGTCATTGATTGAAAGAATACCACCGCCTAATTTTAAGCGTTCCATTATCATTTGAGCATCATTTTCTATTTCATTGTAAGCCGCTTCTCTCATACTTAATTCAAGCTTGCCATCATCCTTACTTTTTAACTCTAACCTCTATTTGGTCGCCTTCCTTATAATTGCCGAACAATTCATTTTTATGGACCAATCCATGGTATTTATTATCTACAGCTACAAATAATCCAAAATCACCATTCATGCTATAAACAGTCCCGCTGACTCTATCATTCTTTTTATACGGGGATTCACTGCTTAGCAAATTATATATATGCATTGTTGCACATATTTTATTGTTATTATTAATATATAATCCTACCAAACATAAGTCTCCTGTTGAAATCTTAGCCACTTGTTCCTTTAAAGGTAATAACAAATCCTTGGGCAGGCCCCAATCTAAAAAAGCACCAAATTTTGTAGTTTCTACTACCCTTAACAGACCCAATTCACCAATTGTCAGCTTTGGCTTTCTAACGGTAGCCACGGTGTCACCTTCGGAATCTGTATAAACAAACACCTCAATTTCATCGCCAATATTAAATTCCCGTGGTTCCTGATTTCTTGGCAACAAAATTGCCGATCCGTCTTTACCATCTTTGAAATTTAAATACGCGCCTTCCGGGGTCCTTCTCATCACCTGGAGTGTCTGTATCTTCCCTATCTCTATCATCTTATACCTTCTTTTTATTAATTAAGTCTCACCCAGTAATTTTAAGTCCTCTGTTCCGGTCTTGTCAAATAAGCAGCATTTTTCCATTTGCTTTCCGTCACACATATTACTGGTGCTTCCCGGATAAGCCAGCATTGCTTAGATTCCGCCATATAAATTTCGTTGTTCAAGGGGTGTTGCAAGCGAACAATATTCAGAATTCTACTTGCACCTCGGGACAAGGAACCTGTCCCCCCCTGTCCTGTCCCCCCCTGTCCGTCCCCTTGACAAGTAAACGATCGTTGACTATAATAATTTAATAATAGTGAACGGTGGTTTACTATATGGGGAGGATTTTCAGATGGCCGACACAAAAGAAAACATTTTGCATACTGCACTTCGTTTGTTTGCGAGGAAGGGATATGAGGCCGCTTCGGTCAGCGATATTGCGGGTGAGCTTGGCATGACAAAAGGGGCTTTATACAAGCACTATAAGAATAAACAGGATATATTCGACAGCATTGTGGAACGTATCTATCAGATAGATGTTGAAAGAGCAAAAAAGTATGAAGTGCCGGAGGAAACATTTGACAAATCACCGTCGTCCTATCGCAATACTGCTGTAAATAATATTAAGATTTTCATCGAAGCACAGTTTCATTTTTGGACGGAGGACGAATTTGCCAGTAATTTTAGAAAAATGTTGACTTTGGAGCAATACAGAAACCCGGAAATAATGGAACTGTATCAAAAATGCCTTGTAAGCGGGCCTGTCAGCTATATGGAAGATATGTTCCGTGAAATGACTGAACAAGGTATTTGGAACAAAAGCAACCCAAAACAGCTTGCACTTGAGTTTTATGCGCCATTTTATTTGTTAGTAAGTATTTCAGATACAACGCCTGACAAGCAAGAGGCCGCTAAGCTATTGTCGGCACACATTGAGCGTTTATAGAAAAGAACTCCGTCCCATGTACAGAAGAACTATCCGCTCATTGCCACTTTCAAAATTGCAGTCATGGGACCGAGCCGGGGTGCGCTGTAATCGCTGCCATTGAAAGGGGTGATTTATCATCAGAGCGTTGGCAGTTTTATCAAAAGTTAAAGGCAGGAAAAAAATCATAGGCTAAGGAGTATTAACAATGGAAGAAATAAAAATCAACGAATTTGAATTTGACCTCATCAATGAATTTTTCACAGAGCTTGAACGGCAGGGGCCGGGCAGTCCCAAAGAAACTATTAGGGCATTAAGTTTTATCGGCAACCTTTCAAGCAAAACTAAAATTGCCGATTTAGGCTGCGGCACAGGCATTCAAACAATAGTGCTGGCACAAAATACAGAAGCAAGCATCACCGCCCTCGACCTTTATGCAGGTTCGATCGACAAACTCAACCTAACAGCCGAAAAACTCGGTTTACAGAACAGGGTAAAAGGTATAGTCGGATCAATGGATAATTTGCTGTTTCAGAATGAAGAATTTGACCTTATATGGTCTGAGGGGCTATTGCCAATATAGGGTTTGAAAAAGGCTTGAAGCACTGGAAAGGGTTCCTCAAAAAAGATGGTTATGTTGCCGTAACCTATGAGTCGTGGTTTACCGAAGAACGCCCCGCTGAAATTGAGAAGTGGTGGGTGGACGCAGTTCCTGAAATAGGAACAATAGGTCATAATATTTCCATCATGCAAAAAACAGGTTATATTCCTGTTGCCGCATTTACGCTACCTGAAAGTTGTTGGATAGACAATTATTTTATTCCCCAAAAACAAGGCAAGAGGAATTCTTGAAAAAACATGCAGGAAATAAAACTGTTGAGGATATGATTTCATTTTTGAGGCGTGAGGCAGACTTGTATTCTAAATATAAACAGTATTATGGATATGTATTTTACATTGGGAAAAAGATATAAAATAATTGTGGTTTACTTCGCTTCACCCTATTCGCCATACGACTTCGGGCCACGTTGGCCCGGAATACTAAAAATCAAATACAGCAACACACCCGCCGCACTACTTCCTACATAATTTTGAAAAAAGCTTATAAATGACATGGTCGCCCAGTGCGGCCATTTTTTATTTCGACATCTTTTAGGAAGTTTCCCACCCCCTGTGTTATTGAAATTTACCGGCAGACTGGTCTTTCTTGGCCTGCTCAATTATATCCTCCTGTTTTTTCATCGCTCATGGTTGGTAGACGTCGATGATACAAATTAAATAAAAGAATCTATTTCTTCTAAGTTGAGACAAGGGTTGGTAGAATAACTTGCCCGGGGGACGCTTTGATTAACACATTATTATTTGGCATTCTAAATAATAATATGTTAATTTCTGGGTCATTCACCTTTAAAATCCGTACACATAAGATATTGGATAAAAAAAATTGAGAAGGGAGAATAAAATGAATACATTCACAGTCACCAATGACAATGATAGTGGTGCAGGCTCACTTAGGCAAGTAATTTTTGATGCTGGGCCAGGTGATTCCATTATTTTTGATCAAGCCATTTCTAATATTACAATAACCACTGGAGAAATTCTTATTAATAAGAACCTAACCATTAACGGTACTGGTGCAAATAAACTGGCAATTAGCGGTAATGAGCAATTTCGTGTTTTTAATATCTCAAACGGTATAGAAGTAACTATCCAGAGTATATCCATCATAAGTGGTTCGGGTTTCTACGGGGCTATTTATAATGTCGGTACACTCATCGTTATAAATAGTACGCTATCTAACAATACGGCTAACTTTGGTGGGGCGATTTATAATGTCGGTACACTGACCGTTATAAATAGTACTCTGTCTAACAATAGAAGTTATTTAGAAGGTGGCGCAATTTATAATAATGGTACAGTCACCATCGCTAACAGTACGCTCTCTAATAATAACACTGATTTAAATGGTGGGTGTATTTGGAATAACTATTACGGTACCATCAATATTACAAAAAGTACGATCTCTAACAATTATGCTAACATTGGCGGAGCTATTTATAATGTCGGTACACTCACCTTTATAAATAGTACGCTGTCTAACAATACGGCTAACCTCGGTGGGGCTATTTTTGAGCTAGGAAGTCTTAACATTAGTTTAGTACAATTGCAGAAAATCAGGCTATGGAAGGTGCAGGTATCTATAATAGGAGTGGTAATATAACTATCAAGAATTCGATTGTTGCCAATAATGTCGGGCCTAATTACTCTGACTTCGGTACATTTTCAGCAGTTGGAATAAATTTTGATACTGATGGTACTTGTCCAGATTTCACACAAGTTAGTCCTGAGCAACTCAAACTTGGGTCACTTGAATTGAATCCACCAGGGATTACGGAGACACATGCATTACTGAGCGGAAGTATAGCCATTGACAAGTCTACGAATTGCACAGACCTAGCTGGAGATGTAGTTACCATGGATCAACGTGGTGTTTCTCGCCCACAAAATAGTGCTTGTGATGTAGGAGCCTATGAATTTACCCAACCACCAACAATAATTCATCCTGACAATATCACCATACCAAATAACCCCGGTCAATGTAGAGCAAAAGTCGACTTCACTGTTACCGCAATCGACAGCTGTTCTGACGTAAGCATTACCTGCAAGCCGGTTTCCGGTTCTTTCTTTCCTGTAGGTACCACCCAAGTTAATTGTACAGCTAAAGATGAATGCGGAAATACTGCCTCCTGCTCCTTTTCTGTCAATGTTGTGGATAATGAACCACCAGCAATAACCTGCTCCGGTGACATTACAGTGTTTGATACTTCTGGTCTAAACGGTGCCAGGGTAAACTTCACCGTTATGGCAACTGACAATTGCCCCGGTGTTACTGTTGTTAGCAATCCACCATCTGGATCGTTCTTTCCCCTAGGTACACTTATGTCACATCCACAGCCGTCGACCAGGCGGGTAATACTGCATCATGTTATTTTAAAGTAACGGTTGTTAGACAAACATTTCTCCGGCTACTTACAAGAAGGAATAATGTTATTAAGGTTTTGGCCCAGCGCATTTAGTAAAAGCTTATCATAGGGTAAACATCTATGCTTTATAGCTTATTTATAACTGACTATTTCTACCCCTTCATGCTCAACTATTCTGCTTAATTCCAGCAAATTCTTCCGTAATGGAGTTTTAAAGCTCCTTGAGGGCTTTGACAAACCAAGGGCCTCATATTTACCGTAACCCAGGGTATGGTATGGCAACAGCTCTATTTTTGGAGTAGCAAGGCTAGCTTTAACAAATTGGGCTGTAGCCCTAATGTTTTCAATGTCTGAATTTACTCCGTCTATAACCGGTATCCTGACTACCACAGGTACATTCAACTCATTAAATCTGGCTATGTTTTTTAAAATCTTCTCATTTCTGACTCCGGTATAAAGATTATGCTTATCCCCGTCCATATGCTTTATGTCAACAAATATCAAATCCATTTTCTCCAATATATCCTTAACCTCATCAAAATCAAAATACCCTGAGGTTTCTATGGCTAAATCCACGGCTTGGTCATAAAGCCTGTGTGCAAGTTCCCTAAGCAGGCCTTGCTGCAGCATTGCCTCTCCGCCGGAAAAGGTCACCCCGCCACCTGAATATTTATAAAATATTTTTTGTTTTTCTATCTGCTTAAGTATTTCTTCACTGGTATAAATATGTACTAATTTTTTCCTACTGCCGGTGGGACATGCCTCTACACAAAGCTCGCAAGACCTGCATTTTCCCAATCAGGAGGATTATATGGCTTCAAGGAGGCTTGATATTGGCATACCCGAACACACCTTCCGCATCTTATGCAGGTCTTTTCGAAAAAGGAAATCCTATTTTTGTATAAACTTTCTGGATTAGAGCACCATTGGCACCTGAGGGGACAGCCAGCAAAAAAAAGGACGGTTCTTATTCCATCTCCATCATTAACAGAAAAATTCTGTATCTCCATTAAATATCCTCTGCCAGTATCCATATAATATTCCCTTCACTCCGGTCGAATGGATTAAAGTTGCTGTTTTCTTAGCGGTGCCTCAAACTGAGCTTAATAATTTTCATGGGCTGTTCTCGCTATTATCGCATCCTGCATTGACCTAGACAGATTGACAAATTGTGTGCTGTAGCCTGCGACCCTGACCAACAGGTCTTTGTAATTCTCGGGATTTTTCTGAGCTTTGCGCAGGGTCTCAGTAGATATGGTATTAAACTGTACATGAAATGCACCTAGGGAGAAGAAGGTCTGTATCATTGCTCCCAAATTGCTTTGTCCCCTTTTTGTACTTACCAGGTCTTCATTTAATCTCAGGTTCAGTAATGTTCCTCCCGAATGTACATCCTGATTTAGCTTAGCTGCCGAACGCATCGCTGCAAGTGGTGTGGAAGCATCTGAACCGGCAAAGGGTGATACCCCTTCGGATAACGGTTCTTTTGCTTTTCTGCCGCAAGGGGTTGCTCCTAGGACCTTACCAGTGGTAGATAGTTTGATATGCCCATAAAGCAGTGTTGAAATTGTTGCCGTTTATATCTTTATATTTGTGCCCTTCCTTATAGTAGTGATTTGCTATTTTACATGCAATATCATCTACATAGTCAATGTCATTTCCATACTTCGGTACAGCAAGTGCCAATTGTCTATATTCCTCATGTCCTTCCCAGTTAGCTTCTAGTACCTTTATGAGGGTTTCCATATCTACCATCTTGTCTTCAAATACAAGCTTCTTGATGACTGCCAGAGAATTTGATGTTACTGCCAGGCCTATACCTGTAAGAACCGGTCCCACATTGTATTTTGCACCTGCATCAACCAAGTCCTTACCGCTTGTTATGCATTCTTCTATACATGAAGACAGGAATGGCCTCGGCACCATTTCCTTATGAAGTTTTTGTGCCAACAAGGTAGCCATTACAGACTGTTCAATCAAATAGTCAAATTGTCTGTAGAATGCAGCTTCAACTTCTTCATAAGTCTTAAAATCAGTCGGAGCCTTTTCATCTAGGCCTATCTTATCTCCCGAAATCCTGCTCTTACCCCGGTTCAATGCAAATTCCAAGGCTGCGGTAAAGTTAATATTAACTGCTGAAGTCCATTCGTAAGTTTTGCGAAAATGTGGGACTACACAGCCACAGTTGTTCCAATCCCTTGCATCTTCCGGCTCATAGCCTGCATTTATAAGCATCTGGTACCCTGCACTGTCACTGTGTATGGCAGGAAAGCCTGTGCCTTTGCTAACCAAATGGGTTACAGCATCTAAGAATTGACTGGGACAATCTTGATGTATCCTGACACTTAGCCCAGGCTGGTGAGTCTTTACTGCTTCAGTTGCTTTCAAACACATATAGGATAGGTCATTGGTAGCGTCTTTTCCTTCTCTAGTTTTTCCTCCAACAGTAAGATTCTGAAACTGATTATACCCTGCAAAGAATTCGGCTGTATTTGCAGATATCGTCCAGACCCATTCTGATAGTTTTAGCCATAATGCTTCTATCAGCTCCTGAATCTGTTGCTTTGTCATAATTCCTTTTTCTATATCAGCTTTGTAATATGGATACATAAACTGATCAAATCTACCTATATTCAATGCCAACGGATTTTCCGAGATAATTCCCCCGATTTGTGTAAACCACAGGAACTGGATAGCTTCATAGAAATTATCTGGGCTATTCTCCGGTACCCTGCTGCATATATCGGATATTTTCAATAGCTCAGCTTTTCTGGCAGGTTCCTTTTCAACTGCCGCTAATTCCTTGGCCTTTTCCGAATATCTTCTTGCCAATGTGATAATGCCTTCTGAAGTTATAATTATTGAATTGTAGAACTCCTTTTTCTTCAGATCCTCTGCTGAAGTTCTCGATAGCTTTGAAAGATTCTCCTTAGCTTCTCTGATGATTCCGCCAAAGCCCTTTTTGAATAAAACATCCTGGTAATCCGGAGTTATTTCACCAACAGCCTGTCTCCATTTTGAATCATTGTCAACAAAGCCCGTATCAACAACAACCTTTGCAGTTTCCACAGGCAACTGCGCCAGAAATGCTTCCTCCAAGGATTTTCCTTTCCAATATGGGAAAATATGTTTTCTGGCATAGTCTCTCTGCTCATCGGTCATAACATATGGATCCTGGACTCTTTTATCGAAATTGTCCATCTCCCTGTCTACCCAGGTCCAGGAAAATTCAGGGGTTAGAATACCGCATTTTCTGAATTCGCCAATGACTCCTACAATAAGCTCTCCGTTGAATATATTTACATCAATCCGTTGGCAGGTATCTCTAAATGCTTTGGCCCTTCTTATAGGAACCGCTTCTCCTTCAGTCTTCTTGTGTGATTCCGTCCATATCCTTGCCCTCTCATAGGAAATAGCAGGCTTTGAATTGATATAATTTTGTCTTGCCCCTTCAATCCTCTCAGTACTCACGATTTTCCCCCTTTACTTTTCGATATGTTTTAACATATTTTGTTTGTTTTAACGCTCATTACTCTTAAAATAAAACCAGAAATTATTAATAATCTTCTGGTTCTATCCTTAATATTTGACTATGCTTTGAAAAACAACTTCGGTATCATATGGGTTACAATAGGTGTGTTCCTTATTTGCTTTAAATTTTAGAGCGGCTGGAGCAAGAAGCTCGAAGGTCTGGTCTTCCACAGTCATGACAAGGGTTCCTTTTGTTACCACAACATATTCTTCCGTCGAATTATAATGAGGTGTGGAGGTGTGTTTAGCACCGGGAAGCAATTTAATGAAAAAATATTCAAATCCCGATATCGGGTTAAAGGGAAATACATCATATAATATCATTTTACCGTCTGATTCACATACAGGCTCTATTTGATTTATTGATATTGCTTCATAATTATTGCTATCACTGCCCAACAACTCAGAAAATGAAATACGTAAGCCTGTAGAAATCTTCCATAGTACTGAAATTGTGGGGTTTGATTCTCTTCTTTCAATCTGTCCTAACATTGCTTTACTTACTCCTGTCAAGTTGGAAGCTTCCTCTAATGACAAGCTTCGTTCAAACCTTACTCTTTTTAAAATAGAACCTATATTTGAACTTGGATCAGTCACACATATCAGCCTTTCTAAATACTTTTGCTCGTTGCTATATTAGCATTTTGTGCGTTATAACATATTTTAAACAAATATATCATCCTCATAGCTGACTGTCAAGCTTCTTTGATTTCGCCAGATGGTAAGCATAGCAAGTATTTTTCTCAGCTCAATAACCACTACGGATATCTTTTTTCACGCCAAAAATTTTAAATGAGTTCTTACACTCTATGGTATAATGCTGCTCTAAAGGGGGCAGTTGACTAAATAGACAATTGCCCCAGAATACAATCATAAAATACGGCATACACCCGCATGGATTTTTACAGACTGAAGATTATTAATTGTTTTTACTTGTATTGCCTCGCCCAGGTATAGGCCTATTGTTCGTATTTTCCATGTTCTTCATGTGCTCAAACATGGAAATTTCCTCGTCATTTAAACCAAGTTCTCTTAATTTTGTCTTGACTTCATCGCTTATTGTACCACTTGCGTCTTGAATAATTCTCATTGCTTTTTGCATTATATCCATGTCCAATGAGTTGCCCCTGGGAAATTGATTGCCGCCATTTAAACCACCTTGAGGTGGTCCCCCTTTGCCGCCCAACATTGATCCTAAATCTCTTATATTTAAGTCTCCAGCACTGATCAGTTTATCAGAGTTGACTTTTTGTTCAGCAGTTGTACTAGGAACAGTACCTTCAAGCTGTCCTTGTACACTTTTGGCACGAAGATTTCCAAGGGTTGTCAATGATTTTACTGCTTTTTGGTATTCTTCATATGTGCAGAAAGCCGTTGAATCTTCTTTTACATAATTAGAAATTAGTGTGTTTAATTCCTGAACCTTGGCTTCGAATTTACCATCAGCGAAGT
Source organism: Desulforamulus aquiferis (assembly GCA_004143605.1). Taxonomy (GTDB): domain Bacteria; phylum Bacillota; class Desulfotomaculia; order Desulfotomaculales; family Desulfotomaculaceae; genus Desulfotomaculum; species Desulfotomaculum aquiferis. The sequence continues at coordinate 10,241 of AWVY01000029.1, forward strand.
AGCTGTCGATAAGCTCCTGCATATACTGATGATATTTTTCTAAATATTGCTGTTAGCAAATAGCTTCTCCAAAAGTGGACGGTCTGCCATTTCTACACCACTAACAGGTGTATCAATTGGGAAGTTAATAACTGAGGCAGCATCACTGCTTTGAAAGCCACCCCAAGCTAAGTTATAGTCCCAAGGCAGAATAGTAATTTTTCCATCTTTCTCGTAGATATAATAGTTTTGCGCCATAGATGATGAATAACTATCCAGGTTTACTACGATAGTATGAGCCGCAAGGTATTTTAATATAGCATCTACATCAAAATGTTTTTCGAGATCTGTTCCTGTTGATAAAGCTTTTAGCGCCATTATTACACGCTGATAATCAGCTTCCTCACTCTTACCAACGGCGTTATCAAAAATAGAACTATAACTGGATGATTTATCATCAATATATTGTAAAGAACCACCGCTATTGCTTGCGCCCATGTTTCCGCCCTTGTCTTTGAAAAACATCTCATTATTCATATTAGAGTCGCTACTTTTCGTATTGGCATCTTGTTTATTTTGACCGTCATACTTATTATAAATGCCTGATTCACCTGCATTACTCATATTCATTTTTACGTTGAGAGCATACCAGAGGTGTCATCAAAAACTCTTTCTTCATAGCTATCATTATACAATTCAACCGCAAGATATAACCCCCATGATTTGCCATTTACAGTAATATTGGAGAATCCAAAGTATGGGCTTTCAACACCAATTGTTTTCATAAGGTCATAAGAAATATACTCCTTCATATACGAATTGTCTCCCAGCATATTGTTGACTACAAAGCTCTCCAGGCCAAAGCAAGTTTGATCTTCTACATATTTGTCAAATTTTAAACGGAAGCTGTAACGATCACTGTCTGTAGAAGCAACCTGTGTCAAACTTGAATTTCCCTTGGGACGAATACCAACATCTTTAAACTTTATACCGTTAACAACAACATCCACTTTAATATACTCTTCTTCTATAGCATTATCTAGCATGGCTTGCCACTCGGTATCATCAGCAATAATTTCAATGGAGATAATATTGCGAATGTCAATGAATTTCTTTACCACGTGATACTGGATTTGTTTACCAGTTTGCTAACGAAAAAGTTTACCACTTACCAGGTTTTGATACTGAAAAAGTTTACCACATTGGTTATTAATATAGGGAAACAC
>AWVY01000030.1 GCA_004143605.1 Desulforamulus aquiferis
TGCCACCCCTTGCCACCCCTTGCCACCCCCTTGTAGTCATCACTTCAAATAAGGGATCGGAAGACTGGGGAGAATTGCTTAGTGAACCAGCAATAACTGTTGGCCATCTTAGACAGAATTATCAGAAGTGAGGTAATTCATTTAACTGGGGATAGTCATCGTCTTAAATACAGGCAAACCATCTTCGAAAAAAAAGATAAGTAGGTGTACGTTCTTATTTAATAAAATTTGCACATCCCTACTTGACAGTCACAGGCTTTTGAGAGTAAGCAAAAAGGTAAGACTGACTTCAAAGTTGGTCTTGCCTTTTTGCGTTTCACGAAAACCTATCAGAGGGAAAAAATTTGTCTTTCGAAAATTCAGTAGCCCAATGAAAGGTAGCCATTAAGAGTTAGAGTACAAATATTTTAGACAGTATATTGACAATATTAATGCAAAGCACTATGATCTTATTTAGACAATATAATGTCTAAATAAGGAGGGATACATATGAACATAGCAAAAGATTTATTTTACTCACAACACGCTCTTGCGACATTATTTTCCGTGACCAATAAACTGCAAATGCAGGGAGATAAATATTTGCAGGATATAACCATACGTCAAATGCTGGCGATACCTGCCATTATCCATGCGCCGAACGGCAAAGCGACTATCAACTACATAGCACGACAACTGGTACGACCAAACAAAGCGTAAAGCAGATTGTTGATGTTATGGAAAAAAAGAAATACCTGACCGTCGCACCAAGTCAATTGGATAAACGCGCGGTCAACATCTCTATCACAACCGAGGGTTATCAAGCTTTCAGAGTTTGTTCCGAACGCACGGACGAATTTTTAGCGGATATATTCCGCGAATTTACAACGGAAGAGTTAGAAACATTCTGCACTCTTCTGAGAAAATTATATCGATTCGATGGTCAAGAACAAGAGGACTTTGAGGAAAATATGGACTTTCATACAAGTGATACAGAGCGTGTATTGCAACATCATCAAAAATACCTGAAAAGGAGAACTGATAACCATAAGTAAACAAACGACATTTAATCAAGATTTTATTCTTGTAGCCATAGGCCAATTTATATCCGTATTTGGCAACCAGATATTGCGATATGCGCTTCCGCTATACCTCCTAAATCAAACAGGTTCGTCTGCGCTGTTCGGAACAATCTTGGCGGTTTCGTTTATCCCAATGATTTTATTATTTCCGATAGGTGGTATACTTGCGGACCGTATAAATAAACGTAATATCATGGTCGTTCTGGATTTTAGTACGGCATTACTTATCTCCTTTTTCTATTTACTAGTTGGAAAAATGAATATTATTCCACTTATGGCAATTACTATGATGCTTCTGTATGGGATACAGGGTGCATATCAACCAGCAGTGAAGGCAAGCGTTCCTGTTTTGGTAGGATCAGAGCATATTATGAAGGCAAACTCGATTATTGATATGATTAACTCAGTAGCCAGTATGGCAGGGCCTGTAATCGGGGGTCTGCTTTTTTCCATTTTTGGATTAAGTCCTATTTTAGTGTTGAGTATAGGCTGTTTTTTGCATCGGCAGTCATGGAGAGTTTCATCCATATTCCATTTGAGAAAAAGAAATCATCTGGGAATATATTTATTATCGGGTTTGGTGATCTTAAAGAAAGTTTCAATTTTATGTTCAAAAAGCAGCCTACCCTGTGGAAAATGTCTTTAGTATTTGCGACTTCTAATTTATTACTTACTTCGTTGATTTTAATCGCGCTTCCAGTTTTATTTACACAGCATTTAGGTTTTAATGAAGATACTGCTAATCGGTTATATGGCTACTCGCAGGCATAATTGCCGCAGGCGCAGTGCTAGGCGGACTTCTGGCAGGAGCGCTGTCCAATAAACTGAAAACGAAGTCAAGCCCACTTCTACTTATTGGATGCTCTTTACCTATACTCATAGGTGGAATTGCATTGCAAACGCTAAGCAATCAGGAGGCAATCTACTTTATCTTATCAGTGGGGAGTGGTTTGTTATTGACATTGCACACATTGTTTCAAATTCAGATGATGACAGTTCTTCAGCTATTGACTCCCAAAGACTTAATAGGAAAAGTAGTTTCAGTTTTTATTTGTGTAGTTATGTGTACAAGTCCTCTGGGGCAGTTCATTTATGGGTTTGTTTTCGATAAGATTGGAAGTATATATCTCCCATTTTATGCAGCAGCATTGATTATGATAGGCATCAGTATCTTTACTCAACATATTTTCTATGGAATCGACTACTTAGTAGGAAAACAAATAAGGCGCAGGTGATTAGCAGTGATTGAGGAAAAATTGATGTTATGTACACATGTAAAATAAAACACGGATAAAATTACGACAAGACACAATACCTTTTAAATTTGTGAAAACCCATAGCGTGGCAAGGGAAACGTCCCCTTGCCACGCTATGATGTTTTTGGGAATAAAGTGGAGGAGAAAAACTAATAATAGAGGGAAAAGTTGTAAAGGCGGCCTAGGTTTCATGAGTTGGAGTATTGGAAAGAGTATTTATCGTAAAGAAGGGCTAGAAAAGGTAACGGGGATCGCTAAATATACTGATGATTTTTCCAGTAAGGATATGCTTCATATAAACTGGTTGTTAGCTCATATGCACATGCAAAAATAAAGGCGATGGATATTACAAAGGCATTGGAATCTCCAGGGGTAAGGGGTATTATAGTTGGTCAGCCATTTCCCATGACTGGGGAGGAAATAAAGGACCGCCCTCCGATTGCCTATGATAAAGTTCGCTATCATGGTGAGCCGGTAGCTGCTGTGGTGGCAGATACTGCTCTTCAGGCAAAAAGAGCTGCAGATTTAATAGAAGTTACCTATGAACCATTACCAGTTATAAACTCCCCTAAGGAGGCCCTTATTTCAGGGGCTCCATTAATCCATGAAAATTTATCTGCATATGAAAAAATAGAGCATGTATATCCGGAGGCTAATACAAATATTGCAGATCGGACTAAAATCCGCAAAGGGAATATGGACGAGGGTTGGAAGAAAAGCGACGTAACTGTAGAAGGGAGCTTTTCTCTTTCGCCGTCTGACCATATAGCAATGGAAACCAGATGTGTTATAGTGAAAATTCGACCTGATGGCTATGTTGAATTTACATCTGCTACTCAGTCGCCATATATGATCAAGAAATTAATGAAGGATTATTTTAAGCTTGAAGAAGGAACGGTAATAGTAAATGCTCCTTTAGTAGGTGGTGGTTATGGCGGAAAGGTAGCTGTTCAGCTAGAATTGATTGCTTATATGGCATCGGTGGCTGTCGGGGGCAGACCAGTGAAGCTACAAAATACCCGGGAAGAAGACATGATTACCTCACCTGTGCATATTGGCATGGAAGCTGATATTAAGCTGGGTGCAACAAAAGATGGAATATTAACCGCAGCTGAAATGGTATACAGGTTTGACACAGGGGCATATTCCGATAAAGGGGCCACAATTAGTCGAGCTGCAGCAGTTTCTTGTACGGGACCTTATCATCTTGAGAATATATGGTGTGATTCTCTATGTGTTTATACTAACCACCCCTATGCAACAGCCTATAGGGGCTTTGGTCACTCTGAGCTTCTATTTGCTTTTGAAAGAGCCATGGATATGTTGGCTAGAAAACTTCAAATGGACCCCCTTGAGCTCCGGTTGATGCATTTTTACCAGGGCATACGACACCTACACAAACCCGCCTTAATGAAAGTACGGTTGGAAATTTACCTGATTGCATGGCCAAGCTTAAACAATTAATAAACTGGAATGAGGGACAAGTAATTCAGGTAAGTGATCGAAAAGTCCGAGCTAAAGGGATTAGCTGTATTTGGAAAACCTCAACAATTGATAGTGAGGCTAGCTCCGGGGTGATTTTACTTTTTAATGCTGATGGCAGCATAAACATTGAGTCCGGTGTTGTTGAAATTGGTATGGGTACAAAGACAATACTGGCACAATTGCTAGCAGAAAAATTAAAAATGGATATCAATAAAATTCATGTAAAGATGGAGGTCAATACTCAAACAACCCCCGAGCACTGGAAAACGGTAGCCAGTAGAAGCACCTTGTTGGCAGGAAGAGCATTACTTAAAGCAGCAGACGATGTAATTATGCAATTAAAGGATATCGCCTCTAGGGTGCTAATGTGTTCACCTGACAGCCTGGAGGTAGCAAATGAAATGGTATATGTTCGTAATGAGCCGGATATCTTCATTAAAGTTGAAGATATTTGTTATGGATATAAATACCCAAATGGATATTCCATAGGCGGACAGATAATCGGTAGGGGAGAATACATGTTAAGGCATTTAACTCACCTGGATCATGAGACAGGAATAGGAAAACCTGGTCCAGAGTATACAGTTGGTGCCCAAGGAGTAGAGATAGAGTTTGATACAAGGGACTATACATATAAAATTCTTAAGGCCTGCTCTGTCATAGATGTAGGGAAGATATTAAATTTAAAAGCAGCAGAGGGGCAGGTAATGGGTGCCATGGAGATGGGGTTGAATTTTGGAAGCAGTGAAACCTTTGTATTTAGCCAGGATGGAAAAGTCCAAAATTTCCGCCTTCGTACATACACCCCCTTCAGATATGGCGAACATCCGGAATATATTGTCGAATTTGTTGAAACACCCTATATTGATGGGCCATATGGAGCCCGTGGAGTAGGAGAGCATGGATTGATAGGCATGCCGGCAGCATTAGCAAACAGCTTGTCTGCGGCAGCTGGAGTAGAGCTGAATAAACTACCCCTTACACCTGAATTAATTTGGAGAGTTAAGGAGGGGGTGAAGCAAAATTGATTACCTATGATTTTGAGTATTATAAGCCCTCATCAATTCATGAAGCAGTATCTTTATTTCAATCATTGGATCAACAAGGAAAAGAACCGATGTATCTTTCAGGTGGAACAGAAATTATCACCTTAGGAAGAGTTAATAGAATTAAGACCGGCGCAATCATTGATATTAAAGGAACGCCCGAATGTCTAGTGCTAAAAAGAGAAGCAGGCAAGGTTACTATCGGAGCAGCCAGGCATTGACAAAGATTCGAGAAACACAGTATTTTCCCTTTTTGAACAAAGCCATTGTGGAGATTGCTGACCACACGGCACGAAACAAGATAACCTTAGGGGGAAATATGTGTGCAAATATTATATATAGAGAAACAATCCTTCCCCTTTTATTAACAGATAGTCAAATCACTATTGCAAATTCCTCAGGGTTAAAACAAATGCCAATAAACGAGGGTTTAATCAAACCCTAAAATTACAAAGGGGAGAGATGCTGGTACAAATAATTATAGAAGAGAAGGATATTGAATTGCCTTTTCTTTGTGTAAAAAAACGAAAACATTGGGATGTGGGCTATCCTCTAGTCACAGTTGCGGCCCTGAAAAAGGATAATTATCTAAGGTTTGCCTTTAGCGGCTTATGCTCCTATCCTTTTCGCAATGAAAAAATGGAGAAAAGTTTAAATAATCAAGAGTTATCTAAAGAAGCAAGAATTCAAGAAGCAATAGGTTATATCCCAGCACCTGTTATTAATGATGTTCATGGTTCTGCAGATTATAGAATTTTTGTGCTGAAAAATACGTTACAAGATGTTCTAGATAATAAGGGAGGAGCGGAAAATGTATAATTCTGAAATCACTTTAAATGTGAACGGTGAAAATCGTTCCGTGTATGTACGGCATGCAGACACGTTATTATATGTTCTCCGAGAAAAGCTAGGATTAACAGGAGCTAAGCCTGGCTGTTTAAATGGTGATTGTGGTGCTTGTACTGTTGATGTGGATGGTGAATCCATAAAATCATGTTTGATGCTTGCGGTAGAGGCTGTGGGTAAAAAAATTACTACTGTGGAGGGACTTCAAAACCACCCAATTCAAACAGAGTTTATGAAAAGGTTTGCCTTTCAATGCGGCTATTGTACTCCTGGTTTTATTATGAATTGCTATTCGCTGATTAATAAGTACCCAAATGCTAATGATATACAAATTAAGGATTGCCTAGAATCTAATATTTGCCGTTGTACTGGGTATAAAGAAATAGAAGAGGCTGTAAAAACCGTATTACCAAGCTATTCCAAATAATGCGAAGCAGGAAGAGAAACCCTCATCAAGGCCCCTTTTGGAATACAGTGGGGCTTTACTTTAATTAGGATTTCCCAGTTGTTGAGCTAGTTGTAATTGTTGAATAGCCTGTTGTAGCTGCTGATGAACATGCTGGAATTGTTGTTTTTGAGCTGGTTGAGCGCTACCTTGAGCCTGCTCTAATTGTTGAGTAGCCTGCTGCAGCTGCTGCTGTGCCAGTTCAATAGCTTGAGTATTAGCTTTTTGTGTTGCTTGTTGAATTGTCTGTAATGCTTGCTGGATTGTTTGCTGAGCCTGTTGAGCTGCTTGTTGGGCTTGTTGGTTTTGTTGCATTACTCATACCTCCTTAGACGTGATTATTTTTAATTAATGCTATATATTTTTCTCAAATAATCTTCACCTTATGCACCCACGAACAAGGGGGCGGTTCTATTTAAAGGAACCGTCCCCCTTGTAATAAAAATGCAGTTTGCCAGCACTTAAAATTTGAATAACCTTGGTGGTTGACCAGAAAAATCAGATATAGTTGCCTCGCCATGTTCGATATAGAAGACTTCAAAAATAGGATTGTCTTCAGTTTGATAAATACCCTTAACCCTTGGGTTATTGTGGAGAATTTCCTGCTTAATGGCCAGGTCATGGGTGAAAGTGATTTCACCCGACAGTCTAACTGTTACCATATCCTTTGAGGTTGAGGTGAATTCTACATAGGGGGTTTTCTGTAATTGCTTAAAAACATCCTTTGTGTTGGCAGTGCAGAAATAAAATTTACCGTTTTTCTCCATCATAAAGCCCCAGGGTCTCACCCTAGGCTTTCCATTATCTACGGTGGCTAAAGCACCGGAACTGTTCTCCGATAAAAGGCTTAAAACATCCTTCACGCTAACTCCTCCTTTTGATTTAGTTTGATAAAAGGTCAAATTACATAGTATAATCATATTGTGTTAATGCGTTTATTGCAAGTACGCTAATATTTTGTACATAGTATCATAAGACGTACTATTAAAAGGAGTTATAAAATGGAAGTTCGAAAAGAGCTATTAGAGATTGGCTGCCCCATTGGCGTTACTCAAAATATCATGGCAGGCAAATGGAAGCTTGTAATTGTGTGGTTATTAAAGGATGATACAAAACGATTCGGTGAATTGCGGCGGGCCTTGCCTCAGATAAGGCAAGGCTATTTAACGCAGCAACTAAGGGAACTGGAACGGGATGGATTGGTCCACAGGAAAGTTTACAATGTTGTACCGCCAAAGGTTGAGTACTCCTTAACAGATATAGGCATTAGATTTTTAGAAGTGATGAACAAAATGTATGAATGGGGAGAAGAGTATAGTAACTTAATTAAAAATTTGTGCAAGTAAGATGCGCAGGAAAGGTTTATAACTTGGCATACAGGTCAAGTGTCAGATGTTTACCGGCGTTTTACTTAAGCATTATAACTCTTTTTTTTGTTCTTAAAGAAAGATTTTTATTTGACAAAGGATTTAATTTATATTATGGTATTCTTAATTAGGAACACTAGTCTGATATCCTTGATATAAAAATGTAAGTTGCAGATATGTGGTGACAATTATGGATTTAACAGAACTGCTTATGCATTTCAACCTAACCAGGCAGGAAGCAACTATATATAAAACCCTGTATTCAGAAGGAGAACTAACTGGTTATGAGGTTGCTAAGCTGACAGGTATTTCCCGATCCAACACCTATACGTCCCTTGCTGGCTTGGTGGCAAAGGGTGCAGCCTATGTAATTGAAGGGGCAGCCACACGCTACACGCCTGTCCCTATAGAAGAATTTTGTGAAAATAAAATTCGGCAGCTGCATCAAATTAAGCAGGACTTAGTGAAAAATATGCCGGTTAAGAAAGAAGATACTGAAGGCTATATTACAATTACAGGCGAAAAAAACATATTAGACAAAATAAAAAACATGTTGCTTGAGGCTAAAGAAAGAGTTTATCTTTCGGTAGCCCAGAACACACTCACCTTAATCCTGCCGGAATTAAAGGACGGGCTTTCACGGGATCTAAAGCTTGTGATTATTACAAATTATTCCTTTGAGCTTACGGGTGCGACAGTTTTCCAGGCTGAAAAGCCACCTCATCAAATAAGACTCATTGTTGATTCCACAAAAGCTTTGACGGGTGATATACCGGAAGGTGAGAATGCAAGTTGCTTGTTTTCCAAAAATAAAAACCTTGTAGAACTTCTAAAAGAATCTCTAAAAAATGAAATAACACTTATAGATATAATGAAAGGAAAGTAATGGGACAATGAAAAAGACCTTTGTAAATTTGGAGCAGTTGCAGGAGATTACCCAAAAACACCCTACACCTTTTCACTTGTATGATGAAAAGGGTATCAGGGAAAATGCGCGCAGGCTAAAGAAGGCCTTTGAGTGGAACAAAGGATTCAAGGAGTATTTTGCGGTAAAGGCCACCCCGAACCCTACAATCATGAACATTTTAAGAGAAGAGGGTTGTGGTGTGGACTGCTCTTCCCTAACAGAGTTAATGCTCTCCGAGGCGGTGGGTTTTGCTGGCCATGAAATTATGTTTTCATCAAATGTGACCCCCGTTGAGGATTTTAAATACGCTAAAAAATGGATGCCATTATTAACTTTGATGATATAACACACATTGATTACTTTAACAACATTGCAGAAATGCCTGAAACCATTTGCTGCCGCTATAATCCAGGCGGTGATTTTAAAATCAGCAATGCATTATGGATAAGCCTGGTGAGGCTAAATACGGTTTTACCCGCAGCCAACTCACTGAAGGCTTTATCAAACTAAAGAATTTGGGAGTTAAGCACTTTGGTCTTCATGCATTCCTGGCCAGCAATACCACAACTAATGAATATTACCCGGAACTTGCCAGGATTTTGTTTAAAACGGCAGTGGAGTTGAACCGGGAGACTGGTGCACATATCTCATTTATTAATCTGTCCGGTGGCGTGGGGATACCTTATCGTCCTGAACAAAATCCCGCCGATATTATGGCAATTGGCGAAGGGGTAAGACAAGCCTATAATGAAGTACTTGTACCGGCAGGCATGGACGATGTTGCCATATACACTGAGCTCGGCAGATTTATGTTAGGACCTTACGGTTGTCTCGTCACAACTGCCATACATGAAAAACACATACACAAGGAATATATCGGCCTTGACGCGTGTGCTGCAAATCTTATGCGTCCTGCATGTATGGTGCATATCATCATATCACGGTTATGGGAAAGGAAAATTTCCCCTGCGACTACAAATATGACATTACAGGTGGGCTTTGCGAAAACAATGATAAATTTGCCATTGATCGCATGCTGCCGAAAATTGACATTGGAGATTTGGTTGTCATACATGACACCGGAGCCACGGCTTTGCAATGGGTTATAACTATAATGGAAAGCTTCGCTCGGCTGAAGTTTTGCTTAAAGAGGACGGGAGCACCGAACTCATTCGTCGGGCAGAAACACCTGCCGATTATTTTGCGACCCTAAACTTTACCGATTTTATGAAAAAGAATCTGTTCTAAGCTGTATCAGAAACTAAATAGATAGAAAAACGATGACATCACTTTTGATGTCATCAATTTTTTACAATACGGCGGTTCAGCCTTTTGTTAGTATAGAGGAAAGGAGGGCATTATGAAGATAAATATTAAGAATAGGGAATACCTGCTGGCCAACCTAGCCATAGCCATTGCGGTAATATTTTGGGGAGTTTCCTTTATAAGTACTAAGATAGCGGTAGCTGAGGTTCCACCTACTACCCTGGCCCTTGTGCGATTTATCATCGCTTCTGTCGCCCTTGGTCTGCTGCTTAAAAGGGTTGAGCCCACGACTAAAGTTGATAAAAGGGACAGGCCGAAGATGGTGTTAGGAGGGCTGTTAGGTATTACCTTTTACTTTTATTTTGAAAACCTGGGAATAAAATTAACCACAGTTGTCAATGCATCGCTCATTGTCACCATTGTCCCACTTGTTGCTATACTGCTAGATGTATTGTTTTTTAAAAGCAGGCTAACGACTTTGAAATTGCTGGCGGCATTAATCGCTATTGTAGGTACATACCTGTCGGTAACTGCCAACGGGCAGATTGATTTTAGCTCAACAAATTTTAAAGGAAACCTATTGATGATTTGTGCCATGCTGTGCTGGGTTTTTTATACCCTGGTTAATAAATCTCTCCAAAGAAAATACTCTGGAATTTGCATGACCACCTATCAAACAATCTATGGTACTTTATGTTTGATACCATTATCCTTATTAGAATATCAAGAATGGAGATTATTCTCATTAACAACATTGGGGCATATCCTATTCCTGGCATTTTGTTGTTCTGTTGGCTGTTATATATTATATATGTACGCATTAAAGCATTTGGATGTTGCCATAACAACCGTTTACCTAAATTTAGTTCCCGTTATTGGAGTGTCTGTGGATTTATCATTTTAAATGAGGCTGTACTTCCCATTCAACTAATTGGGGGATTGTTAACCTTTTTTGCCATTATAGTGGTTAATATGGATGGATTGGTCCAAAGAAGGCAAATGAGTAGCACTAATGTTGAAAAATGTTAGAAATACACATTTCTCACAGCCGCCTAGCATCGAGAGTATATGCTTTCGATGTTTTTTATTGCAGGAAAATTCGAGTAAATTGCAGAATAATTATATATTTACCAATAGCTACACCGTTTTATGCCTGGAGGTCAAAATGACTGGTAAACACAGAGATAAGAAGGTTATCATACTTGTCTTACTGGTTCTAGTAGTAGGTTTAATTGCAGGGTGTGGAACAGGTATTTCCAACAAGGCTGAGCATCTTTATGTCTCCAAGGGGGTTCTGAATTTAGATGAGGTGAGATGGGAGAATAGCCCAATAATAAAGCTTGATGGTGAATGGGAATTTCACTGGCAGAAGATAATAAGCCCGGCTGAATTTGCTAGTAAACTGGAAGAACCTACCCATTACCTTCAAGTTCCCGGACTTTGGAATAATGCAGTTATAAATGGAGAAAAATTACCCCCTGAGGGTTACGGAACTTTTCGTCTAGTGATTAGCTCCTCCAATGTTCAGACTGGGATTGCCCTAAAAATGCCGGCGGTATATTCCGCCTACAAGCTCTGGTGGAATGGGGAACTGGTTAGTGACAACGGGGAAATAGGGACATCAAGGGAATTGGTAAGGGCTACCAGAGAACCGGGTGTAATTAGTTTGCCAATACAGCAAAATGAGAATCAATTACTATTGCAAGTTGCTAATTTTGAATATTACCGAGGGGGTATAAACAAATCCATTTATTTTGGCAGCAAAGAGTTATTGCTAAAGGAACGAAACTTTACTGTCATTAGAGATATGTTTTTAGCAGGAGCAGTCTTTGTAACAGGACTATTTTACCTTGGGCTGTATTTTTGCGCAAAAGTGAGAAGGTTGCCCTTTACTTTGCAATCATTTGTATGTTCTTTGTATTACGTTCAGTATTAATAAACGAAGTAGTAATTTCAATCCTTATAACTGATTTTGATTGGGCAATCGGCAATAGGCTTGAAGCTGCCTTTAGCTACCTGGGAGTACCAATAATTTTTGTGTTTTTTCAGAACTGTTCCATGGCGTAATAAGTCAAAGGTTTAAAAAACTTTGGCAATGGAGCTTGCCCCTTTTGGCCCTCTTTGTATTGACCGCCCCTCACAAAGTATACGACAACCTGTTGCTCATCTACTTTATACCCTTGGTTTTAAGCGGCATCTATGTTTACTGTTGCATCGTTAAAGCGGCCCTTCTTAAAATCCAGGGTGCTTTTCCTCTGTCGATTACCGGACTAATCTTTTTGGTGTCTGGGATTAATGATATTTTATTAAATTACGGTGTTGTCAAAACATATAATTTTTTTACCTATGGGCTGGTACTACTCATCATATCTAAAGGCTATATATTGTTAAGAGGTTATGTTCAGGCCTTTGCCAGATAGAAAAGCTGGCTGAAGAGAATAAGTCCATGTATATGAATATACGTGCTTTAAATGATAATCTAGAGAAAACAGTAAATGACAGAACCCAGGAACTATTAGCAGCCAATGAAAAGCTCAAATGTTTATCTACCCTGGATGGATTGACAGGTATTCCAAATCGTCGGGGCTTTGAAGAGATCATGGGACAGGAAAAAGAATTAGCACCCCAAAATTCAACTCATTTGGCGGTTATCATGTTGGATATAGATTTCTTTAAAGAATTCAATGATTTGTATGGGCATCTTAACGGGGATGATTGTATTAAGAAAGTAGCCCAGGCATTATATGCCTATGCCATAGAAAATGGTGCTTTTGCAGCCCGCTACGGCGGTGAGGAATTTGTGCTGATTCTACAAGGAAAAAATCAAGAGGCAGTAGCAGCATTTGCCGAACAATTAAGGCAAAGGATAGAGGGCCTATGCATACCCCATAGTCTATCAGAGGTTTCGAAATATGTGACTATAAGTTTAGGAGTCTGCTGGGTGACCGATAAAAATGATACCAGTATCAAGAAGGTTTTAGACGAGGCAGATAAGGCCCTTTACCAAGCTAAACAAAAAGGACGAAACAGGATCTGTACAGTGGGATTATACCCCAAAACCCCTGACTCTTAACTTCTTTATATCCTCAGCCGTAACTGAGCCATTCTTATCAATAGAAATAAGACCCTCCTTTTTTAATTCGGATATGGCATTGCTAACGGATACCGGTGGGCGCAGGCGAGGGAGGCCAGTTCGTTGTGGGTAACACCAATATTTTCAGTCTTGGCTTTAATATCGGCAGCCCCTTCGGCCAGCAAGCAGTAAAGCAGTCGGGCAACCTTTTCCACAGTACTGCGAAAGGCCAGGTCTTCTATTTGTGTTGCTAGTATCCGAGACTTTATGCTCATTGATTTTAAAATAATATGTGCAATCCCCGGTCGGGAAACAACATCCCAATATCTCCTGTAATTGATGATTGTAGCCTCAACAAACTCCATGGCGATAGCATTATAGGAAGTGGGTTGTTTGTGAAAAAAGGCTTCCTCTCCCACGAAACCTCCAGGGGTGACATAAATAACGGGTTTTTCTACGCCTTCCGGGCTTAATAAGGTGTAGCGAACCGTTCCATGGTGCAAAAAGAACATGTTATCACCCTGTTACCCATGTCTAAAAGTACAGCCCCTTTTGTATAGGTTTTCTTAGCTCCAATTTCAGTAAGAAAGTCAATGTCTTCTTTATTTAATGGGGTACCACCTAAAAATTGTGATTTTAACCAGGGCGATGTTGAAAGATAATCGTTTCTATTATAAACCATAAAAATACCCCCTTGAGTAAATTTTGGTTCCTAACAAAATATGGGAAAAGCATGGAATTATAATATCCCATGCTAAAGTATTAATATATCAGTATAAAACTCCTAAAGCAAACCAATGAATTTCCAATAGGGCACGAGTATCAACAAAAGGAATATTAGGTTCAATACCATCTTTATACTAAATATTTTAATAAAGTCCTTTAAATGAATCAGCCAAAGGAGAAGAATATTAATACAAGGGCATATTCATAGGGCATGATTATCTGGTCACAGCCATGGAAGATGGTATAGTAAAAGGCCATGGGATTTATGTCCAACTTAAGTGCCACTTCAGTAAGTGGGACGGTAAAGGCTGCAAATATAGCCAGTGGGGTCAATAAAAAGTTACTGACCACACACAAGAGCCAAACCAGTCCAATGGTGACGTAGATTCCGTTTGAAGACATCAAGGGCAGTACCGCCTCCGCCAGCATCTTACCAAGACCTAGTACGTTTGCTGCCGCACCGATACCCATGCAAGCAGTAACAAAAATAGCAGAGAAAAATTTATCCTCTTAATATCACTTTCGGTACCTATATTGATGCCAGGCAGATATAATAAAATTGCTGCTAAAGGAAAGCCCCAGCCAATATCAATGCCATGAATGCCGCCGGTGATTAGAAAGATAACTAATAATGAAGTGACAAAGATGGCTTTTTTCTCACCGGAGGCCAAAGCTCCCAGCTTACCATACTCCCCTGAAAAATAATCCTTGCAATCAATGGTCTGGTCAGGTTTAAACACCTTGGATATTATAAATACCATTAAGAAGCACCAAAGGATGTTAGGAACATTTTGAATAAAATACTGTAGCCAGGTAATTGGTGTAGAGTGGACTGATGACGCAACACCGATAATTATAGCAAAGTTTGGATTGTAGAAAAAGAATAGCGGCAACAGAGCAGCAAAGGCCCCAGTCAGCATAATGCCGGCCGACTCCTTGGATTTTCCTAAGTTTAAGGCCTTACATATGCCATAGGTAAAGGCGGCCATAGGAATTACAGCCTGGGCAGGGATAAGGATGTTTAAGATAATTCCGGCAAACATAATGCCATATAAAATGCCATTATAGGTTCCGCCGGTTTTAATAATGCACCAATAGGCTATTCTCCTTAACAAACCGATACTATCTAAAGTATTTGCCAACAATATTCCGCCCAAGAACATCCAGGGTATGGTAGTTGCCCAGGGCCCGAAGACAGCGGTGGAGGGTGCAACCCCAGACACAACATAGAAAATGGGCAATAACAAAGAGGGAATTAACTGTGGCAGCAGCTCAAAGGCAAATAACAATATGGCGAATAATGTCCCGGCCAAAAACAATCTAATTTGATGGGTGAAAACCTCATTTATTGGCACAAGCATCAATACCAGGGGTAATGTGATAGTAATGGCCCAAAGCAATATTTGTTTCTTGTTTTTATCAGAGGCTTCCAACATTGTTGGGGTTTTATCTACCATGGTTTCTGGCATAATTCAACCCTCCATCTAAGAAATTTTAGGGAGGAGAGGGCTTTTGGCCCTCTCCTGGAGTCATTAAATGCGAATTACTCCGTCATCGTCATCCTTATTAGCGTCTTCCTCGTCCACCGTTGTAACGCAGAAACCATCAACCCTTTGATAACCCAATGTACCCTCAACCTCAGTGACATCATCACAACCAAGGGGTGCAGCTCCGGGCATTCTAAAGGTGGTTACATCTACCGGCTCAATGGCAACCTCCTGGGGCTTTTCCAATTGAGGCACCCAATCATAGGGCAAGCGGTAAGCGCGATACACCATATTTAGTTTAAATTCTTTACCCCAATAGGGAGAAATGTATTCCCATACTACCTCGTAGTCTGAGGTCACTTCAATCAGTCTGCCGCCCGAACCCTCAGTGATGAAAGTGTTGCCATTTGGCAATCTTTGGGCACTGCTGATAAAGGGGCTATAAAAATGATGGGAATGGAAAGGCTCTAAATGCCCAGCCTCGGTAGGGTATATTTCCAAACAACCTCCAGGGTTACAGGATCAATCTCTAATATCCGGGAGTGATCCCGGCGGCAGGCCTTGGTGCCATAGGGGGAGGTTTCACTAGGTAGTCCATAGCCTGCCCAGCCCCATTATCAAAGATAAGAATATTGCCTTCTCCTGGCAGACCCTTTGGTATCATGTGGCATGGTGCTGGCCAATGATTACACCCATTTTTCTCAATTCTTTTGCGGCAAGAAAATCTGGCCAAGCTGCCAAACCACCTTGCCGGTTTCTTTACTGATAATGGCGGTAATATTAGTTTCCCTAGCATCCCAAATGATATTGTCGGGGTGGAATCTTTCGTCCCCCTGGTCGTACCATTTATTGGGCCCTAGGGTAGACATGGAGTTAATATGCATCCAGTCACCCATGCCGCCGCCGCAATCATGCATGTTAGGGTCTCTAAATAAAACGTTCCTTGCTGCTTGGGAAAAGCCATATTCATCAAAATGCTCGTTGCAGTTCCATTCCCAAATAATATTGCCTTCCCAGTCCACCTCGATGATAGTATCGTCCAATAAATTTTTATCGGATATTTTTTTGTTATAAACGTTTTTATGGCACAGAATCAAAGTATTGCCACCATCGGTTTTGGGGTCCAGGCCTGGCACATAGTAGCCCACCGGGTTACCTTCCCTTTGGTAATCATGGTGCTGCCTGGCCATCCAGCGACCTTCATTGCCTGGATCTTCGATAAATTCGTACTGGTCAAACTTCCAAACAACATTACCATCCCAGTCAACTTGTACTAAATCAACATTATCCTGGTAACCAAATCTAGAATCCCTGGCCCCGCTGTGTCCCAGCACAAAACCACCGGGCAGCATTTTGTTTGGAAAACCATGCAGTCCCTTCCACAGCTTAACCTCTTTGCCATTCATGTTAACCAACATGGCTCCCAGCTCAGCGGCTTGAAAAATGGTGTAACCATTAAAGGCCTTCTCGGGATTATAAATTGTAGTACCCGTTGGATGAATTGTTGGTAAACCCATAAATGATTCCCCCTTGTTATAGTTTTGCTTTTCACAACAGTTACTCTGTTTAGGTGTACTTAATTGATTTGATTCTACTATATATCGGGATAAGGGGTTGGTAGTCTGTACTACAACTTTTAAAAAAAGAAAAAGAATTCACAAGCAAAGGGGAAATAATTATTGAGGTAACTACCAAAACATCCTAAAGGTATTAATGGACCTTTGTGATTGTTCGGGCTAGTCTTAGCAAACAAAAAGGATGTAATTACTACTAAAGACTAGTTTTACACATGCCCCTGTGTTATATTTTGTCTATATTTATAACATACGACATATTTGTGGCATAATGAATTAACCACTGGGAGGTATCTAATGACATATGCCGTAAATTTTTATTTTAATAAAGAGGCAGAAAGCTACATAACGGACATATGGGCGGCTTTAGATAAGTTGGGCAAGGGCAAGTGCCTGATTTGCTACAATGGCAGACCCCATATTACCTTGGCTATTTACCGGGATCTTAATTTGCAAGCAGCTAAAGAGAGGTTAAAGCTCCTTGCAAGGGACGTTGATCCCTTTAAGTTAACGTTTCTGCAAATTGGTATTTTTCCAAATAACAAAGGTACTATATTTCTAAGCCCCAATCTAACGGATGACTTATTCCAAATACATCGTAATTTTCACGCTATGTTTAAAGACCATGAAGACCAGAGCTGGGATTATTATAAGCCCCAATCATGGTATCCCCATTGCACTTTATCAACGGAGACCAGCGAGGAAGCCATACCAAATGTTCTTGAGCAGCTCCTGAAGGAGTTTAGTCCCTTGGAGGTTACTATTAAAGCTATAGGAATAGTGTCCTTAGACCCCATTGATTATTTGTTTGAAATTGAATTAGGAAAAAACAATGCCTCAACCCTTGTGGAATAAAGAGTTGAGGCATTGTTTTTTAACCCTTGACCATGCTGTCAATGGATAATTGGGTAAACTGCTCATGGCTTTAATATTCTTTCTAAATCGCTCGTACCTGAAACAACAATACTCCAGAAAGTCATCGCCGTTATAATGCCGGATGAGAGCCCAGACCGTCCATAATAAATCCTGGGCCATCATAAAGCCCTAATTTTCATTTCTTCCACAGGGGTTAGTGGATGGCCGAAGTAGCTTTGAACTAAGTGGTTAATAGCTTCCTCGGATAGTTTGGATTCAAGGATGTAGGCGGCCACATCCCAACAGGGGTCATTCATTCCTGAATATTCCCAGTCTATAAGATAGGTTCTGCCAGTATCGTCAATAATAAAGTTTTCAGGCACGGTGTCATTATGGCAGGGTGTCAAAATTGTACTTTTAATATTATTCTGGACAAAGGAGACTAACTTATCCTTAAGGGTAGTGTAATCAAAGAAAAAGCTACCGCCTTGTTGGCGGATAATCTGCTCGTATTTGGATAGCTCTATTTGCCAATCAAAACAGTTTGAAAAGTCCTTTGGAAAAGAGTGGATTTTTTTCATTAAAGCAGAAACGGATTCCAGGTTAATGGCTGAGCCAGGTCCTGCCTGAGCCATGTTTTGGCTATTTTTAATATATATGCTTATTTTAATTCCACTGTCTTGATCAAAGAAAATGCTATCGGAGTTCACGCCGAACTCCGAGGCTATATTATTATTGACCCTTTCCATCTTCCGATCAATAATCTGCTCCGTCATGCCGCCGGGTTGTCTAATCACATAGTCAATGCCCCTAATGTTCATTATATAGTTGTAATTGGTAAGCCCGCCTGCAAAGCGGGATTTGTCAAATACAATGCTTTCATCGTGAAAAGCATAGCGCAGCTTCTCTTGAACTAATTCTTCCATTCTCATATATATGACTCCAATAAGTTATGATTGTAGGATTATTGTTAACTTACTTTAGCAAAAAAACCCACAAAATCAATGTGTTAAGTTTATTAATAAAACTTGAACTTTTGTCATGATTGTTCAATAAAAACATCTTTGTGCAATAAGTAAAATTTACTAGAGATAATAATACAAGCTATAGCTATTGATACTTCAAAAAATTTTCTCCATGCGATATGATAAAAGTAACAAATTATCAAACAAATTATCTAACCAGTTAGCAGCTGTTTTAAAACAAAAAAACAGATAATACTTTGAAGCCTATATCTATAAAAAGAGGAGTTATTTCAATGAAATACTTTGGCGAAGAAGCACTGGGTCTTATTGAAACAAGAGGTATGGTTCCTGCCATTTACGCTGCTGATGTTATGTGTAAAACTGCAGATGTCGTTCTTGTTTCCTATGAAAATATGGGTTCCGGGCTTGTCACAGTCATGGTAAAGGGTGATGTGGCTGCAGTGAGGGCGGCTGTTGAAAGTGGTGCAGCAGCGGCAGCATCAATCGGTGAGCTGACTGCCTCCCATGTCATGCCGCGTCCTGTAAGCCGAGTAGGCAGGATTGTCTCAAAACATGACATAGATGAGTAGAACATTGACAATTAAGGAAAGGGGAATCCAGGTGGACCAAAATGATGCTTTAGGATTCATAGAAACCTATAGTCTTGTTTCAGTGCTAGAAGCTGCGGACGCCATGTGCAAGGCTGCAGATGTAGAATTGGTTGGCTATGAAAATGTGCCTCCGGCTTAGTTTCTGTCGTAGTACGTGGTGATGTGGGAGCGGTGAAGGCAGCAGTAGATGCCGGCATCAAAGAGGCCAGCAAGGTGGGCAAGGTCTATAGCTCCCTGGTAATTGCCAGACCCCACGGGGACATTCAAAAGATTATCGCTAAATACGTCATAGAATGGTAAAAGGCAATTGATGTACCCCTTTATAATCGGGTGAAAGGAGGGGATGACTGAAGATATGAATAGAATTGACAGTGATTTGCTCTCCGTCCAAGAGGCGCGGATTCTTGCGGAAAACGCCCGGGAGGCCCAAAAGATTTTGGCAGCTTTCCCCCAGGAAAAACTAGATAAAATTGTCGAGCATATGGCTAAAACGGTAGTTAAATATGCCAAAGAGCTAGCTGTTCTTTCCCATGAAGAAACGGGATTTGGCAAATGGGAGGACAAGTTTATCAAAAATGTTTTTGCCAGTGATTTTATATAAAAATCCGGGACATGAAAGTTGTCGGTATTATTGGCGAAGACAAAGAAAAGGAGACCATGGATATAGGAGTGCCCGTTGGAGTGATTGTGGCCCTGCCCCCTTCAACCAATCCCGTATCCACTACTATATATAAAACCTTACTTGCCATCAAATCCGGTAATGCCATTGTTTTTTCTCCCCATCCTAAGGCCAAAAAAACCATTGCCAAGGTGCTGGATATATTGATCAGGGCAGCGGAACAAAGGGGGATGCCCCCGGGGCCATAGGATATTTGCGAACCCTGGCTGCGGAAGGTACAGCCGCTTTAATGAATCATAAAGACACATCCCTTATTTTGATTACCGGTGTGCCCAAGATGGTTAGGGCGGCCTATACATCGGGAAAACCGACCATTTATGGTGGCCCGGGTAATGGCCCCGCCTTTATTGAACGTTCTGCAGACATTAAAAAGGCGGTGGCGGATATTATAGTCAGCCGTACCTTTGATAATGGAATTGTTTCGGCTTCGGAACAGTCCATTGTAGCAGAGGACTGCATCGCTGATGAGGTAAGGCAAGAGCTCCGCCGCAATGGTGGCTATTTTCTATCAGCACTGGAGTCTGAGAGGCTCAGTAAGTATTTTTTTCGTAGGGATGGCAGTTTAAATCCAGAGATCGTTGCAAATCTGCCATAGATTTAGCCCGGATGATTGGCTCTTCTATCCCGGAGGATACTAAGGTATTAATTTCCGAACAAAAGTATGTGTCTCCCACTAATCCCTTCTCAAGGGAAAAACTTGCCCGGTACTGGCCTTTTACGTTGAAAAGGACTGGATGAATGCCTGCGAAAAATGCATAGAGCTGCTGGTAAATGAGGGCAAGGGACATACCCTGGTCATTCATTCAAAAAATGAAAAGGTTATCAAGGAATTTGCCCTGAAAAAACCAGTGTCAAGGGTGCTGGTAAATACTCCCGCCACCCTGGGGGGGATAGGAGCCACAACAAATCTCTTCCCTGCACTGACCTTAGGCTGCGGCGCAGCAGGGGGCGGACTTACTTCCGATAATATCTCACCGATGAACCTGATTAATATCAGGAAAGTTGGCTATGGCGTGCGTAAGCTGGAGGATATAACTAGCGGCGTGCGGGCAGAGGCAGGAACTGTAGCCATTGGGACAGGTTGCTCGGCTAAGGATGTTTCTATAGATAGTGTCCAGGACTTACATGAGCTGCTAGAAGCATTACTTAAGCAGCTTAATGGGGAGAAGATTTGAGGTGACAGGGCATGAAGAAGTTTGTCATTAAACCAAAAATTTATTTTAACGAAGGTCCATGGAATTCCTTAAAGAGATAAGAGGGTCAAGGGCCTTTATTGTTTCTGATTTAATTATGGATAAATTGGGATATCTCCAAAAACCATAGATTATTTAAATGAGTCAGGAATAGAATCCGATGTTTTTACAGATGTGGTTCCTGACCCGGATGTAAAGGTCATTGCCGCAGGGATGAAAAGGTATTTGGAAACCCAGTCTGATACCATCGTTGCCTTAGGCGGAGGATCAGTCATTGATGCGGCCAAGGGTATTATATATTCTTTATGGCAGTTTAAAAAAGCAGCCGGAGAAGAATTTAAAAAGCCTCTATTTATAGCCATTCCCTCCACAAGTGGGACAGGCTCTGAGGTAACTAATTTCTCTGTAATTACTGCGGAGGGACAAAAGGTCTGCATTGTGGATGAGTGGATGGCTCCGGATATAGCTATACTTGATTCCACCTGTATCCAGCATGTTCCCCGGCAGGTGGTGGCTGACACCGGGATAGATGCATTAGTCCACGCCATAGAGGCTTACGTTTCCACCGAGGCGACCCATTGCACCGATGCCCTGGCCGAGAAGGCAGTTCAGCTAATTTTTGAAAATCTCAGGACTTTATATAACGATGTGAGTGACTCTGATGCCAGGGAACGTATACAAAATGCATCATGTATAGCGGGGATGGCCTTTACAAACGCCAGCTTGGGAATCAATCACAGCCTGGCCCATGCCCTGGGAGCAACCTTCCACATTTCACACGGGCGTGCCAATGCTTTGCTGTTAAGCCATGTGCTTGAATATAACGCAAGTTTAAGGGGCAAAGGCGATAGGCGTGCTGCTGAAAAATATGCCAGGTTAGCAGTTGTGCTGCAATTACCCGCCCGGACTTGCSGGAAGGGGCGATAAATTTTATGCAGGCAGTTAAAGAACTGCTGCAATCCCTGGATATACCTAGCCGCATTGGCCAGCTGGGAATAGATAGAGACAAATTTGAAAGGGAAGTGGGCAGCATGGTCGAACTGGCCCTCCAGGATCGATGCACACCCACCAATCCCCAGCAACCGTCCAGAGAAGATTTAATGAATATTTATCATAAAGCATTTTAAATGAGCAGTTGAGTAGCTGATCCTAACTGTGAGAAGTAAGGGAGGAATAGAAGTTGGATATTAAGGAATTTTCCAATAGATTTGCCGATGCAACAAAACACTTATCCCCGGAGGAAACGGCGGCCATCATGAAGCTGTTTCAGGGGATATCCAAGGAATTGCCACCAACAGCCCTGTAAGCAGCACTGAGGCCAAATCCCCTGTGTTTGAGGGAGAAATAACCGGATTAACACCCCGCTTGGAGCGTCTCCGTGCAAATTATTTAAAGGCCAAGCCGAGTGTTAGTATCTATCGGGCCCAGGCCTTTACCCAAGTGACCAAAGAGAATGCCGGCTTGCCCAAGATTCTTCTGCGGGCTAAGTGTTTCAGAAAAGCCTGTGAGACAGCTCCCCTGGTTATCCAAAAGGATGAACTGATCGTTGGACATCCCTGCGGCAAGCCAAGAGCCGGTGCTGTATCCCCGGATATTGCCTGGAGATGGATTCGGGATGAGCTGGATACCATGTCAACCAGACCCCAGGACCCCTTTCAGATAAGTGAAGAGGACAAGAGGATTTTACGGGAAGAGATTTTCCCCTACTGGGAAGGCAAGAGTGTGGATGAGGTTTGCCAGCAGCAGTACGAAGAGGCCGGTGTATGGTCATTCTCAGGTGAGTCCTTTGTCAGTGATCTATCTTACCATCAGGTAAACGGTGGCGGTGATACCTGCCCAGGATATGATATCATCCTGATTGAAAAAGGGATCAATGGTGTCAGACAGGAAGCCGTTGAAAGATTGAGCAAGTTGTCCATGGAGAATCCGGATGACTTGGATAAAATTTATTTCTATAAAGCTGAAATTGAGACCTGCGATGGTATTTTGGCCTATGCCAAACGGTTATCTGCCTATGCAAGGGAAATGGCGGACAAGGAGCATGACTCAACCCGGCAGAAGGAACTATATAAAATATCTGAGGTGCTGACCCATGTGCCGGCTAACCCACCCCGAACCTTCCAGGAAGCACTCCAGTCAGTCTGGATCCTGGAATCCTTATTTGTGGTGGAAGAAAACCAGACAGGTATTTCCCTTGGCCGACTGGATCAATATACCTATCCCATGTTTAAGGCTGACCTGGAAGCGGGACGGATGAACAAGCTGGAAGCCTTTGAACTGCTGAGCTGCTTTATTATTAAATGTTCTGAGGTTATGTGGCTGTCCAGTGAGCTGGGGGCAAAGTATTTTGCCGGATACCAACCCTTTATTAATTTAACAATCGGTGGGCAGAAAAGAACCGGTGGCGATGCAACCAACGAACTGACTTATTTGATTATGGATGCCGTTCGCTTCACCAAGATGTATCAACCTTCTCTGGCTTGCCGGATTCACAATAAATCACCGCAAAAATATTTAAAGAAGATTGTAGACGTTGTAAAAGCAGGCCTTGGTTTCCCCGCCTGCCACTTTGATGATACCCATATTAAAATGATGCTGGCCAAGGGCTTCTCCATTGAAGATTCACGGGATTATTGCCTCATGGGCTGTGTGGAACCCCAGAAGTCCGGGCGAATTTACCAGTGGACATCCACCGGCTATACCCAGTGGCCCATTGCCATAGAATTTGTTTTGAACCGCGGCGTAATGAAGTGGCGCGGAACCATGGAAGGCCTTGATACAGGGGAACTTGACAGTATCAAAACCTATGAAGAATTTGATGCTGCATGCAAAAAGCAAATTGAACATATTATCCGCCTGTCTGCCATTGGAACCATTGTCAGCCAGCGGGTGCACAGGGAGCTTGTTCCCAAACCCCTGATGTCGCTGCTGGTAGAAGGATGTATGGAAAAAGGCACCGACGTTACAAATGGCGGAGCCATGATCAATTTCGGCCCTGGGCTTATCTTCTCCGGCTTAGGAACCTATGCTGATTCCATGGCTGCCATTAAAAATTGGTCTTCGAAGAAAAGAAATATACCCTGAAGCAGATTCGGGATGCTTTAGATGCCAATTTTGAAGGCTATGAAGCCTTCGGACCGATTGCCTGAATGCACCTAAATACGGGAATGATGATGATTATGCTGACGAAATTGCGGCAGATCTCATTACCTGGACCGAGAGGGTGCACAACTCCTTTAAAATGTTATATTCCTATTTCACCCATGGTACCCTGTCCATTTCCAACAATACCCCCATCGGTGAAATTACAGGGGCAACAGCCAACGGGCGCTTTGCCTGGACACCACTTTCAGACGGAATTAGCCCGACACAGGTGCCGACAAATTTGGACCAACAGCCATTATTAAATCAGTCAGCAAACTTAGCAACGAGTCCATGAATATTGGAATGGTGCATAATTTCAAGCTATTGAAAGGCATTCTGGAAACCCCGGAAGGGGAAAACGGCCTGATTACCCTGCTGCGGACAGCATCCATTCTTGCAACGGCCAAATGCAATTTAGTTATGTGGACAATGAAGTGCTGAAGAAGGCTCAAAAAGAACCTGAAAAGTATAGAGACTTGATTATCCGTGTGGCTGGCTATAGTGCGTACTTCGTAGAGCTTTGCAAGGAAGTACAGGATGAGATTATAAGCAGAACCGTTTTGGAACACTTCTAATAGAATTTGAGTTTAGCCAGGAATATCTGAAGCTAGGTTAATTCTTCAGATATTCCATAAATAAGAAGGGGGGTCTATATACAATTATATGGTGAAGCAACCATTATGATGAGGGGAAAGGGAGTATTGCCTATATGAACACATCGGCAAATCAAAGAGCCATTTTGATGAAGGAAAAACTGAACGCCGATTTTGCTAGAAAGGGCGTTCTAACGGGTCTTTTTAGCGGTTGCACCTGGGGGTTGAACAGTGTACTCCTGGGACTGGCCCTGGGTCTTGTGCCAATATTGGGAGAAGAGGCGGCCATATACGCTATACCATTGGCTGCTGCTTGTATGAATGATAGTTTAGCGGGACTTTGGTTGCTCATCTATAACGGCACAGCCGGACGTTTTCAAGAAATCATTCGTAGCCTTAAAACCTTTCCCGGCATAATGGTTTGCATAGCAGCTTTACTAGGTGGACCAATTGCCAATGGTGGATACCTTCTGGGGATTTCTTTGGCGGGACCTGCATATGCCCTAACAATTACCGCCCTATATCCCATTGTTGGTGCTCTGCTTTCTCGTATTTTTCTTAAACAACATATTGTGCCCCGGGTGTGGGTTGGTATGGTCCTTTCGATTATCGGGGCTATTGTTATATCCTATGTGCCGCCTGAAGGTGGCAACAGCTCTGTCTTTTACCTTGGAATTTTATTTGCTTCCCTGGCAGCCTTCGGCTGGGGCGCTGAAGCAGTTTTGGCCGTATACGGCATGTCCATGATTGACCCCAAAATTGCCATTAATATTAGAGAATTGACTTCCGGTATTGTTTTGGCTATATTCGTTCTTCCTCTGGTGGGGGGCTGGGCTGTAGTTTCTAAAGTGATAACTATGCCTGTTGCCTTTGGTGCCTTTGCCGTTGCTGCTCTGGCGGCAGGGGTATCTTATCTGGCCTGGTATAAGGCCAACACCACCATTGGAGTTGCCAAGGGGATGGCCCTTAACGGCACCTATGTGATGTGGGGCGTTATATTCTCAGTTCTCTTTTTAGACCAGCCCCTAACTCAAACCTTAGTTATTGGCAGTGGCTTGGTGCTGGTTGGCGCTACCCTTGTGGCTATCAACCCGAAGGAATTCTTTAAAAAAGGCGGGGAGGCGTAAACATGGCTGAGTTATTACCGCTGAGGTTTAGAATACTTCATTACATTTCCACTGTTGATAAAGCCTGCGTTGAACAGATTATGAAGGCACTGGAGCCGGAGTATGGCACAGAAAAGCAGTTTAAAAAAGCAGTATTTATGGATCATCTCCTGGACTTGAAAGCAAACTTCATCATTGACGATAATGATGCGGTTATTGACGACAAGGGAGAATTGGTTATTTACTACTCCATCAACCATGAGGGGAGACGGCTTCTTAATAAGTATCTTCCCAAGGGCTGGAGACAGAAATAGTTTCTTCAAGGCATTTAATAAGGGACGTGGACATTATGAGCACAGAAAGCAGAAATATCATAGAGCGGAAGGCGCGAATCTTCAATGTCCAGAAGTACTCCATCTATGACGGGCCGGGCATAAGAACATTGATTTTCTTCAAGGGATGTCCCTTAAGATGCAAGTGGTGTTCAAATCCCGAGGCCTTGAAAGAAAATATCAGGTCATGTACAAAGAAGAGCTTTGCGTAGATTGTGGCAGCTGTATTTCTGTTTGTCCCGTCCAAATACATTATTTTCAGCATGGGGAAGACACACAATCAGAGGGAAGCTCCAGACATAAAATATACAGAAGCATTGATTGTGTAGGTTGCCGAAAATGCGAGGCAGCATGTCCTAAACAGGCACTTTCCGTTGTGGGTCTTGACAAAACCATTTCCGAGGTGCTGGAAATCATCCAACAAGATGCACTCTTCTACCTGAGTTCAGGTGGAGGAGTCACCCTTGGGGGTGGGGAAGTGACCGCACAGCCTGAGTTTGCCACCAACCTGCTGATGGAATGCCAAGGTATGGGAATCCATACGGCCATTGAAACCAGTGGATATGCAAAGCTGGAATCTTTGCTTAAGATAGCTCAGTTTACCGATTTGTTTCTATATGATATCAAGCAAATTGACCCGGACCTCCACTATGAATATACCGGAGTGCGCAATGAGCGTATTCTTGAGAACCTGACAGAACTAATACACCGTGGATTTACAGTAAAGGTCAGAATGCCCCTGCTAAGGGGACTGAATGACAGTAAGGACATCATTGGCAGAACCCTTGAGTTTTTACGTCCCTTCAAAGGTTATAAAAACTTCCAGGGCATTGATTTATTGCCTTATCATAAATTGGGTATCAACAAATACAAGCAGTTGGACATGAAATATGCCATTTCAGAAGACCTAAGTTTTAAAGAAGAAGAGCTAGCTAAAATTGAAGAGTTTATTAAGGATTATGACGTAGAGGTTAAGGTTATCAGACATTAAATAGCCCTATGGCAGAGGGGAGGCTTATTGTGAGTGTAGCCGATGAATTTGACAGAAAACGTATCATTCAGGAATATGTGCCTGGCAAGCAAGTTACACTGGCCCATATCATAGCTTCGCCCGTGCAGGACATCTATGAACGCTTGGGTATTGAGGAAAAGGGAGCCATTGGAATATCGACCCTCACTCCCTGTGAAACGGCAATTATAGCGGCGGATATTGCCACAAAGGCTTCAGGGGTAGAGATTGGATTTCTTGACCGATTTACAGGGTCGCTGGTTATATCCGGTGATGTGGCAAGTGTTGAGGCAGCCATGATTGCCATCAATGATACCTTGGAAAAGCTGTTAGGCTTTACCCCTGCTAAAATCACACGGACATGAGAAAACGGATTATGATAGTGGGGCCAACCCAATCGGGTAAGTCCACCCTGGCCAATATTTTAAATGATACGAACAGACCCTTAAAAAAAACCCAGGATGTTATTTATGGACAAAATACCATTGACACGCCGGGGTCATACATTGAAAACCCTTCTATGTATAGATATCTGATTGCCACAGCACAAACAGCATACCTGGTGCTAATGCTGGTAGATCAAGCAAGACCCATTGAAGTATATCCGCCCGGCTTTGCTAAGACCTTTACTTGTCCGGTTATCGGAGTAATTACCAAGCTAGATTTGGCTCCTGAAAATGCCAGGCTGGCCATTGAGCAGCTGAATAGAATGGGGATTGTAGAGCCCTACTTCCAGATTTCTTTAAAGGATAATACAGGGGTGGGTGCCTTGAAAGATTATTTAACTAGAAAAAAGAATCCAGCCAGAGTAATTGAGATTCTTCATATATATTTGGTTTTGCAGCTAATCCATGCAAATTTGCCAATGGGATTTCCGGAAGGGTAGGTGAGGCAATGAGATTCGTCACCGAAATGGAACTGAGAGAAATATATAAAACAAACCCTTTTGTTACCTATGTTCTAGCACCGGATACAAAGATTACACCGGGAGCCAGGCAATTTCTTGTAGACAGGCGGGTTGCCCTGGTACAGGCCGAACCCCAGCTCGATGAAGTTGTGGAAGCTAAGCCGGATCAGTCAAGTCAATTGGAACAACAGGAAAGCTGGTCTACCCTTCGATTACGTGGAAGCATGGACCGCATAGAAGCAACCTTTTTCCTAACAGCCTTAGAACTTTTACATTACGGAGATGCTGTGCTGTCGGAAGAAGTCATGGCCCTAGGCCGATATTTTAGGAATGTAAGAAAGGCCGAACTTGAGAAAACAGCTCCAAGCGATATTCAGTTTTGGGGATGGACGGAAGAGGAAATAAAAAACGCTCTGAGAATCTGGAAGAATGCGTTAACACCGGCCAATTTGATTTGGGAGTGGAAAAAGGAAAAGAACTGGCCCTGCTAAATCACCTGCGTGCCTCCCTGGGTGAGGTTGAGCCGGCCATTTTAGAAGCCTATTGGAACGAAGAGAAGCAGTCCTGCTCACGTCAGGATTTGATTAAAAAGGTAAATTTGATTATCAGTATTCTCTGCATGATGATGTGGAAGTGTCTGGGAGGGGAAAAATGGAAACGTTAAATCCAGCTTTTCTATATTGCGATCAACTTGTGCGTGATTTTGAGAAAGCAGTCAAAACACCCATATTGAATAAAACCTCCGTCTATTACACCGGTGTTGACCTTGGGACAGCCTATATTGTACTGGCAGTACTTGATGAAAATTTCCAGCCCGTCGCAGGGGCATATCGACTTGCCAGTGTTGTCAAGGATGGTATGGTGGTGGATTATATCGGTGCCATACGGATAGTCAGAGAGCTAAAGCAAGAACTGGAGCAGAGGCTTGGAACAGAATTGATTTATGCGGCAGCGGCCCTTCCGCCGGGAACCTTTAGCCTTGACTCGGGAGCTATCAAACATGTGGTGCAGGGGGCAGGCTTTGAAATTACCAACCTGTTGGACGAACCTACGGCTGCCAACGCTGTTCTTAAGATTAATGACGGCGCCATAGTGGATATTGGAGGTGGCACTACGGGAATTGCCATTCTCAGGGAAGGCAAAGTGATTTATGTGGCCGATGAACCTACAGGTGGGACACACTTCTCCCTGGTCATTGCCGGAGCCTATAAAATGAGCTTTGAAGATGCCGACCAATATAAGCGGGATGCTAAAAATCACAGGGAGCTGATTCCCGTATTACAACCGGTGGTTGAGAAGGTATCATCCATTATAAGCCGCCAAATAGCTGATTACCAAGTAAAAGAAATATATCTGGTAGGTGGAACCTGCTGCCTTAAGGGCATTGAGGATATTATCGCCAAACAAACCGGACTTCCCACCTATAAACCGCAAAACCCCATGTTTGTAACACCATTGGGTATTGCACTTAACTGTACCCAGGAAATCCTTTAGGCGGGGGTGACTTCTACACATGGAGTACCGAATAATAAAATCTCCCTCTAAGGGACATTAGATATTCTCTTTCGGCGCAAAGGCTCCCCTTCAACAACCCCCATTGCCAATTATGATGCTGTAGGGCTGGTTCAGGGGCGGCTGATTGACATGGTTTTTGCCTCGGACATCGCAGAAAAGGCCGCCGGAGTGGTAGTGGAGGATATTAAAGGGCATTGCCCCCAAAACCTGATTATGCTTGCCATTTTCGGCGACACAGCATCGGTGGAAGCGGCAATGGCAGAGATAAAATATAAGCTTAGAGCAGTAAAAGAAGGTGAGACCTTATGATAGCGGCAAAGGTAATTGATAATATTTGGGCAACAAGAAAGGCTGATTCCCTCAGGGGACTGAAATTTATGCTGGTGGAAGTACTTGGTGGTATTGATGCCGGTCGTCTCCTGATAGCCGCCGATACCATTGGCGCCGGCTTTGGCGAGCGAGTTCTTGTTTGTACCGGCAGCTCAGCCCGTAAAATGCTGGATCGGGACGATGTGCCATTGATGCTGTCATTGTAGGGATCATCGACGAAGACTGTGCCTTTTAAGAAATCTGGGGGTGGAACAACTTGGAACTGCTTAACCAAATCAAAGATGCAGGAATTATCGGGGCCGGAGGAGCCGGTTTTCCAACTCACGCCAAACTAACTGCTAAGGCAGAATATATATTGCTTAACGGAGCAGAATGTGAACCTCTGCTAAGGGTAGACCAGCAATTGATGGAGCTGTTTCCAGAGGAAATTATCAGAGGTCTGGAGGCTGCTGGAAGATATATTGAAGCAGGTAAAGCCATCATAGGTATCAAGGGCAAACATAAAAAGGTTATTGCCCTTTTGAAGGAAAGAATTGCTGCCCTAGGTCTGGCAAACTACATGGAAGTAATGGAGCTTCGGGATATTTACCCTGCGGGTGATGAACAGGTTTTGGTTCATGAGTTAACCAAAAGAATTGTTCCCGAAGCATCCATCCCCTTGAAGGTGGGCTGTGTGGTTATCAACTCGGAAACGGCTCTAAATATATACCGTGCCATGCTGGGGAGCCAGTTACGGAAACCTACCTGACCATTGCCGGGGATATTCCCCAGCCCATGACCCTTAAAGTTCCTGTGGGTGTACCCATCCGGGAAGTAATCAGACAATGCGGCGTAGATAATGTGGATGATTATGCTGTCATAGACGGCGGACCCATGATGGGACGGGTAATGAATAGTTTGGACGGTTATGTCACTAAAAAAGCAAGGGCTATGTACTGCTTAAAAAGGATCACTTTCTGATTCGCAAAAAGACAGTGACTATTCCCCAAGCAAGGATTGTCAGCAGAACAGCCTGTGAACAATGTCGTATGTGTACCGACCTGTGTCCCAGGTATCTGCTGGGTCACCATATAGAGCCCCATAAAATGATGCGCGCCCTGAGCTACAATTTAGAAGACGTCAGCGAGCTAAAGATTGCCCAATTATGCTGTGAATGTAACGCCTGTGAATTATACTCCTGTCAGGCTAATCTTCATCCGAAGACTGTCAATGTTCTTTATAAGCAGAAGCTGGCGGAGCAGGGCATAAGATATCAGCCTACTCAGATTGAGTTCAAACCCCGGGAAGCCAGGGAATATCGCCTGATTCCAAGCAAGCGTCTAATCGCCAAAATTGGTCTAACGTCCTTTGATAAACCGGCTCCCGTGACCCAGCTGGAATTTAGACCCGAGAGCATTAGCATCTCTCTAAGTCAGCACATTGGCGCTCCGGCCGTACCCGTTGTGGCTGTAGGCCAACAGGTAAACGCCGGTCAATTGATTGGAAAAATACCGGACAACAGCCTAGGGGCGGCGGTTCATGCCAGCTTCCCGGGAACTGTTACAGAGGTTTCGGATAATTCTATTGTGATAAAGGTGGGTTCGTATGTATAGGGCAATAGGAATGATTGAACTTTCGAGTATTGCAAGGGGAATTTATGCCACAGACCTGATGTTAAAAACGGCCTTCGTTGAAGTGTTCAGTGCAACTTCTGTCTGTCCTGGAAAATATGTCGCCATTGTCCAAGGAGATGTTGCCGCCGTTGAGAGTTCTATCAGCGTAGGTGTCGAATCCGCCGGAGAATATTTGGTAGACAGTTTTATACTCCCCAATGTCCATCCAGATGTATTCCCGCTATCACAGCCACCACCCAGCCAGAAGGAACCGGGGCACTGGGGATCATGGAAACCTTTTCCTTGGCCTCAATGATTATTGCCGCTGATGCAGCCCTTAAAGCAGCAGACGTACAGGCTCTGGAATTACGGTTGGGTAGGGGAATAGGTGGCAAAGCCTACTTTACCTTTACCGGAGATGTTGCTGCTGTCCAGGCAGCTGTTGAAGCCGGAAAGGCCATTGTTCTAGAAAAGGGCTTACTGGTAGATACAGAAGTAATTCCATCACCATCCGACAAATTGTGGGCAACCTTGCTCTAAGCTTACAATATGTATGCCATATTTGACCCAAAGGAGGTGCTATCTTGAAAAAACTCGTTTGTGTAAAGGAGGTAGAAGCGGCGGCAGAAAAGGGGCAAAAGATATTCTGCGTTGACTGCCATACCATTATTACACCGGCGGCTAAGGATTTAGCCAAGGAATTGGGCCTGGAATTTTCTACAGACTCATCCGCTGCAGGAAACCACACAATTAAAGACTGTAGCCTGCCAAAGAAAGATAGCCAGGAAAAAGAAATTGATCCTGAAATGATTTACCAAGTTGTAAAGGCTGTATTGGGCAGCAGGCTCCTGGCTAATATCCCAGGTTCATCGGAGGAAATACCCTTCCGAGCAGATTGTGAGCCAAAAAGCGGACTAAAAATAGTCCGGGGCAGAACTGTCAAACAGGAGACCTTTGACACTGGAGATCCCAATGCCAACGTAACCTACCGTGAGGTAATCAGTAAAGATGACTCTAAAATGAGTGCGGGCTTTTTGACAATTGAAAAATCCAGCTTTGATTGGGAATTGTCCTATGAAGAGATTGATATTATCCTCGAGGGGAGCCTGACCATTACCATCAACGGCGAGACTTATCATGCCCACCAGGGTGATGTTCTCTTCGTACCCAAGGACTCCAAGGTAACCTGGAGTTCCCCGGACTATGTGAAGCTCTTTTATGTAACTTACCCGGCAAACTGCTGATCTAATGGCACAATAATAGGGAGGTAAGCTATGCAGGCTCTTGGACTAATTGAGACACGAGGACTCCTCCCTGCTATTGAATGTGCGGATGTCATGCTCAAAACGGCGCAAGTGGAACTGCTGGAGAGAACCTTTGTAGGCAGCGGACTGGTAACCATTGTCATAACTGGTGATGTGGGAGCCGTTAAAGCAGCTGTCGAGGCAGGTGTAACAGCCGTTGAAAAGCTTTCTCCCTTATCCTTGGTTTCTCATCATGTAATAGCTAGACCACACCAGGAGATGGGAAGCATGGTGGGAACAAGGCCGGAACCCGTACCAAAAGAAACCGACAAGGTAAGAGAGGTCCAGGAAAGCCATGCTGCTGTATCAGAACCCACAGTAGAGGACAAAACCACAAAGGAAAGCACCGGGCCGGTACAAATAATGCCGAGCCAGCTTCACAAAGAGGGAGTGGATGCTTTCGTACAGGAATTTGGCCTTGAGAAAAGTATAGACATCCTGAAGACCCTTTCCGTGGTAAAGCTTAGGAATTTGGCGAGGGAATACAAAGGACTTGGACTAGCAGGCAGAGCCATATCCAAGGCAAACAAAGAATTACTGATACAGGAACTAAAAAGATATTACCAGCGGGGGAGTGAATAGCAGCTTTAATGCTTAAATAATAAGTTAAGTCAGTTGTAGAGAGGAAGAGTAACGTGGAAACCTTTGATTTTGATTTGCAATCAGTGCAAGAGACCAGAAATCTTGCCCGTCAGGCTAAAGAGGCTCAAACTCAACTTGCAAAATTTAATAGTGAGCAGATCGAAAAAATCATCTGCAATATGGTCAAGGTAGCCGAGGAGAATGCTGTTTCCCTGGCAAAGCTGGCGGTTGAAGAAACCGGGTTTGGTAAAGTGGAGGACAAAACCTTCAAAAATCATTTTGCCTCAACAGAACTATATAAATTTATTAAACCCATGCAAACCGTTGGTGTCATCAGTGACGACCCGGTCAACAAAATCAAGGAGATCGCTGAGCCGGTAGGGCTGCTCATGGGGATTATTCCCTCAACCAACCCCACATCAACGGTCATTTACAAATCTATTATTGCCATCAAGTCCCGAAACGGCATTGTCTTCTCTCCCCATCCCTCAGCCCTGAAATGCACTTTGCAAGCGGCCAGGCTGATGAATGATGCTGCGGTGGCTGCCGGTGCACCGGCAAACATCATTGGTTGTATCTCAAAACCCACCAAGGAAGCAACCAATGAGCTTATGAAATGTGACGAGGTGGAAATGATCATTGCCACAGGCGGCTCAGCATGGTAAAGGCTGCCTATAGTGCGGGAAAACCTGCATTGGGAGTAGGCCCCGGCAACGTTCCGGCCTATATAGAAAGAACGGCCGATATTACTAAAGCGGTCAAAAATATTCTCGTTAGTAAACCTTTGACAATGGTACCATCTGCGCTTCTGAGCAGGCAGTTATTGTTGAAGAATGCATTCGTGAACAGGTTATTGAAGAGTTCAAGCGTCAGGGCGGCTATTTCATGACTGCTGCGGAAACAAGCCAGGTAGCTAAAAAGCTGTTTGTCCGGGGACATGCCATGAATGCAAAATTGGTAGGCCGAGCCGCAACAGTAATTGCAGAGACTGCAGGCATTGCCGTTCCTCCGGGAACGAAGGTTCTGCTGGGTGAGCAGCAGGGAGTTGGCCCAGAATACCCCCTGTCCTATGAAAAATTGACCACCGTACTGGCCTTTTATACAGTAAAGGATTGGCATGAAGCCTGCGAACTTTGTATTAAACTATTGAAAAATGGCGGCATCGGGCATACCCTTTCTATTCACACCGAAAATCCCGAAATGGCCATGAGGTTTGCTGAAAAACCAGTATTCAGGATTTTGGTCAACACAGCCTCCACCCAGGGTGGTGTAGGGGCAAGCACAGGATTAGCACCAGCCTTTACACTGGGTTGCGGCACCTGGGGTGGAAGTGCCACTTCCGATAATGTAACCCCAAGGCACTTGATTAACATTAAACGTGTAGCCTATGGAATTAAAGACTTCACAGAAAATACAGCTCCCTCCCATTCAGTCTGTGGGGCACAGGGTGGTAGCACCGGTGCCATCAGTGAAGATCAGCTCATGAATGTTGTGAATGAAGTCATTTCGCTACTAAAAAGAAGAGGTGACAACTAAAAGTGGGAAAATATGACGCTTTAGCAGCGCTTCTGCTGGAAGCAATCAAAGAGGGGGGTATTTAAAAAAGGAAGTCGACACTATACCCGTGGGAATATCTAACCGACATATCCATCTTTCCCAGGGAGACTTGGAAACCCTGTTTGGTCCAGGATACCAATTGACAAAGGTCAAGGATTTATCCCAGCCCATGCAATATGCCTGTAAGGAAACCCTAACCATAGCGGGACCAAGGGTGCCATCGAAAAAGTTCGCATCCTGGGGCCAACCCGAAGCGAGTCCCAGGTGGAAATACTTCAGGCTGATTGTTACAAACTTGGCATCACCGCTCCTGTGAGGTTGTCTGGAGACCTGCAAGGAACTCCGGAATTACCCTCATTGGTCCCAAGGGAAGTATATATCTCAACAAAGGCCTTTTGATTGCCCAGCGTCATATTCATATGACCTTAGAAGATGCAAGAAATTTTGGTGTAACCGATGGCGAAATAGTAACCATCCAAATTGATGGACTGCGGGGAGGAAGCTACTCCAACGTAGTCATCAGAGCAAACAACACCTCGGCCCTTGAATTTCATATTGACACAGAAGAAGCGAATGCTATGCATCTCGCATCAACCTCAACAATAACGATAAAAAATAAAATCTTAGGAGGAAACAAAAATGAGTAAATCTGAAGCTTTAGGATTAATCGAAACCAAAGGTCTGGTAGGAGCAATTGAGGCGGCTGATGCCATGGTTAAAGCTGCTAATGTTCAACTGATTGGCTACGAAAAAGTTGGCGGTGCTCTGGTAACTGTTATGGTAAGGGGCGATGTAGGTGCTGTTAAAGCAGCAACCGATGCAGGTGCTGCTGCTGCCCAGCGCGTTGGAGAACTAATCTCCGTTCATGTTATTCCCCGTCCACACAGCGACGTAGAAATGATTTACCTGCAGCTAAAAAAGAAGTATTATAAAAAATAAGACAGCATAGGTCAAAGGTCAAAATCTCAATTTGAGGTTTTGACCTTCCTCTATTCTTGGGAAATGCGTATACTACCCTTTAGTTATGCTAGGGTTAAGGATTGATTGCAAAAAAAATTTGTTTTATAATGGTGGTGTATAATGTATTATAACAGTGGTGGTATAATAGGGTTGTTTTTGAATTTGATGAATTGAACTACTGTAGGAACAGTGGTTGATTCTTTTTTGCTATTAGGGGCAGAATGTTATGCTAAGGGGCAGCAGGAAGTTAAAACAGCAATGAATCTAACATAGAAAAGGATTATTGACAAGAGCATGAATAACTCTGACAAAATATTAAAAAATTTAACGGATTCCAACCTGTACTCCCGCTATAGCGGACTATTATCCCTATCTAATATTTCCTTGCAGCTTATAGATACAAGTGGAAAAATTCTTCTTGAGTTTAATCCGTCTCCCGACTTTTGCAAACTTATTTGCCAGGAAGATGAAGGGCGAATATGCTCAGACTATACAGCAAAACTTGAGTCTGGCAGTGAAGGCAGATTTAACTGTCGCTACGGACTGTCAAATATTATATTGCCAGTGGAAATTAACCAGCAAACCATAGGCTACATTGTTGGAGCCCAGGTTTATCTACCAGATAGTGAATATCAGAAGTACTTAATTGATTTAATGTCCCTGGCCAAGGGAAAAAATATTGAACCTGAATTTATAGCCAAATCAATAGCTGCTATAAAAACCGTTGAAGAAAATAAAATAGACATCCATGAACAAATTTGCAACCATATCACGCAAAATATTTCCCATGACTTTTCTCAAAGCATCAATAGTGCAGATAAGGCCATTGCAAGGCTTTCTATAGAAAAAGAAATGCTGGAAAAAAAGATTATTGACCTGGAAGCAAAAAATATGTCCTTAGTTATCAACCCGCATTTTCTATTTAATACCCTAAACTCTATAGCACGCATTGCCTATTTTGAAAAATCCCATACCACGGAAGAACTTATTTACTGCCTTTCGGATTTATTGAGGTACAATCTAAAACAAGACGATGAGCTACACACCATCGGAGCGGAGATGGACAATATAGAGAAGTACCTTTATATACAAAAAATAAGATATAAGAATAGATTGGAATATGAGATTGATATACCTGACCAAATCAAGCCCCATAGAATACCTAATATGATCATACAGCCCATCGTTGAGAATGCCCTTATCCATGGCATTACTCCCAAAAGATGGGGGCAAGATAAAAATCTATGCGGAAAAGTATAAAAATGATATAAATATTTATGTCATGGATAATGGTAATGGCTTTCCCAAAGAAGTCTTACAAAGCATACAACAATCGGAAAATAAAATGGGGATTGGTTTTCGCAGTACGGACAAGCGGTTGAAGCGATATTTCGGAGAAAATTACGGGTTGAAAATCGCAAAATCAGACTATAGTGGAAGTACCGTCACCATTACGATTCCCACCAAACCCAATGCGAGGCGATAGTAATGAGCGTAGTATTAATTGTGGAAGATGAATTACTCGAATTGGAATTTCTCAAATCCATTGTGTCCGAAGAACTTCAGCCTAATGATAAGTTAATAACCTGCGAAAGTGGTATACAGGCTGTTAAGTTAGCAAAGCAATATCGACCGGATGTTATAGTGATGGATATACTTATTCCTGAAATGGATGGTTTGCAGGCTCTTCAGGAGATAAAGAAATTCCTTCCCCAGGCAGCCGTTATGATACTATCGGCCTGTTCAGACTTCTCCTATGCTCAAACAGCAATTCGCCTCAAGGTTCAGGAGTATTTGCTGAAGCCCATCAAACCGTCCGTTTTTAAGCAGGCCTTCCAGGAGCTTTTAGCTACTGTAGACACCGGCAAAGAAGAGACTATCGCCGAAGAATTTACTGAACCAAAAAATAACCAGATATATTTTATTGAAAAATCTATAAAATATATTCACGATAATTTTAAACAAAAACTACCCTTGCAAGAAGTGTCCTCCTATTTGTTTTTAAATCCACAATATTTCAGCAGGATTTTTAAGAAAGAAGTAGGAGTCTCCTATATAGATTATGTAAATAAATTGAAGATCGAACATGCCTGCAAATTGTTGGAAACCACCAACTATCCGGCCTATCGCATATCCAGTGAATGTGGTTTCACAGATCCGTCTTATTTTAATCGTGTCTTTGTACAGCAAATGAATATGACACCAAAGGCATATAGAAGAAAACATCTATCTGAAAATATGGAGAATGTCTGATGACGTCAGTGACTATCTTAGAATATAAGGGCACAGGATACGAATTCGTACCCTGTGCCTTTTAATTATTATAGGAGAAATTCACCGTAAAGGTTGTACCTAGGTTTTCCGTACTATCTGCAGTGATTTTGGCATGGTGATTTTCCACGATGCTTTTGGCAATGGCCAGGCCTAGACCGTAACCGCCCAATTCACGGGCCCGGGACTTATCCGCCCGATAAAAACGTTCAAATATATGGGGCAAATCTTCCGCTGAGATAGGGGTGCCGGTGTTGTTTATCCTTAAAGTCACCTTTTTTTGCTCCCGCCCCAGAGTCACTGTAACAATACCCTTTTCATCGGCATATTTACATGCATTATCCAGCAGAATCCCTATCAACTGCTTTATTTGGCTTTCGTTACCTTGTAGTGAGATATCCGGTTCGATATTAGCATTTATGGTCACACCTTGCTCAAAGGCCACGGGTTCAAAGGGCAATAGACAACTCCAAACAATATTACTTAAATTTAGGTCTGAAAATGCCAGGGGAACATGGGCAGCATCAGATTTGGCTAAAAACAGCAGATCATCCACCAGCATTTTCATCCGTAGGGCTTCCAACCTAGTATTTTCCACCCATTTGATTTGCTGCCTAATAGGATCCTGACGATTTGCCAGCAGAATACTGATGTTAGCCAAAATCACAGTCAAGGGCATTCTTAGTTCATGGGAAGCATTTGCCACAAACTGCCGCTGCTGCTCCCAGGCCCTTTCTGCCGGGCGCAAGGCCAAACTAGATAGAAACAAGCTGATAAAAAAGAAGGCCAGCAACCCCCCTGCACCCACCACCAGGGATGTAAGAAAAAGGCTTTGCATGGAGTTTATCTCATGGGTTCTGTCAGCAAAGGCAATTTTTGTCCCATCAATTAGGTCTCTGCGCATAAAGCGTAAATTCAGGTCGTGCAGAATTCCTTCAGGGTAATCGGAGGCCAGGACTTTTTCTACTGCCTTTGCAAGAACATCATCTGATACGGAAACATTCTGCTGTGTTGTGTAAACAATGGTATTATTTTGATCAAGGAACACAGAGAAAACTGGGGTTATGGGAAATGGCTTTCGCCCAGGTGGTAATCGCCCTATTTCCGGTTTCGGCGGGGGCATGTCCATGCCCTGTTCGATCACCCGGTGTAAAGCATCACGACTTTCAGCCTGCAGCCGTTGGTAGTTTGATATGAAGATGGTACCAAAGACGATGAGCAGCACAAGGCTGACCAGAGCCATATTGACAAGGATAAATTTCCTTCGCAGCTTTATAATCATAGTTCATCTGCCTCAAGACGATAGCCCACTTTACGGATAGTGCCGATATTAACTTTTGAACCTAGAAAAAAGAACTTCTTACGGAGAAAAGAGATGTATGCCTCCACGTTGTTATCCTCCGCAGGGGAGTCCACACCCCAAACCTTTGTAAGCAAATCTTCCTTTGGAACCACCATTTTGGGGTTGGTCATCAGGATTTTCAATACTTCAAATTCCTTGAAGCCCAGATGCACTGATTTTTCACCCCGCTGCAAGTCATAGGTGGACAAATTTAGCGTTAGGTCAGCAAAGGTCATTTCCTCTAGTACCACATCTCCCTGTCTTCTGGAAAGGGCGCGAATGCGGGCCAGCAGCTCCTCCGGGGCAAAGGGCTTGGTCATATAATCGTCAGCTCCATAATCTAATCCAATGACCTTATCGTTGATTTCGTCCTTTGCAGTAAGCAATAGTACCGGAGTGGCAATTTTTGATTCCTTAATTCCCGTACCACCTCAAAACCACTGCGCTTTGGCAGCATAACATCCAGCACGATCACATCATATTGTCCGCTCAGGCATAATCCAAGCCGTCTTCACCGTTATAGACAATATCCATAGCATATTTTTGTTCAGCCATAATCTGTCCCAGAGCATCTGCGAGACGCACCTCATCTTCCACTATTAATACACGCATATATACCCCCGCCTCGTGGATTTATTATAAATGCGGAATATTTCTACTTGCAATTATGATAATGAAGGAAGCTTAAATTAGTCTGAAAGGGCTGTTTCAGACTAATTTAAGCTAACCATTGTATGATAAGGTCCATCAGGAAAACACACCCCTTGGAGGTATCAACTATGGCACAATATCAGAGTGTATTTAAAAGATATGAGAAGAAATACCTGATGAATGAACAACAGTACCAGGCCCTTAAAGGTTTTTGCAAGACCGGGTTGTCTCAAATGGGTCACATACCATCTGTAATATTTACCTCGATACACCGGATTATCGCCTAATCAGAGCATCCATAGAAAAGCCTGTCTACAAAGAAAAAATCCGTCTTCGAAGCTATGGCGTGCCTGGAAAAGAAGATACAGTATTTGTGGAATTGAAAAAGAAATACAATGGTATCGTCTATAAAAGGCGGGTGCCAATGACACTTCGGGAGGCTGAACTATATCTGCTGCAGGGAAAACAGCCCCTCACCAATTGCCAGATACTAAAGGAAATTAACTGGGTTTTAGGATTTTATAAGCCTATTCCCAAAGTATATATTGCCTACGAGCGTATTGCAATTTGCGGCAAAGAAAATAAAGATTTAAGAATTACCTTTGATACTAACATTCGGTGGCGAGAGAGTGTTTTGGATCTTTCCAAGGGAGCCTGGGGGAACACCCTCCTTGGGGAAGGACACCACTTGATGGAGATAAAGATCCCCGGGGCAATACCCCTATGGCTTAGCCAGAGACTGACGAAACTTGAGATATTCCCCACTTCCTATTCTAAGTACGGAAACTGCTATAAAAACAATTTGATTCATTCTACTTATAGGGGGGGAACTTACAGTGCTTGAAAGTATTTTGT
The DNA here is from genome assembly GCA_004143605.1 of Desulforamulus aquiferis. GTDB lineage: Bacteria > Bacillota > Desulfotomaculia > Desulfotomaculales > Desulfotomaculaceae > Desulfotomaculum > Desulfotomaculum aquiferis. The sequence continues at coordinate 40,893 of AWVY01000030.1, forward strand.
CAAACAACGGAGCTAGCTCCATTACCCTGGAGGCTTGCTGTTATGCACAGTAGCCTCACTGTTCCTTGGCCTTGGAGTGGCTTATATATATATGTACCGCAGTATATATACCAAGAACTTTGTGGTCACCCTGGCACTGCTGCCGGCTATGGTGCAAATTGTGATTATGCTGGTTAATGGCAATATTGGTACCGGGATTGCTGTGATGGGTGCCTTCAGTTTAGTAAGGTTTCGCTCAGTACCCGGCAGCGCTAGGGAGATAAGCAGTATATTCCTGGCAATGGCCGTTGGATTGGCCACAGGCATGGGTTATCTGGGTGCCGCTGCAATGTTTCTGATGATCATCGGGGCTATGACCATTCTGCTGGCCACCACAGGTTTTGGTGAGCAGAAGAAAACCGAAAAGGAATTGAAAATAACAATTCATGAGAGCCTCGACTATTCGGGCATCTTCGACGACCTGTTTGAAAGATATACCAAAAGTGCCGAGCTTATAAGGGTTAAGACCACCAATATGGGAAGTCTATATGAGCTGCAATACCATATAGTTTTGACAAATCAGTCTACCGAAAAGGAATTGCTAGATCAGATTCGCTGCCGTAACGGCAATCTAAATATCGCCTGCGGGCGGGTGCCCACATATAAAGTTGAATTATAAGGGAGGAGATAGGTTATGCATTACAGAACCGGCAAATTGATTCCGATGCTAATTGCCATTTTATTTATCACTTTAGTAATTGGTTGTCAAACCACCTCGTCAGCTGCCATACCCAGTGAGACAATGACCGTTAACGAGGTGGCAATCATTGACCCTGGCTACAGCAACCGGGATTTGGAGGGCACCTGGGATGCCGAGACAGCCACCAGCATTTCCTTAAATGGTTCATCTATTGCTATATCTGGAGCGGGGGCAACAGCCTCAGGCGGGCAATTGACCATCTCCACTGCAGGAGTATATGTGTTGTCAGGCACCCTGGATAAAGGACAAATAATAGTGGATGCCGCTGACTCTGATAAGGTACAGATCGTACTTAACGGAGTGTCCATTACCTGCCCAGATAGTGCTCCCATCTATGTTAAGCAGGCAGATAAGGTTTTTCTAACCCTGGGGGAAGGGACGAAAAATACTATAACCGATGGCGCGACCTATATCCTTGCTGATGGCGAAGAGGAACCTGATGCTGCTATTTTCAGTAAGGAGGATTTAACCATTAACGGCTCCGGGGAACTGATTGTCAAGGCTAATTATAATAATGGCATCACCTCTAAGGATGACCTGATTATAACCGGAGGCGACATTATAGTTAACTCCGCCAGGGACGGGCTGCGGGGGCGCGATATGGTGGCGATCTATGGTGGTGCATTTGTAATTAATGCCGACGGCGACGGGATCAAGTCAAATAATGATAAGGACACTGATAAAGGCTGGGTTTCCATAGACGGCGGCACCTTTGAAATCACTGCCGGTAATGACGGCATCCAGGCGGAGACCATAGCCCAAATTACTGGCGGCACCATAACCATTAAAACAGGCGGCGGCAGTGCCGAGGCCAGCGTGGCCAGACAGAATGATATGAGGCCAGGCTGGGGAAAGGACCAAGCTGAGCAGACAGATGCTTCAGAGAGCACTAAGGGTATTAAGGGCAAAACCGCTGTCTATGTGACTGGTGGAAACATTAACATAGATTCCAAGGACGATTCATTACATTCTAATGGAGATATTTGCATTACTGCAGGCACTTTGATCCTGTCAGCCGGTGATGATGGCATACACGCCGATGCTTCTGTGGTGGTGAACGGAGGAACCATCCACATCACCAATAGCTATGAAGGTGTAGAGGGAAAAACCATTGTCATAAATGGAGGGGAAATCCATGTAACTGCATCGGATGACGGAATCAACGCTGCGGACGGCAGTACCGCCCCTGTATTTGGCGGAACGACCCCGGAGGAGTTTTGAACAAAGGGAGGCAGCTGACAGTACATTTATCCGCATCACCGACGGTATATAGTGATCAATGCCTCCGGGGATGGGATTGATTCCAATGGCTCCTTATATATGGACGGTGGTACTGTACTGGTTAACGGACCCACAAACAATGGTAATGGTCCGTTGGATCATGACCGCATGGCAGAGATTACTGGTGGGACCTTAGTGGCAGCAGGTAGTTCCGGCATGGCCAGAACTTCTCCGACTCTTCCACCCAGAACTCATTGCTGGTAGCCTACTCAACAGTGCAAAAAGCTGGAACTCCAGTGAGCCTAATGGATGAGAGTGGAAAAACAATCTTAAACTTTATCCCTGCCAAGGATTATCAATCCATTGTTATCAGCACACCAGAATTGCAGCAGGGCAAAACATACACCCTCTACTCCGGCGGCAGCCTGGCGGGAAACAGTAGTGATGGACTATATATAGGTGCAAGCTATTCCCCGGGCACAGAAATTGTAAAAGTGACCATATCTGGCACTATCACCAGTATTTCTGACACCGGAGACCAAATCACCAGCATGGGCGGCCCCGGTGGAATGGGCGGCCCAAGAAGAGGCACCCCCCCTGTCACGGGGACGGTTCCAGTGACAACACCCCGTCCCCACAGCAGAAGCTAACAACAAGTCTTTGTATTTGATAATTATCGTCGCAGAGAAACTAAAGATTGTCAGAAAGATAGCCTCGTTGACAGAATTATTAAATAATAGTACTGTTAGATGGGGGTGATAAGCAATGCCAAGGGTAGCCCGAATATTAAATGATAAGCAAGTTTACCATATAATGTTGAGAGGTAATAACAAAGAATCCATCTTTAAAAATGATGCAGATAAAGAAAGGCTTATTGAGGTCTTAAAGCATAAGAAAGAACTTGGGGAGTATTTCCTTTATGCTTACAGTATCATGGATAATCATATTCATCTTGTTCTTAAAGAGGGGTATGACAGTTTAAGCAGAACCATGAAAAGAGTAGGGATAAGCTATGCCCAGTACTTTAATAAAAAATATAAAAGAGTTGGACATGTTTTTCAAGATAGGTATAAGAGCGAGAATATTGATACCGAGTCTTACCTTCTAGCAGCCATTAGATATGTACATCAAAACCCGGTTAAAGCGGGGATTGGGAAGATAGATACGTATCAATGGAGTAGCTTTAAGGACTTTATTAATAATGTAGATTGTCTGGTGGAGATAGATGAGGTCTTGGGGATGTTTTCAGAGGATAAAGAAAGGGGACTTAGTGCATTTGTTGCTTTTAATTATCAAGAACAAGTAGAAAAGTTTATTGATATAGAAGAAGATAAAGAACTTAATGGGGATAATATTCAAGGGTATGTAGATAATTACCTTAAGGAAAAATGTATCTCACTAAAAGAACTTAAAGATGGAAAAATAAAGATATAAGGGAATCACTAATAAATATCTTAATAAATAAATCAGATCTATCTAAGAGAGACATTGCCGAAATCTTAAGGGTCAACCGAGAGACAGTAAGGATCGCCGGATTATCAACAAATTGTTACGGGGGTTGTCACGGGGACGGTTCCGGTGACAAGGCTTAAGTATAGATTTGTGTTATTCCCCCGTTCCCACAACATCTCCTGTCAATGGAACGTCCCCCTGACAGAAAGAATGGCCGGAAGCCAGCAAGGTGCTGCTTCCGGCCATTTATTAATTTAGTTAGATTACCTGCGCCTGTTCTTTTCCTTGAAGAATGACTTTGCTTGCTTCATGCCACTCATACTGCCGAACATTCTATTGATCTTTTCATGTTCCAACTGGCGTGAGTTTAGACCTTGATATTTAAGTTCTGCTTGGAGTTTTTTGTAGCTATTGTAGCGTTCCACGGAGAGGACTCCAGTACTAATGGCCTCACTTACGGCACAGCCAGGCTCAGTTTGATGGGTGCAATCGTTAAAGCGACAGTTTTTTGATAGTTCCTCTATGTCGGAAAAGGACTTGGAAAGGTCTGCCCGTTCGATTTGAAGTTCTCGCATGCCGGGAGTGTCAATGACCACGCCGCCTCCTGGAAGGGCAAGCAACTGTCTATAGGTCGTGGTATGCTTGCCCTTATCTCCTCCGCCAATTTCCTTGGTGGCAAGCACCTCATAACCCACTATGCGATTGATTAAAGTTGATTTGCCTACTCCTGATGAACCTATGAAGGCAACAGTTTGACCTTTGCCAAGGTATTTGTTTACCCCAGTATATCCGTCATCACTAATACTTGTGGTTACAAGTATATCAACACCGATGGCCACAGAGTAAACTTCTGCAAGCTTAGTAGGTATATCATCACAAAGGTCCGATTTTGTTAGTACAACAACGGGGGTTGCCCTGCTATCCCAGGCGATGGACAGGTATCTCTCTAATCGCCTGAGATTATAATTGTTGTTTAAGGACATGCAGATAAAAACAGTATCAATATTAGCGGCTACAATCTGGCTCTGCTGGGATGTGCCTGCAGCCTTGCGTTCAAAGACACTTCTTCGACGAAGAATCTGACGGATGATAGCATACCCGCCGCAATCATCCATACGGTCCACCATTACCCAGTCGCCAACTACTGGGTAATCAGTGTTATCCTTGGCGAAGAACCCCAGCTTTCCCGAAACCTCAGCTTGTATTTCGCCTTTTTCTGTTATTACCTTATACAGATGTTTGTGTTGTACCGATACCCTTGCAAGGTATAGGCTCTCATACATAGTAGCTTCCTGCTTAAAGGGGTCAGTTAATCCAATTTTATATAAATTTTCTAAGGACATTTGTTTGCCTCCCAAATAATTATTAATGCAATTTGGGGAGGGCAGACAGTATTACTCTGCGAGCACCTCCCCGCATAATACCGACTCTGCTTTGTATGTTGTAAACATAAATTCATCTCCTTTCATTTATCTAAGTATATCATATTAAGAAAAAGTAAGCTTGGAAGCATTTTCAAAGGATTTTAACAAAACTAAGAGTAAAAAACATCTTTTCCGGTACTTAATAACAGGTACATTAACTTCTGTTTCCAATGGAATACTGTTAGGGATAAATAGAAGTATATGATCCTGAGGGGATAAATATGAAAAATTATGTCTGGAAAAATAATGTATTTTTAGTGTCGGCTATAATCGTGATGATGCTGGTGCTATTGGGGGCAGTATTGCCCAATAGATTTGGGGAAATAGCCGGCAGGCTTTTTCGGTTCACAACCTATAATTTTGGATGGTTTTATTTAATTTCTGTATTCATCATAATTATTTTCTTAATTGCATTGGCTATAAGTAAGTACGGTACAATCCGATTAGGTGAAGAAGGTGAGAAACCTCAATTTCCTTTCTTCACGTGGATCGGCATGCTGTTCTCCGCAGGTTTTGGAGTAGGACTGGTCTTTTGGGGAGTTGCGGAACCAATGAGTCACTTTTTCACTACACCATTTTCAGGAACAGAACCCCAGACCGAGGCAGCGGCTAGAATTGCATGGGGTATGCTTTTTTTCACTGGGGAGTCAGCCAATGGTCTGTTTTCGCAATAGTAGGTCTTGTCATTGGATTTTTACAATTCCGCAAAAAAAAGAACGGACTTGTTTCCACCGCACTAGAGCCGGTTATGGGACGGCGACCATTAGTAAAATCATCAATTGATTCTCTAGCAGTCATCGCAACCGTAATGGGGATTGCTACTTCCATAGGCTTAGGAGTCCTTCAGATGGGTGGCGGGCTAAATTCAGTTTTCCGTACTGGCAATGCCACCAGCACTCATATATTAATAATTTTAGTTATATTTATTGCTTATATGCTTTCATCCATAACTGGCCTTGATAAAGGAATCCGTTATTTAAGCAATTTAAACTTAGGTTTAGCGCTGATACTTTTGCTGTTTGTATTTATTATGGGTCCCACCGTATTCATTCTAGAAACATTCACACTGGCACTGGGGGATTATTTTGCCAACTTTATTCAATATAGTTTAAGAATGCAACCCTATGTAGGGGGTACATGGATCCGTGACTGGACAATTTTCTATTGGGCCTGGGCTATTGCCTGGTCTCCGTATGTAGGTGCATTTGTGGCTCGAGTTTCCCGGGGAAGAACCATCCGGGAATACATATTAGGCGTCATGATTATTCCCCCGGCCATTGCCTGTCTCTGGATTGCGGTCTTTGGCGGGACTGCCTTATGGTTTGATTTAAGGAATAATGCTGGTATAGCGGCTGCTGTAAATGCTGACCTGACTTCAGCGCTATTCCAATTATATCAACAACTGCCACTTACCTTTATCCTGTCACTCCTATCCATTTTACTTATCTTAACTTTTCTTGTAACATCTGCGGATTCTGCAACTTACATTTTGGCAAGCATGACAACTATGGGCAGCTTGAATCCGCCACAGTTTGCCAAGTTTGTTTGGGGTGTGCTTATGTCAGCTATCGCTGGCACTTTGCTTTATGCAGGGGGTCTTGAAGCATTGCAAACAGCTTCCCTCATTGCAGCTCTACCCTTTACTATATTGTTGCTTCTATTTATTATTTCTTTTGTTAAGCTTCTCCGAAACGAGCCACTGCCCATTAGAAAGGCTGATTTAAGACGGTTCCTGCGTTTATCGGAGGCTGCTAAAAAAAGAGATAAAAAATAAAGTTATAATTAGAATACAACTATAATTTTAATAAAATAATATGGAAAGTTTAGATTTTTCTTGGCATAATAAGAATAACAGGCACGATATTCGTTATATATAGGTGAGCAAAGGAAGCCCTGGGTTAGATGTTAACCAGGCTTTTGCCGATATATTTATATGGAAAGGGAGAGTAGCATGAAAGATGTAGACACCCGGTATGGGGTACTAAAAGGGGTTTCTTATTTAGATCGGTATCAGGATGGTGCTTTAAGAAATTGTGTATTGACAGAATACCAGGAATTGTTAACTACTGTGGGGGTTTTGGTGCCCCTTTTCCAGGACAATGAGGTTCGAAGGAAAACTGGAAAACCGATAACTTTCCACCCCAATGGGTTCTGAGAAACCTACCCCTTCAAGAGCAAACAATAATCCCGACACCCCTAGGCATACTACCGGCGGAACACCTGACCTTTTATGAAGATGGGTCTCTTCATAGAATATTTCCCCGTGATGGAAAGATATCTGGTTATTGGACCGAGGAGGATGAGGGGAATATTGCCTATGAGATGGAGTTTAGATTTTCATGGGGGAGTTTTAAAAGCCGAATCATTGGAATCCAGTTCTACCCCGAGGGTTCTTTGAAAAGCATTACCCTATGGCCGGGAGAAGTGGTTTCCATTAAATCCCCCTTGGGTCCATAGATGTGCGCACCGGACTCTCTTTTTACCCGGAAGGACAACTGAAGTCCCTGGAATTGGCCCGGCCAACACCGATTCAGACTCCCATTGGCCAAATTTTTGCCTATGACTGCCAGTCCATTGGAATAAATGGGGATGATAATTCCCTTTGTTTTTCCGAGAAAGGAGTCCTGATTTCCTTGGTTACTACAACAAATCAAATAAAAGTGCAGGGTCACAGTGAAGAATACCAGTTTGCACCAGGGTTCAAACCAAACTTATTTAATCCGGAGGCACTGGATCCCATACCACTTAAAATCAGGTTTACGGACAATAAGGTAATGTTTTACCAGGATGGGGTGCAGGAATTTGACATTCAAGAGTATTCCTTTTCCATAGAATCACTTAAATTATCAGCAAATTGCTCTAGCTGTTCCAGCTGTGATGGATGTGGAAATTTTAATTATGATCGTGAGGTAATTTTATGAAGATATTAGGAGTTAATGGCAGCCCAAGAAAGCAAGGGAACACAGCGGCCCTTTTGCATAAAGCCCTGGAGGGGGCGGCATCACAGGGAGCGGAAACGGAGTTGATCCACCTTTACGATTATAATTATAAAGGTTGTATAAGTTGTTTCGCCTGTAAAACAAAGGATGGCATAAGCTATGGAAGGTGTGCTGTAAAAGATGATTTGCGTTCAATTTTAAACAAGGTTGAAGAGGTCGATGCTATCTTATTAGGCTCACCCATATACTTCAGCAGTGTTACTGGGGAAATGAGGTCCTTTATGGAACGTTTACTGTTTCCCTATCTGGCATACACCAATCCACCCCAATCCTTATTCAACAAAAAGATTAATATTGGATTTATCTACACCATGAATATCCCTGAAGATAAGGCGAAAGAAATGGACTATGAACAAAAGGTCAGTCAGCATGAAATGGCCTTTAAGATGCTTTTTGGTGGAGCTTTAGAAAGCCTGTATAGCTTTGATACTTATCAGTTTAAGGATTATTCCAAGGTTGTGGCTGATCTTTTTGATCCAGAGCAGAAGGCAAAAAGGCGGGAAGAAATATTTCCTGAAGACTGCAATAGGGCAGTTGAATTGGGAGCAAGGCTTGCGGCATCTAATTAGAATTGCATTAGTTAAAACTAAAAGGCCGCCTTTAGCTATGATGATATGCTCCCCTTGTGGTAGACAGTTTAAATAATAAAACTGTCTATTACAAGGAGGAGCTTTTTCATGTCTCATAAGCCAAAATTTCAGGAGAAGAAAAAATTGCAGCTATTGAAAAATATCTTCGTGGAGA
>AWVY01000031.1 GCA_004143605.1 Desulforamulus aquiferis
CTGCGGAGAGAGGAGTCGTGAGGGATTATTAAAACCCGAATATAGGTAGTTTCTCGACAATCTGAACAAGGTGTGATAAACACCTTGTTTTTTTTTGGACTTGTCATTGTTATCCAAAGATGCAGGTGATTACTTCAAATAAATATTAAAAGTTTCTTAAGAATACTTAAGTTGACCATGCATGACATTGTATACAGGCAACCTTTATGTTAAAATTAAGTTGTGGCAACTTGCTAGTAATATGATGTTGCCTGTAAAAATATGTTGCTTAATCCTGATAACAGGAGCGGAGGAACCGACCTTTTGGGGTGAATCCAGTACCAGGTACTGGTAGGGTTTTATCCTTTCGACCCGAACCCGTCAGCTAACTTCGTAAGCGATAAGAGAAAGGGAGGTATGTTTATGTCCGTAAATTTGAGACATGAAGAACTACAGCTGGAACAGGAGAAAAGAAGAGTAGCTTTAAGAAGAGCCAGGGAACTCAAAGCAAGAATTGATGGTTACTTAAAAGAGAAACAAAACATACCTAATGGGTTTGAGATTCAGGAAGAGTATTGCCAAGCCAAAGCAGCTATCTTGAACTATTTTCAAGCAGGCGAAGAGCAGTGGAAAGATTGGCATTGGCAAATGACAAATCGTATTAGGGATGTAAAAGTGCTAGGAAGCCTACTAAAGCTTACCTCAGAGGAACTTGAGGACATAGACAAGGTTGGCAGCACTATCGCTGGCAGTATCACCCTATTATCTAGCACTTGCCATAGCCGGTGGAGTAAAAGGTCCTGTATGGTTCAGGCAATACCCAGTATTGAAGAAACAAAGGATAGGTATGGTGCCGAGGACCTATGGGAGAAGAGTTTACCTCACCTGCCCCAGCTATCACCAGAAGATATCCCGACAGACTCATTATTAATGTAACTAACCAATGTGCCATGTATTGCCGCCATTGCCAACGTCGTAGAAATATTGGTGAGATAGATGTGCATAAGCCGCGGAAAGCACTGGAGTCAGCAATAAAGTACATTAAGGAAAACACTGAAATTAGAGATGTACTTATTACCGGGGGAGATGCACTGCTCCTATCGGATAAACAAATTGACTGGTTGCTGACCGAGCTGGATAACATTCCCCATGTTGAGATTAAACGTATTGGCACTAGAACTCCTGTTACCATGCCCCAGAGAATAACGCCAGAATTATGTGCAGTTCTAGAAAAACATCCGCCCATTTATATTAACTCTCAGTTTAACAGCCCCTTAGAAGTTACGCCGGAGGCAAAGGAAGCCTGCGATAGACTCATTAAAGCTGGAGTTGTACTTGGCAACCAAGCAGTTTTATTAAAGAACGTAAACAACAATGCCAATGTAATGAAGAAACTAAATCAAAGCCTATTAAAAATTCGTGTTCGGCCCTACTATATCTTCCATGCCAAAGCCGTTAAGGGCACAAGACATTTTATTACAGGTATAGATGAAGGAATTGAAATTATGGAACAGTTGAGGGGTCATACATCTGGACTGGCTGTTCCAACTTATATCATCAATGCACCCAATGGATATGGCAAAACACCCATATTACCCCAATATCTTGTGGAAAATAAGGGTGAGCAAATAACCTTGAGAACATGGGAAAAAAGAATTATACCTTATAACCTGGGAGGTAAGTCCCACTAATAAAAAAAAATCCTGATAATTTATCAGAGATTTTATGCTTGACAAGAACAAGTGTTTGGTATAAGATATCATCAACAAACAGGTGTTCGGAGTGATGTACATGAAAAGTGCTGAGCTAAGGTTTGATTTTCCGGTTGTCAATAATACAGTAACTAACCCAGAGCTGGAGATTGTTGATGAAGTTACCGACTGGTTAGAGAAAGAAGACTCAGAACTGGCCAATGCCTTTGGATTTGGTATCTGCTATATTGCCTTGTTTTTCTTCTCGGCACAGATATTAAGGTTTATTTTTATATAAATATTCCCGCCCAATACTTCTTGCATAAAAGTGTTTAGAAGAGATTAACTCTGGTTAATACCAGGGTTATTTTTTTCTAAGGAACCATAATAAGTGTTACCGAAGTAAAGCCAGGGAGGAAAAAAGTGTCAAAAGTATATGTGCTGGGAGCAGGAGCGGGGGCTTCCTATAGAGGTTCCTTTTTAGGAGAAACTAGCCCTGTAGCAAAAAACTTTTTGAAAAAGCCATGAAGGTCTTGAACATCCATAAAATAAGAGATAGGCACTTCAGAGACGGAAATTTAAAATACGAACATATATTTAACTTTATTGAACTATTTTGGGGTGTTCCCAGGGAAAAGGTGAATCAAGCAACTTTGGACATGGAAGAGGTTCTAACCCTGTTAAGTATTGAGTTAGAGGAAGATATTCCTGGCAGGGAAAGGCTGTTGCAGGCATATGAGGAATACCTCTTATTGATGGCCCTCACCTTTGATAAAATACTTTACGGTGAGCCCTGTCCCCATCATCGCAGTATTGCCCAATCCCTTGAGCCAGGTGACAATATAATTTCTTTTAATTACGAATTACTCATGGATTTTGCCCTTTACAAGTTGCAAAACCTGGCTTGGTCTGGTCCATTAGGGATGGCTATGGTATTTTCTGCCAACAATTAAATAGTGTTCAAGAAAAAAATACTCTAAGGAAGGAAAACTCCAGTGTCAAACTTCTTAAGCTGCACGGTTCCTTAAATTGGCTTTACTGCCCCAGTTGTGGTCAACTGTATACCTATGAGCATAGTGACCCACAGGGTAATAGTGTAATTATAAACGGAATGGCCAACATGGTAAAATGCGCTACAGAACATTGCTGCCATAGGCTCAGCAGAGTAATTATACCCCCAACCCTAATGAAGAATTATCAGTCCATACCCTTTATTCCAGAGCTTTGGCGACAGGCTAGGGAAGCATTAACCAGGGCCAGGGAAATTATTGTGATTGGATACTCCTTTCCCACTACGGACTTTAGGTCTAATTGGATGTTTCGCAAGGCCATGGTTCATAATGATGCATTGGAAAAGGTAGTCATCATAGATGCGGCAGAAGGTTATCAGCTAGAAACCCTTCTCGCCAAACATAGGAGTATATTCCGTATGCAAGAGCTGAAGTTTTATCCAAGCATTTCTAAATATACCGAGGAACTAAATAGCCTATCTTAGGGTCTACAACATGGATAAGAAGAATCCAGCGGGGTAAGATAAAACCAAAGCCCACCCGTCGCTTGTGGAATGCGCGGAAAGGTTAACGGGCAAAGGTGTCAACAAAACCACTGGAAAAACCGACACCCATGGAAGGGTAGGGGGTTGCCTTTCCAATAGACCTCTGGCTTTTCGCTAGGGGTCTACTATATGGGCTATACTAATTAATATTTGTGCTATCATATTGACTTATTAGTTATCTAAAGTATAATTAAATAAAAAAACTGAATATTGAAAACTAACTGAAAGTTACCTGCGGTTACCTACATATTAACTTTCACTAGGAGGGATACCGTAATGACACAATTTGTAAAGAATTGTCCGACCTGTGGGCAGATACTGGTTGAAAAACTAGTAAATGTTACGGTGGAGGAAGATATCGCAGTCTGTTATGCAGAATCTATACCTGCCTTGGTTTGTGTAAATGCAAACTGCGATAACAGAGAGAAATACTTTGCACCATTCTCTTATAATCTATTAAGAATGAAATGTCCTGAGATTAGAAGACTATAAAGTTTCTCAACCCGGCAATGGCCGGGTTTTTTATAGTTAGAAAGTAATAACAATAGAATCAATAGGCAGCCTTAGTTTTAGTTGAAATGATACCTGCTATAATTTTATAATAAACTAATACAAGAATTTTACCAGGAGGATTGTCTAATGAAGATAGGAAACTTAGAAAAGCCAACCTATAACCACATTCGTGAAATCTTTATTTCTTTGATCGAAGAGCTTAGTGGGTCTAGACCAATAACTGAGGACTTATGGTCAAGTATTTCTGACGAAGAAACCAGAGAGAAAATTATAAAGGAATTTGTTAGAAGAATGGAACAGGCATACTCCTTTGAAATAGTTTTGAAGGAATCTCTAAAAGATAGGGAGGGTTCGGTGGAGAGTGTAGCCGGTGAATTATATCATGTATTTTCAACTATGTTCCTTGTTGAGGCAATAAACTCAAAATTGAGGGCAGGACAAGGGAATATAGAAATATGATCTATAAAGAGAAGCACGTGCAAATGCAGGTGCTTCTCTTTATAGAGGGAAGTTTCTGATTATTAAATAATATTAAATGGTAATTATGTCTATAAATTTGACAAGTAATGATGTATTATAATAATTACTTTACACTCCATAATATAAATTCTATTTTATAGGGAAATTTACAAGTAATAGCAAGGAGTGTTCTCGGTATTCAAAATATTATAAAAATTAAAGGAGCTGATTAGTTGAATCAAGTTGTTGACCAAGAAAGTACAGAAAACAGGTGGCTGCCTGTCATTGCCGGTATTGCTATCCAACTATGCCTGGGTACGGTATATATTTGGGGTGTATTTCAGCCCGCCGTGGTTAAACTTTTTGATTGGTCCCAGGCCACCGTTGCCCTGACCTTTTCCCTGGTCCTTGGTATCTTTGTCTGTGGGAGCACCATAGGCGGAATGCTTCAGGATAAATTTAGCCCTAAACCTGTAATTATTGGAGGGGGAATAATATTAGGCATCGGCGTGTTTTTGGCCTCCTTTACCACTGCAGAACGCCCCTGGTGGTTGTGGTTAACCTATGGTGTTATTGGTGGTTTTGGAATGGGCACTACATATCCTACCATAATTGCTTGCTGTCAGAAATGGTTCCCGGACAAAAGGGGGTTAATAACTGGCTTGATAGTATCTGCCTTGGTTTTGGGGGGGTAATATTTACACCATTAGCCCGATATTTGATTAGTAGTCGTGGTGTTTTGGAGACTTTTGTATGGTTTGCTGCCATTTTTACCACTGTATGCATAATAGGAGCCCAGTTTATTAAAAATCCACCGCCAGGATATAAACCCGCTGGCTGGACACCTCCAGTTAGCACTGGAGGTACCTTGACAAAGCAAAATTTCACCACCAGGGAAATGGTTTATACACCCCAATTTTATATGGTATGTATCACCCTGATGTTAGCCACTGCCGCAGGCTTAATGGTGATTCCCTTTGCCAAGGTGCTAGGCATACAAGGGGGACTTTCTGATGCAGCGGCCACCAGTGGGGTAATGGTTATTGCACTTTTTAATTCCTTTGGTCGACTCTTTTGGGGAGCTATGTCGGACAAATTGGGAAGAAAAACAACCATCATTTGTCTTTTGATAATAGCAGGGTTATGTATGCTTTTCTTAGCTAAAGCACAAGGCTACTCCGTTCTTGTTTTAATAGCTATTATTGCCTTTGCCTATGGCGGCTACCTTGGCGTATTTCCTGCCATAACAGCAGATTTTTGGGGTCTACGCAATATGGGTATGAATTATGGCATCATACTCCTTGGTTTTGGTGTTGCAGCGGTGGTTTCACCCTATGTGGCTGGGTATATACATGATACAACTAACGGATTTGAAACATCCTTTTTGATTACCGCCATTGCATCCTTTATAGGTGCTGTATTATTCTTCTTTTTAAAACCACCTGGGTATAAATCGACCCGAATAGATACTGGAATAAGTAAATAGCATATTATAGTAAAACTCCTCACCTTGAATTTTGCAAGGTTAAGGAGTTTTATTAGCATAAAAAAGAACTGCTTGTTGCAGTTCTTTTTGTTGGTGCGGCAGAAGGGACTTGAACCCCCACACCCTAACGGGCATAAGAACCTGAATCTTACGCGTCTGCCAATTCCGCCACTGCCGCATTTTAACTTGTTTCGAGGGACTTGTCCCGCCGACAATGATTATTATATTATATTGTTATTTGCTATGCAAGAGTAAATTTTTATAAAAAAGAAAAAATGCCCGACCAAAAATAGTCGGACAAAGAGGTAACATTTCAAGTGTAATATTATTATGCCACAAATAATCAAAAAACTAAGACAAGTAGGCGACAATTATGTAAATATTATTGTAATTATTAAGGAAACAATAATAAGGAGTAAAGTATGGAGGTGATGAAATGGCGAAAAGGATCAAGGGCCTCTTAAAAAATGCCGGAACTACAGGGGAAGGGTCTCTGGTAGGTAAAGGTGGATATCATGAAACCTGGGATACCGGAAAGGCCAATTATATAAAGAAAATCCAAAAAATGACCGGGATTAACCGACCTAGTGAGTAGGATTGCCAGGTAACTATCGTTCATTACGAAAGCCTCAGCCAAGCAAAAAGATGTGCATTGCACATCTTTTTTGCTTGCTGAGGCGGCTGGATTTGAACCAACGAATGCCGGAGTCAAAGTCCGGTGCCTTACCGCTTGGCGACGCCCCAATATGGTGGAGGGAGAAGGATTCGAACCTTCGAAGTCGTCTGACGGCAGATTTACAGTCTGCTCCCTTTGGCCGCTCGGGAACCCCTCCGTAATATGTAAAATTGGTGACCCCTACGGGATTCGAACCCGTGTTACCGCCGTGAAAGGGCGGTGTCTTAGGCCGCTTGACCAAGGGGCCAATTTAGTTGAACTCTTACTGCAACGGTTCTAATTATAACAAAACATTTTGTTTGTAGCAAGTGTTTTTAATAAGTAAAATTTAACAATGCGAAATAAATTTTATTAATTTTGTAATACTTTTGTAATTCTTTAGTTAAGCAAAAACAATAGCTTAATGATATTATTGACAAGATACAGATTCCTATAAAATATTTGTACAATTTTAATTAAATTAATAAATATTAAATGATTTTATTTCTTTTTGTCGAAAATAAGAAATAAAAAATGCCTTGGGAGAGCATGGGGGGATATACGTTGCAGGAAAGGCTTATTAGATTGCTTACTGAAAAAGAATCAATGATTATTGATAGATTAATAGACTATGCCAAAGCCGGTGGTTTTACAAGGTACAATTCAACCAGGCAAGAGGATTGGCGGTTGTCGGTCCAGGAAATAATTAAGGGACTTACTGATTACTTGCGGGATTATGATAATGATATTATTTCAGTAGAAGATAGTCATGCCAATAACCCTGTAGTTAATTTTGGAATTATTAGTGCCAAAGCCCATCGGGCCAGAGGCGTTACCTTAAAGATGTTTCTTTCATTATTTAAATTTTACCGAAGGGCCTATTTAGACATGGTAAACGATAGTGAATTTTCTTCTGAGGAGAAAACTGCCGCTAAGAGAGCCATGAATACTTATTTTGATCGTTTTGAATTAAGCTTTTGCAGTGAATGGGCCGGTGAAGGGCCTGATTCTAGATTGCATGAATTACAAGCCATAAACCGTCAGTTAACTAATGAAAAAAATAAGCTAAGAACAATTTTTGAAAGCATGACTGAATGCGTATTTGTAGTAGACCCTGATATGAAAATTACCGAGATAAACTCTGCCGCTGCAGCCTATTTTGAAGTTAACCAGGAAGATGTTATCGGTATGGAGTGTTGTAAGCTTTTAGGCTGTGATAAAAAATCCGAAGAGTGTCACTTGTCGGTGGCTATGAAAACCGGAGGGTGTTATAAAGGCGTTGAGGTAGAAATCACCACCAAGAAGGGTCGCCGGCATATACATACAAGCGGTTCCTTTTTACATGATATCAGCGGTAAATATGCTGGTGGTGTACAGGTATTTGTTGATGTAACTGAGAGATACAACATGGAGCAGGCACTACGACTTCATATGCAGGCAAATAATAGCTCCAGTGATTGTGTTACCATCTTTGACCAAAGTGCGCAGCTTATTTATGCTAATCCAGTGGCAGTGAATGTATTAGGCCGAGGAATAAGTGAATTAATGGGGTTAGGTATTGAGGAGGTTTATCAAGGAGGGGATAAAATCCTCTTAAACCTTATCAGAGGTGAGCTATGGCGTGGTGAACTAAAGCTAACTCACCCGATAAATCAAAGGGAAACCTTTATTTATTTGCACGCAAATCCAATCCGACTAACAAACGGAAATATTATAGGTTTTCATGCCGCTGCCAGGGACATTACCCTTCACAAACAAACCCAAATCAAGCTCCAGGAAGCCCGGGAGGATACAGAACGGGAGGCCGCCAAACTGAGAGCGATTGTATCAGTAATGCAGGCATCAATAGTTTTGGCTGACTCCGATAATATTATTAAGGAAGTTAATGAACAATGTGAACGTATTACTGGAAGGACAAGGGCTGAACTCATTGGCAAAAACCTTGGGGATTTGCACCAGGGGGAATTTAAAGAGAAAATATGGCAAATCATAGAAAACTGCCGCAAGGACCCCAAACATCCACCCTTGTCCATTACAAGGCGATTAGGCGAAGTAGATGTCATTATGAGTATCCAGCCAGTTTACCGAGATAATAAATATGATGGCATATTATTAATGGCGGTGGATGTAAGCGAGGTAGCCAAGGCCAAAAGGCAGGCGGAGCTTGCCAGGGAAGTTGCAGAAAAAGCCAATGAGGCTAAGTCCGAATTTTTAGCAAATATGAGTCATGAAATACGCACACCTATGAATGGTATTTTAGGTTTTGCAGAGGTATTGCTGCAGCAAAACCTTAACTCTCAGCAGGAGGAGAGCGTCAAGGTAATACAAAAGTGCGGCGAACAGCTTATGGAATTGATCAATGATATTCTGGATCTATCAAAGATTGAATCCGGCAAGCTTGTTCTGGAGGAAACATGCTTTAGCTGCGCAGATTAATCCATGATACAGTAAGTATTGTCGAACCAAGATTAATGGATAAGGATGTAGAAATAAGAATTAACCTTGACCATAATTTACCCGACTATTTTAAAGGAGATCCCACACGAATCCGTCAGGTGTTAAATAATTTACTTGTCAACGCTGCTAAATTTACTTTAGAAGGCTTCGTTGAAGTAAACGTAGCTGGAGAACTGATTAGCAATGAAGGGGGACAATCAATAGACTTAAAGTTTTCTGTGGCTGATAGCGGAATTGGCATTCCCGAGGATAAATTAAGCTTGATATTCCAGGCCTTTACCCAAGCAGATGGTTCAACCACCAGAAAATATGGAGGGACTGGGTTAGGTTTGACCATTAGCCGCAGTTTAACGGAGTTGATGGGTGGAGCAATTAGCGTAGAAAGTAAGGTTAATGTAGGCTCAAGATTTACCTTTAATGTACCGGTGAAAATAGAATCTGCATTAGTCAAGGATGAAGAAAATATTAAGGAATCCGGTACAGGGGTAGTTTTAGTAATAGAAGACGACTGGACCACTAAACAACTCATAGCCAACTATCTTGAAAAAGCCGGATACACTGTAATTTCAACTGAACAAGGTAAGCAGGCCTTAACTATGGTTAAGATATATCGGCCTGATGTAATAATTTTAGATATATTACTGCCTGATATAAATGGATGGGAAATACTGGATAAGCTAAAAAAGGGGAGGGAAACCCAGCATATTCCTGTCATTGTTTGCTCTGTACTACCAGAAAAGGAACGAGCTTTTTCCCTTGGCGCAGTTGACTTTATAGAAAAGCCTGTTAATGAAAAAATATTGGTAAGCAGAATAAGGAATTTGACAATGTCTAGACGCAGTGATCAAACACATATTGTTTTGGTAGATGATGATAAATCAACATTGGAGTTTTTAAGGTTCACTGTGGGTGGAGCTGGTTATCATACCCATGATTTTATTCAGGCTGAGAGAGCCTAGAATATATTTTGGGTGGAGGGCCAGTGCATGCGGTCATATTAGATCTGCTAATGCCGGAAATGGATGGTTTTGAGTTTTTGGATAAACTTAGGTTTGACAGCACATTCAAAGAGTTACCGGTATTAATCAATACGGGAATGAATCTGACCCAGGATGATTATCAGAAGCTGAATGATAAATATGAAAAAATACTAAATAAAAGCTTTGTTCACCCAGATGTTTTATTAGAGGAATTGGCGGCCCTGGTTAAAAATGAGGTTAGACGCAATCATATCCATGAGGAAGCTGAAGCTGATCATGTTAGTGTCTTATTAGTGGAGGACAATCAGTTTAATCAAAAATTAATTGAGCACCTGTTATCTGCTGACGGTTACCGAGTTAGTACTGTTAGTAACGGCGAAATGGCCCTTGAGATGCTTGAAAAAGAGCAATTTGATATAATTCTAATGGATATGCAAATGCCTGTCATGGATGGTTATGAGGCCACAAGACGAATTAAGAGCTCGGAAAAACACAAAAAAATTCCTGTTATAGCTCTGACAGCTTATGCAATGAAGGGTGATAATGAGAAATGTCTAGCCGCAGGGTGCGATAGCTATCTATCAAAACCAGTAAAAAGGACACCCTCATTTCTATAATTAAGCAATATGTTAAACYCTWAAGGAAGACGAATCTTAAAAAGAAACGCACCAGGGATAAGGGTGTGGATAGTCTTGTCCCCTGGTACCTACAGGATTTAGCTGGTGAAATTGAGAGACTTAAATTGGCTGTTAAGATAGGAGATCTTACTACAGTAAGATATATAGCCCATGGCTTAAAGGGTAGCGGAGGGGCCTATGGTTTCCCTGATTTATCCTCCATGGGTGCGGAAATTGAGAAAGCAGCAGTTACAAATGACGTAGAACTGGCAAAAAGTCTAGTCAAACAATTAAGGGAGTTATATACACAGATCTTGGAAGAAGAGCTATAGACTAAAACGAAAAGCTGTCCCAAGGGCAGCTTTTTCGACACAAACCTTGTGAAATATATAATTATAGCTAGAGAGAGGATAATTTGCCTCTACCGGAGAATAAATTACCTCTAAAAGGAAATATAGAAATCAAAAGATTTTTTAGAACGGGAGTGGGAAAGTGAAAATAGCAATTGAAAATCTAA
This sequence comes from Desulforamulus aquiferis, assembly GCA_004143605.1. Taxonomy (GTDB): domain Bacteria; phylum Bacillota; class Desulfotomaculia; order Desulfotomaculales; family Desulfotomaculaceae; genus Desulfotomaculum; species Desulfotomaculum aquiferis. Next base: position 10,910 of record AWVY01000031.1, read on the forward strand.
ATGAAAATGAATTAAAACCTATTTACAGTGATGCTTCCCAGCTAGGCTTCGGGCGAATATTTACCGATAGAATGTTCACAATGCGTTACAATACTACAGGCTGGGCAGATGCTAAAATTGAAAAGTACAAGAACTTTAGTTTCGACCCTTCAGCTTGTGTATTTCACTATTCTCAAGAGATATTTGAAGGAATGAAGCGTACGCCAGTGAAGACGGTCGGATTTTGCTTTTTAGACCTGAACAAAATGTTAGAAGGATGAATCGTTCTGCAGATAGATTAGTGATGCCACCCATTCCCGAGGAAGATATGCTCCAGGCCATTGAAGAGTTAGTGGTAGCCGAAAAAAGATGGATTCCTAAAGCGCCGGGGACATCAATATATATTAGGCCAACCATGGTGGCAACTGAGCCATTTTTAGGAGTTCATCCCTCATCTGAATACTTGTTTTTTATCATTTTAAGCCCAGTGGGAGCCTATTATAAAGGTGGCTTTCAGCCTATAAAATTATATGTTGAAGATACTTTCGTTAGAGCTGCAGTGGGAGGCGTGGGTGATATTAAAACCGGTGGTAACTACGCAGCCAGTCTGATGGCCGGATATGAAGCCCAAAGAAAAGGTTTTTCACAAGTATTATGGCTAGATGCCCGTGAGAGAAAGTACGTTGAAGAAGTGGGAGCCATGAACATGTTCTTTGTTTTGGTGATAAGATTGTTACACCTCCTTTGACTGGTTCTATTCTGCCAGGTATAACTAGGGCATCTGTATTAGAATTGGCTAATCACCTTGGTTTAAAAACTGAGGAACGTGCCATAACAATTGAAGAAGTTATAGATGGTATTTCAAGTGGCGATATTACCGAAGCCTTTGGTTCAGGTACAGCAGCAGTTATTTCACCTGTTGGTTCACTATACTTCAAGGAAAAGGATTATAGTTTAAACAATGTCCAGGTGGGAGAGGTCACCCAAAGGCTTTATGATACCTTGGTAAACATTCAATACGGTAAAGCAGAAGATCCCTTTGGATGGGTCAAAGAAATTGGCAGATTGTAGTGAAAAATATTTAAGTAAATTGTAATTTCATAAAAAGTCAGCCCTTGCTCCACTTAAGTGGGGCAAGGGCTGACTTTTTTTACAGCCTAGTGAAAATAATAATTACATAAGGGACAAATTTCACAAAGATAGAATATTTAAAAAATTTAAACAAAATTAAAAGGCTGAAGCAGGGAAATCTTTATGCTATGTAGAAATGTAGTGATAAAAATTAACTAGTATTCTTGGCGGGGGAGGGTTGGTTATTGTGTTGACCCTTTTAAAAGAAATAAGCAAAGATAGAGAGAAGCTTATAGCCTTTATTGATTACCTAGTGGCAAGTGGTCGGCTGACTGAGGATGAAATAATTAAAATTATTAGGGAGTGTGAAGAAAAGAGAACTAGTGTTAATAAATGATGCTTCTTCGATAATTAAAATTATCTGATTTGTAGGTTTATTCAATTTTAATTATCTTTTTATGTTATTCTAGCAGGAAAAGCTTGTGAAATGTCGAATTTGTCTTAGAAATGACAAAGCAGGATTGGAGGTCATTGACATTTACAAGCTACATGAACTTTTATGCGATAATGAAGATATGCTGATGTGCTTTTTAAATTATCTTCAGTTAAACAAGAAAATATCTGAAGATGAGGTTAAAGTATTTTTACAACTTTACGAAGAGCAGAAGAACCTGCCGAAACCAGAAAAGAAGAAATATAAGAGCCTTAAGGATTTGCAATTCATTAAATAATACATATATAAAAACCCAGTTAGTTTAAAGCTAACCGGTTTTATTTTAAGGTGATAAGTAAAAAAATGCTATAGAAAACTTTTTCTTTTTACCTTCTAGCAGGATTAGTAAAATTTTTAGAAGAACATTTTATTAACTCAAAATAATACCCCAACTAGCACGGGAGATGTGAAGCAATGCAAGAACAAAAACCAAACTGTCCAAGATGTAAGCACTTCTATGTAACCTGGAATCCCAAATATCCAAATGGGTGTAGAATGTATGGGATTAAATCAAAATACCCACCACACATGGAGGTGTCGAGGGCAACAGGCAAAAATTGTTTGGTGTTCGAAAAGAAGTATAATAATGCACATTTATTAAAATAGTAAAGAAGCGAGGAGAAAATATTTCTCACTCGCTTTTTTGGCTAACAGATCGGTCTGGGAGGAGTGCTTAGCAGTAATAGAATCAGTATCAAGAAAATAAGAAAAGCAGGGTCGCCATAGCCATATCCACCAACAGGACCTACTGGAGGGCAAACACCGGCTCCTGGACCTACAGGAGGCACACCAATACCTCCGCCGCCAAAACCATATGCCATAATTATTACCTCCTTAATATTTTATTCAGCATCGAATATGCCGCATCTTCCACCACTACTCAGTAAAAGGATTAGGAGTAAGAATACGATGAAATTACTAGAACCACCACCATAGCCGCCGCCAAAACCGTAACCCATTAGATAACCTCCCTTCATTTGTATAATCCATAATATGGAATTAAAAATGATATGTGACAGAATTTTAGAAGTTATAAGGAGGTTGTTATACACAAAAGCAAAAGACTCAGAAGGAGTTTCCTTCTGAGTCTTTTATAATACTTAAATTGGTCGGGGTGACACGATTCGAACGTGCGACCCCCTGCTCCCAAGGCAGGTGCGCTACCAAGCTGCGCTACACCCCGAAGATTACTGACAAAAGCTATTGTAGCAAAAAAATCTAATCTGGCAATAGGTATTTATAGTAATAATTAATTTAAAAATCCTAGAGTAGCTTTGTAAAAAAAATGTCCAGCTTCGTTGCTGGACGGGGAGAGATAGAACTCACCAAAGCGGAGTATTAGTATTTTTGACAATACTAAATTTGTTTATACATAAAATTGGTTAGGATATTTCTATTTTGAAATTAAGGAAATAGATGGCATAAGGTGGACAAAGGTAGATATATATTACTAAATATTGTAAACCCAAGGGGGTCTTAGGATGAATTATCATAGAATTTTAATCTTTATTTTGGTGACGATGATTTGCTTTGCTAAATTTTCAATGGCCTTTGCGGAACCGGCAGCAGTTCAGGAACCTACACCAGATCAGACCCCTGTTGTAACAAGCAAAATATTTCTGATCATAGCAGATGGTCTTCAGGCAGAGACACTTCAAAAAACATCGGTTCCAAATATGAATGGCATTGCTAGTTCAGGAGTAAGTGCCACAAAGGTAATTACAGTTTATCCTGATACTGTCCAGGCAACTGTTACTTCAGTATTAACAGGCATGCTGCCAGAAAAGCATGGGTTTAATAATGTAGGAGATAAATTAAATGCCCAAACCATTCAACAGGCAATGGAAGGGAAGAAAATAGATACATCCTTCTTTGGTGCAGAAGGGGAACTGAAGAATCTCTGGGCTGATGGAGGGTATAATTGCTCAGGACCATTTAATAATTCGGATGAGAATGTGGTTAATAACGTTCTAGCCGAGTGGTCAAAGAGTCAGTCTTATCTTAATGTTATTGTATTGCCGGAACTAAGGTCTGTTCTTAACAAGCATGGCGTTAATAGCAATGAATATAAAATGGCTGTGACCAAAACAGACTCCCAAATAGGAAGGATTCTAAGAAAGTTACATGAAGAAAACAGCTATGAAAAAAGCATGATCATCATTACCGGGACCCATGGTTCACCACCTATAATGATGAAAGGACTCCCCTTTAAAGAAAATACACAAAGCCCACCCTTAAGCATCTGTGATATTGCTCCAACAATTGGCTATCTAAACGGGATAGAATTGGGCAAGGTAAATGGAATGGTACTTTGGAATACTTTTAAAAATCTGCCGGGGCAGTCGGAGGAATATCTTTTAAGTCAGAGAATAAAGGATTTAAGTGATGCCAATTCTCACCTCCTGGATGAAATGAACCGTTTGCAAGAGGAAAAAAACCAGGTAAAGCTTCAACAAGACACTATTGCCAAGGAGAAGGAAGACATTCAGAGGCAAATTGAGCATCGTGACAAGACCATATTAAAGCTCCAGGGGCAGATTAAGCTTTATCATATGCTTGCTTCAGTTTTGATTGTAATTTTAGCGCTAAGCTATTTTATCTTTTATCGTGTTTTAAGGAAAAAATTCTTAATGTTTTAAATAGCAAAAGTCCGGCATTAAAATCCGGACTTTTTATTAATTAGCTATTTGCGAAGATTCGTTGCTATTTGGGTTGCTAATTCTTCACTTTGTTGCTTTACCTTAGATAAATACAGAATTACACTGCCCGGATATTCTACCTGCTCTTGTATTATCGCATTCTCCATGGCTGTTCTTACCAGGGAGATTACACAATCCTTAGAATGATTATCCCTGCATTCCTTACATTGTTTACAGCTTTCAGCGATGGTGCGGGCCACTGCCTCCTGATAATAGGGCTTAAAATCTCCAGTTGGAATTAATTTGCTTGCACCAGGAATGTCTAAAACTCCCTTCTGTGAGGCAAATCTTACAACTTTTTTGGCAAAACCCACTAAACAGGTGGCCTCTTTACATTGCTTAGCTGCATTTAAATCACAATCAACACAAAAGTCATTCAATAAATTAGTCAATTTATCAAGGTTAATATCTTCTTTTTTAGATCAGCCATGAAAAATCCTCCTTAAAATCTAACTTAAGAGAAAGGCTGCGAATTCATCCTCTTCTTGTTTCTCCTCCTGATATAGCTCCACTGGCGGAATAAATTGCTCATAATCTAATCTTTCTATGGTATTACACAGACGTTCCTGGGGTTCTGCTAAATCACGATACTTGTCCAGGATAAAGTCTACTACCACAGGTACTTTGGTTTTAATTACCGCCTCAGCCACAATAATGCCGTGAATTGGCCTACTGGTAGCTCCCCGTCCACCAATAATGATGTCAAACTTTTCTCCACCCCTGGCTACAAGACCAAGATCAGCACAATAAGGCTCGGTGCAGCCCCGAGGCAGCCGGCGGTAGAAATTTTAAAGTCCTTTGGAACATCCTGACCAAGATATTTTTGCTGTAATTCAATTCCCAGTTCAAGGCAGGGCCAAGGGATCTTGGGCAAAGATCTGCACCTCCAGGACAGGCCTTAATGCTGCGTATTTTATTACCAAAGGGTGCAACCTGCAGCCTAATGATTTAACCCTCTCCAGCAGTGCAGGTATTTTATCCTCTTCTAAAACTGCGATTATGGTTTGTCTAATACCACATTTGATCCTCCAGACACCAACATCACGAGCGGCTTCGGCTAAACCCATTAGTTGTTCAGGGGTTAAAATTCCGCCTGGAAATACAATATTTACAGCATAGAGACCGTTTCTTTGCTGACGAAAGATGGCATCACCCATGTATAAACACTCCCTCAGAAGTTTGTAAATATAAAAATACTTCGACGGTAAAATAGGTAATCCTGCATAAAACAGGAAGTGTGTAAGGCACTTCCTGGTAAGAATAATTAGATGATTTTTGTTCGTTTAAAGGTAAGTTGATGACTCGATGGGCCTCGTAAGTCAGGAAAGAAAAAACCTGTGTTTAATAACACAGGTCTAAATATCTACAATTTTTTCTTTGATGGCATAAAGGGCAGCTTGAGTTCGGTCGACAACCCCTATTTTTTGGAAGATATTAGTCAAATGATTTTTAACAGTTTTTTCACTTATGAATAATGAATTGGCAATATCCTTATTACTCTGGCCCTTGGCCACTTGTTTTAGTACCTCCAACTCACGGTCTGTAAGGGTTTGGTGCTTTTTATCATAAGGCTCTCCGGAAGTAAGACGGCTGAATTCCGCCAATACCCTTGCGGTTAAGGCCGGCGGGATAAAGGACTCTCCCCTGGCAACCCCCAGAATGGTTTGAATTAATTGATCAGGCCGGACATCCTTTAAAACATAGCCTGATATACCATATTTAATAAGCTCAAAGAGATATTCATCTTGATCATGGATCGTTAGGGCAATGATGCCGATTCTAGCGCCTCAGATTTAATTATCTTACAGGCCTCAATACCGTTCATCAAAGGCATATTTATATCCATAAGCAGGATGTCCACTTGATGATTACGGCAGAAATCTACAGCCTCCTGCCCGTTGGCAGCTTCACCTACCACTTTAATGCCAGGTTCGATGGATAATATTTTTCTTAAACCTTCCCTGATTAAGGCATGGTCATCAACTATTAATAGGTTTATTGATACGGCCATGGAGATACCTCCAGTCTTATTCATTTTGTAATGGTATCCAAAAGTTTATTTCAGTTCCTTTGCCATGCTCCGAGAGTATGTTAATTGCACCCTTTAAAAGTTGGATACGTTCTCTCATACCTACTAAACCATAACCACTACCGCCACTACCTGGTTTAACAGACTCTATATTAAAACCACAACCATTATCCTTAATATAAACATTTATTTTAGCTGGCATTAACTCAATCTTTATTATAACATGCCTTGCTTTTGCGTGTTTTTTAATATTTGTCAAAGCCTCTTGAATGATTCTAAAACTGCAACCTCTAAAGAAGTATCAAATCTCTTTTCCTGGCCAAGAAATACAATCTCAACGTTTAGAAGGTTCTTAGTTTTGTAATCTTCGCAATATCTTTTTATGGCAGGGAATAGTCCTAGGTCATCAAGGACCATGGGGCGAAGGTCAAAGATAATTTTGCGAACCTCCTGTAAGCTTTGTCTTACCAGTTGTTGTAGGGATATTAGCTCCCCACCTACCATGCTCGGATTTAATTCCAGAAGTTTAAGGCAAAATTCTGCCCGCATAACTATATTAGCCATAGATTGGGCAGGGCCATCGTGGATTTCCCTGGCCACCCTTTTACGTTCTTCCTCCTGGGCCCGTATAATGGAAAGTCCTAATTGCTGCATATCATGTAAGTTACCTAATTTCTTACTAATACCAGATAGATCATTGGTAAGGAATTGCATGGCTATACCAACCTGGGACACTAGCTTTTCAGCTTTTACTGCAGTATCCTTCATCCTTTTTAGGGTTAATTCCAGGTGGTCCCTTTTAAATCGAAGTGTTTTTTCCTCTTCCCTTAACATAACCAATTTTATCTGAATTCCCTGGGCCTTTTCATAGGCACTTTTAATATCTTGCTCGGAATATCTGCGAAAGTCTTTGCTAACTTCCATTAATTTAATTCTGGCTCTTTTCTCTTCTATTTCCAGCTTGTTTACTTCATCAATTATTTTAGCTACCTCTAGTCTGATATCCTGTATTTCTTCCCTAACCCGTTGATATTCATGATGGGCGCTTTCGGCAATGGAGTAGATTTGATCGCGACTTTTTTCGATAGCGGAAACGGTTTCCCTGATGATTTTATCTAAAATTTTTATGTCAACTGCCATTGAGAGACCCTGCCGTTTCATAATTATAATATCTGGTTATTCGTTAATCATTAAAAATATCCTTCATTTATTTCAAAAGCATATGTGTAAATTTAGGTAATAATGTATAAAATTGGTATAAAAATCAAGAAAAGCATACCTATTATCGAATTTTACTCCCATCATTAAGAAATGTTTAACAACTAATTAACTTAATATTTACAGTGAGGAAACTGTTAATTAACAAGTAGACTATACAATTCTCATAGGAGGTGGGAGCAGAAAGAAATCAATTTGAGACCCAATAAAACTAAAGTTGGGACTCATTTAATTATAAACATACTCAATATTAATGGCAAAACACACTCTTATTACCAAGGAGGAAAATATGTTTAAGAACAGTAAAAAATTAATTATCTTATTAGCCTTAGTTGTAGCCGCTGCTGTGGCCTTCACTGGTTGTGGACAGAAGAAAGAAGAAGCTCCAAAGGAAGAAGAAAAAGCTGCTGGATTATCTGGTTCAATTACTATTGCTGGCTCTACTTCAGTACAGCCCCTGTCTGAGGAACTTGCAGAGGCATTTATGTCTAAAAACTCAGGTGTAACCATTAACGTACAGGGTGGAGGTTCCTCTGCAGGTATTAAAGCTGCCAAAGAGGGAGCTGCTCAAATCGGTGCATCTTCCCGTGAACTAAAGAGTGAAGAGAAAGACGGCATTAATGAGTACATGATTGCCCTTGATGGAATTGCAGTGGTAGTAAATTCTAAGAATGAAATTAACGAATTGACTATGGAACAAATACAAAAAATCTTTACAGGTGAAGTTACCAACTGGAAAGATTTTGGTGGACAGGATGCTGCAATCACTGTGGTAAACCGTGAAGCTGGCTCCGGGACCTATGGAGCCTTTGAAGAGCTGGTAATTGGTTCCGATAAGAAATATACTGACAAGGCCTTAACCCAACCTTCCACCGGTGCAGTTCGGACTACAGTTGCTGGTGATGTAAATGCCATAGGTTATATATCTCTAGGTTCCCTTAATGATGAAGTTAAAGGTATTAAAGTGGATGGGGTTGAGCCCACTGTAGAAAACGTTAAATCCGGAGCCTTCAAAATCTCCCGTCCCTTCCTGTACCTAACCAAGGGAGAACCCAATGAGGTAAGCAAAGCCTTTATCGACTTCGTGATGAGTGCAGAGGGTCAAAACATTGTTAAGGATGCTCACTTCATCCCCACTAATTAACTGGGAAGCTACGGACAATCATAAATAGGGAGAGGGCTGGCTGTGCCAGCCTCTATCCTGTTTTAGTGAGGGTGGTTTATGAAAATTCACGAAAAATTAATTGAAAAATTATTAATGCTCAGTGCTGTGATAGCCGTCCTGGTGGTGGCCCTGATCACCTATTTTATTTTTGCAGACGGCCTGCCAGTTATGCTTAAGCATGGCTTAGGACATTTTTTGCTGGGAAGCGAATGGCGTCCATTAAATGATCAATTTGGTCTTCTGTCAATGATTGTAGGTTCATTCCTTGTTACCTTTGGTGCCTTAATAATAGGTGTTCCCTTAAGTGTTGGCTGTGCTATTTTCTTGGCAGAGATTGCTCCCAAGCAAGTTACCATGGTAGTTAGGCCAGCCATTGAGCTGCTGGCGGGTATACCATCGGTTGTCTATGGCTTTTATGGACTTATAATACTTGTCCCCCTTATTAGGGAGTTTTTCGGTGGCAGAGGTTTTAGTATCCTTGGGGGCTCAGTGGTACTGGCAATAATGATATTACCCACAGTGGTTAATATCTCTGAGGATGCCATTAGGGCGGTACCGAAGGAATATAAGGAGGGTCCTTAGCTTTAGGTGCAACCCATTGGCAAACTATCAAGAAGGTGATCGTTCCCAGTGCTCGCTCCGGAATACTTACTGCCATCGTATTAGGAATGGGACGTGCCATAGGTGAAACCATGGCTGTAATTATGGTGGTCGGTAATGTTGCTTCACTACCGGAAAGTATCCTCGATCCCGTTAGAACCTTAACTGGCAATATAGCCATTGAGATGGGTTATGCTGCTGGGACGCATTCCCAGGCCTTGTTCGCAACGGGTATTGTTTTATTTGTGATCATCATGATTCTAAATTTCCTAGTTACATTGGTACCCAAAAGGTGGGTGGATAGTTATGGAAAAGGTTAATTCATCTGTATATATTGAAGAGAAAGTTGCTAAAGCATTTCTCTGGATATCTGTTATTGTAACCATTGGGGCTCTGATGGCGGTTATTTTTCATATTTTGCAAAATGGCTTAATGCATATTAATTGGGCTTTTCTAACTGAGCACCCCAAGCAAATGGGAAAAGAAGGGGGATCTTCCCCACCATCGTTAGCACAGTATATTTAATTTTAATATCCCTTGCCATTGCTCACCCCCATCGATTATGGCTGCTATTCAGCTTACCGAATATACAAAAACGGGACCATTGGTTAAAGTGATCCGTTTTGCCACTGAAACCCTGGCAGGTATCCCGTCAATTATTTTTGGCTTATTTGGTTTTGCTTTTCTTGTTTTGTTTATGGGCTTTTCTTGGTCGCTATTATCCGGTGGCTTAACATTAGCTTTTATGGTTTTACCCACCATTGTTCGTACCAGCGAAGAAGCTATCAAGAGTGTACCCCTAAGTTTTAGAGAGGGAAGTATGGCCCTGGGGGCAACCAAATGGCAAACAGTATGGAAAATTGTATTACCCAGCGCATTGCCAGGGATTTTAACTGGCATCATTCTGAGCATGGGACGTGCTGTCGGTGAAACTGCCGCAGTAATTCTTACGGCAGGCAGTTCATTAAATATTCCTGCCTCAATTATGGATCCAGGTCGTACCATGTCAGTACACCTGTATATTTTAGCCATGGAAGGTATTTCCATGGAAAAGGCTTATGCCACTGCGGCAGTTTTGATCATCTTAATCTTTGTTATTAATTCTTTAGCCAACCTAATTATGCGTAAAATGACTTCTAATATGGCAGCCTAGAAAATAAAGAAACAGCCACGGGTTGACGGCTGTTTCTTTATGCAAAACCCTAAAACACATCCAGGTTATATATACCTGTTTCATCATCCTCTTCTTGAGCGCTGTTAAGGTGACCAATAATTGAATCTGCCACCCACCTTTGTTGCTCCGGGGACAGCTTCTTGAATTGCTCCATTATTCTTTCTGTAGGCATTAAAACCCTCCCTTTGTTCCTATAGATTAACCGTACATATTCAAAATATTCCTTAAAAAATAGGTTGTCAGCTGTATTTTGCAAGCAACTTTTTTATCGTAAACGGTGTAAATTGAACATAACGGGTTTATGAGCTTTATACCTTGGTTATTTGATATAACTTGTCAGCAAACAGAGATGGACAAGTCTGCCAACCTTGCCATAAAATAATGTAAGGATGTTAAGGGAGGTTGGGTCATGTCTCATAATAACGGGCGAGCTATGAAAAAGGAATTTGATGCAACAAACATGACCGTTTACTTTGGTTCAGCTATATTTACCAGTGGAATTACCGGAATTCCCAACCTGTTCCTAAAGTATTATCGTGAGGTTGGCATCACTGATTCCGAGATGATGCTGATCATTCAATTGCTAAGATTACGTACCGAAGAACAGCAATTTATGCCCAGTGCAGATGTGCTGGCAAATTGCTTGGCCGCTGATTCCATGCAGATTGAAAGACAGATCAAAAACCTGCTGGATAAAAAAATTATTGGCATTACAAATTACTTTACTGATTCAGATGGTTCAATCACAGAGGGGTATGATTTTGAACCCTTAGTTTTTGAATTATCCGAGGTCTGGGCATTAAATCAAAAAAGGGAATTGGATAAAATAGCCGAGAAGGTTAGCAATAAAAGCTTAAACATCCATGAGGAACAACCTGCTGGGTTTAATCTTTCTTTTAGGGAGCAGGAGCTTTGCCATAAGTTTGAAAATGAATTCGGAAGATTGTTATCTCCAATGGAACTGGAGCAAATTATTGCCTGGGTGGAGGAAAATGAATCAGAACTAATTTTGGAGGCCCTTAGGCAGGCAGTAATTAGAGGAAAACATAATTTCAAGTATATTGGCAGCATATTGAGGGAATGGAAAAAGAACAACATTAGAACTATCAATGAAGTCATGGAATTTCAAAGGCAATTCAGTGAAAACAGAGGGAGAAATACCCAGCGGAGCAGTGAGCAAAACCTTGGGAATAGGGCGGATCAGAAGAAAAAGGCCCTAATGAGATCAATGTACAGCTAATGGCTGGGAAGGTAATGCATGTCGGTAGCGCCATGGGAATAATAAATTTCTTAAATGAAAACAAGCTTTGATGGCTAATCAAGGCTTGTTTTTTCTATTATGTATATTCTTAGGAGAAATGTGCAAACCTATGATGTGGGAAGAAAGGAGGAAATAATGAATAAAAAGTACCGTAAAATCGCTGGAATATTGGCGGTTGTGTTAGCGGTCGCTTCCGGATTGGTAGGTTTAACTGCCGCTGAAGGAGAGACTTGCGACGGTGCAGGTGATTTAGAACTTGGGCTTTCCGAAACGGACCAGACTTTTTCAGAGCTTACTTATACTGTCCATTCGGGGGATACCCTGTACCAGATTTGTAAGGATTACAATGTAACCCTTGGACACCTAATGCGGGTCAACAGCTTAAAAAATACCATTATTCATCCGGGACAAAGACTTGTCATTCCAACAGCCAATGTTTCTCCCTTCGGTATGGTATTATCCCGGGGGGACGTATCCAGAGAAGACATCAAACTTCTGGCACGGCTTATTCATGCGGAGGCAAGGGGGGAGTCCTATGAGGGTAAGGTTGCTGTTGGGGCGGTGATAATTAATAGATTGGCCAGTCCAGAATTTCCAAAGAGCATAAGAGAGATAATTCTTGAGACTAATGGACGAGTTTACCAGTTTCTCCGGTACAGGATGGTTCAATTAATCTTGAGCCGGACGAAGAAGCATTCAAGCAGCCCTTGAAGCTCTTATGGGACAGGACCTACAGGGGGAGCACTATTTTTCTATAACCCTATAGTGGCCAAAGATAAATGGATCAAAACCCTTCCTGTTGTTACTAAAATAGGTAATCACGTTTTTGCTACAAAAATATAAGCAGTATATAACTTCCGCCAGAGATGCTAAAGAATAGCATCAGGCGGAAGTTTTCATTTAAAATAGTAAACTTTTTAATTTTTTTTATTTTCCCAGCGGGAATTAACCACATACCAGTCAATATTTCCGAAGATTGCATCCAGATAGCTGAAACGGTTAGTTCCATAATCTATAAAGTAGGCATGCTCATATACATCTACAACCAATAAAGGCTCAAAACCGATAACAGTACCTGAATCATGGGCATCCAACCCATAATTATGCAAATGTTTATCATTGTAATCGTATCCTAGAATCACCCAACCTCTACTGGCTATGGCAGTGGCACGGAAATCCTTCTCCCAAAATTCATAGGAACCAAAATCCCTTACTATGGCCTCAAAGATAGACCCGGATGCACCACCACCACGTCCCCCAATGTTTGCAAAGTAAAGCTCGTGAAGTTTATAGCCCCCTAGAGCATAGGTTTCCGATAGCTTAAGGGCTCGAATGGGACTAAAGGTAGAGTTTGCATTAATACGGTCGGCAGTTCTCATCTTGAATCTGATTTCATTTACCTTGCTTATATACCTAGGTATAACTTGTAGTGTTCTTGGATTTGACGGGGAGAAATACCGATCATGGTTAGGAGCTGGGGTCTTAGGGTTTGGGGCACAATTTCACAAAAAGTACCATCAGATGCATCGGGAATAAATATAACATCCCCGGACTGAAGCTGGTCTAAACTTTCCAGATGTCTATTGGCATTAGAAATATTCTCCAATGAAACTTTATACTTTTTAGCTATTACCTTTATTGTATCTCCAGGCCTAACCACGTGTTTTGGCATAAATTCACCCCCTTTATAAAGGTTTGGTAATATAATATTCTGTTACCACAATATGGTTACCTTCCACACTGGCATAATGTGATGTTGGGCAGGGGAATATTAAGATATTGTCAAAATCCACTGTAATGGAGGAAAAAATTTGAGTCGGGTAAAATTCCTGGTCACAATTGGCCTTATAATTCAAATCATCATGCTGCCTGGATGCTTGCCCTTGGGACAGGAGGGACCTCCTGATGTACCAATTCCTTCCCGCATAGTAGATGTAAATAACAATTTAATTACAACTGTGTCACAGGTACGAACGATACCAGTTGATCTTGACAATATTGCTCCAGAAATGCAGCAGGCAATTGTGGCCATAGAGGATGACAGATTTTATCAGCACAGGGGTATTGACTTTAGGGGCTTGGGCAGGGCAATATATCAAAACATACGTGCCGGTGAAGTGGCCCAAGGTGGGAGCACTATCAGCCAACAGCTGGCTAAAAACCTTTATTTAGGACCTGAAAGAACACTGGATAGAAAAATTAGAGAACTATTTTATACAATTCAGTTAGAGCGGACCTATACCAAAAAAGAAATACTTAATATGTATCTTAACCATGTATATTTTGGGCAGGGGGCTTATGGTGTTGAAGCTGCTGCCAGAACCTACTTTGATAAATCTGCCTCGGAGCTTTCCCTGGGTGAAAGCGCCATGTTGGCAGGTTTGCCCAGGGCTCCCAGTTACTACGCACCAACCACAAATTTTGAAGGAGCTAAGGAACGACAAGAAGTTGTCCTAAGAAGAATGGCAGAGCTTCAAATGATCTCACCGGAAAGGGCCAGGGAGGCCAGGGAGGAGCACCTAGAGCCAAGGGCTAAGGTTGATTGGTTTCAGCAGGCACCTTATTTTGTTGCGGAGATAATTAAACATTTTGAGGAGAACTATCCTGATGGCATGGAAATGCTCTATACAGCAGGTCTTAGGATCCAAACTACCCTGGATTTAAATTTACAAAGGGCTGCGGAAAATGCCTTGCAACAGGGCCTTGATAATGTTAACAAAGATATAAACGGTGCTTTAGTGGCCATTGATCCTTCAAATGGCTATATCAAAGCCATGGTGGGGGGAAGGGACTGGCAAAGCTCACAGTTCAACAGAACACTGGCCAGATTACAACCTGGCTCCGCTTTTAAACCATTTTTGTTTACTGCAGCCCTTGATTCTGGTTATACTGCGGCCAGCACCATTTATTGTTCTCCAGTAACCTATACCCAAGCTGGCTCTGAACCATATACACCCACTGATCATAGGGGTGGCTATCATCATAGGCCCTTTATACTAAAACAGGCCTTGGCCATTTCGGATAATGTGGTGTCTGTAAAACTGGCAGATATGATTGGGCCTGAAACATTAATACGCTATGCGAAGGCCATGGGTATTGAGAGTCCCCTGAGACCTTTTCTTTCCTTGGCCCTTGGTACTTCCGAAGTAACACCCCTGGAGATGGCAGTGGCCTATGGACCTTAGCCAATCAAGGAGTTTTAGCTAGGCCCATGTACTTATTAAGGGTGACAGATCAAGAGGGCAGGGTTCTTGAAGAGCATAGTCCCAACCTAGCCAAAGTAATTGACGAAAAGATAGCTTATATTGTTACAGATATGCTCCAAGCAGCAGTCAGCCCTGGAGGTACTGCAGCACAACTGTCCTGGATGGTTTCTCGACCTGTGGCCGGCAAGACCGGAACCACCGAAGAGTATACTAACGCCTGGTTTGTTGGCTATACACCTGAACTGGTGGCGGCAGTTTATGTGGGTTATGATGACAAAAATAGAAAAGTTGGATTAACCGGAGGAGACATTGCCGCCCCCATATGGGGAAATTTCATTGAGGCAGGCCTTAAGGAACGACCAGTGGAGGAATTTCAAGTTCCCGAAGGTGTTGTGCAAGAGGAAGTTTGTACAGCCGATGGGCGAAGGGCTACGGCTCTTTCGGAAAACACCATGACAGCAGTATTTATAAGTGGAACAGAACCTAGATTGCCATGCTATGGTGACCGTTGGCTCCAGAGGCCCCAGGATTCGGGAGAAGGACCGGACGACATTGACTATTAACCTATAAGACACAAAAACAGGCCCTTGAGCCTGTTTTTTAGGATTCATGATTCATTTGAGTACTCGGATAGATAACAGTTTTCGCAATAAACATTATCAGTGTCTTCATCTACAAGCATTTTATTTTCCAGATATTCTTTACCACAGAGGCAGCATTGTAACATAGTCTTCCTCCTTAGTAGCATCAGATAACAGATTGGCAGCGTTGCCAACTACTTCTCCGAATCCGGCTTTGTTCCGAAGTTCCATTTATATACTTCCTCCTTTATATCAAGGTAAGGTTTTCTCGTTGATATCCCTAGCAGATGATAAATGGGACTAAAGCCTACTATTGCAACAAAAATAATCTCAATTCCTAGTATGGCGAAGAGTATAGACCAAACAGTGCCATATATCATTAAAACAGCCAAGGCGAGAAACATTATGCCAAAGGTTATGCGTAAGATTACATCTGTAGTGCCAACATTTTTAATCAGAACGATCACCTCCAATTTCATGGCTCTATAGTATTATCCTGCAAATATTGTTTGGTTATTCTTTTTACAGGGAAATCCATCAGCAGTATTTTTCTATGATCTATTTAAATTCTTGACAAATATTGTGTGATGATTCATAATAAATTCTGTTATAAATAGGAAGAGCGGGATATTACAAAATATATGTGATATTTTTATCGGGGCGTGGCGCAGTTTGGTAGCGCGTTGGTTTCGGGAATCAAAGGCCGCAGGTTCGAATCCTGTCGCCCCGACCAGAATAAAAACCTTCTACAAATATGTAGAAGGTTTTTTTGTTGTATTTAAACAGCAGCTATAATACTTAAATTTAACCAGGAATTTCCGGTTGAATTTAAGTAGCTCATAGAGTAATATAATACTCCGAGGAAGCAAGGGGGAGGGTACTCTTGCTTCCGAGAAGAAAAGCTGTTTCTTGAAAACTGAACAGCAAAAAATTAAGTATGTAATACAATCACAAAGCAAAAAATCTTTGTGGTTGTTATTTTTTGATCTATCGCTAACTATAAAATACTGGGACTATTAAGTGTTTATAAACTATTAATATCTCAAAATTACATTATTACTACTAGAAATAATGATGTTTTAATCTTTACAAGTCAAATAAATGCTATTTATTTTAGTTATACCGGTATAGATATTGTGTAATGTACATTACACGACAATATTTTTATAATTAAGTAACAAAGGCAAGTGAAGGTAAGAACAAGCCTTAAAAATCACTTTCGTAACTGGTTTCTATTTGATGTTAGGTGAATTATGTTGCGTTGTTAAAGAGGGGGAGATATAGACCTTATAAGTTTATAGAAGAAAAATTAGTAATTTAAAACTTAATATTGGAGAAAGACCAATTACGGGCATGGAATTTGTGTACATGCTGAAGGGAGCGGGATAATGGAGACTACAAAATATGCGAAGATAAATAAATCAGTTTTCTGGGGTAGTGTAATTATTTGTTTATTATTTTTTGGACCTATGATCTTGTTGCAAGAATCTGCACAAGAATTAGTAGGTAAAATAATGTATGCAGTTACTCATGGTACTGACTGGATGTGGGAAATAGTAGTTTTTGGTGCGGTACTTTTTTCACTATGGTTAGCATTTGGTCCCTACGGCAGAGTAAAGCTTGGTGGACCAAACGATAAGCCCGAATTCTCAACATTTACTTGGTTTGCTATGATGTTCTGTGGTGGCTCAGGTGCTGGACTTATTTATTGGGGTATTCTTGAACCAATCTATTACTTGAAATGGCCACCCTTTTGGGCTGCGGAAGGATCTGCACAGGCTGCTCAATGGGCACTTTCCTATGGTATTTTCCATTGGGGTGTTAGTGCTTGGGCTACCTTTGTAATCCCTGCTGTCGGGTTCTCCTATATGTTTTATGTTAGAAAAAGGCCATACCTTTATCCAAGTTATGCCTGTCGTGGCATTTTAGGGGACAGAGTTGATGGTTGGTTAGGCAGAGCCATTGACCTAATAATGGTTGTTGGTATGGTGGGTGGCGTAGCAACATCTTTAGGGCTTATCTTACCAATGATAGCTAATATTGGCGCAACATATTTTGGTTTAGAAGATACCCTAGGGGTAAGATTAGCAGTAGCTGCAGTGTTTACTTGCCTTTATGGTTATAGCTGCTATAAAGGGCTATATGCTGGTATTGCCAAAATTTCAGGCTACAATATGTGGTTAATTTTAGGTCTATTATTATTCGTGTTACTTGCAGGCCCAACAATCTTTATGTTTTCCTTATTCTTTGATAACATTGGGGTGCTATTAAATAACTTCTTACGGATGAGCTTCTATACTGATCCGATAAGTAAATCAGGCTTCCCACAAGATTGGACTGTTTTCTATTGGGCTTGGTGGTTTGCCTGGGCAACATATATGGGTCTATTTGCTACCAGGATTTCTAGAGGTCGTACTATTAAGGAACTTGTTTTAAATATGCTCTTCACTGCAACTGCAGGCTGTGCACTTTTCTATTTAACCTTTGGATCTTACACAGTTGATTTGATTATAAATCAGGGTGTCGACTTGATTGGCATATTACAAGCTTCAGGTGGACCAGCAGTAATAACCTACTTGCTTAACACCTTACCGATGGCTTCCATTGCAATACCTATATTCCTGATAGTAATGCTTGTATCCCAGGTTACCGCAGTTGACTCTGTTTCTTACACAATTGCGGCTATGTCTTGTACTGAAATCAGGGATACCCAAGAGCCGCCAAAATGGTCTAGAATATTCTGGTCATTTATGTTGTTCTTCTGCACATCGGCATTGTTCTTGGTTGGTGGACTAAAGGTAGTTCAATTAGCATCTATTTTGACCGCTTTCCCTGTAGCCATTATAACGGTCATGTTAGCTATCTCTCTAGTAAAATGGCTCAATAAAGATTTTGGAGAAAAAGTTAAACCTCAAAAATTGACTCTTGACTCAAAATCTGAAGAGCAGAATGCGTAGATACTATTGCTGCTGAAGATGAGAAAATTGTAATTGAATCAGCTATTGCATCTAGTACTACTAAATAGTTATTTTATAACAAGAAATTTAAAAAATAAAGTTATAATTTAACAATGAATTTACTGTATGAATGTAATATAGCACAGCCTCTTAAGTTAAAGCTAGAGGCTGTGCTTTTTTGTTCGTAGAACGAGTTTATCTCGCATATGAGCTTCGCCTAGGAAAAAATAAGAGGGGGGTAACTGTATAGTTTCCCCCTCAGATTGTCGAAATACCTCAGGCTTTCGCGGACATCCATGTCCGCGAAAGCCATTTCCCATCCTCAGCTTCGCGAAGCGCTGTTTCCACTGCTTCGAGTGTCGCTGTTCGGGATTATTAAAACCCAGTTGAATCTTTTTCAACAGGCTGAGGGGGGTAACTATAAAAGTTACCCCCCCTTTGAAAGAACTCTAAAATTATATTTATTCACCAAGAACTTCGGCAATCTTTTCCTCTACGGTTTCTTCCTCGACTTGACCAGCCACTTTCCCTTGAAGCTCACCCTCATTGAAGAAGACGATAGAGGGAACTCCTCTTAAGGAAAATCTTTGGGACAGGTTCTTTTGCTCTTCAACATCAACACTGTAGAAGCCGAACTTACCTTCATATTTAGGTTGCAATTCTTCCAACATTGGAACAACTTCTTTGCATACGTGGCAATTTTTCCTTGAAAATACCACCAGGCAAGGCTCAGCGTTATCATAGATAATTTCTTCAAAGCTGGTTGAATCTAATTGTTTTAAAGACATATTTAACCACTCCTTAATATTAAAATTAACATTGTATGATAGACCAAAGGTTATACACCGGCATCAGCAGTATTTACATTGACTTGCTGTGATTTTTAGGAGTTAATAGCAAGGTGACCAACATGCCAGTTATGATCATTATGCAACCTGTCAGTTCTTTTATACCCATAGTATCATGCAATATTAAATACGCAAAAATACCCGCAGCTACTGGCTCTAAAACTAAAATTACTGATGCACTGGTGGCGCTTATTTTGCTCTGAGCCCAATTCTGTATAGCCGTATTGACTGCTGTACCAAAAAGGATAGCAAAAAGAAGCAATAGAATAAGATTCATATCAAAGTATTCCATAGAAACAATAGGCTCTACTAGAACAGCAGAAGCCAGTGATAACACTGCCGTTACTGCAATTTGAATAACCGTTAATGAAATAGGATCGTGATCTTTTGCAAAATGACTAATTAAAACGATGCTAATGGAGAAGGATACTGCACCTAAAAAGACCATTGCATCGCCAAACCCAATGGCAAAGCTACTATTTAGGCTTAATACTCCAAGTCCTATTGTCGCTAATAGAATGCCAAATAATTCATTAGCATGAGGCATTCTTCTTCTTATAATACTCTCAAAAAGTGGGACCAAAACCACAAAAAGCCCTGTCAGAAAGCCTGCTTTAGAAGCCGTTGTATAATTTAGTCCCACTGTTTGCAAAATGTAGCCTATACCAAGGGCTATTCCGATCAATGCTCCAGCCTTCAACGTTGATTTGTCAATATTTCTTAAACGTTGATGGTAAAGGAGGCCTAAAAGAATTGTTGCTCCGACAAATCTAATACTGGAATAGTACAGTGGAGTAGTGCTTTCTAAAATTAGTTTTCCGACTACAAAATTAGCACCCCATAGCAGAGTAACTAACAGCATCCCAATTTCAGCAGTTCTCCGCATCGCAACAACCCTCCATTTAAAAGCAGCTATCAGATTTACTGATAGCTGCTAGATTGTTTATCTAGATTTCTTCTGTGAAAATCTGATAAATCGGAGCTCCTTCGCATTGAGCAGGGAAACGCAAACCTAGCAAAGCTGAGACGGAAGGTGCAACATCCACTTGTCTGATAATACGATCTGTTGTAAATCCAGCCTTAATGCCAGGGCCTGCTGCAACGAAAATGGGAGAAACAGAAGTCTCATGATATCCTTCTGAGGTTGAGATACCATCGCCATGCAATCTGTTGTGTCCTTCCTCAATGGAAAAGAAGATATCACCACACTCTGGTCCATGGGTACCCAGTATCACTGCGTCTTTGTTTCTTAGGCAGATACCCACAACACGTCTTCCAGATCTTTCATCCCTGTAGTTGTATAGGTCGTTAATGATTTGTTCTTCCAGAGCATATTTGTCTGCGGGGTCCACGATACCTGTTTTGTCACGGCCCTTAAGGTTGATATAAATATAGTTACCGCGAATCTGAACGGCTCTGGTCTTTTCCCAATCTACTTCTCTGATGGAATTGCCGTTCTCATCTTTCTTCATAACGGTATAGCCCAGTTCTTCCATAACCTTAGTATTGAGACCACCGTATTCACCCAAGATAGGAGGTACGTTTTCCCCAACGATGAGGCCATGATCACTAACTAATAAAATTGTCCAACCTTCATCTAGTAAGTGCATGAATTCACCGAGGTAATCATCTGTCTGCAGATAGAACTTTTCAATAAATCCTTGATAGACTTTTTCATCTGTATAATCCCATTCAGGCAGTGTTTTAGCCAGGTGCCATAACTGGTGACCAGCACAATCAATATTGTGTAGGTGGGAGAATACTACTTCATAGCCCTTTTCCTTGATGAGGTAATTCATGCAATCAGCTTGCCATTTGTTGTATTGTACCCAGGAGGGTTCAAAGATTTCACGAACTAACTCAGCATCTTCGCCACCGATTAAACTAACAGGTGGAACTACGCCAACATTATCAACAATTTCTTGGAAGAGGGTCTTGGGATGCCACAACATGTCATTGGCAATATCAAGGGCGTTACTAATCCAAAGTCTAACTTGTGTACCAGCTGGGTCCAGCTCTAAAATCTTCATGGAACGACATGCTGGCTTAGTTACTTCCTTTTTAGTAACATCATCAATGATATTAGATACCATTTCACCCTTTTTGATGATAGCAATGGGTGCTTCAGCTTTCTTATTCTTGTATATAGCTACTCTGTCATATTCGCCGGCTTCGTTTTTAAGAATTAAGGCGGGGCGTCTCATAACACCACCGGAAGTTAGGATAGTAAATTCTTTTGCGCCTTCTGGAGCATTTGCCCAACCAGTAGCATCTTTAAGGGGAGAGTTAACGATGTCATAGGCTACCTTACTACCAATAACAACTTCGGTATCCTCATCATCCATAACGTAGGTGCGAATTTCGCCGCCTTGACGAGCGGTATCTCCCCACCACAGTTCCATCATTTCATCATCAACATCATTATCTAAGTATCTTCTAGGTCGGAAATAACGCAACCAACGCCTGCCGGCTTATCAACTCTTGGTGCATAGCGTACTTCTTTAATATCAGCATTAGCAACAATAACTTTTTCCCAATCAAGCTGTGCAACTCCCATGTTAACAGAACCAGGCTGAGTTCCGTCCACAACACTTAGATTTGGGCTTTGAGAGGTTGGGGGCCAAGAACTGCCGGGCCAGTGCCAAACGAGAGTCTTCATGCCAGCTTCAGTTGTGATGTTCCAGATTTGTTCTGCAGTGCAATTACGTGAATCCATATTGTAAACAACAGCATCAAGACTTTCGGGAGACTGTCTCCAATAGCAAGTGATACCGTGGGTACCTGGATAAGCACCTGTGGCAAGTGTTGTCCAGCAGGGAGGTGTAATGGTTGGAATTGCACCCAGAAGAACTAAATCTTCCCTAGCAGCTCCACGGTCAATGAATTTTTGCAGATTAGGCAGTTTGCCTTCTGCTAAATATTTTTTGTAATTTTTGGGTCCATGCCATCGACGCCTAGTACCAATAGTTTACTGGTAAGTGGCTGTCTTTTCATAGTAGCTATCTCCTTTCCTAGTACCATATATTATTTGTGCCTTAAAATAAGACAGAAAAACCAATTTAATAATTGACTCCAGTATCTGTGTTAGTTCTCAACTTCACTAACCTCTTTCATTATAAAAATTATGTCTTTTTATGTACAATACTCACTAATTATACCGGTATAAGCAAAACATATACATGATAGGTTGCTTATTCTTCTAGGGATTTAATCAAACTAAGAATGCATAACAGCCTATTAATCCACTTGAGTTGACAGGCGTTATGCATTAAAGATATAGAATTAGTTTATGTCCATATAATGGCTATTTTACAAGGGCAATAAGCTATCTATAATGATCATGTGAAGCAAATTGCGAGTTTAATAATTTATAATGAAGGGGATATTACACTGCTAACGCGTAGAATACTAACTCTTATACCGGTATAAGCACTATGTATTTTACAAGGAAGTACGGGATTTTTATAATTTAGGTAAAAGTGAATGAAGTAACATGCTTTTACCCGAGTGAGGGGGACCAGATGCCTTACAGTTATGGGAAAGCCAAAAAAGTGCTGATGTTAGGCCTAGACGGTGCAGACCCACTCTTGGTTCGAAGGTACATTAGCGAAGGTAAACTGCCTAATTTCAAAAAGGTTATGGACATGGGTGTAAATACACCTGACCTAGGTATGCAGGGTGTTCTCCCAGGCATTACCCCACCTAACTGGGCTACCCTTGGTACTGGTGCTTACCCCGTAACACACGGAATTACCTGCTTCTGGAACCACAAACTTGGTAATGAACTTGAACAGATGGAATATGGCTGGAACTCGGAACTGTTAAAGGCTGAAAGTATCTGGGAAACTTTCAATAGAGCAGGCAAAAAGAGTATTCTGTTTAACTATCCCACTGCCTGGCTCCGAAAACAGATGACATCTATGTTGACGGCACCAGCATTTATACCAACCTACGTGGCTATATTGATTACGAAAAGGTATATACCTGCATAGAGGGCGACTTCGCCATAGAAGAAAAATATCACGAAATGGACAACAGAGGTACCGACTGCCGGGTAGAAGGGATATAACCTCATTAAAAGCAGGTATCAGCCAAGAGGAACAAGATATAATGGGTTATTCCCAGCCCAGTGGCGTAGTTACCGGTGAAGAAGATGGGGAGATGTCCCAGGATCAGCCTAGCGCTGACCAAATTAAAACTCCTATAAAGCCAGCTGCCAGTTGGCTGAGTGCTCCTGCGGGTGCTAAAGAAATGGTCCTGCCAGTAAACAGTGGCCAAGCCCGCCGATTTGGCCTTTTAATTGCTGAAGACGGCCAGAACTATAATAAGCTACAAATTTTTAAGAATAAAAAACAGGCTCAACCTCTGGTTCAGTGCTATGCTGGCCAGTGGAGCGACTGGATATACGATACCTTTATTTTTAATGGAAAAGATACGCCGGTTGCCTATAAACTAAGGATTTTAGATATGAAGGCTGATGGTAGCTTTGCAAAGATCTACTGTTCCTTTGTTCTAAATTTAAAAAGTAGCAAATACTTCCATCCAGCAGAGCTGGGTGAGGAAATCTATAAGAATGTTGGCCCCATGCTGCAGCCTACCAACTTCGACCGAAATAATGCTTTTGCTGACGCCATTATGAATGAATCGGTGGCTGAGATGTACCAGTGGCATGTTGAGGCTATTGACTACCTGCTGAGGAACAAAGAATGGATCTGTTTTATGTCCACATGCATGGTATTGATATGTATAACCACTACTTCTTAGATTTTGTAACTCCTGAGCACTCTCCAGGAGAGTACCAGAGGTACCGTGAACAGATATATAAAATCTACGAAATCAGTGACAATTTTGTGGGAGAAATGCTAAAGCATTTAGAAAAAGATACAGCTATTATCATTACGTCTGACCATGCTGGCGTTCCCAAGAGTCCACAGATTAGAGAATTGCCCCGGATTGGTGATATGTGGGGTATTAACGTAGGTATTATGGGTGAACTGGGCTATACAAAAACCAAAGAAGTTAATGGTACCCTACAAATTGACTGGGCTAACACCACTGCAATAGCACAGCGTTCTACCTTCATCTATATCAACCTGAAGGGTAGAGATCCCCAAGGTATTGTCGATCCTGCGGATTACGACCGGCTGGTTGAAAAGATCATTGATGATCTTTATGCTTATAAAGACCCTCATACGGGTAAAAGAATTATCACCTTGGCACTGAATAGGACCGATATGGAACTGGTAGGGCTAGGCGGCGAAAACTGTGGTGATATCTTTTACATTATGGAGCCCACTTTTGCCAGGTGTCACGGCAACGCATTGAGCAGCCACTGCAATCTGGGTTATTCCATGAAACCTCTATTAATGCTGGTTGGTGCTGGTTTTAAAAAAGGTGGCGCGGTAATTGACAGACAAGTTAAAGCCGTGGACATTGTTCCAACCATCTGCCACCTGGCCGGTGCACCAATGCCCAAAAATGTTGAAGGTGCTGTAATTTATCAGTACCTGGAAGACTAAACATAATATTTATTAAATCTAAGAGGTGAAGATAATGTCAGTTTATGATTTAGTAATTATCGGCGGAGGACCAGCTGGTCTTGCCGCAGGCATCTACGGTGCCAGAGCTCGCATGAAACAGCTATTTTAGAAAAGGGAGCCGTGGGAGGCCAGGCCTTTACCACCCGTGAGATTGTAAACTTCCCTGGTTTTAAAAGTACCTCTGGACCTGAATTAATGAAAACTATTGCAGGCCATGCAAAAGAATTTGGTACAGAGATTATAAAAGGCGAGGTTACTGATGTAGATTTCAGTGGTGAAATTAAGCTGATTAATACTAAGAAGGGTCAGCAATACCAGGCCAAAGCAGTAATTTTAGCCCTGGCTCCCAACCTCGCCTGTTAAATATTCCTGGTGAGAAGCCTTTACGCGGAAGCGGTGTATCCTATTGTGCCACCTGTGATGCAGAGTTTTATACCGACTTAGATGTAGTAGTAGTAGGAAATGGCGATGCTGCCATTGAAGAAGCTATGTATATCACAAAATATGCCCGCAAGGTAACCGTTATTGTTCTACATGATGTGGGAATTGTTGACTGCAATAGGGCCAGTGCTGAAAAGGCTTTCAATAACCCCAAGATTGAATTTGTTTGGAATTCTGTTTTGGCAGAAATTAAAGGCAAGGGTGAAGTGGAATCCGTAGTAGTAAAGAATCTTAAGACCGGTGAACTGACTGAGTTAGCAGCACATGGAGTTTTTATATATGTAGGAATGATACCTGGTACAGATTTTGTCAAAGGTAAAATAGAATTAGATGAAAGAGGATATATTCTAGCTAACGAGCAAATGGAGACTTCGGTGGATGGAGTATTTGCCGCCGGCGATGCCAGGGTGAAATACCTACGTCAGGTGGTTACAGCAGCCAACGATGGCGCCATTGCAGCAGTATCTGCTGAGAGATATTTGGATGAAGAGCAGAGCTTTAAAGACGAGGTTGTAAATGTCGATAAGCCTGTGGCACTTGTATTTTGGAGCCCTGCCAGCAATGAAAGCATTGATATGGCCAGCAGATTGGACGCATTAATCGCTGCCGCTGGTGGAAAATATAAAGTTGTGAAGGTTGATGTATCCCGTAAGAAGCGCATTGCACAAAAATATAATGTTGAAGTAATACCTTCAATTCTGTTATTAGAAAAAGGTGAGCTACAATTGCAGCTTAATGGCAATGTGGATGATGACACAATCAAAGCACAGTTAAAAATATAGTAAGTGGTCTTTGGGGGGGAAGACAATGGGTTACGAAACATTTCAGCGCCTAGACACAAAAAACTTCGACAATCTTACCTTTGATAGTGACACCCCCTCCTTGGTATTTTTTGCTGCTGAGAGATGCGATATTTGTAAAGAGTTGCTTCCCATAGTGGAAGAGTTGGTAACCTATTATGCCGGCAGGCTAAACGTCTATTATGTAGATGTTGATCAATATGCTGAGTTACACAAACGTTTTAGATTAAGGGGTATACCCAGCTATTACTTTTCAAAGATTATGAAGTCAAGCATAGGATTGGCGGATTGCATGAGAGAGAAGATATCATTGAAGAAATAGACAAAATTATCAATGGGGAATAAAAATATTTCCTTAAATCCTACTGGTAACCTCCTAGATTTCTCTGGGAGGTTTTTATATTTGCTGGTTAAGGAGGCTTTGAAATTGTGAAATTTCTAAAAAGTATAAAAAATAAAAAGGTATTTTTGAAAATATAGAGTATATATATAGACAAATATTTCTGAAACCATGTTTCATAATGTGAGATAGGGGGTGAGGAAAATTAAAACTGAAAAGGACAATGTAGTTCAATCCTTAGATCGAGCTTTAGAAATCCTTGAAGAATTATCCAGAAGTGAATCGGGTTTGGGGGTGACAGAGCTGGGCAGTATTATTGGCTTGCATAAAAGCACAGTTCATAGACTGCTCCATACGCTCCTGCTGCGTGGATACGTAGAAAAAAATTCTTTTACAGATAAGTATAGACTTGGCTTAAAACTAGTCAGTTTAGGACAGGCAAGACTTGAAAGTACAGAAATTAGAGCAGAGGCCCGTCCTTTCCTTAACGACTGATGGAATTAACCCAAGAAGCAGTACACCTATGCTTGTGGAGAATGGTAAAGTAATTTATATCGATAAGGTTGAATGTCGTAATGCAGTACTTATGTATTCACGAATTGGTAGGGTTGCCTCCATACATTGCACCGGGTAGGTAAAATAATTGCAGCCTATCTTCCAGATGAGCAGATAATTAAGCTGGTGAAGGAAAATGGTTTGCACTCTAGGACAGAAAAAACTATTACAGATATTAATGAACTGCTCAAGCACTATGAAATAGTACGAGCCCAGGGTTTTGCCATTGATGACGAAGAACACGACCCGGGACTTCGTTGTGTAGCTGCTCCTGTGCGTGATTTTAGTGGTAATGTAATTGCTTCTATTAGTGTAGCAGGGCCTACCACTAGGGTTACAATGGATAGAATTAGCAGTGAATTAGCTAGAATGTTGATAGAAACGGCCAATAAGATATCTGTACAGCTAGGCTTTCGTAAATTAAAAAATATATTTTATTGAAGGATTATGAGCCAAGTCGTCGAAATAGTTTCAATATCTAAATATTCGAAACATTGTTTCATATGGTGAAACAATTTATTTAAAGAAATCCGAAACGCAGTTTCATATAATGAAATACAATAGTTTTCATTCGAAATAAAACAGCGTATCACAATGCGAAACACAAAAAACGGACTTTGGAGGATTTTTATGAGTAAAGAGCTATTTGATCTAACAGGTAAGGTTGCCCTTTTTGTTGGAGGGGGCGGCGGTCTGGGTAAAACCATTAGCATTGGTCTAGCCAAGGCCGGGGCTGATGTTATACCGGTTAGCAGAAGCAAAGACAGAACTAAGGATGTTGTGGAAGAAATATTAGCCCTGGGAAGGAAATCCCTGCATACTTCTGTGGACGTAACCGATCAGGAAGATGTAAATCGTCTAGTTGAACAGGTTATAAAGGAGTTCGGCCGCATTGACATACTAATTAATGCAGCAGGCAAGAACTATAAAAAGCCCGCTTTGGAGCTTACAGCCGAGGAATGGGATGACGTAATGGCTGTAAATGTAAAAGGAACTTTCCTCGCCTGTAAAGCCGTTGGGGAGAAAATGCTTGCCCAGAAAAGTGGCAAAATTATAAATATTGCTCCCTGGGCTCCCATCAAGGCATTACACGCTCGGTGGCCTATTGTGCCAGCAAGGGTGCTGTACTGCAACTAACTAAAGTACTTTCCGCTGAATGGGCGGCCCATGGGGTGAATGTAAACTGTATTTCACCGGGTTATTTTAAAACACCATTGACGGAAAAGATTTTAGCCGTTAAAGAAACCCACGACAAGATTGTGAGTCGTACACCGATGCAGCGGCTGGGTTTGCCTGAGGATCTGGTTGGAGCTGCTATATTCCTGAGTTCCGATGCTTCTAACTTTATTACCGGTTCTACTATAGCCGTTGAGGGTGGTTTTTTATCACTGGCAATCTAGTATCAACAGAAGGGGGGAGGTTAGAACATAAGATGAAAGCGGCTGTATATTTGGGTAAAGAAGAAATCGGTCTTAAGGAGGTTGAGAGACCAAGTTTAAATCCAGATGAGGTATTAATTAGGATTCATTCCGCCGGGATATGTGGCTCCGATTTGGGCATTTATTCAGGCAAGCATCCTAGGGCTAAAGCACCTCTTATTATGGGACATGAGTTTACAGGTGAAGTGGTGGAGAGCTTAGCCGCCGATATTGAGGTGGGAGATCGGGTGACGGTAAATCCCCTGATATCCTGTGGAGTATGCCAGCCCTGTCAAACGGGTAATGCCCATGTTTGCAGAAAACTTGGTTTAGTGGGTATTGATATCGACGGAGGCTTTGCAGAATACGTGAAGGTAGACTCTTCCAAAATTCTGAAGCTTCCCAAGGATTTACCACTGGACATAGCTTGTCTGGTAGAACCCCTGGCGGTATGTGTTCATGCAGTGAGGAAATCGACCTTTAAGGTTGGGGATAATGTTGTTGTTCTGGGAGGGGGACCAATTGGTCTGCTCACCGCCATAGCTGCCAGATATGCCGGTGCATCCCAGGTGCTTCTAACTGAGGTTAATGAGGGTCGTTGTGAACTTGCCAAAAGCTTTGGGTTTACGGTCATAGAGGCTGCCCAAAACCCTGAGACAGAAGTTTTAAAACTTACCGGAGATGTTGGTGCAGATGTTGTCTTTGAGGCCGCGGGAGTGCCGGCTACAGCAGCACTTACTACTAAACTTGTCAAGATTAGTGGGCAAATTGTTATAGTGGGAGTTTTTAAAGAACCACCAAAAATAGACTTACAAGCGGTGAACTTTAGAGAGCTATCCATTATAGGGGTTAGAGTATATACCCCTAAGGACTATCAAGTGCCTTGGACATGTTAATAAAGGATCCGGAGATAGGTCGTGTTATTTCCCATAGACTTCCCTTGGAAAAGACCCAAGAAGGAATTGAACTGATGAGGGGAACAGATTTCTCTATGAAGATCCTAATTCAACCCTAGAGGTACGATAAGAGGAATTTAAGGAGGAAATGAAATGTTTAAAAAGTTAGCAGCTTTCGTTGCTGTTATGATGATGAGTGTACTATTAGTTGGGTGCGGCGGTGGTGGAACCCAGGAAGAGAAACAGGCTGATAGCAATAAAGTATACAACATTAAAATTGGCTCTCCAGTAGTAGAAACTCACCCTGCATGATGGCTTCCTCAAATTTATCGAACTGGTTGAAAAAAATAGTAACGGTCAAATTAAAACCGAATTACATGCCAATGCAGTTTTAGGCGGCGACCGTGAATTAACTGAAGCAGTACAAATGGGTACTGTAACCATGAACCTTTCCTCAACATCACCTGTAGCTAACTTTGATAAATCTTTCTATATCTTTGATCTGCCTTCCTATTCCCCGATAGGGATACCGCTTACCGTGTTCTAGATGGTCCCGTTGGTCAAAAGGTATTAGATAACCTTAGCAGCCAGGGTATTAAGGGCCTTGGTTACTGGGAAAACGGTTTCCGCAACATCACTAACAGCAAAAGATCCATTAACAAGATCGAAGACCTGAAGGGTCTAAAAATCAGAACCATGGAAAACCAACTGCATATGGCTGCCTGGAAGGAAATGGGTGCTAACCCCACTCCCATGGCCTTTGGTGAAGTTTATACCGCTTTACAGCAGGGAACTGTAGATGGTCAGGAAAACCCCTTAGCTTTAATTGACTCCAACAAGTTCTACGAGCCTAACAAATACCTGACTATGTCCGGTCACATTTACACCCCCTTCGTAGTTATGATGAATGAAAAATTCTTTAACGAACTTCCTGAAGACCTTCAGAAGGTTGTACTGGATGCTGTAAAAGAAGCAGGTGACTATCAGCGTCAACTGATGATTGAGCAGGAGAAAAAGAGCCTTCAGATCATTACAGATAATGGTAACGTAATAAATGAACTGCCGGCTGAAGAGAAAGAAAAAATGGTTGAACTGATGAAGCCCGTATATGATAAGGGTGCTGAATTGATGGGAAGCAGCCAGCTAATTGATGAGTTATTGGCAGAAGTAAAAAAATAAACTAATGAATTAACTGCACGGGGGAAATTCCCCCGTGCAACAATAAAAGGTAAAGGGGTGATAATGTGGGCCTTTTGAAAAAGATTGATGAACATTTTGAGGAATATTTGTTAAGTGCTATTTTATCGACAGCTGTTGTATTAATTGCCGTGCAGGTTTTCATGCGCTATGTATTGGAAGCATCCCCTTCCTGGACGGAGGAATTGGCCCGGTATCTTTTTATTTGGATGGTATATATCGGAATTAGCTACGGAGTAAAGAAACAGCGCCATATTAAAGTGGATGTTATCATGTTAATTTTATCCGAAAGAGCTAAAAAAAGTATTATAATTATTTCTAATTTTCTATTTATCATTTTTTGTTTAGTTATCATTCAGCAGGGTACTGCTGTAGCTATAAAACTATTAAGTTTCGGACAAACATCACCTGCTCTTTCCATTCCCATGGGTTATGTGTACTTAGCTTCTCCCATTGGTCTATCCCTTTCAATTATTCGATTGATACAAAATATCATTTTACAAATCCGTGAGCTATGGGCTTTAGATTAAATTATGCTTATAATTTGCGGAAATGAAAAAAATATGTGGAGGATGATTGAATGGTAGCCCAGGTGTTATTTGCGAGTTTTGCCGTATTTCTAGTGCTTAATGTACCCATTGGTATTGCCCTGGGCCTTGCTTGTATTTTGGCATTCCTTCTTTCGGGGACACCCCTAACCATGTTGGCCCAAGGAATGATAACCTCGGTTGACTCCTTCCCCCTGATGGCCGTCCCTTTCTTTATTTTAGCCGGGGATCTCATGGGCAAAGGTGGAATTTCTAAACGGTTGCTGGCCGTTGCAGACGTGCTGGTGGGAAGATTCCCCGGCGGTCTGGCAATGGTAACCGTTGCTACATGTATGTTTTTTGGTGCTATTTCAGGCTCCGGTCCTGCACCGTTGCTGCCATTGGCATGATGATTATTCCCGAGATGGTAAAGGCAGGCTATAATAAGCCTTCGCCGCTGCGGTTGTAGCAGCTTCCGGTACCATTGGAGTTATGATTCCCCCCAGTATTCCCATGGTTATCTACGGGGTTTCTACCAATGGTTCCATTGGGGATTTGTTCATTTCCGGTATTTTACCCGGTATTTTAGTAGGTCTGTTTCTAATGGGCTGGTGCTATATTTACGCCAAGAAGACCGGACTGAAGGGCTCCGATAAGGAATTTAGCTGGTCCAGGTTAGTAAGGACCTGCAATGATGCCAAGTGGGCCTTGCTTGTGCCTGTGATTATACTCGGTGGTATTTACGGGGGCATTTTTACGCCCACCGAAGCGGCAGTAATTGCAGTGGTTTACGGTTTTCTGGCAGGGGTGTTTATCTATAGGGAGCTGAAGCTGCCTGACGTACCTTCCTTAGTAGCATCCTCTGCACTAACAACTGCAACCATCCTAATTATTGTGGGAACTGCAACAACCTTTGGAAGGCTGCTGGCACTGGAACAAATTCCTACCATGCTGGCCAATGCCATTACCACCTTTTCTCAGAACCCAATTATTGTACTGCTGATGATCAACGTACTGCTGCTGGCTGTTGGGACTTTCATGGATACCCTGGCTGCCATTATTATCTTGGCGCCAATACTGCTGCCAGTTGCCATTAAAATTGGAGTAGACCCGGTTCATTTTGGTGCAATCATGGTTGTAAACCTGGCAATTGGATTTATTACACCTCCCTTGGTGTCAACCTGTTTGTGGCCAACGGTATTTCAGGAGTGTCATTGGAAAAGCTATCAAAGGCTATTATGCCCTTCTTCTTAGTGTTGGTCCTGGCACTAATGCTGATTACCTATGTACCTGATATATCGCTTGGTATCCTAAAACTAATCAAATAGTATGATGATCGGGTCTGCTATGAGCAAGCCTGATCCTATGCCAAGACAATAAAACGCAGTTTCATAATAAGAAACACCAGGAAAGGATGGCGTTTAAATGCCCGAAGTTGTCACATTAGGTGAAACAATGGTCTTATTTAATTCCATGAATACAGGCCCTATGAAATATGTGACCCATTTTGCCAAGCAGATTGCAGGGGCCGAAACAAATTTTGCCATCGGTGTATGTAGGCTCGGACATACGGCAGGCTGGATCAGCCGTGTAGGCAAAGATGAATTTGGCAAATACATTGTTTCTTTTGTTCGCGGAGAGGGTGTTGATACCAGCCAAGTTAAAGTGGATTCCGAAGCTCCCACCGGCGTATTGTTTAAAGAGCGTCAGGAGGAAGGGGAAAGCAAGGTTTACTACTACCGTAAGGGGTCTGCCGCCAGTAGAATGACCCCCGAAGATATTGACCCTAACTACCTGCAGGGTGCTAAATATTTGCATATCTCAGGGATTACTCCTGCTTTAAGTGATTCATGTTATGAAACAATTCTTGAAGCTATTAGAATAGCTAAGTCCAGAAATGTAACCATTAGTTTGATCCAAATATTAGATTAAAGCTTTGGTCTGAGGAGCGGGCCAGGGAAGTTATTATGGGCTTGATTCCAGAGGTTGATATAGTGCTGCCAGGTCTTGAGGAAGGACGTCTTCTGGTGGGGGCTAATGAACCGGAGGAAATAGCAGCCAGCCTATTAAAGGCTGGGGCGAAAATAGTGGCTGTTAAATGCGGGGCAAAGGGTGCCTATTATGCAGCGGGAGATTCTGCAGAATTTATCCCCGGCTATCCTGTGGCCAGGGTAGTAGACCCGGTTGGTGCCGGTGATGGCTTTGCTGCAGGTTTTATTAGCGGCCTTTTAAAGGGCTGGAGCTATAGCGAATCAGTAAAACTAGCCAATGCCGTGGGAGCCAGGGCCACTCAGGTCATAGGAGATGTGGAAGGTTTGCCGACCTTTGAAGAGGTTGAGGTATTTCTAGGTCAGAGGAAGGAGATAGAGAGGTAATGTGTCAGAATCTTATTTTACCTAAAACTCGCTTAGCTGAAAGTTTGCTAGCCTCTGGAATAGTGGCTGTTGTACGTGGAGCTGAGGCAGAAAAGGTAGTTAAAATATCCAAGGCCTTGCAGCAGGGTGGGGTTACAGCAATAGAACTAACCATGGATACCCCGGGTGCCGTCGATATGATCAGGAAAGTTGTGGCCGAAGTTGGCAGCCAGGCGGTAATTGGTGCGGGAACAGTATTAGATGCAGAGACAGCCAGGGCAGCAATCCTGGCGGGGGCAGAATTTATATTTTGCCCAAGCCTCCATGAGGATGTCATTCGTACCGCTAATCGTTATGGCAAGGTAGTGATTCCTGGTGTAATGACACCAACTGAGATAATCAAAGCCTATGAGCTGGGTGCAGATATTCTTAAGGTATTCCCGGCAGGAGTATTGGGACCCAGATATTTCAAGGAAGTACGTGGCCCCTTCAAACACGTGCCTCTAATGCCTTCCGGTGGTGTAACCCTGGATAACGCGGCGGAATTTATCAAGGCGGGTTGTGTAGCCTTAGGAGTTGGCGGCTCTTTACTGGATAAGGATGCTATCCGTGAGGAACGTTATGAAGTACTGACTGAAAGGGCAAGTCAATTTGTAAAAATAGTAGCCCAGGCTCGGGAGAGTCTTTAATATTAAAAAGAGGTGATCCTTTTATGTCCAAACCAAAGGTATATGTAACAGATTTTGAGTTCCCCAATCTTCAGTATGAAGAGAATGTTATCCTTCCCATTGATGCCGAATTAATTGGCGTTCAGTGCAAGACAGAGGAAGACATCATTGAAAAATGCAAGGATGCAGTGGGACTGATCAACCAATATGCCCCCATCAGCCGTAAGGTAATGGAAGCCTTACCTAATTTAAAGGTAGTTGCCCGCTACGGTGTAGGGGTAAACACCATTGATCTGCCGGCGGCCACAGATTTAGGAATTATTGCTGCCAATGTGCCGGATTATTGTATGGACGAAGTTTCCGACCATGCCATGGCACTTATTTTAGCTTGCGCAAGGAAGTTGTTTTGATGAACAATGAGGTAAAGAAGGGAAATTGGGACTATAAGGTATCTATTCCCTCTACCGAGTAAGGGGCAAAAATCTAGGTCTGCTGAGCTTTGGCAGAATAGCCCAGGCATTAGCTAAAAAGGCCCTTGCCTTTGGCATGAATCTACTGGTCTTTGATCCCTATGTTCCTGAATCAGTGGCTAAGGAATATGGTGCAAAGCTAGTTAGCTTGGAAGAACTGCTTAAAGAAGCTGACTTCATATCCGTCCACTCTCCACTAACTCCAGAAACTGAGCACATGATCAGCACCAAAGAATTCGCTATGATGAAGAAGTCTGCCTTTATCATTAATACCGGACGTGGACCTGTTATTGATGAAGAGGCATTGAAACAGGCCCTGGGGGAAGGATTGATCGCAGGAGCCGGTCTGGATGTATTAGAAATAGAACCACCCGCTGCAGAAAACCCCTTGTTAAAGATGGACAATGTGGTAATCAACCCCACGTGGCCTGGTATTCAGTAGAGGCCGAGGCAGAATTAAGGACAAAAACTGCCCGCAATGTTGCTGAGGTTTTACAGGGTTATTTCCCTAAATATCTTGTTAACAAGGATGTAAAGGTCAAACTCCAACTAAAAGAACAATAAGGTGGTTTTGTTGAGATGAGTAGCTTTGATTTCAGAGGCATCATTCCGCCAATGGTGACTATTTTTAATAATGACGGCTCCTTTGATTGGGAGGGTAATAAGGCGGTAATTGATTATCTTATCAAGGGTGGAGTTCACGGAATATTCGTGTTGGGCAGCTCAGGTGAGTTTGCCCACATGAGCTCCGATGAAAGAAAAGAGTTTGCAGAATTTGCTGTTGATTATATCAAGGGTCGCGTGCCTGTGCTGATTGGTACAGGTCATAGCAACACCAGGGAAGTAATCGAGCTTTCCCGTCATGCCCAGAATATCGGTGCCGATGGGGTTGTGGTAGTTACCCCCTATTATTGGGGTCTATCTGGAGAAAACCTATTTAACCATTATAAGTCCGTGGCCCACGGTGTGGATTTGCCCATTATGCTTTACCATTTTCCCAATTTAACAGGACAGCAAATGCCGGCCAGTTTAGTGGCGAAGATGGTTAAGGAACTACCTAATATAGTTGCCATCAAAGACACCATCGACAGTATTTCTCACATAAGGATCTTATCCTGACCGTTAAGGAGATAAATCCCAAATTTAGTGTATTAGCCGGTTTTGACCATTATCTTCTCAGCACCCTGACCATGGGAGGGGACGGTGCCATCCCAGGCACATCAAATTTTGCTCCCGAGATTAGTGTTGGGGTATATGAGAAATTTGCAGCCGGTGACTTTGCTGGGGCCATGAAACTTAATGATCAGTTGATGCGACTTTCCTGTATCTATGGTTTAGATTTACCGGCCATTGGAGTAGTTAAGGAGGGCTTAAAGCTAAGTGGTTTACCTATAAACACCTATGTTCGTCAACCAGGTGGCAGGGCAGCTGATTCAGTTATTAAAGAGCTAGAAAAAATCATTGGTTGCTTACCAGCTAGTTAGGAGTTTTATTTGTCATTAAACATTAAATTCCAGGGCATGGATTATAGGGAGTGAACGAAAAAATGTTTAAACCTGAAGGTATTTATGTTGCTATGCTGACTCCTTTTAAGGATGGAAAGGTAAATGAAACAGTTCTTCGTCAAATTGTAGAGTTTCAAATCCAAAAGGGTGTCCATGGATTATTTCCAGTCAGCAGCTGCGGGGAATTTATTCAAATGGACTTTGCCGAAAAAATTCGTTGTATGGAAATAGTCTGTGACCAGGCTGCCGGTCGTGTACCGGTGACTCCTGGAGTTACAGCACCAAACCCTAATGAATCCATAGCCCTTGCTAAAGAGGCTAAATCAATGGGGTGCTCCGGAGTTGTTATTTGTCCGCCATATTTTCTGCCAATTACCCAGGAAACCCTTGAAAAACACTTTGAGCTTCTAGCAGACAATGTCGATATTCCTGTAATACTTTATAATATCCCTATTTTTACAACACCCATTTCCTATGGCATTGTTGAAAGACTAAGCTGTAAGCCTAATATTGTTGCTATGAAAGATAGCAGCGGGAGCATTATTGATGCCGTTCATTTTATGGATAAGGTAAGACTAATGGGCCAACAGGATAATTTTAATTTCTTAATTGGTCGTGAAGACGGTCTATTCCCGGCTCTGATGCTGGGAGCCAAAGGTTGTATGACTGCCTGTGCAGGTATCCTACCTGAAGTACTGCTGGGAATCTGGGATAACTATCAGAAGAAAGACTACGACAAAGCTCAAGAATTACAGTTTTCGTTCCTTAACACTTTAAGGACCATGAATTGTTTACCCTTCCCAGTTGGCTTTAAATTGGCTATGGAATTACGTGGCTTCGAGATGGGAGAGCCCTTACAACCCCTTTCCCATACAGAAAGGGCTGCAATGTTAGATGTCCGCAGCAGATTAGAGAAGGTCATGGGGGATCTTCTGGGGGATTACACGGTAGATATTGAGAAGTTAATGGGTAAAGGCAGCTAGTTAGTGACATAAATAAGCAACACCAAAAAGTCTTAAGGGCGTACCCATTGGTACGCTCTTAAGACTTTGAAAATTAAGAGGTGTATTTTATGGTTTTCCTTGATGTTATTCTGCCAGTTTTTCTTATGCTGCTCCTAGGTTTTGCCGGGCAAAAAATTCAAACTTGATGTAAAGCCCATTTCTACCTTGGCCATCTATATATTAACGCCACCCCTGGTATTTAGGGTTTTTTATGACACTCCCCTGGATACAAATATTTTATATGTTGCGATCTATGCAATGGTATTGCCTGTTATAATTATTGGACTTATTTATTTGCTAGGTAAATGCAGAGTGGTGGCAAAGGATAGTATCAGGAGCACCATGTTATCCACCGGATTTATCAATATGGGTAATATGGGCGGCCCTGTTATGCTCTTTGCCTTTGGTGAAATTGGCTTTAACTATGCATTGATGATAAATATGTTTCATGCAATTTCTATGAATACCCTTGGCCTTTACATAGCTGCCAGCGGCAAACAAAATGACATGAAACAGACCCTGCTCACCCTGCTCAGGTTTCCCGCCAATCACGCCATGGTTTTAGCCTTTGGCTGGAAGCTCCTTGACCTTCCCATGCCGGATAACCTCTATAAAGTAATGAAATTGGTGGGGGATACCTCGGTACCTTTAATAGTGGTAATACTGGGCATGCAATTGGCAGACAGCCGAATTGCCAGCCTTAACTGGCTTAGGGTAGGGACTGCTGTATCCCTGCGTTTAGTAGTATCACCCATCATTGCCCTAGGTCTGGTATATTTTCTTCCCGTGAGTAAATTGTGGCAGCAGGTGATGATCATAGAGGCAGCCATGCCTACAGCCGCCTTTATCGCCATGTATGCCGTTCAATATAATCAGGACCCTGATTTTGTCACCAGTGTAACCTTTTTTACCACCCTTTTTAGCAGCATTACCCTGACGATAATTATCCCGTTGGTTCTGAGAATGTAGAAACTTAAAAGGGTGCAGGAAGAGGAGGGTATTAATGGGGAATAATATATTAAGGATTTTAGTTTATAGCCACTGGAGGTAGTGCAGGTGATTTGCCCCCTTGACTGTCATGGTTGCCCCTTTTCTGATGAATGTATTAATGATGATGATTATATTGGTGAGGATGAGCTGCTGTAGGAATTGGATAGTGTTTTGACTAGTAATTAAAAACCCTTGAAACTGTTACCGCAGTTTCAAGGGCCTAGATGAAAACCTCATCAAAACTTAATAGTTAATGCTAAAGGGTGTACAGTAAAGACGTTTTTTAATATTCGAACAGGACTAAGAGTTATACACTAGGCTTATTCTTTAACAACAAGCATAAGATCAGCAGGGATGTTTGCTTCTACATTCTCACCATTGGCAACTTTCTCAGCAAATTGTATACCCAGTTCGCCGATTAGCTTAGGCTGTTGGGCTACTGTGGCCGCCATTTTGCCGTCGTTAACAGCCTTCACGGCATCGTCGCCACCGTCAAAGCCTACAATAAGAATCTGCTTTTGGCAGCTTCGATGGCCTGGA
The DNA here is from genome assembly GCA_004143605.1 of Desulforamulus aquiferis. GTDB lineage: Bacteria > Bacillota > Desulfotomaculia > Desulfotomaculales > Desulfotomaculaceae > Desulfotomaculum > Desulfotomaculum aquiferis. The sequence continues at coordinate 49,436 of AWVY01000031.1, forward strand.
GAGCACCTAGAGCCATTTCGTCGTTGTGGGCAAATACTGCGTTAATTTCCGGCTGACTTTGCAGGATATTTTCCATAACACTCATACCCTTGGAACGGTCAAAATCGGCAGGCTGCTTGGCAACAACTTTAATATCGGCTTGCACGTCAATTACTTCGTGAAAGCCCTGGCCACGGTCACGGGCTGCGGAGGTTCCGGCAATGCTTCTAGTTCAACAACGCTGCCTTTGCCCTCCAGCTGCTTAACGATAAATTCAGCGGCCAGCTTGCCACCGGCCACGTTATCCGAGGCAATGTGGGAAACAACGGTGCCACCGTTTACACTGCGGTCTAGGGTGATTACCGGAATGTTTGCTTTGTTGGCATCTGCTACAGCAGTTACTAAACCGTCACTATCGGTGGGGTTGAGAAGGATAACATCTACCTTTTGCTGGATTAAATCTTCAACCTGGGAAACTTGCTTGGAAGCGTCGTCCTGGGCATCCATTACGATTAGCTTTGCACCAATTTTATCTGCGGCAGCCTGGGCACCATCCTTCATATCAACAAAGAAGGGGTTGTTTAAAGTAGATAATGCAATACCTACAGTCAACTGCTTTTCGTCACCCTTAGGAGCTTCAGCCTGGGGATCTTTAGAACCACCGCAACCAGTAACAAGGCTCATGATGAAAACCAAACTTACCACTGTGGCCATAATCTTTAATATCTTTTTCATATTCTCTCTCCTCCAAAATATTTTTCTCTTCTTCACTCCACAACAGGCATACCTTAAATCTACTCTCTAAGGATCACCTCCTGACTGCATTTCGTCGGTCAATTAATACTGCAACTAAGATAATCAAGCCCTTAACTGCTTGCTGATAAAAAGAGGATACATTTAATAGGTTTAGACCATTGTCAATAATACCGATTATCAATGCTCCGATAAGGTTCCAACAACTCCACCGGCACCTCCGGCTAAACTAGTACCGCCGATTACCACGCAGCAATGGCGTCAAGCTCGTAGCCGGATCCCGCCGTGGGCTGGCCGATAGAAGCCGGGAGGTTAATATAGCCCCAGCCAGACCGGCCAAGAGACCACTTATTGAATAAACAAGAACTTTATAACGGGTGGTCTTAATGCCGCTTAATCTAGCGGCTTCTTCATTGCCACCAATGGCAAAGATCCTTCTGCCAAAGGTCATATGGCTTAGAACAAACCAGGCCAATAAAAATACAATAATGGTAATGATTACCGGGGTAGGGATAGGGCCAATATAGCCGCCTCCCAATTTATTGAAGCCCTCTGATACCGCCCGAATTGGTCTGCCCTCGGTATAAATCAGGGTAGCTCCTCGAAAAAGAGTCATGGTGGCCAGGGTGGCTACAAAGGGGGCAATTCTGCCAAAGGCCACGATAGTTCCATTAATAGTGCCTGCTATTAAACCAACTAAACAGGCGACCAGGACAGCCAGTATTGGGTCTACCCCCATGGCCAGGGAACCTGCAGCCAAGGCACCGGATAGAGCAAGAATTGAACCTACGGACAGGTCAATGCCGCCGGTAAGAATTACAAAGGTCATGCCTACACCCAGCAGGGCATTTATAGATACTTGACGGGCAACATTTAAAAAGTTGCCGGTCGTGAAAAACCTGTCGGTCAAGATGGTCAGGACAAAGCAGATTAAAAGCAAACCAAGTAGAGGCCCAGTTTATATTTTTGCATAAGGCCAAGTGGATTTTTCATTGTACACCTCCGGTGGCACACCCCATGAAAGCTTCTTCTGTGACTTCATTCCGGGAAAAATGACCTGTTATTCGTCCCTCATACATTACATAAATCCGGTCGCTCATGCCCATTAACTCCTGCAGATCCGATGAAATCAAAATTATTCCCAGACCTTGGGCAGTCAAGCTATTGATCAACTCGTATATTTCTACCTTGGCGCCACATCAACGCCCCTGGTGGGTTCATCTAAAATCAAAAGGGAGGGGTGTGTCTCTAGCCATTTTCCAAAAACAACTTTTTGCTGATTTCCACCGCTTAGACTGATTACCTTTTGTTCCCGGTTCTGGGTCTTGATACGCAGCAGATTGATATAATGATCTGCCATTTCATTTTCTGCTTTATGCTTAATCACACCAAATTTACTGCGGGAATTCAGGTTGGCAGGGCTAGATTCTCCTTAACGCTAAAGGGTAGCACAAGACCCTGGTCTTTACGGTCTTCAGAAACCATAGCTAAACCATGTCGGATGGCATCCTGCGGATGACTGAAGGTGCCGGAAAAGGATGTCCCGTCCTTGGAGTGCAGCTTAAGGTTACCGGAAACCCTGTCAAGGCCGAAGATTGCACGGGCCAATTCTGTCCGTCCCGCTCCCATCAGTCCCCCGATACCTACAACCTCACCGGCCTTCATCTGCAGGTTTATATTATTTAGCCGATGGTTACTGAAGTTTTCTATCTGCAGCAGCAAATCACCAGGGGTGGTGGTGGACTTGGGAAATCTCTCGCTTACTTCCCGCCCTACCATTAGGGCGACCAATTTATCAATGGTGGTATTGGGAATATCCTGGGTGGCCACATATTCACCATCCCGTAAAACGGTAACCCGATGGCAGATTTGGAATAGCTCTTCCATCCGGTGGGAGATATAAATAATGGAGACACCTTGGTTCACAAGGGATTGCATGATGCTAAACAATTTTTCTTTTTCTGTTTCAGTAAGAGCAGCAGTAGGCTCATCCATAATTAAAAGCTTAGCTTGCTTTGAAAGGGCTTTAGCTATTTCCGTCAGCTGTTTTTCCCCCACACTAAGGTCAGCTACCTGGGTTTTAGGGTGTACCTTCAGGCCAACCTGATTTAGATATTGTAATGAGGCCGAGGTTAAGGCACGCCAGTTGATTTTGCCTAAGGTGGTAAATTCCTTTTCATTTCCTAAGAAGATGTTCTCTGCGATGCTTAATTGGGGAATAAGGTTAAATTCCTGGTGAATCATTACGATACCTAACTCTTCGGCATGCTTTGGTCCGCTGATATTAACCTGTTGCCCTTGATATTTGATGGAGCCGCTGTTCATGGTATAAATGCCGGTTAGAATCTTCATAAGGGTAGACTTCCCGGCACCATTTTCCCCTAGTAAGGCATGAATTTCATTTTTCCTTACGGATAAATTAACATTATTTAAAACCCTGGCACCTGGAAACTCTTTACATATACTCTGCATTTCCAGTATTTCCAACAGGACTTCCTCCTTTAAAAGGCAACCCCTGAATATAAAACTATATTGGCATAGGGGGTCCATTCTCCGGTTCGAATTACAGCACGGGACTCTTTAGAAATATTTTTTAAATCATCGTGAGAGATTAATTCAATTTTAACCGGGGCTAGCTTATGAAGAACTTGTTCCGTAAATGCTTTATTATTCTCCAACTCCAGGGCCACCACGGCCCTTTCAACCACCATTTCAGAAAGAATGGCGTCTAAAACAGCAAAGAAGGGTGGGACCCCCTTATAAACAGCTAGGTCAATACATTTAACACCTGGTGGCACAGGTAACCCGCTATCACCTATCACAATGGAGTCACCATGTCCCATACTGGCAATTAAAGCTGCCAAGTCCCGGTGTAAAATTCCATGTTTTTTCATTAGGTCTACCCTCCAGAAAATTCTTCAACTTCTTTTCGATAGGGGAGGGAGGTTTGTGCACCCTCTCTGGTTACTGAGATGCTGCCGCCGCACTAGCAAATTTGATGGCCTCCTCCATGGAACGATCCTCTGCCAGGCTACACTAAAGCCTCCAATAAAAGCATCCCCTGCCGCCGTTGTATCAACTGCCTGCACCTTAAGGGCGGGAATAAAAACGATTGCTTTCCCCTCTGAAAAGGAAACGCCCTTAGCCCCCTGGGTTATAACCAGGGACTTCTTTAAATGCCTGCGAATACTAAAATAAAAATCATCTTTGACGTGACCCAGCAAATCAGCCTCATGTTCATTGGGTACCAGGTAATCAATTTTACTTAACCAAGCTTCAGGAATTTCATGGGCTGGGGCCGGATTCAAAACCACTAACTTACCATAGCCGGAGGCAAGCTCAATTGCCTGGCCGATGGTTGCCATTGGAATTTCCATCTGCAGCACCACCACATCACAGGCTTCAAAGATTTCACGGTTTTGCAGCAGGTCTTCCGGAGCAAGCTCATTGTTTGCTCCGGGGATAACAACAATCTGATTATTTCCCCTGGCATCTACGTTAATTAAGGCAACCCCGGTGGAGGTATCAGCTCTTTACCCGGCTTATATCCACACCATTATTGTTTAGATGTTGAAGTAATTGCTCGCCGTAGCTGTCTTTACCAGCTGCACCCAGCATGGAAACCGAGGCCCCAAGCCTTGCTGCAGCCAATGCCTGGTTTGCTCCCTTTCCCCCCGGCACCATGGCAAAGCGGTTGCCCAGAATAGTCTCTCCCAGGCTGGGGATTCTATCTGAGTAACTAACCAGATCCATATTTATACTGCCAATTACTAAAACCCTCGGTACTTTCATACCGTTTTCCTCCTCATAGATGATTCTCTAATTTCTAAGGATGGCTCAAATTCAATTTGCTTTATACTCTGAGAAGACTCAATATTTTCTAGGATCAGTTGAATTGCCGCTGTTCCCATTTTATAGGTAGGCTGAATCACTGTGCTTAGCTTGGGGTAAACATACTTGCTTAGATGAATTCCATCATAGCCAATCAAAGCCACTTCTTCGGGTACCTTTACCCCCGCTTCCTGTAATACTTCTAAGGCTCCGATGGCCATCAGGTCATTGGCGCAAAAGATTGCCTCGGGAACAGAGCTTAGTCGCAATAGCCTTTGCATAGCCACAGCGCCACCGGAAATTCTATAGTCACCTTCCATAACCAGTACAAGGTCATAGGGTAGCTTGTGCTCGACAAGGGCCCTGCGATAACCAGATAGCCTTTGTTGGGCGGAAGGGGACTGCTGAGGGCCGGATATATGAGCAATGGTACGGTAACCCTGGTCAATCAAATGCTTGGTGGCAAGGTATCCTCCATAAATGTTATTGGTGCTGATGGAGTGGATTTGTAGGGAACTGGTTCTATCTAATAAAACCAAAGGTGTTGGCAAGCTAGTTAGCATATTTGCCAATTTATCTTCTTGAAGTCTTGACCCAACAAGGACAATTCCGTCAACGCACTTCTCCTGCAAAATATTAAGATACTTTTTTTCCTTTTCTATATCCCAATCCGAGTTGCAGAGCATAATATTATAGCCATATTTTCTGGCCTCATCTTCAGCCCCCCTGGCCAATTCCGGGAAAAAGGGGTTTGTTATATCCGGCAGTATCAGGCCAAAGGTTTTAGTTTGTTTGCTCACTAAGCCCCGGGCAATTTGACTGGCTTATAGTTTAGCTGCTTTATGGCTGCTATAACTCTTTCTTCAGTAGTCTTTTCTACATAGCCGCTGGTATTTAAGACACGGGATACAGTGGAAACGGACACTCCGGCTAATTTTGCTACGTCTTTTATGGTTGGCATTGCCATTCCTCCATGCTGGTAACGTTATCATGACGAAATATATATTTAATAAAGGAAAAACAAATTCGGTGTGGTAACGTTTTCATATATAATAATTCGTTATAATTTTATTAAATCCTCTTAACAAACAGTACAAATTTATTAATATAAATAAAAATTCAATCTTTTTTATGATTTTTAAGGTTAAAATATAAATAGGATAGCATCAGTTTAGATAAAGGGCGGGAATTATGAGGAATTACGAGGATAGGGTAATAGCTGAATTAACCCTTTGGCAGAGAAAAATGACCAGGAAGCCTTCTTTGGTAGGTAAATACACCAAGGGAATTCAGATAAAGGTAAACAACCTGATACCCGATAAGATACATACCTTGCTCACTAACACCATAAAAAATATGGTTCAGGCCACCTTGGTCGGCTCCCAATATACCACCAGGGTACCAAGACTTGAAGGAGTATCCTGGAGGGGAGGGAGAGATTAGTAAAGGAGAGGCTGGAGTTTTATAGGAAGGCAGCGGCTGTGGAAGGGGCGGGAACAGGGGCAGGAGGGATATTCTTAGGCCTAGCCGATTTTCCCCTTTTACTGGGCCTTAAAATCAAATTTCTTTTTGAGGTGGCTAGTCTTTATGGTTTTGATGTAAAGGATTATAGGGAAAGATTATATATTTTACACCTTTTTCAGCTGGCCTTTTCCAGTGAAACGAGAAGAGCAGCTTCATATAGGAAAATACTTAACTGGCAGGAAACATTAAAGGGGTTTCCCCCGGAGCTAAAACTGGAATCTATTGACTGGCAGCTTTTTCAGCAGGAATATCGGGATCATATTGATTTAGTAAAAATGCTACAGCTAATTCCTGGCTTTGGAGCCGTTGTAGGACTATGTGCCAACTATACGCTGATGAATAAATTAGGGGAGACTGCAATAAATGGCTACCGTTTAAGATGGTACAGTTAAATATTCAGAAAAGCAAATCAGCAAAATTGCTTGAAAACAATATTATTACTATATAAAATCAACATTAGATGAAGAAATATATTTTTTGTCACTTATTACAGATTAAATGTAATAAAGGTTATGAATACTAAAGATTAGAAAAGAAATAAAATGCGTTGTTTGTGGCGAGGTAAGACCATCATACCCGTTAAAAACAAAACCTAGTAAGTAAAGGGTGTAAGTCCGATAGACTGTTTTCCTCATGATATTTAGACTTAGGTGTTCATTTATAAAACAAAGTAAAAAAAGGAAGTGTAAAGCATGTTAAACGAAACAAACAGCCCGACTCAGGTTAATCAAGACGAAATAACACCGATTCCCCTTACAGTTGGTATTTCAGCCAGGCACGTACACCTTACCAGAGAAGATGTTGATACCCTTTTTGGAGCAGGACATCAACTAACGGTATTTAAAGACCTTTCTCAGCCCGGCCAATTCGCCTGTGAAGAGATGGTTACCGTTGTTGGGCCCAAGGGTGTTATCGAAAAGGTTAGAGTCTTAGGGCCAGAACGCCCCCAAAGCCAGGTAGAGCTATCCATCTCAGACTGTTTTAAGCTTGGGATTAAGGCTCCCCTAAGGGATTCTGGTGACCTGTCTGGCTCCTCACCGATCACCTTGGTTGGCCCTGTGGGTGCAGTGACATTAAAGGAAGGCGCTATTATTGCCGCTCGTCACATCCATATGCACACCACAGACGCAGAGAAATACCATTTAGAAGATAGAGACAGAATATATGTGAGGGCCAAAGGCCCAAGGGGTATCATTTTCGGCGATGTTTTGGTTAGGGTAAGTGATAATGCCAAAACAGAAATGCATGTTGACACAGATGAGGGCAATGCTGTGGGACTGAGAAACGGCGACACAGTTTATGCTTATAAAATTCACGGTCACATTTCAGAGCTTGTAAAATAAAAATGTGTACCATGGGCATCTCAAAGGAGGAAAAAAGTGCTAATCTTAGTAGTTAATTGTGGCAGTTCATCAATAAAGTATAAGCTGATGGATATGAAGCAGGAGTCAGTATTGCTTACAGGGCTTGCCGAGAGAATTGGTTTAGTTGGTTCTAGAATAAAACAGGTATCCCATACCGAAAAGGAACTTGTATTGGAACAGGATTTACCGGATCATAAGGCTGCTCTGGAAACAATACTTAAGGGCATGACAGATCCTCAATATGGTGTCATTGAAGATATCTCTATGATCAAGGCTGTTGGTCATAGGGCTGTTCACGGTGGGGAGAAATTTAATAAATCTGTGATCATTGATGAAGAAATGATGCAGGAATTTGAAGTCCTATCTGAATTGGCACCCTTGCACAACCCCCCAAACATTGTTGGTATTAGAACCTGTCAAGCACTAATGCCCCATGCCATTCAGGTGGGTGTATTTGATACCGCCTTCCACCAGTCCATACCAAAGCACGCCTATATTTATGGCATCCCCTACGACCTATATGAAAAGTATAAAATCCGTAAATACGGTTTCCATGGCACCTCCCACAAATATGTGTCAGGCCGGGCGGCAGAAATTTTAGGCAAATCGGCGGATGACTTTAAAGCTATTGTATGTCACCTGGGTAACGGTTCCAGTATTACCGCTGTGAAAAACGGTGAATCAATTGATACCACCATGGGCTTTACTCCCTTGCCGGGTCTTCCCATGGGAACTCGCTCCGGAGATATTGATCCTGCAATCATACCATTTTTAATGGAAAAGGAAGACCTATCCATAGGTCAAGTAAACGACCTGTTAAACAAAAAGAGCGGTGTACTTGGGATTTCTGGCTTGAGCAGTGATTTCAGGGATCTGGAAGATGCCGCTGTCGAGGGCAATGAAAGGCTGAGCTTGCCTGAGCATATTTGCCTATAGTATCATCAAATGGGTGGGAGCCTTTACTGCTGCCCTTGGCGGACTGGATGCCCTGATCTTCACAGGAGGTATCGGCGAAAATTCCAAGGACGTACGTGAGAGGGTACTTAAAGGACTTGCCTATATGGGCATTGAGATAGATGAGGATAAAAACAAATCCAGGGGTAAGGAAGTAATTGTAAGTAAACCAGGGGCCGGTGTCACCGCCATGGTGGTTCCAACCAATGAAGAATTGATGATCGCCCGGGAAACCCTGGAGCTGGCATCAAACTAATATAATGAAAATACCTCCTTGTTGGAGGTGTTTTTATATAAATTAAGATAAATATAAGGAATTGTTATTAATATTGTAAGAAATGGGCCATATAATAGGTTCATAGCAAGTAGCTACTTAGGGCCAGGAGGTGATTCTTGTGTTTACAAAGCATTGGATGCTGCGGGAGACTGCTCATTGTAAAGAAGGTTGCTCTAAATAGTCCTGGGTAGGACCTTAAACTGCCCGAACAATAAAACAATAATCCCGTATCACTCAATTTCAAAGTGGTACGGGATTACGTTTTTAAACCCAAATGGGTTATGGAAATTATCTTCAGCCGCCGGTGGAGGGATTTGGCTGGTGTCCTCCACAACAAGAATCATGATGGTGCCTTGGTGGGAGTGCTCTTGACCGACTTGCTCCTGCTTGATGGACAGCAGCCTTAAACTATTAAGGGTTACCAGTATGGTAGCACCCATATCAGCCAAAATGGCCAGCCATAGCGTCAACCAACCTGGGAATACGGCAAGTACTGCCAGGAGTTTAATGCCTATGGCAAAGGTAATATTTTGTTTAATCACCGACATGGTGGATCTGCCTAGCCTTACTGCAAAGGGAAGTTTAGCTAAATCATCACCCATTAATACCATATCGGCAGTTTCCAAGGAAGTATCGCTACCGGCACCACCCATGGCAATACCCACGTTGGAGGCTGCCAGGCAGGGGCGTCATTGATTCCGTCACCCACCATACCAACACTGGAGTACTCATTTCTGAGGGCCTGCACCGCCACAACCTTTTCCTGGGGCAGCAGGCTGGATTGGAAGCTATCTACACCTGTTTGCTTAGCTATGACTGCCGCGGTTTGGGGATTGTCTCCGGTCAGCATTGTCACCGGGCTAATACCCAAGCTTTGCAGCTTAGCAACTGTTGCTGCAGCAGAGGATCTTACCTTATCTGAGAGGGCTATACAACCCATTACAATATTGTCCCTGGCCACCAGGATCACAGTATTGCCTCCGGCAACCAGAGTGGTTAGCTGTTCTTGCCAAACAGTCAGATCTATGTTTTTCTGCTGTAGTAGCCTTGGACTGCCAATTAATATAGTAGCATCTTCCACCCTTGCCCTTGCCCCAAGTCCCGTCAAAGCCGTGAAGTCTTGGGCTGGCCGAAGGGGCAGGTCATTTTCAACTGCCTTACGAACTATGGCCCTAGCCAAGGGATGCTCAGAATGATATTCAACTGAAGCTGCCAGGGAGAGGAGGTCCGACTCAGAAGCTCCCTGGCCGGGATATATCTTTGTTATTTCCGGGTGCCCCATGGTAAGGGTGCCGGTTTTATCAAAGGCCAGGGCCTTAATCCGGCCGATTTCCTCCAGATAAGCACCGCCTTTAACTAGCACCCCATGTCTGGCTGCATTGCCAATGCCGATACGATGGCTACAGGCGTTGACACAACAAGTGCGCAGGGGCAGGAAACCACCAACAGGGCCAAACCCCTATAAATCCAAGGCTCCCAGGCTGGGCCAGGAAAAGGGGAGGTATGGTGACGATGAGGAAGGCAAGTCCTATGACCACTGGAGTATAGACGGCTGCAAAACGGTCAACAAAGGCCTGGGCCGGGGCGCGCTTAGCCTGGGCTTCCTCAACCAGGTGAATTATCCTGGATAGGGTGTTGTCCTGCACTAGTTTAGTTACTTTAAGCTCCAGACTGCCCTGCCCGTTAATGGTTCCTGCAAAAACTTCTTCACCAGGCCAAGGTCCACTGGGACTGATTCTCCGGTAATGGGGGCCTGATTAATGGATGAACGTCCTGAAGTGATTACACCATCCATAGGAATTTTTTCTCCGGGACGTACCAACAGCAAATCGCCAATGGCAATATCCTTTACAGGTAGATTTATTTCTTTCCCTTGCCTGAGGACCACCGCCGAATCAGGGGCCAGGGAAATAAGCTTTCTAATGGAGTTGCGGGCCCGGTCCATGGTATAGGACTCCAGGGCCTCACTTACAGAGAACAGAAAGGCCACAGTGGCACCCTCGCTCCACTCGCCAATCAACACTGCCCCGGTAACAGCAACGCACATTAATACATTCATATCAAGCGCAGCCTGGATAAAGACAATACCGCCTTTTTGGCCACCGGCCAGCCCCCTACCACAATACATGCAAGATAGAAAAGCTTTGCGGCTGCTTCCAGACCAAAGGCGTAATGCAGCAGCCAGCCCAGTCCCACCAGCAGGCCAGCTATCCCACTAATGACCGCACGCCGGTTTTTCTCCCAAAAAGCCTGATTCTCCTCGGCATGATATTCTTCGGCTGGAATGGCTCTAACACCGTCACGCCTAGCCTCATCGACAATGGTGCTAATCTGTACATTCCCCTGGATAGTGAGCTTCCCAGCAGTGAAGTTGAGGCTGGCCCTAGTTACCCCCGGCAGGGAGGAAAGGTGGCGTTCCAATTTGGCTGCGCAGTCAGCGCAGGATAAGCCCTCTAAACGATATTCTTGAACTGCCGAATTAGCCATGTATTTTTCCCTCCTTAAGGTGCTCAAAGGCAGCGTTGATAATTGCCGATACATGGTGATCGTCTATGTTGTAGTAAACAAATTTTCCTTCCTTTCGACTGGTAGCCAGACCGATATTACGCAGGATGCGAAGGTGATGGGAGACGGCGGGCAATGTACACCCGGTGATCTCAGCCAAGTCACAAACACACAACTCTTCCTGGGCCAGGGCATAAATTATTTTTACCCTGGTTTCATCTGATAGGGCCTTAAATAGAGGGGCCAGCCTGGCGGCCTCCTCAACTGCTGGTTTAAGTTTTGTTGTCTTTTCATGGTTCACACAAAATTCTTGACAGCGTTCCATATCTGATCACATCCTTTAAACGATTAAGTAAGTATTTAATTGTTATTTTTAGTATACACCCGTCTGCTGGAATATGTCACTACATTATTTTGGCTTTTTGGGAGCAAAATATATTTAATAAATTTAGGGACAATTTTGAAAACCATTTATCCATTGACATACGAACAAATACAGGAATATAATGTTATTAACTTAATAGCGATACAACCTTCAGGGTTAGGTGAAATTCCTTACCGGCGGTATGGCTTAGGCCGAGCCCGCGAGCCCGCAAGGCAGATCTGGTGAAATGCCAGGGCCGACAGTAAGTCTGGATGGGAGAAGGTTTTTGTTATTCCTGTCAAATTAGTCATATTTGTCAGGCTATTTCTCCTTTGTCTTTTTATACCCTGGTTGTAAACCAGGGTTTTTATTTTTGCCGGCGGGAGATGAACTAGAATTGGATCAGGACAAGTATTACATGCAAATGGCCCTTGATTTGGCAGCCAGTGCCAGGGGACGGACCAGTCCCAATCCTATGGTAGGGTCAGTAATAGTTAAAGATGGGGAAATTGTGGGTAAGGGGTATCATGCCAGGGCAGGCAGTGCCCATGCAGAGGTGGTGGCCCTGGCTGACGCCGGTGATAGAGCAAAGTCTGCCACGGTCTATGTAACCCTGGAACCCTGTTGTCACCACGGCAGAACTGGTCCCTGCACCGAGGCATTGCTGAAGGCGGGGGTAAAAAAGGTTGTAGTAGCCATGAAAGACCCCAATCCCCTGGTGGCAGGCAAGGGAATTTCCATTTTGGAGCAGGCGGGAGTTACAGTAGTATCCGGAGTATTAGAGCAAGAGGCAATTAAGCTCAACGAGGTATTCTTAAAATACATAACCACCAGGCGTCCATTTGTGGTATTAAAGGCAGCCACCAGTCTAGATGGAAAATTGCCACTGCCGGCGGTGAGTCCAAATGGATTACAGGTGAGGCGGCCAGGCAGCAGGGACACAGGCTAAGGGACATATATGATGCTATCCTGGTAGGGGTAAATACTGTCTTGACGGATGATCCTTCCTTGACAGCCAGACTACCGGAAGGCCGGGGCAGGGACCCCATCAGAGTAATTGTGGATAGCACCGCCCGGACACCTACCGCTGCTAAAATATTGCTCCAGGAGTCAGCGGCCTATACTATTATAGCCACCACTGAAGCGGCTCCAGTGGAGCGCAGGGCCAGCTTAATGGCGGCGGGGGCCGAAGTAATAGTAGTACCTGGTCCCGGACCCACCGTTGATTTGGTAAAGCTTATGGAAATCCTGGGGGAGAAGGAAATATCCAGCGTATTAATTGAAGGCGGGGGCAAGGTTAACGGCTCGGCTCTGTCCGCCGGAATTGTTGATAAGGTGGCCTGGTTTATCGCACCAACCATCATAGGTGGTGACGATGCCCCGGGACCCGTAAGGGGACCAGGAATTAAAGGCTTGGGGGATGCTACCAGACTATATAATTTATCCTTTGAAGGCTTGGGTAGCGATATTTATATAACAGGATATACCACAGAAAGGGTGGTAAAATATCTTTACCGGAATAGTTGAGGAAATTGGTACACTAAAGGCATATCAAAGGGGCCGGATTCAGCCAAGCTGCACATCCTGGCCAGTACAGTATTATCCGATGTCCGAATTGGCGACAGTATTGCGGTAAACGGTGTCTGCCTGACGGTAACTACCTTTGGCGAAGGAGTCTTTACCGCCGATGTTATGGCAGAAACCCTGGCTAAAACTAACCTCCGGGAACTGCGGCCAGGCAGTAAAGTAAATTTGGAGCGAGCCTTGAGAATGGGCGATAGGCTTGGCGGACATATGGTTTCCGGCCATGTTGACGGGGTTGGCAGCATTGTAGGATTAGAAAGACATGATATTGCCACAATTGTTACCCTTCAGGCCCCGGAACAAGTTATGAGATACATCATTAAAAAGGGCTCGGTGGCCATTGATGGAACCAGCCTGACAGTTGTTGATTTTGAACAGGATAAATTCCAAGTCTCCCTTATTCCCCATACCGCCCAGGCCACGGTGCTGGGCAGCAAGAAGATAGGGGAATCGGTAAATCTGGAATCAGATGTGCTGGGGAAATATATTGAGAGACTGCTTCAGTCCAGGGAGGACAAGGGAACCAGGCAGAGCAAGCTGAGCATGGAATTTTTATCGGCCAATGGATTTTTGTAAGGGAGGAACTAAAGGTGACATTCAAATTTAATACCATTGAAGAGGCAATCGAAGATATAAGGAACGGAAAAATAGTAGTGGTGGTGGATGACGAGGACAGGGAAAACGAGGGAGATTTGGTCATGGCTGCTGAAATGGCCACCCCCGAGGCCGTTAACTTTATGGCCACCCATGGCAGGGGCTTAATATGTATGCCTATCTGGGGTGATCGGCTTGATGAATTAAAGCTGCCAGCCATGGTTACCAACAACACCGACCCCCATGGTACAGCCTTTACCGTATCGGTGGATGCCATGGAATGCACCACCGGCATCTCGGCAGGAGAAAGGGCTTTGACCATCCAAAAAATGTTAGACCCAACAGCCAAGCCAGAAGATTTAAGACGCCCCGGACATATATTTCCCCTGCGGGCTAAGGACGGCGGTGTTCTGGTAAGAACCGGCCATACTGAGGCAGGAGTGGACCTGGCCAGACTGGCGGGACTAAAGCCAGCCTCGGTAATCTGTGAAATAATGAAAGAAGACGGCACCATGGCCAGGGTTCCTGAGCTGATTGAGTTTTGTAAGGCTCATGATCTAAAGCTAATCACCATAGCTGACTTAATAAAATATCGTAGACGCCATGAAAAGTTTGTTCGCAGGTGGAATCGGCTAAAATGCCCACCAAATACGGGGATTTCACCGCCGTAGGCTATGAAAGTCTGGTGGATGGCAAAGGACATATGGCCATGGTTAAGGGTGACTTAACCAGTGTGGAAGCACCCCTGGTAAGGGTACACTCCGAGTGCTTAACGGGTGATGTATTTGGTTCCTGCCGTTGTGATTGTGGCGACCAATTGGCCAAAGCCATGCAGGCCATAGAGAATGAAGGGGTTGGTGTGCTCCTTTACATGAGACAAGAGGGCCGTGGTATAGGCCTGTTGAATAAAATAAGGGCATACAAGCTGCAGGACATGGGTGCGGATACCGTTGAGGCTAACCTTGCCCTGGGTTTCCCGGCAGATTTAAGGGACTATGGCATTGGCGCCCAGATACTAACAGATTTGGGCCTGACCAAGATTAGAATCCTAACAAATAACCCCAGGAAAATAGCCGGTCTTGAGGGCTATGGATTGGAAATAGTGGGCAGGTACCCATTGAAATTGCCGCCGGGCAGGCCAATGAAAGATATCTTAGCACAAAAAATGTAAGCTTGGACATTTGTTAAACATGAATGAGAGGAAAAAGCCCGTTAACGAATAATTCATAGAAAATATCATAACAGGAGGAGAAGTAGGAGATGCCAAAAGTATTTGAAGGACATTTAGTGGGACAGGGACTAAAGTTTGGTATTGTGGTAGGCCGTTTTAATGAGTTCATCACCAATAAGCTGCTGGGTGGGGCCTTGGATGCCCTGGTACGACACGGGGTTGACGACCAGGATATTGAAGTAGCCTGGGTTCCAGGTGCCTATGAAATTCCCCTGGTGGCCAAGCGGATGGCTGATTTAGGCAGATACGATGCGGTAATATGTCTAGGTGCCATTATCAGAGGGGCCACACCACACTTTGACTATGTGGCCGCTGAGGTTTCCAAGGGAGTGGCCAAGGTGGGTCTTGATAGCAACATGCCCGTAGTATTCGGTGTATTAACCACAGATACCATCGAGCAAGCCATTGAGCGGGCAGGCACCAAAGCCGGCAACAAGGGCTGGGATTCGGCCAACACTGCCTTGGAAATGGCTAATCTACTTAAAACCTTTTAACTCAAGAAAGCATATTAAAAGCCCGAAGAAGGACATCTTCGGGCTTTGCCATACCTGGCAGGGAAAGAATAAAACGGCCTATTGGCCGCTTTATAAATACCATAAGGGTTATTAGTTAATAAAATTTAAAACTCCACGGTGCAACTAAATAGCCCGCTGGACTTTGCCGCTCCGGAGACAACGAGTGCATACCATGATCCTCTTAGGAGAACCATTAATTACGGCCTTTACCCTTTGTAAGTTGGGGGACCAGGTACGTTTTGTCCGGATGTGGGAGTGGCTCAGCTTAATACCCACAGAAACGCCTTTATTGCAAATCTCGCATGTGGCCATTGTTACACCTCCTTTAGCGACACCAAAAACCATATGTCAAAGTTACTCTCATAATCTCACTAGGTTAGTATACCACAAATATAGGTAAAATCAAACGAAATTTTCTAATGGGCAAGGCCATCTGCTAAGAATTTATATGGAAACATATGTTCCGAGACCCGTTTTGTGGTAAAATATACGGAGAATTTTGAGCACCGCTTGCGGAGGTGTATCTTTAGTGGACCTGCAAAGATCTGTGCAATTTCTAAAGGGTGTCGGTCCTGGTCGAGGGAAGCAGTTGGAAAGGCTAGGGATTATTAAAATCTGGGACCTGCTATATCATTTTCCCAGGGACTATCAGGACAGGAGCCTGATCAAACCTGCCCATTCCTTTAGCCAGGGTGACCTGGCCACTGTAAAGGGGACTGTAATTGCCGGACAGGAATCCAAACCCAGAAGGGACTTACAATTACCAAGCTGACCCTGCAAGAAGGGGGAGGGACCTTCTATGCAGTGTGGTTTAACCAGCCTTATATTAAAAAGCAGTATCCACCAGGAAAAAAGCTACTCATCACCGGCAAAATGGACCGGGGGTTTGGTGTTCCTCAGATACAGGTAACAGACCATGAAGTGCTGGACGGTGAAGAGGGTCTGCACAGCGGCAGAATAGTACCTGTTTACCCATCTACCGAAAACGTCAGCCAGAGGTTTTTTAGGACTGCCATCATGGCGATATTGCGGGAAAGCGGGACGAAATAAAAGAGTTTCTTCCCGATAGAATTTTAGATCAGTACAATATGCCCTGCCTGCCGGAGGCCTATATGAGGTTCATTTTCCAGAAAGCATGGAATCCCTCAATAGGGCAAAGAAAAGGCTAATCTTTGAAGAATTCTTTTTATTCCAAATTGGTATAGGCCTGCAGAGGTGTAAAAATACCAGGCAGGAAAAGCTCCATGCATATGAGAAACTAAGCTGCAGGATTGCTTTTAAAGGAACTACCCTTCCAATTGACCTCAGCACAAGGGAGAGTTTGGCAGGAAATTGAGGCTGATTTAGATTCTCCTTATCCCATGAACAGGCTTTTGCAGGGGGATGTTGGGGCAGGCAAGACAATCATAGCCGCCCTGGCCTTGGCAAAGGCGCCGGAGCCGGACAACAAAGCTGCCTGATGGCCCCCACTGAACTGCTGGCAGAGCAGCATTCCCGAACCATCAAAAGGCTGTTGGAGCCACTTAGTATCAGGGTAGAATTTCTTTCTGGAGGGAGCAGAAAAGGCAAACAGAAAATATTGGAGGATATTTCGACCGGACAAGTTCAAGTGGTGGTGGGAACCCATGCCTTGATCCAGGACCAAGTGACTTTTAAAAACCTAACCCTGGTGGTGGTTGATGAGCAGCACAGGTTCGGTGTCCGACAAAGGGCGGCTCTCCAAGACAAAGGGCATAAGCCCGACATTCTGGTAATGACGGCCACCCCTATTCCCAGAACCCTTGCCCTAACACTATACGGGGATCTAAATATTTCGGTAATTGATATGCTGCCCCCAGGCAGACAGCAAATCAAAACCCATCATTTAAGCTTAACCCAGGCAGGCAAAGCGTGGGCCTAATAAAGAAAGAAGCCGAGCAGGGCAGGCAATCCTACGTGGTTTGCCCCTGGTAGAGGAATCGGAAAAAATAGATACCCAGGCTGCCATTGATTTGTTTGATAGACTACAAAAGGCCCTGGCCAACTTTTCCGTGGGACTCCTGCATGGAAGAATGAAAGCCCCGGAGAAAGAAGCAATCATGGGTGATTTCCGTATGGGAAAGCTGGACGTACTGGTTTCTACCACTGTCATTGAGGTAGGTGTTGATGTGCCTAATGCTACGGTTATGGTGGTCTGGGACGCCAGAGATTTGGCCTGGCTCAACTCCATCAGCTTAGGGGAAGGGTTGGCCGGGGAAGTCAACAGTCCTACTGCATTCTGGTAGCCGATCCCGTTACCCAGGAAGCCAAGGAACGCATAGCCGCCATGTGCCGCACCCAGGACGGCTTTATCCTGGCCGAGGAAGACCTAAAAATAAGAGGCCCCGGAGAGTTTTTCGGAACCAGACAATCTGGTCTACCCGAATTTAAACTGGCCGACCTAGTCAGGGACAGGCAGCAGGTGGAACACGCCCGCCGGGAAGCAGAAGAATTGCTCAAAGCTGACCCCGAACTAAGAAACCCAGCCAACCGAGACCTCCTCGACCACTTCGCCTCCCGCTTCCCAGATTTTGCTCGGTACAGCGATATCAGCTAGGCCAGCTACTACTCTGGAATACTCTGTCCATGAGAAGTTAAATCGGTTACTTGACGCATTAGAGAAATAAGGTCTAAATAAGGTATCATCTGATAATAATACTATCGGGAAATCGTAGGGAGGTGTTAAGTATGACTAAGAAAAAGACAAAAGAAACATTAGAAATTACCGGGAAGGTAAAAGACGGTGAAATAAAGCCCCCAAAAGTTGATAAGCCATCCAATTGTCAAAATGAAATTGTTGAGGAAGCTATAAGAAAAGCTAAAGAGTTGCTTAAAAATAATGACAGAATGAGTTGATAGATAATAATGCCCAGCCGTGTGTTGGGCTTTTTATTTTGAAAATGTGKTTTTTTAGATTAGTAGTAAGCTGACTTGGTGAATTGTAACTATAATCAACAAACTACCAAAATTCAGGACATATTTAAAAGTAGTCTTAGCAGGAATAGTCAGGGATTGTGCAGAAGAATATTTTTTACATTAAATGAGATATTTCTAAAAAATATTTCTAATGTCTGTTAAGAACAATAGAATATCTTTTGTAGCTAGGAAAATAAAAAGTTGACTTACAAACAGTCTAACTCAATCCTTAAAGGATATAGAACATGGAGAGAAGGGTAATGAGAAAGAGTTATATAGGAATATTATTTCTACTGCTTATGGTGTTTGGTTTATATTTCTCTACTATTGCATCTAATGGATTCTGCCTCGGAGATTATATACTCAATCAGTTAGGGCTAAAGGCATTTCAGAATGATGAGGAAAAGCTGGGACTAAGGTACACATTTTTTTATGCCCTATTCTTCGTAATCGTTGGATGGAAGGGAGCAAAGAAGTACCTGAAAGATAGTCACCCAATATTGATAAAAAGATTGCCTTGGATTTTTTTGGAATGCTATTGTTTGTGGTTCCGACTACCACTGAGTTTGCAAAAAACACATACTATTCATTACAGGACGGAGTTAAGTCCATCGAATATGATTCTACAAATAGCAGGTGCCAAGTGGATATAGAAGGGGAAAAACAGTTGGTATCCGGAGCTATAGTTTTATCCAACCATGGCAATAAAGAAGTTAACTTATCCATAAAGTTGATTGATAGGGGAGACTTTGTCGAAGATATTATTATAAGGGATAATCAAAACCAAACTGTATTTAAACTCCCCCCTAAAGAAAAGAGCTCCTTAAAATATGAATTTTATATTAATAGAGAAAAAACAACATTTCAAAGCGGTAATATGAATGGACCAAAAATAGAGCTCGTGGAACAAAATGAGGGGGGTAGGAATTGAGTAGGCAAAGATTAAGTTTGGGCAGTAAATCTACCTCTTCTACATTGGCGAGAACTTAGCGGTATTTATGTTGATGTCAAGGAAGATTGGCAGTTAGGCTTGATTTGTTGACTTATTTAAATGCTATTGATTTTCATATAAGTCAAAAGTCAAGCGTGCAAGGTGCAATATGTCTATAATGCGAAGTTGGTTAAACATGTATTGAAATAAGAGAAAAGGCGGCGATTATTTGTGGAATTCAAAGCTACACAGATGAGTATAGATGATTGTTTAAGACTTAAAAGAAAGTATATAATTCCAAGATTCCAACGTGAATATTCTTGGGAAACAGAAGAACTAACAACAATCTGGGAAGATTTAATGGAAAACCTTTTGTTTAATGGAGAGAACTTAGTTGCCCAAGAGTATTTTCTTGGTTCACTTGTTTTAGTCGGAGATGATGATGATGCTGTAAATATGGAACGATATATTGTTGATGGGCAGCAACGATTAATGACATTTACTATAGCATTTTCGGTATTAACCCAAGCCTTTGATAAAGAGGAAAAAGTTAAACTGAGTAATGCAACCTTTGCATATATTCTGGCAGAAGATAGTGACGGTAATGAATATTCAAAAGTTGTGGCGGAAAATCCCAAACCATTCTTCCAATACAGAATCCAACAAAAACAACCTGACTTCACATGTGCTCCTAGTAATCAAGAAGAAAAAAGAATTCTCGCTGCGTATCAGTTCTTTGAAAAACATTTAGAAAAAAATCTTTAATGAAAGATATTGTAAGTCGGTTCCCGCAATCTCTTGGAAAACTAGATTATGCTGATGTTTTAAAAGCAATACGCGATCAGATCCTTATTTGCAAGGTTGTATATGTTACCGTAAAGTCCTTTGAAGATGCATATACGATTTTTGAAGTCTTAAATGCAAAAGGCAAGGATCTAACTGCAGTTGACATTATCAAAAACTCTATTTTCAGTATGCTTACCACTGAAGAACCTATTGATTTTGCTGCAGAAAAATGGAAATCCATAAGCAATAATATTGCCAAGTGCAATGAGGACATTTTAACATTTTACCGCCATTTTTGGTTGTCAAAATATGGATTCACGACAAATAAGAAACTAGTTAAAGATTTTCAGAGATTAATTTCAAGGGATATAGCTTCTTATACCAATTTTATCAATAGTTTAGATAAAGAATCTAGTGCATATAGTCGTATAGTAAATCCAAGTGAAAATGAATGGAAACAACCTGAGAATCTTTCTGTTTTTACATCATTGGAAGCATTAAGTATTTTTAATACCTCCCAAGTGCGAACCTTTTTATTAGCTCTTTTTGATGCTAAAGAATCTAACAAAATAAGTCACAAAAACTTTATAAAAATCTTGAAGTCCTTAGAATATTTTCACTTTATTTTTACAGCTGTCTGCTCCTCGCGAGCCTCTGGATTAGAAAGGAGATACTCTAGTTACGCCCGAAGAATGAGACAATGTACCAACAAACAAGAAACTGCATCATGTATTAGTGAATTGATTAATGCATTAAAAGAAACATTACCACCATACCAAGTATTTGAAAGCAAATTTATGATGATTGAATTTACATCTAATAAACCTAGAAGCAAAAAATTAGTACAATATATACTTAAAAAATTAGATAATTATTATGCAAATTCAGATGAATATAGACCACAATCATTTACTATTGAACACATTATACCAGAATCAACTCAGGCCCCATTCGTGGGTTCAATTGGTAACCTCCTTCCTTTAGGAGAAAAGTTAAACGGCGAATTAGCAGATAAAACTTTTAGAACAAAAATGAAGCGTTATCCTGAGTCCAGATATGCACTGGTGATTGAATTTGTCAAAAGATTTTCCCAAAATGAAAAATTTACTAAACAGGATATTATTGATAGGACAAAGCTTTTATCCAAAGTTTTATATCAAGATGTATGGCAGCACTAAAAATACAATTAAAGTCGGATTATTAAAAATGGTCTTTGGTTAACTTCGCATAATCCATACACCCATTAGGCTAATTTCTGTCCTTGAGAAAGAAAGTAGAAATAACGAATGTACAAATAAGACAGGCAACTGTTAGAGACACAAAAGTAATTAGCAATATCCATGCTTCGAGCTGGAAGATAGCATATAAGGGTATTGTGCCACAAAGATATCTAGATGAATTAAAAGATGATTTTTGGGTTTCGGCCTTTCAAAACTGGATAAGCAATAATATATTAACAGCACAAATTGTCTATGATAACGCAATACCAGTTGCTGCATTGCTTATGGAAAATCAAGGGATGAAAAGTTTCCAAAGTGGGGAGATATTATTTCTGCTTATGTACTTCCCTGTTATTTCAGAAAGGGATACGGGCAGAAATTGTTAGAAGTGGCCTTAACAAATCTGAGAACAAAGGGTTATCAGAATTGTTATCTATTGGTGTTAAAAGAAAACCATAATGCAAGAAAATTTTATGAAAAGAATGGATTTAGGTGCAATAATGACGAGCTCATCTGTGAAATTATGCAAAAGCCATTAACTGACATACGCTATATTCGTTCATTAAATCATACATAAATGAAATATAATATAAACTTCTAATTATCCATATTCCAAGATAAAACATGCTAAAAATCCTAGGCTTCTAGTATAGTACCAATAAACAGTAGCTAAATCATAAAATTAAGTATAAGGAGGTAAAGGGTAATGCCAAAAGGTGATAAATATCTTGCCCTAAAGTCTTATCTGCAACAATTAAATCAACCAATTATTAAATTAACCTTTGAACAAATTGAAAATATTATCGGCGATTCTCTCCCTAATTCAGCCTGGAAACATGCAGAGSCTGGTGGTCAAATAATGCAGATCATTCACAAGCTGTTTCATGGCTTGATGCAGGTTATGAGACTGATTATGTCTCAGATACATATAAGGAAAAAAACATAATTTTTGTAAAAAGAGACTGATAAATTTGATTTTTGCTATAGAGCAGTACCTTAATAGGAAATCGAAGCTGTAAAAAGTTATAAACCAATGGTTAAAACTCTTAATAGTCAATTCTTAAATAATGAAAAAATATAGATATAGAAATCACCGGACATAAGACGAAAAATCTTCCTAATCAAGGTCATTTCCGAACTTTCAGTGCGTTTCGAGGGAGAACTATCATGAGAAAGAGATGTAGGAATGAATTCGGTGAAATTGCTTATTATATTAAACCTAATAAATTTCTAAGTGAAAGAGAAAATCAATACCTTGCTAATAATCTTGAAACTCTACAAAAGGCAGTTACACTTGAAAAATTAAAATGCGTAAAACTCAATAATTCAGAGAGATTTCAAAAGAACCCTTTTGCTATTGATAAACTGTTTAAAACTAATAGTAATAAATTATCAGTAGAAGAGATTAAGAGGATTATAATATTTCTCGATTCGTCATATGAACAAAACCTTGATCTTAACCGAATTCCAATAGATGAAATAGCCAACTTCATGTTTGCCGTAGCCAAGAGATATATGGAAAATAACAGCCTTGAAGAGAACAAAAAAATCTACAGTAATGAAAAAGAAGATTTAGAAATTAATAACCAGAAAAAAGATACTCCAATTGCAAAGCCAGAGGTAAGAATTGAGAATGGCAGAAAAATTTATATCAGGAATCAGGATATTAAAAAAGCAGCTATAGAAAACTCTGATTTTTGCTGTGAATATAATAAGCTTCACAAATATTTTATATCAAAAAGAACTAATCAGAATTACGTTGAAGGTCATCATTTGATACCAATGGAGTTTCAGGATGAATTTGACTTTAGTTTAGATGTTGAGGCCAATATAGTTTCGTTATGTGTTGTTTGTTATAAACAGCTACATCATGGGATTCACAGTGATAAAATATTAATTCTTGAAACACTTTATGAGCAACGAAAAAAAATTGTTAAGATGTCAAATATATGTGACATATGAAAAACTATGTGACTATTACAATAAAGGATTCCTATAATTTTAAATCATTTATGAGTCAAGGTTAAAAATTTGGCGTGCTTCATCGTATTAAACACAGCGTTCCGTTAAGGTGCGGAGCGGAAAGAGTTTTGAGGAGTCCTTATCACATACCCGAGCACAAGTCGGGCATAACCATGCTTAGGCCTAACTAATTGTTGACAATCCAGAGGCTATCAATAGGGCACAGGAGCCTTGGGAATGTTTGAATGTCAGAGTTTCCAAGCTTCCCATTATCCATATACCCATTAGGCTAATAATCCGAAGCTAATAAATCTATTAAGTTATAAACGCACACAAATAGAATTAATATGAGTGCTTGTGATTAAAGGTAAGATAGTATCAATGAAGATAGAAAACATAAAGTTTGATAGCTTTTTGATTTCTATAAAGAGATCATACCAACAGGAGAAATAAGTGAAAAATTGGATGGGGTTGTTTATAGAGGTGAGTCCACCAATAAATATAAATTGTTACCATTAGCGTTTCATAGGAAAACAATGATGCGCTTCTTTACAATAATGTTGGTGAAGCACTTGCTGTTTCAATTGTTATATGTAGATTGATTAGTTGGAAGATAAGACTCATGGAGTTACAGGATTTCAATTTAGAGTATTATTACTCTTATTTATCTTAAAAAGGTTTTGCAAGTTAGCTTTGGGAGGGATAAACTATGATAAATACTTTACCACTGGCTATTTTGCTGGCTCTGATAATTGCTATTATTTTGGGTCTTAATCCCTTACGGTAAAAATTTCTGATGTATTCAAGAAGATGGAACACTGGGACAAATAAGACTACCCTCTTTGATATTTCCTGAATGGGTATCATTACCTAATTTTGTCTACTAAATAGAGTTTATTAGTAAACAGTTACGACTCAATAAACTGCTCAACTAATCTTTTTATACAATTTTACTTTTAATAAAAATGTAATATATTTGGGGGTATTTTATTTGAATGCTTTATTGAAGGAGTTATCCATAACTGACGGACAAGATATTAAAGATATGCTTAAAGAAATTGGCCCTGGCGAAAATGGATTCCTAAACGATGCGTATAATGCAGACTTTACAGATTTCCTGCAAAAATATATTAGTTTATCTAAGGGGAAAAACTTAGAACCTAACCAAGTACCAATAACTATGTATTGGCTTTATATTGATGGAAAACCCGTTGGATACGGAAAGTTAAGGCATTATTTAAATGATCAATTGATGGAAATTGGCGGTCATATAGGCTATGCTATAAGACCTTCTGAAAGAGGTAAAAGTTATGGAAAAATAGTCCTAAAAGAGTTACTTAAAGAAGCAAAAGAAAAAGGTATAGATCAAGTGTTAATGACATGTTTAGAAAAAAACATCCCTTCTAGAAAAGTTATTGAGAGTAATAATGGATTCTTAAGTAGGGTAAGCGATGGTGAATGTTACTACTGGATTAAACTCTAGCATAAATGCAATCTAACTTCCAATTATCCATACTTGGCCAACTACTGCGTGGTAAAGTAATTTTAAAGAGGTTAAAAGAATGAAATTTATATGTCCACTAATCGTTGTTAATGACATTGAGACATCTAAGAAATTTTATTTAGATGTACTTAATCAAAAAGTAAAGTATGATTTTGGTGAGAATGTAACCTTTGAGGGTGATTTTTCTATACATTTAAAAACACATTTTTCAGAGTTACTTAATTTAAGACAGAAAGACATAACCCAAAAATCAAATAATCTTGAGCTGTATTTTGAGGAAGATGATTTAGATGGGGTGTTTCAAAAGCTTAGAGAATATCCCTCTGTGGAATATATACATGGGTTAAAAGAACAGCCTTGGGGGCAGCGTGTAATAAGATTTTATGATCCAGATATGCACATTATTGAAGTTGGCGAATCAATGGAAAACGTAGCAAGAAGGTTCCTAGTAAAAGGATTGTCGATTGAAGATACTGCACAAAGAATCTCAATGCCAAAGGAATTTGTACTACAAGTAAATGATCGTTTACTATCCAACCAAAGATAATAAAATCTTGATTACACAGCCACTCAATTCTATTATGTAAGCTTCCAATTATCCATATTACCTAGGTAAAACAAATGTAAGTAATTAGGAAGAAATCTATGGTAATTTATGGGAGGATTAGCATGATTAAAAAACACTGCATACTTTTTATGTTTTCAGTATGTCTGGTGTTGACTGCCTGTTCCACGAGCCCTTGAATAAAACAGAAAATCCGGCGGTTATACCAGCCCTGACGTTGAAGTAGCCTCAGACTATTTGAAGAATAAAGGTTATGGTAAATAACCGTGGTAAAGATCTTTCCTTAAATCACAATCAACTCACATTTCCAGCTGAAACAGGAAGATATATAATAGAAATCTTTGCAAAATGGCCAAATGGAGAGGCATCATATACATTTGTGATAGCAGTATAACGACGTTTTAGTCAGGATGCAGACGGGGAAAAACTGTTGGTATCGGGAATACTTTGCCGAAGATTTTGTTCTGAAAGATGACCAAAACCAAAGTGTATTTGAACTTCATCCTAAAGAAAAGAACTACTTGAATTTTAAATTCTATACTTCTATATCGATGGAGGAAAAACTACATTTGATAGCGGTAGTATGACGGGACCTAAAATAGAGATTATAGAAAAAAAGTAGATTTGAGGGGTACAAAAATTGAGTATTCAAAAATTATGGGCATACCTAGCTTTCATACTTCTTGTATCGTTTTTAATCATTGGATGCTCTCAAGATTCACAGCAAAAGGTTAATATTAAAAGCGAAGCCGGCGATATTTTTTGCAGATTTCTCAAATGTTTGGCGAGTCAAATCCCTGAATAGTGGGGGAGAAGGTGTAGGAAACGATACATACCTTTTTACTATGGAAGGCAATTTTACAAACCCTTGGGATGGGACAGCTCCAATAGCAGACAAAATATCCTTTATTATTACGCAAGATGGATTAATCAATGAGTTTAGAGCATATCGAGACAAAAAGGAAATTTGGGTAATAAATCTACCACTCATACATTGGAGGAATCTTGGTGGAGTTCATATTACAAACCTGGATAATTCAGATAACAACTGATCCCACTATATATACCTGTGCTAGAAAACAACCAGCTTGCAATGGGCTAGAGAGGGTACGTCATTAAACTTTCGACTTCATCTAATCCATATACCCATTAGGCTAAATAATTGGCAGTATTAAACTAAAGGACAGTTTGCTGTGAAAAGGAAAAAATACACTGCTTAGAATTTAAAGCAAGTATCTTATTGAGATGAGGGAGTAAATGAGTAGATTAAACAATGAAGATTGGCAAGAGAGTTGGTTTAGGCTTTGTGAAAAACAAAATTCAGAAGGATATGATAGACTTACTCCTGATGAAAAACTATGGTTCAATATAAGAGGTCTAATAGACAGCGTGAATAACGGTGGAATCATTAGCTTTTACTACAATTCTTATGCATTCTATTTAGAAGACACAATGGTAGACCTGCAAAGACTTCATGCTGTTGAGGTGCTTGATATTTTAGTTAAGACAAACGAATTATTCCCTAATGGAAAACCACCAAAAGATTCAGATAAGAGAAATGAACTTATCAATTCATGGGAAGATGGAGTTCATGATGATTTGTTAGGAGAATTAAATAATAAATTTTATTCCCTTGAGGAAAATCTTGAACTTGAATTAGAAACAGTAGTAAAACGAATTATTTTAAAAAATTGTTAAGCCATAGATTATCTGTTTAACCAATGGTTTGCCAAGCATATATTAAGTAATCACTTATCACTTTAAGATTTCGTAAAATATTACTCCCTATGCAGGAATGGGAGATCAATTTATTATATTTACTGTAAGCAAGGATAGTTAAGAATAGTGGGTTGTGGAGGTTCAGTGTTAAAGAATGGAAGTTCTTATTTTAATTATATTGGCAATATTAATATTATTTGGTGAGATGTTTTTTGAGGTTAACTATCCAAGGATAACTGAAGTAAACTTTAATACCAACAAGTTACCTCAAGGCACAAGTCTTAAAATCCTACAAGTATCTGATGTCCATGGGGAGGATTTTACTACTAACTTATTAAACCAAATCAAACTTAAGGAACCAGATATTATTGTCATAACTGGTGACTTAATAGATAGAAATACCAGTAATTTTAATAACGCTTATAAGCTCGTTGAAGAACTGATAATGGTTACTCCTCATGTATTTTTTGTATCAGGTAATCATGAGTGGGACAATGACAGAAATGTAGATTTCTTACTCGGGTTAAAAAAGCGTCATGTACTAATCTTAAATAATAGCAATACTACAGTCGGTATTAAGAATACCAGTATAAATATTTGTGGAGTAGACGATTTTCACACCGACCATTCAGATCTAGGTCTTGCTGCTAAAGGTATTAATAATAAATTTTTCACGGTACTACTATCACATTCCCCAGGGATTGTAGAAGAAAAATATCTACTTGGCGATTTAGTTCTAAGTGGTCATACTCATGGGGGACAGGTAAGATTTCCACTGATAGGAGGTATTGTTGCACCTGGGCAAGGTCTGTTTCCTAAACTACAAAAGGGGATTTACAACCTTGAACATGGCAAGAAGCTTTATATCGACAGTGGTTTGGGTACAAGTGCACTACCTATAAGGTTTCTGAATAGGAGTCAGGTATCTTTGATAACCATCAAAGGTTCGAGTTCAGTTCATTAAAGTATATTCCAAAGAAATAGCTTATCTTATTAAGGTTAAGTTCTAAACTGATTGACAAATGGTACTAAGTAATACCAATATAAAATTGTTTATTTATACCATTTCTGCCGGACTAATTAGTTATATTACATCATTGTGTTAATTAGAATATGGAAATCAACGCTATAATTAAATTCCTTGATCAATATTTTGGAGTAACCGAGAACAATCTTTCGATTAATGTTAAGGGGTATAGTATAGTGGATACGTTGCTTTATGTATTAAAATTCCTGTTTATTTTCTTTATACTGATAATTATGATAAGGGTTTTTAGGATGGCAGCAAATTTTATTGGCGAACAGATAAGAAGATTCTTTCGATATATTTTTCGGAAGATAGTAAAAGAAAAGTGATTAATCAAATAAGAGGTGTAAGGTGATGGCTATATGTTGCTTAAGGAGCTTATAACAATCTCACATTGTCTAATAGCATTGGGATTAATTGATGACTCGGGAATGGCAACAACTAAGAAAAAGATGCCATTATTTAATAGTTTTGCAGAATGAAGCTGAAAAAGCCTGTCTTTCTCCCCGTCTCCTTTGAATACTACACTATTAATAGCTCCTTCTACTCCTTCAGATATTTTACTTGCATAAGACATAAGCCATTTATTTGCAAATTCATTAAAGTTGTCTAATTGATGCCTTGGGCCGTATCAGCTGAACAAACCTGATCATGTCCGGCACCTGGAATATTAATTTTAACACCTGCTAATAAGAATACAATTTTTTCAACGATCCCTAACCCAGAAAAATAAAATATGTAATTTTGGCGAGGTAATATTTAATGAGGAAAATTTTATTAATCTTGTTAATTATTTTGATGGCTTTATCATTTGTAGCTTGCACCAAAGGTGCAGATATGCCCACTAATAATGCAACTGATAAAGAAAATTCAAATCTCATGACTGATACTGCTGATAAACTTGGAATTACTCACCAAGACTATCCGAGAATTGATGGTTCTACATCAACGCTTTCAATTGTTAGGCAATCAATGAAGCATGTATCAAAATAATGAAAATGACAATTTTCCTGAAACGGCATCAAAAACAGTACCGTCTTATAAATTACTGATAAACGGTGAAGTAGATATGATAATTGTTCCCTATGCATCTTCTGATGTTCTGGCGCTTGCAGAGGACGCAGGTGTAAAGCTTGAATTTTTCCCGATAGCAGCGGAGGCACTGGTATTTATTACTCCTATAGAAAATAATACTGAAAACCTGACCATGGAGCAGGTTCGCAGCATATATCTCAATTATGGAATTAAAAATTGGAATGTAATAGGCGGTCCTAATCGGGAGCTTGTTCCGATTTGTAGAAATTCGGACAGCGGTAGTCAATCGCAGATGGATAACCTCGTTTTAAACGGTAAAAAAATGCATTCTGCCATACGGAAAAACTATGTGGAGCTAACCATGGAGGGTATGCTGGAGCAAGTGGCCTTTTACCATAATGGTGGATTGAATGGTAACCCTACAAACAGCTATGCACTTGGATATACTCTATTCACCTATTTAAAAAACATGGGAGATATCACTGGAATAGATTCTAAATTGAAGCTGCTCGCATTTGAAGGTGTTGTTCCCACTGAAGAAGCCATAGCTGATGGTTCATATTCTCTTACTGATGCTTATTATGCAGTGGTACGAAGGGACTTGCCAAAGGATCACAGTGCCAGAAGCATTATCAATTGGCTGAAGAGTGATGATGGAAGGACTGTTATAAAAGGATTAAGGCTGATTACGCCCAAAAAGGAGGAGGGAGGGATAGAAGCTCAGCGGATGTAAGGAATTCATTGGGCACAGGTAGCAAGGGCTGAGCGAAGGTCTATATAGCTGTTCATATATTTTCAATTAAATTTAGAAAGGGGTGGGCTAAATGCAAAAACTACTGATTTATCATGATCCGGTAAACAAGGAAAATCCAATGACTGTCGAAAAAAGTCAAAGCAGGTGCATGGAGTTTCAATCAGTCAAATAGCTATTGAAGGAGGGCAATGGTTACTTTACAACAATCGTGACTATAGTGGCAGTTGTGCTATTTTAAGTCTGAAAGATTCCAAACCTGTTATTTACTCACTCAGTAAAGATTTTGCAAAGGATAATATTTATTCCATCCGGCTTCTGCCGGAGCAAGGAATAGTCTTGTTTGAAAAAGAGAATTATCAGGGCAGGATATGGGAAACAACAAAGTTTTCTAATTTTGAACGGAATATCAATGTAGGAGCAAGGTCCTGCATCATAATGTCCGATGAGTTTCTCTTGTATCATGAGGCTGATTTTAATGGTAAAGCGTTCAAATTAGCTTATACCGATGAACAAAACGTTTTATACCAACAGTAAAACCCTTGGGCGGTGTACCTATAAGATCTTTCCACAAGGATGGAGAGCACCCTGACGAAACAATAACTGTCAAATTATCAGAAAATCACCCGGAGAGGCTTGAAAGAAAAAAATGGGAAAGCCTCACCAGATGTATTCCTGATACTCCGGAAATTCCTACAAAGACTGCAATTAAAAATGGAAGTCTTTATATTATCGGTTCGGGAATGCAGGTCGGACATTTCAGCATGGAGGCAATAGCACATATCAAGGCGGCAGACAAGGTATTTTACTGCATTGCCGATGCGCCAGGCGAATTGTATATACAGACATTGCGCCCCGACGCTATGGATCTTTATGTATTGTACAGCGATAGCAAAATTAGGTATCATACATACGTCCAAATGTCTGAGGTACTGCTGTACCACCTGAGGCTGGGCTTTAATGTAGTGGGGGTATTTTACGGTCATCCGGGAGT
This sequence comes from Desulforamulus aquiferis, assembly GCA_004143605.1. Classification (GTDB taxonomy): domain Bacteria; phylum Bacillota; class Desulfotomaculia; order Desulfotomaculales; family Desulfotomaculaceae; genus Desulfotomaculum; species Desulfotomaculum aquiferis. The sequence continues at coordinate 80,339 of AWVY01000031.1, forward strand.
CTTTGTCGATCCCTCTCACAGGGCTATCAATATTGCAAGAAGAGAAGGATTCCACGCAAAAATGCTGCCTGCAATCTCTGCATTGGACTGCTTGTTTGCCGATATTGGAATTGATCCCTCTTTTCCAGGGCTGCAAACCTTTGAATCAACAGATTTGCTTTTGAGGAAGCGGACAATAAATACAGATCAGCATGTTGTCTTGTGGCAGGTAGGCTGTGTTTTAGACTCAGGTTTTCGCAGGAGAGGTTATCTGAATCACAATTTGAATATTTTGCTGGACTATCTGATTGAGATTTACGGTGAAGATTACGAAGTCATTAATTATGTTGCACCGGTATTTTGCACCCTGCAGCCTGTAATTGAGAAATATAAGCTATCAGATCTTTATAATCCTGACAATGCAAAAAAAATAACCGGGCTATCCACCTGGTATCTGGCTCCAAAGGTAGAGCAAATGCCAAATGTGGAGATTTATAAAAAATTGGGACTGAAAATTCCGGATAAGCCATTTAAACGTGAAATGAGATTTCACTACGGAGAGGATGAATTAAAAGCTCTAAAGGCATTAAAATTGTTCAAGGTTCCCGGTGATTACAAGCGCACGGTAGCAACGCAAACAGGTAAGCTTATGATTGAGTTGAGCAGTAATGCCAAGAAATACCACGAATACAGGAAAAGTCCCACACAGATGCTGGAAAAAGAAAATGACCTGACCAGCAGCCTGAAGAAAAAATTAATTAACCCTCCTTCATGGCGGTTAAGGGTGTTGACCAAACCAGATGCCCAGGAGGTTATAAACAGCTTCCTAAATAAGCTTTATACTACTCCAACCTTTGCTAACCAGTGGAATGATGTTCTCTCCAAGTATGGTGTAGTACCCGACGGTGAAAAGGACGTAAATAACTGGCTGCGGCAAAATGGGTTTGATACTACCCTGGAGGATATTGTTGCAGGGCAGTCTGCTTTCGATTCATCCAGCCTGCTTCCCTGGAGCGGTGTTTATACAATGAACTTCGATAACTGCAAAATAGCTGTTGTCGGCGATGAAACCTGGTATAAGAGTCAGATATATTACAATGGCTATTATATAAAGAAATTCAATTACCAGAATGGGGTCTTAAGCTGGAGTTCGGCAGATGGTAATGCTGTCAGTGCAAATCTGACATTTTCCTGGAAGGATACTCAGCATACTCAGAGATTGCTGCAGGGTAAAATATGGTATCCGTCACAAAGTGAGCCCACCCAAAACAACTCCTATGGAGAAGCGGATTCATATACGTCGCCGTTATCTGTATGGCAAGGGTTGTATAAGACATTCATGAAAAGCGGAAGCAGTTGGGTTACAGGAAAGGCTATTCAGATTGATGCCGCAAACGACAGCGTAACCTTCGGTACTGTAATGGTTAAAAATTATACTTACGATGATGGTACTTTATCATGGAAAGTCGAAGATGGGAACGATTCAAATGCCGTACTCAGCTTCTATATGAAGCCCAATAACGACGGCAACGGATATACTGCCAGTTTTTCAGGATATGTCTGGCAGAGCGGAGATAAACCTACTGATGTCAAATTTTCGGGGACTCTTGATACCAGCTTTATGAAAGTTTGGAATGGCTACTATTCGACATTGATAAAGGATAGCCAGGGCAACTTCAATCCCGGAATGGAACTGGTTATAAATGCAGGGCAGGACTTAAGCAGCACCAAGGTGTTTTACGGTGGTGTTGAAATAAAAAGCTTCAAATATGCAACGCCTGTTTTATCCTGGAGTGAAGCCGATGGAAATGATTCAAATGCCACATTAACCTTCTATCAAAGCACGGATGGTAAAAACCCAAGCTTTTCGGGAACCTATTATCCTAAAGGGGGTTCCGTACCTGTAGCTCCCAATATGTATGGAGCTTATGATGCAAAATATCTCTCTCCCTGGAGTGGGTATTATCAATCTGTACTCAACGACAGTTCCGGCCCTGAGGTAATTATCATTGGGACACAACCTGGTGGGCAATCGGAGATCAGTGTCGGAGGCGTGGAGATAAAGAATTTTGCTTTTAATAATCCTGTGATTTCCTGGAGTGATGACAATAATAATTTTAATGCCATCATCACCGTGTATACACCGCAGGGCTCAAATGTTAAGCAGTTTGCAGGATACCATTGGCCAAAGAACGGCACCAAACCTGAAAAGCCAAACTGGGTTGGAAAGATCGATATTTCTTATCTACTTTCATGGTCGGGCAATTATTACACATATAAGAAGGATGACAGTGGGAAATGGGCAACAGGACCTGCTTTTCAGGTAATTGGAGGAAGAACGAATGAAGACAGCATTATTGTATATAACGGGCAAACACTCCAGGGATGGGTGTTTAACAATCCGGTACTTACTTGGAGTGATACCCTAAACAATTCAAATGGTGAGCTTAAATTCTATATTCCACAACCTACTGATAAAACAACGGTTATTACACCTTCCTTCAGCGCAAAGGTTTGGCCAAGGGTGGAACAAAACCCACAGAACCAAATTATTCCGGTTCATTGAATCCACCCCCTTCACCAACAGGCGGCTATTCGACTCCCATATTTCTTGAGATCATGACCTATGCCGGATATACCATTTTGTTCTATACCTTTGCCGATATAATTTGTCAATTCTGGAAAGGGAAGGGATTGGCACAAACAATTCGTGAATGGATAAAAGGAAAGATGGAGCCTGCTCAGCAGAATCAGGCCGAATTAAACCCGGAACAGGAGGAACCTATAAATCCGGACGAACCCCCAGTACAACAGCAACAGCAGGAACAGCAGCAGGAACAACAGCAGGAACAGCAGCAGGAACAACAACAGGAACAGCAGCAGGAACAACAACAGGAACAACAACAGGAACAACAGCAGGAACAACAGCAGGAGCAGCAGCAGGAACAACAAACAGAAGCAACAGAAGCAACAGAGGCTACAGAAGTTACTGAGGTTACAGAGGTTACTGAAGTCACAGAAGTCACGGAGGTTGAAGTAGTTGAAGTTGAAGTAGTTGAGGTTGAAGTAGTTGAGGTTGAAGTAGTTGAAGTGGAGATTATTGTAATTTAGACAAAGGTCTAGGAGGCTCACTTTCCTAAATTATATTTGAGGTCCACCAACAAAACGCGGATTTTGCTTGCAAAGCCGTAACAATAAAGGAAAAACCAGATTTCCTGTAGTCTAAGGAAATCTGGTTTTTTAGGCTTAAATCCTCAAATAGTGCTTTCAATGTTATCTAATCATATCTATGAAAGTGTCTATTCTTTGTTTTAGCCAACCAATATCGGACTTAGAATAATCAGTTTCTATTTGGAGGAAGGGAATGCCTAGCTCATCCCTAATGAATTTTCCTAATGGTTGAGACTCAATATTATAAGTGTGACAGGATCTCCAGGTAAGATCGATGATTCCGTCAACGCTATATTGTATTGCCAGTTGTGAAAGTAATTCATACCGACGATGATTGGGGGATAAACAAGGACAGGCAATATTTAGGTACTTTTGAGCCAGTGCAAGCATTGGGTTGTTATCCTCATTTACTGGCTCAATAATTGACTTAAGGCCTCCACAGTTTTCCATTGCAACCACAATGGCTGATTCTTCTATTAAATTAAGTACCTTTCTAGAAGTGGTTGGGCAACCAGTTAATAATATCCTGGGGCCAGGGCCAACTCCACCTCTTATTTTGGCGAAGTCAATTACCCTTTTCATTCTTGAAATATGGCCGGGAATATCTATTTCCAAACCACCGCTGCTTATTGCTGTAGTAATTTCACGGCCAGTTAATAAAGGAATTTTTCCTGTATTCAACTCAAAAAGATCCTGTTTTGCCCTTCTATATTGATTATATAACCTATTGCAGACACTAAGCTATCCTCTGTAATTTCAGTTCCTAACTCTTTTTCGAGGTGGGCTTTTAGTTTATTTAATTCCTGTATCCAGGTGGTTAATGCATTTTCACCATCAGCGGTGCTGGGTAATTGCAGCACATAGATAGGTTTTATTTTATCTAGCAATTCAAACATCTTCTTTTTTCCATCGCAGGTAGCATCCGCAATTAGAATATCTGCTAAGTCAAAGAAAGGGCAGGTATTGCCGAGGGCGTAACCATAGCTGGATTTTATTAAAGGACACATATTACGTGGCAAATGTCGCTCGGCTAGGGGAATTGGCACATCGGAAGATCCACAAAGGGATACCGGTATTCCTCCTGCTGCTATAATTAACTCCCTGGGAGTAAAGGCGCAGTAAACTCCTACAACCTTTTGTCCGTTAACTTTTTGCTCACGGGTTTTAGATAAACTTTCCTCTTTTATAGTTCTTGCATAATTAATATCTAAATTAACCATTGCTGATCTCCTAAATTGATAAAATAGAAGTTGATTTTAAAACAATACTAATTAAAAGTTTATCATCAATAGGGTAATGAATTATATGAAAATAAGTTATAAAATAAAGTAACTATAAGATACATAACCATAACGAATATCTATTTTAGCTAATAATCATATTTACACAACCAAGTAGTAATTTCCCCAGAAGGATCAGTTAAAAAATCCCGCCTTCAATATAGAAAGGTGGGATTGATTTAAATGACTCAGTTTTATGAATTTTATACTTCAATAAACTTTATTAATTCTTCGTTGAATCTTTCACGTTGGTCATAGAACAAGAAATGCCCACATGACTCAAAGGGTACAAGCTTGGAATTTTTAATACTATTATTCTGTGCGATAGCTAATGGAAATAGGCATACTTGGTCATTGATACCGTGAAGAATCAGAGTGGGAACTTTAATTGTTTTCAAGTCGTTAAATAGGCCCTCTTCATCCAGCCATGTGTTGGCAATAGCTGCAGTAGACCAACCGGCTGCCTGCAGGCCTAAATAGAAAATCCAATCAGACAATGGTTCGCTAACATAATTATGGAAGATCATACTCCCAAAATCTCTCAGTGTTTTGGGACGATCTGTATAAACGCCTTGAATAATGTTAATCACAGCTTCTCTATTTAGACCATATGGGAAATATGGACGTTGGATAAGACTTGGTGCCGCTGCAGCAAAAAGAGCAAGCTTTGATACCCCATAGCCATTGTGTCTGGCCATGTATCGGACACAAATCGCTCCCCCTGTAGAATGTCCGCCCAAGGTGAAATTTTGTAATTTAAGTGCGTCAACCACACAGCGGATATCATCGGACAAACGGTTATAGTCGTAACCAGACCATGGTTTGTCTGATAGACCGAATCCTCTACAGTCCATTGCTACGCACCTATACCCCATTTTTGGTAATTGCTCTAACTGGTATTCAAACAGATTATGGTTTCCGGGCCAACCGTGAATTAGTAGAATTGTCCTGTGGCCTGCCGGGTTGAGATCCTCAACATAAACATTTATACCGGGTTCTACAGTAATATAGTATCCCATTTAGATTCCTCCAAAGTATATTTGACAATATATTATTCAGTTGTAATTATTTGGGTGTTTATCTTTTGAGTTCTTTTGATTAATAACAACTAGAAATGTATAATTGTATAGAACTAGGAGGATTTGAAATAATTTATTGAAAATTTAACAAACTTGCTATATAATGTATCCTAACCCGATGCGGTAAATTGAATAGGAAGAAAAGCTATGAAAAGAAGGAGTAGGTATTTTTGACCGAGCATAGAGAGAAGCGGACGGTGGAAGCGCTTTGTCGGGGAAATACACGAAGTAGTCTTGGAGCTGCAGACCGAAAGAAACGACATTAGTTAGTTGTTTTAAGTAGACTCTGACGGAAATTCCCACCGATAAAAGGGAAACGGCATCGATAAAAATCCGTGCTGGTATGAGGTATAGTTGTAACACTTCTATACGAAGTTAGGTGGTAACACGAGCCATTCGTCCTAATATGGGATGAATGGCTCTATTTTTTTATCAGGCTAACTTAGAATTTTGGCCGGGTTTTTCTGGGTAATCATTTTTAAGGAGAGGCGAAAATGGAACTCATTAGAAACTACCTACCGAGAACGGAATTTGAAAGCTACGAAGATTTTAAAGAAAATTTTAAAATTGAAGTTCCTGAGGATTTTGATTTTGCAAGGGACATAGTAGACAGGTGGGCGGAGTATGAGCCTGATAAAAGGGCACTTGTGTATTGTAATGATGAGGGTTTTGAGAGGAGCTTTTCCTTTTCGGAATTAGCTGAGTTATCAAAAAAGCGGCAGCTTATTTTATTTCCCTTGGTATAAAGCCCGGTGATCGTATTCTGACTCTATTACGCAGACGATATGAATATTGGATCTGCGCAATTGCAATGGCCAGAATTGGTGCTGTTACAGTGCCCGCATCCATTCAGCTTACAGAAAGGGATATCCTTTACCGTGTTGATACTGCAGAAGCAAAACTGGTTATCGCTTTGAATGACAGCTTCGTACTTGAACAGATTAAGAATTTGAAAGAAAAATGCCCGTCTATTATCGATATCCTTATTGTAGGAGATGGACCCCAGCAGCAATATCAGGATTTCAATCGTGAATATATCAAATACGAAGAATGGAAGGATTACAGCGGCCTGGCCAATAATGATGAAATGATTATTTATTTCACATCGGGTACATCAGGCTATCCAAAGATGGCCATTCATAACAGAACTATCCCCTGGGACATATTGTAACTGCAAAATATATGCAGTGCGTACAGAATAACGGCTTACACCTTACCCAATCAGACAGCGGCTGGGCAAAATTTGGCTGGGGTAATATTTACGGCCAGTGGATTTGCGGCAGTGCAATACTTGCCTATGATCCCGTTCGCTTTGACTCTCATAATCTAATGAAATCATTGGAACGTTTCAAACCCACTTCACTATGCATCCCGCCCACCATGTACCGTTTCCTGCTGCGAGACGGAATTGAAAAAAGGCATGTGGAGTCAATCCAATGGTTTTCCACGGCAGGAGAACCCCTTTCGGGAGAAGTAAACAGCGAGTTTCATAAGATCAGCGGACACTATATTCACGAGGGATTTGGTCAGAGCGAAGGCACGCCTATCGCCTGTTCATTTCAGTGGATACCTGTACGTCCCTCCTCCATGGGCAAGGCATCTCCTTTGTATAAGGTTGCCTGATTCATCCAGACGGGAGTCTGTGTAATCAGGGTGAAGAAGGTGAAGTTGTGATATTCACTTCAGGCAAGAATCAGCTTGGGTTACTCTCGGCTTACTATGCAAATGGTGAAATGATTGATCCTATCCAGGAAGGAATTTACCATACCGGCGATATCGCCTTTGAAGACAAAGATGGATACTATTGGTATGTGGGTCGCAATGACGATATGATCAAATGCTCCGGCTACCGTATCGGACCTTTTGAAATAGAGAGCGTTCTAAATACGCATCCTGCTGTCAGGGAGAGTGCTATTATCGCCCATCCGGATGAAATACGGGGCCAGATTGTTTGTGCAGTAATATTATTGCGTGATGGCTATACTCCGTCAGAAGCACTGACAAAGGAGCTGCAAAGTCACGTTAAACAGAACACAGCCCCTTACAAATATCCGAGAAAAATCATCTACGTTCCAGAATTACCTAAAACTACCTCGGGGAAAATCATTCGCAGGAAACTGAGAAATATCATTACATCTTAAATGTGCGTATCGTAAGATAAATGGAGTAAATTAAGCTTACTCCATTTATCTTATTTTTGTTTGAATCTTAACCAATTTGGTATCCTATCAGGTGATTCGGTTTCAGTGTCCTCGATATAAGCATTTTCATACCATTTTTGAAAGATATAGATAATGGGTATATGACTTAGGAGCAAAGTAAAAAAAGCAAAACTACTCATATGCATACGGTAGAGGCCAAGCTGCTCAAAGATCATGGGGCTAACTATAAATGCTTGCAGTGCCTGAAGGGCTATATTTACCCCGGAAAATAGCAATAGATTTGGATAGGTATAATAAAATACCAGGATGGTAGCCACAGGAAGAAAGCCATATGTAAAAGCAGAAACATGTGTCAGAAAGAATACATTGTCTGTTATTGTCCACCAATTTAATACTTGAGCCACTTGAAAATAAATTGTATCTATAATTGTAGTGAAGAAAGCAACTGCTAAGAATCGTTTTACTCGTCGTGAATCAAGTGGAATTAGCAAAAACCAGGGTGCAATTAATAATAACCATAATAGTAAGTGTCCCATTTTACATACCCTTCTTTATAAATTTTTATATATTTTAACAAATTGCCAGCTACATTATGCAGAAGAAGCCATTTGAGCCACAGCCTATGTTAGCACATAAGAATACGCCACACATTAATAATTGTGTGGCGTACACTCTTCTAAGTGATAGGAATTCAACACTAGAGATATAAGAACTGTTTTACCGATTTAAAAGCCTAGCTCATTACCAACAATAATAATGTGGGTATCTGTAAGCATTGGCTTTTTGCTTAAAATGGTTGTAACGTTGCATATTCTTGAAGGTCCCTGGCAATTCATGCATTGACCGGTTTTTATACAGGGATTAGCCTTATTTAGTCTTTTGTTATTCATTGGTGCAGCAATGGTTTCTATTCTTTTAATGGCCTCATCAACATTGCTAACAATTTTATTTATACCAACGATTATAATGACCCTTTTTGGTCCAAATATCATAGCTGCAACCCGGTTGCCAATTCCATCCCTGTTTACTATTTGACCGTCAAGGGTAACGGCGTTAGTGCCGGTAAGAAAGACATCACATACCAATTGGCGACGTCGAAGCTCAAGGGCTTCCTCCGGACTTAGGCCAGGCTTATTGTGGTCTAAAACTTGGCAACCCCTGTCTGCTAAGATTTCAGATAACCCTAACTGCTGTACAGTAAATGAACCACCCATACCAACGGTTGAATTAGCGGGAGTAAGTGATATGACCTCATTTATGGCAGTTTCCTCGGTTGCACAATACTTAGCATTAAAATTGTTTTTGTTAAGTGCCTCAATTACTTGATTAACGTTGATTCTATTACTTTCTATGTTAGAAATATTCATCCCGGAGCCTCCCAATTCATTTTAATAATCCTATGATATAATAATAAATAGTATATTTCAAACTAACAATTATGCACCTTTAAGTTTGATAGTGAATAAAAAGTTATATACTATACAAAAAGTAACTATGTTGGGATTCATTTGTTAGGAGGAGCACAGGTGATTAAATTTAGGAACAAAGAGTACCAATGCTCAATGGAGCTGACACTTGATTTAATTGGAGGTAAGTGGAAAAGTCTTTTGCTATGGTATCTTTCAAATAATAAAATAATGAGATTTAGTGAACTAAATAGAATTAATCCAAAGCTCACACAAAAGATGCTTACCCAGCAGCTAAGGGAAATGGAAAGAGACGGACTAATTACCAGAAAAGTATACGCCCAGGTACCACCAAAGGTAGAATATTCCCTTACACCATTGGGGGTCAAACTAACTCCTATTTTGGCTCATTATGTGAATGGGGAAAAGAGTACTTAAAATCTGAGAATCAGGTTAATGAGGCTGCTTCACAGGAGCATGCCCTGCACAATTGTAAAAATTATTTAATAAATACTACTGAGAAGTTGGAGGATGAAGGATGAATATTACTACGATAAAAGAGAATGGTATTGAAATTGCTATTGTAAATACCAATGAAGTACTAATCACGGATGTTCAATCGGCCTTGGATTTTATGGCCACAGTAAGGTATGAATCAGGCTGTGAGGCAATTATTATTAATAAATCAGCAATTTGTGAAGAGTTTTTTCATCTAAATACAAGACTTGCAGGGGAAATATTACAAAAGTTTATCAACTATCAGGTAAAACTTGCCATTGTTGGTGACTTTTCAATATATGATAGTAATAGTTTAAAGGATTTTATTTATGAGAGTAATAAGGGGAAAAATATTTTTCTTGCCTGAGGAAGAGCAGGCTATAGAAAAATTAATAAATTTGTCCTAGGAATGCATTTGGATAAGTATAAAAAGACTCCTAAGATTTGCTTGGTATTAAGAATGTCTTGAGCCAGATAATATGCTTAGGAGGTGTAAAAATGAAAAATAACAGGAAAAGGGAGAAATTAGTCCTTAAACAGGATACTAACAGTCTTCGTTTTGAAGTAGCCCAGGGCATCGGCTTTGTTGATGAAGGTGATAAGGTGGGGCTTACCCAGCCTACCACAGGTGCCGATGCCCTTACTAAAACCGATCACGGTAATTTTGCCCGGTTTAATCCGAAGGTATAAAATTAATGCAGGTAGGTAGTGAATTCCTCGGCAGAGATAGCAGGGTGCAGGGCTAAGGAGATACCACCGGCAATGATTTTAGCGGTGTTTTCAATTAAAACGTCTATCTCCTTTGGGGTAACCATTAATTGCCCCGCGGTATAGGGCTGCATAATTTCATTTACAATGCTTTGAAAGGCCTCTGTGTTCATATCCTGCTGGGCAGACTGTAGATTCGGGTGATTGCTGGTTTGCTGGATTAGGCGATCTATGGCCTCGCCGGCTATGATGGCTGCCGGGACAACCGTTGGCACACCTATGGCAATAACCGGCACACCCATGGTTTCCTCATTGATACCGGCCCGCTTATTACCAATACCGGAGCCGGGGCTAATGCCTGTGTCGGCCAATTGGATGGTGGTGCCGATGCGTTCCACAGCCCTGGAGGCCAAGGCATCCACGGCTATGATTAATTCGGGCTTGACCTTATCAACTACACCTTTGATAATTTCTGCAGTCTCAATGCCTGTGATGCCCAGAACTCCTGGGGATAGGGCACTGACAGAGCGCATGCCGCCTCTGATTTCTTCCGGTGCGTAGTTATACATATGCCTGGTCACTAGGGTCATACCCACTGCCTTAGGTCCAAGGGCATCGGGGGTGGCGTTCCAGTTACCTAGACCAACACAAGTACATTGGCATGCTCCGGCAGGTTAAATAGGCTGGCAAGCTGCTTTCCTAGGATTTCTGCTATGTCCTGGTGAACCTGTTTGTTATTTTCCCTAATTGCCGGGGCCTCTATGGTGACGTAGTTGCCAACGGGCTTACCCATGATTTCCACAGCGTACTGCTCTTGAATACGCACGATAGTTACCGTGGCATTTGTATAGGTTTCCTTATCCATGGCACAGCCGGGAATTTCCTGCCCGGTCTTGCCCCGGACTATTTCCTGGGCCTCTATGGCCAGGTCAATGTTTATGTTATTGTTTTTAAAGAAATTTAAGTCCAAGGTTGAACCTCCTGTAGAATATTTGGCATATGAACTTCTTTATATCCTGTTCCCTCCAAAGGCCATTTATTCAAATTGKGGATTTAACTTGAAATCGATTTTTTTGTCGCCATATGCTATAATTAGTTTTAGGCAATGAAGACCATTTAAGGAAGGGAATCTCAGGATTGCGAATAATTGCTGGTACTTCAAGGGGCCGTAGACTTAAAAGCCCAAAGGGTATGTCCACAAGACCTACTTCAGATAGAGTTAGAGAGGCGCTGTTTAATATTCTTTCAGCCCAGGTGCCGGAAAGCAGCTTTCTAGACCTGTTCAGCGGCACGGGAGCCGTTGCCATCGAGCTTTGAGCCGGGGAGCCGCTAGGGCAGTGTTGGTGGAAAAGGATTGCAGCAGCGCAGCAGTTATAATTAGCAATATCAAGCTATGCGGTTTATCCGAATGTGCAGAGGTTTTAAACCTTGATGCTGCCAAGGCAATAAAGCTATTAGGAGAAAGAAAAGAGAACTTTGATTTGATTTTTATTGATCCTCCCTACAAAAAAGGTTTTGAAGTACCCAGCCTTGAAAAAATTCAGGGAAATGGTCTGTTAAATGTTGGAGGAATAGTGGTGGTGGAGAGTAATAAGTGTGATCTGCCTCCTGAGCGGGTGGGACAACTTATGGTATACAGGCGTGAAAGATATGGAGATACGGCTTTGACATTTTATAGACATGACATCTGAGGAGGCAGATATATGAAAATAGGGATATATCCCGGTAGCTTTGATCCAATAACAAACGGCCACTTGGATGTGATTGAGCGGGCCGCCTCGTTATTTGACAAGTTGATTGTGTCTGTGGCAAGAAACTCAAAAAAATACAGCCTCTCTTTACTGTGGAAGAGAGGGTGGAGATGTTGGAGAAAATTTTAGAGAAGTACCCTAATGTTATTGTAGATTCCTTTGACGGTTTAACAGTTAATTATGCTTTGAAGCAGGGTGCCCATGTCATAGTCAGGGGTCTTAGGGCTATCACCGATTTTGAAAGTGAATTTGTCTATGCCCTGACCAACAAAAAGCTGGCCCCTGAAATAGAAACGGTATATCTCATGACAAGATCAGAATACTCATTTATCAGTTCAAGCATTGTCAAGGAAGTGGCCTCCTATGATGGGTGCTCAGTGCTCTGGTGCCAGAGCTGGTAATAAAGGAATTACGACAAAAATATGGCTATGTGAAATAGTCAAGGAGGGATAGACGGTGGAGCTCTTTAACGTCCTGAATGAGCTGGAGGAACTCATTGAGGAGAGCCCCAAGGTGCCAATGACCAAACGGATCATGGTAGATGAAAATAGAATTCTAGACTACCTTGACCGTATTCGCACCTCTCTTCCGGAAGAAGTTCGCCAGGCAAAGTGGCTGGTTAAGGAAAGGGATAAGGTACTCTCTGAGTCCAAGAAAGAAGCCCAGCGTATGTTGGAAGATGTAACCCGGGAAATTGAGAAGCGGGCAGACGATAGTGAAATAGTCAGGCAGGCAGAAAAGTTAGCTGAGGAAACTATCAAAAAGTCTGAGGAAGTTGCTGCCCAAATTCGTCAAGGTGCCAGGGAATATGCTGACGAAATTTTAGAACAAATGGAAGATAAGCTGGGTAAGATTTTAAGTGAGATCCAACAAGGTCGAGAAGAACTAAGGAAATAATTTGACTAACTAACTGGCTGAAAAACTCAGCCAGTATTTGTTTTCAATCATAAAGGGTTGTGCTGGACAAATATCTCAGTACAACCCTTTAACATTTTGTTTATTTAAGACTATTTAAGATAGTTTGCCAATCGCAGAAGCGTTCAATATTTTCCTTGGCTTTGTTGATACTGTCCTTATCCTTGATGGATATGCGACCGGAAAGCTCACTGAGCCTTTCAATGGCAGCGTAGGTGTCATAATGAACCAGCAGCACCGGGACTCCCTTTTCCACCGCCCGGCTGATAACCTTTATGTCGGGGTAAAGACCGCCGGTGAGGATGATGGCAGAGGTGCTGGTTTCCAAGGCAGCCAGGGCCATGTCTGCCCGGTCACCACCTGTGATGAAGATTTTGTTATTTGTCCTGCGCATAAAGCCCAGGGCACTTTCTATGGTCATGGCACCTACCATTACATCCTCCACCAGGAGATCCAGGTTTTGTTCGCCGGTAAGGAGTTCCCCGCCAAGGAGCTCATAAACCTGGGCAACGGAAGGGGAGGATAGTTCGCTGATTTTAGGTACGATGCCCAGGGTGTGGAAGCCCATTTCACTTAATAGGGGCTTGTAAACACCCTCTATTTTTGCTTGGATGGGTCTTGGCACATGGGTGAAAATGTTACCCAGCACAGGAACGCCCCGCTGGCTGAGATAGTTATAAAAATAGACGGATTGATCCAAGCTGTAATCATTTTTAATGTTAATCAGGTATAGCACACTGGAATTAAGCCTATTTGCCAGGGAAGGGGCATCTAAACCGATGGTCCCTAAAATATGTGGAAAAATGGCACTGTCCACAATGACGATATCAGAAGTGGATTTAATCTTATCATAGGCAGTATCAATGGCTTCCAGCATTTGAGCAGATTGGTTCCCCCGGGATAGATAGAAGGGGCTGGACATGGTGGGGACAATGGTTTCCAGGGATACATCCATCCCAAGGAGTTCTTTCATTAGGACAGCGTCTTCGTCCGCCTTTCCTGCAGCGGTGGAAGCACCCACCGGCTTGAAATAGGATACCCTGTAACCCTCCTGCTGAAATTTTTGAGCAAGGCCAACGGCCATAACTGTTTTACCACTGCCTGCCGAACCCATAATATACAGGCTTTTCACTGGTAACACCTCACTGTTTAATATTTATATTAAATATCTATGGTTATCTTTATATCTAAGGCTGAATAGCCATCCTTGTAAGCAAAGACCGGGTTTATATCCATTTCATTGATCTCTTGAAAGTCATTGACCAATAAAGCTGCTCTGGCCACCATTTCTATTATACTAACCAGATCTGCCGGTTTTTCGCCCCGATATCCTCTTAATAGAGTATATGCCTTGGTTTCGGAAATCATGGTGGTTATTTCGTTTCTGGTCAGTCCCTTGGCCAGACGGAAGGATACATCCTTAAGTAGGTTGACATAGATACCACCCAGGCCAAAGGCAATAAGGGGGCCAAACTGAACATCCCTGGTCATGCCAACGATTAATTCAGTACCCGGGGCATCATTTTACTTACTTCAATGCCATGGGGAATTACATTGGGCAGGTAGCGCTGGACGTTTTCCATTATTTCTATAAAGGCGTTGCGGACTTGATCCGCAGTATTCAGTGCAATTTTCACTCCACCCACATCGGTCTTATGCATAATTTTAGGGGAAGCAACCTTTAGCACCACCGGGTAACCCAACTCTTCGGCCAGGTCAACTGCTTCTTCCGGGTAGGTAGCCAATTTAATCGGGGCTGCTGAAATACCGTAGGCCTCAGCCACGGCTGCGGCCTCGCTGCCCAGTAAAACACTGCGCCTGTCCCGAATAACGTCATAGAAGAGGGCCTTAACCCTGTTGCGATCAATATCGTCGAAATCCAGGTCCCCAGCCTCTCGCTCGTCATTGAAGGAACGAACATATTTATTCATTCCCGCTATGGAATAAATGGCCGGCTCGGGAAAGGTGAAGACAGGAATTTTTGCTTTGGTCAATAGCTTGGACTTCCGCCAGCACTACTCCGCCCATGTAGGCTGCGAATATGGGCTTGTCAGGGTATTTTTCGTGTAGATCTATAATTTGCCGGGCAATATTTTCCGCATCTGTTACTGCTGTAGGACATACCAGCACCACCACACTGTCAACGTGGGGGTCCTTTAGAACGGTTTCTATGGCAAACCTATAGCGATCTGACTTGGCATCACCAAGTACATCAACGGGGTTATATATATTGGCCTCCGGGGGCAGCTTCTCCCTGAATAAATCCAATGTTCCTTTATCGAAACGGGCCATAGTTAAATTAGAATTTTCAATGGCATCAGCTGTAACAATTCCTGGTCCCCCAGCGTTTGTAACTATGGCTATACGGTCGCCCTGGGGTAAGGGCTGGTAGGAAAAACATGTGGCCAGGTCAAAAAGCTCAGTCATGCTGCGGGCTCTGATGATACCTGCCTGGGTAAAGGCGGTTTCATAGGCCAGGTCGCTGCCGGCCAGCGCACCTGTATGGGAGGATGCTGCCTGGGCACCTGCCTGGCTTGTACCTGATTTGAGCACGATAACCGGCTTTTTCTTAGAGGCCCTAGATGCCGCCTCTAAAAAATGTTTTCCGTTATGCACATCTTCAATATAACAAAGAATAACCTTAGTAACAGGGTCATCAGCTATAGCATCAATAAAATCTGCCTCGTCCAGGACCGCCTTATTACCGAGACTGATTACCCTACTAAAGCCAAGGCCTGCAGAACGGGACCAATCCATAATCGAGACCAACATAGCACCGCTCTGGGAAATGAAGCAATATCGCCCTTTTGGGGGAACCCGGCAGAAAATGAAGCGTTTAAAGGAATGTGGGTGTCCATAATACCAACACAGTTGGGGCCAACCATTTTAATGCCGTATCGGTTTGAAATACTAACTAGTCTTTTTCCATCTCCAAACCAGCGGGACCTATTTCTTTAAAACCAGCGGTTATAACAACAGCAGCTTTAATGCCAAGCTTGCCGCATTCCTCCATAATGTTGGAGCAATGCTTAGCCGGTACGCATATCACTGCCAGGTCAGGCTTTTCAGGTATTTCACTCAAATTAGTAAAACAGGTGTACCCTTCAATCTCCTTTTCCTTTGGATTGACAGGATAAATTTGACCTGAAAAACCGCACTCTTTGATATTTTTGACAATGACATTGCCAATTTTTCGGGATTGTTTGAGGCACCGATAATGGCCACTGATTTGGGATTAAATAATGGTGTTAAGTCCGCCACTGAACTCACCTTCCCTACCTTAACTGCATAAGGCATTTTGCTTTATTTTGGAAATTACACCTATTGTATATTGTATTTTTTCCACGGCCAGTCACCTAATACCTTTTTCATTGAGAAAATATAACGAGAAACACTTAATTAATGATAATTCTTTTTATATGTCTGATAAGCCGGTAGACTAGGGCAATTATCATCAGGAGCAGCAGCAATAAAAATGCTGCTAAAAGGGAGTAGCCTACAGTTACAGGTGTCCAGTGAGATAATAATTCTACCACCGGTGACAAGGCGGGTAGAGCTATTTCCTTGCTTGCTTCCACCGGCTTGTAAAAAAGCCAGGTAAAAAAGGAGGCCAGCAGCGCATGGGCTAATCGGGTGACCACAAACATACCCATGCGAATATCGGTTTTGGCAATCATACTGGCCACCTGGGCATGGATGGAAAGTCCGCTCCAACCGAGGATCATGGCCACCGCCATAAGTCGATGCAGCTCAGATGCCGAGSCTCTGAGGCAAGTTTTGTACCTATGGTCATTTCTAATCCCCCGCTGGCCAAGCAGAGAGAATATCTGGGGGGAAGCCAAAGGGCATTAATAATATACCCAGGACTGATGCAATGGATTTTATAATTCCTGCATAGTCAAGGAGTTTAATGATAACTGCAAATAAGATAATAAAGCCGCCAATATTTATTAACTTTGTTATAGAGGAAGCCACCGCTTCGCCTAATAACTGTCCGAGGGGCTGTTTGTGATTTCTATGGTGTTGAAGTAACTCCCGCAAGGCCTGTCTTATGGACCAAGGGGAAGAACTTCTATTAATGTGTTCCCTGTCATGTCGACCATAGAAACGCAGGATTAGACCTAACAGGATATTTGCCAGGTAGTGGGAACCAGCTATGACAACACCCAGTTCCGGCCGACCAAACATTCCCACGGCCACTGCAGACAACATAAATAGGGGGCTGGAGTTATTGGTAAAGCTCATTAAGCGCTCCGCCTCTACCCTGGTGCACAGGTTTTGCTGCCGGAGGTTGGCAGTGATCATACTGCCAATGGGGAAGCCGCTGGTAAAGCCAATGACCAATACAAAGGCACCTGTTCCTGGCACATTAAATACAGGCCGCATGATGGGCTCCAAGAGAACACCGATAAATTTGACTAAGCCCAGCTTCATTAATATTTCTGCCACAATGAAAAAGGGGAGCAGGGCCGGGAAAACAATATTCCACCAGGCACCTAGACCACTTCGCGCCCCGTCAAATACTACCTTGGGATTAATTACCATAACCAGGACAAAAACAATAGCAAGGCAGGTCCAGACCAGGGAAGCTAAGGGTTGGTTTTTTAGTTTTAATTTATAGGTTAAGAAATGTCCTAGCAAAAAATCACCCCAAGATTTAATGTTACTAACTTATATATAAAGGGAAAGACAGGCATTTAGACCAGCATTTGAGATAGAGCAGCCTATATACAGTAATTCTCCTTGACAAATAATTGACTGCTTTATATAATGAATTTTGTTAAACATTGAGGTGTATTAACGGATGAACATAAACATACTTAAATTAAAGAATGCGCCGGGTGACACAATCCAATTTGATGTCACAAATGACCTTGCTAGTATCAGCTTCGGCGGGCAGGAAATAAACTTCGTTGGGCCCGTTCATGTAACGGGGGAAATATCTTATCAAAACAATATCTTTTCTGTTAAAGGGGCAGCAAGGGCAGAGGTACAAACTACCTGTGTAAATTGTTTAGAACCCTATAAACAGAAGCTTTCAGCCCAGCTGGAAGAAAAATATGCTTCGGTAGAAATACAAAATAAGGATGATGAATCCGAGATACATAATTTTACCGGGGATTTGATAGATATTAGACCGGAAGTTATGAAAGCTTTATTGATGGAATTACCCATGCGCTTGGTATGTTCGGAAGACTGCCAGGGACTCTGTTCCAGTGTGGGATTAATTTAAATCATAACCGCTGTGATTGTCAGGGGGATAATATTGACCCCAGACTAGCCATTCTTAAAAAATTACAACAATAAAGTTGTTTGACTTTTTAAAGGGGGTGTAGAAAATGGGTGTACCAAAAAGAAGACTTGCAAAGCATCGGGGAAGACAGCGCCGAGCTATGAACATGAAACTGGAAGCCCCCAGCCTGGTGGCTTGCCCGCAGTGTCGTGCATTAATCCAACCGCATCATTTGTGCCCTGAATGCGGTTACTACAAGAATCGCGAAGTTGTTGCTGCTACAAAATAATTACTAAATAAAGTTATGAGCCCTTTCCTTGTGAAAGGGTTTTTACTTTTTTTGGAAGAAATATTGAAAAATGTTTGCACTAGATGAATTTTGTGGTTATAATTAGTACCAGGTACTAAAAACTATTGGTGATTAAAATGGCAAGAGGAACCAACGGTAAAAGCCAAAGGCAAAAAAAACTAACCAAATACTTAGCCAATAATCCTCTTCTTAAAGATGAGGACCTAGCCGGGGTATTAGGGGTAAGCATTCAAACCATTCGCTTAGATCGCTCTGAGTTGAATATCCCTGAGTTAAGGGAAAGGATGAAAACCGCCCTGCAGGGCGATTCCCCGGTAAAGTCTTTGGGAAGTGATGAGCTGTTCGGGGAGCTTCTGGACATTGAAGTTGGCTGTTATGGAATTTCAATGTTAAATATTACCCCTGAGATGGCTTTCCGAAAAAACTTGGTGGCTAGGGGTCACCACTTATTTGCCCAGGCTAATTCACTGGCTATAGCTATCATTGATGCCGAAATAGCCTTAACAGGTTCAGCCAGGTGCAATTTAAGCAGCCGGTAAAGGCTGGAGATAAGGTGGTAGCAAGGCAGATATTACTGGTTACAATGATAATAGGTATAAGGTTGAGGTAAAATCTACAGTATTGGATCAGACAGTACTTGAGTCAGCGTTTACTGTATTTGTCCTGCATAAGGAGGATAATTAAAATGAAAATAGCAGTAGATGCCATGGGTGGCGATCACGCCCCGATGGAGATTGTCCGGGGTGCCAGAGATGCCGCCCAGGAACTAGGTGTGAGCATTATTCTGGTTGGGGACCAGGATAGGATTGTTAAAGAGCTTGATGGTGATGACGCCGGTGGACTAATAAGTATTGTGCATGCCTCTGAAGTGGTTGGCATGGGAGAACACCCGGTTAGTGCCATTCGCAAGAAAAAGAATTCATCTATCGTTGTTGCCACCCAATTGGTGAAGGAAGGGGTGGCTCAAGCCGTAGTTTCGGCAGGCAGCACAGGTGCTCAAATGGCCTCCTCCTTATTTATATTAGGAAGAATTGCCGGAGTTGACCGCCCGGCCATTAGTACCCTGATGCCTTCGGCAAAAGGAGTTGTGGTGCTTTTAGACGTTGGTGCCAATGTGGATTGTAAACCCCAGCATTTAATGCAGTTTGCCGTAATGGGTTCCCTTTATGCTGAAAAGGTATTGGGTCTTCCCAACCCCAGGGTTGGGCTTTTAAACATTGGGTCTGAAGAGACCAAGGGTAATGAGCTGACTTTAACCACTCACAAACTATTGAAGGATGCCAAGCTTAATTTTATTGGTAATGTTGAAGGCAGGGATTTGTTCTTGGCCGGCAGTGACGTTGCTGTTTGTGATGGCTTTGTAGGCAATGTGGTGCTTAAAGCAGCAGAAGGCTTTGCCATTGGATTGCTGGGGATGTTTCAGCAGGAACTGGGTAGACTTGAAGATGTAATTGGGCGAGAAAGATGTATGCATATTATGAGCGGCTTTAAACGGCGCATGGATTATGCTGAATACGGCGGAGCACCCTTGCTGGGGGTTAACGGTGTATCTGTAATATGCCATGGCAGTTCAAGGGCCAGGGCGATAAAAAATGCCATCAGGGTGGCAAAGGAAACCGTTGAGCAAGGTCTCGTGCCGGCCATCAAGGAGAGCTTGGAAAATGATGTCGTTAAGGGGGTAGACGAGTAATATGCCCAAACACCTTATTCAGGCGGGAATCATAGGCGTTGGTAGTTATGTTCCTGATAAGATTGTGACAAATAAAGACCTTGAAAAAATGATGGATACCAGCGATGAGTGGATTACTTCCCGTACCGGAATAAAGGAGAGAAGAATAGCGGAACCAAATGATACAACGGCTGGGTTGGCTATTAAGGCTTCCTGGAAGCATTAGAGAATGCCGGAGTAAAGCCTGAAGAATTAGATCTTATTATACTTACCACCTGCTCAAAGGATATGATCATACCTGCCAGTGCCTGTATCGTTCAAGATAAATTGGGTGCCGTCAATGCTGCAGCCTTTGACTTAGAAGCTGGTTGTACCGGTTTTGTTTATTCTGTTACCATCGCGGCTCAGTTCATTGCCACCGGTGCAATGAAAAGGATTTTAGTGGTTGGCTCAGAAACATTATCAAAGATTATTAATTGGGAAGACCGCAATACTTCGGTGCTTTTTGGAGATGGGTCCGGAGCAGTGGTGCTGGGTCCAGTGGAACAGGGTGAAGGGGTACTGGCCAGCAAGTTGGCCGCCGAGGGAGCCGGCTGGGAGCATTTGCTGGTACCTGCCGGAGGAGCTAGGATTCCAGCCAGTCCGTTAACACTAGAACAAAAACTACATTATGTGCACATGAACGGTAAGGAAGTATTCCGTTATGCCGTTCGTGTTATGGAAGAGGAAGCTCTGAAAATGGTTAAACTAGCGGGCTTGGAGCTTTCGGACATTGATTTGTTAATTCCGCATCAGGCAAATATACGAATTATAGAACACGCAGCAAAGAAGCTAAATTTACCTATGGACAAGGTTGTAGTAAATGTGGACCGCCTTGGCAATACCTCCAGTGCATCCATTCCTTTGGCCTTGGATGAGGCTGTAAAATCTGGGCGTATTAAAAAGGGAGACAATATCCTGATGGTTGCTTTTGGTGCTGGATTAACTTCAGGGGGAATTGTTCTCAAGTGGAGTTAAGGGAGGGAAAAAATGAAACTGCAGACTAAGTTGTGCGATTTATTAGGCATTCAGTACCCCATACTACAGGGAGGAATGGCTTGGGTTTCAACAGCTGAGTTAGCCGCAGCGGTATCAGAGGCCGGTGGACTTGGTATTATCGGCTCAGGGCAGGCTCCTCCGGAATGGCTAGAGGAACAAATCAACATTGTAAAAAAGCTTACCAAGAAACCCTTTGGTGTGAATGTAATGATGATGTCTCCTTACATGGAGCAGGTAATGCAATTAATTTTGGACGAGAGGGTGCCTGTAGTAACCACCGGAGCCGGTAACCCAGGAAAGTTTATACCCGGACTAAAGGAAATTGGCACTAAGGTTATTCCCGTAATTCCCTCGGTGGCTTGGCCCAGCGTATGGCCAAGGGCGGGTTGATGCGGTGATAGCCGAAGGTGGCGAATCTGGAGGTCATATTGGAGAATTGGCCACATTGCCCCTGGTGCCCCAGGTGTGGATGCAGTTGATATTCCTGTTATCGCCGCCGGCGGCATATATGATGGACGGGGGCTGGTGGCGGCACTGGCCCTGGGTGCCCAGGGTGTTCAAATGGGTACCAGGTTTATGTGTGCTACAGAATGTACTATCCACAGTAATGTTAAAGAGATCCTTATTAAGGCAAAGGATCGTGACACAATAGTAACGGGCCGCACCACCGGTCATCCGGTTCGGATTATCCGTAATAAACTGGCAAGACAGTTTGAGGAAAGGGAGCGTCAGGGTGCCCTGTGGAAGAACTGGAGAAGCTTGGAGTGGGACGATTAAGGATGGCTATGGTGGAAGGGGACATCCAAGATGGTTCCGTAATGGCAGGTCAGGTATGCGGCATGGTTAAAAAAATCGAACCGGCTGCGGATATCATTCAAGATATTGTTTCCGGGGCCGAACAGGTAATGAGTAGGTTTTCAAGAGGGGAGTTCTAGCATAGTGTCTAAAGTGGCATTTATCTTTCCTGGACAGGGTTCCCAGTATGTGGGGATGGGACGGGATTTATATAATAATTTTTCTATTTGTCGTGAAACTTTAGAAGAAGCGGACGATTCCCTGGGTTTTAGTATTACAAGGATGTGCTTTGAGGGTCCTGCTGAGGAACTAAACAGTACAGTTAATACCCAGCCTGCTATTTTAGCGGTGAGTGTAGCTGCCCTAAGGGTGCTGCAGCAGGAATGTGGCCTAAGACCCAGGCGCTGGCAGGTCACAGCCTGGGTGAATATTCTGCCTGGTGGCTGCAGGTGCAATTAGGTTTGCCGACGCTGTTAAGGTTGTTCGGTCCAGGGGTCGTATTATGCAGGAGCTGCGCCGGAAGGTTCGGGAGGTATGGCAGCTGTATTAGGTCTGGCCAGGGATAAGGTTGTGTCCTGCTGCCAGGAGGCATCAG
>AWVY01000032.1 GCA_004143605.1 Desulforamulus aquiferis
CAACTCCCTACTGCTGGGAGGCAATGAAGACCCCCAGGAGCTATTTTTATCACCGGGAGATTTAACGCTATTTGGGCAGGGAGAATTTAGGGGTAGGTTCATCCTGGCGGTGGACGGAAAAATAACCGTGGAAGGCTGTTTGCAGCCAGGGGAAGCCGAGGACTCCCTGACAATAATCAGTTCCCGGCAGGTTGAACTGGCCGGTGGCTGTACCCTCTGGGCTGTTATTTTTACACCTACCTGCCTTTTGGGTAATCACTCCTCCCTATTTGGCCGAACAATCAGCGGCACCGTAATCAAGCAACCAGGTTCAGTACAGGTGAGTGATAGTTCCACTTACTCATTTGAAGAGCAGTCAATATATTTTGTCCAAGGCATCGCCCCCTACCGCCCTATGCTGGTTAGATGGCGCGAACTATATCCGGTATTTTAGTGGAACTAAGGTGTATTTATTATGAGGGAACATGGCTTTACAATTATTGAGACCATCCTTGTCCTGTGCATCTTTATTTTTCTTCTGACTACCACCCTAGCCCCTTGGCCAGGTCACCTGCATAAGCATCAATTGGAAGGATAGCAAGGGAGCTGGTAGCAGATATCCGATATCTCCAGCAGCGTTCCTTGACGGATAACAGCTCCTTCTACGATATCAGGTTTAGTACAGCCTCCACCGGCCATTATTATGAGCTGAGGCTGGCCGAGGGCAATCAAATGAAGAGGATTAAGCGGGTTTACCTACCCGAAGGAATAGAATTTGCAGCCTTTACCTTTAACGACACCACCATGTCATTTACCCCGAAGGGAACTTCCGCCAATCCCGGCACATGCAATGGTACATAGGGGATTGAATAAATTTATATACATTAAAGTGGCGGTAACTACCGGCAGGGTTAGAATGACTTACCTTAATACCAATCAATCAGATGAAAAGTAAAGAACGGATGAAATGTATGAGTTACTGGTTAAGAAACGAGATTTGTGCCGTTGACTTAGGGAATCATAGCATTAAAATAGTTCGTATGCAAAGAAATGGTCTAAGCTGGAGGGTCTCCCATAGGATTGCCTGCCCAATCCTGGAATTTGGGGACAGCAGCCATAAAAAAATGCAGAATTACTCAAAAAGGCCATTGGGCAGTTGGGAATACAGGGAAACAGGGTTGTTTCCCAACTTGGGGCTCCCCAGGTAATTATTCACCAGTTGATCATGCCAGATATGCCCACCAAGGAGCTTACTAAAGCTGCTAATTGGGAAGCGCAGAAATTACTGTCCGTACCGGTTTCTGAGGCTGAAGTTCGGCCATAGTGTTGGAGAGGATAAAGGGCAGAAAGGATCGCCAGGAGGTTAAGATACTCCTTGCCGTTGTTCCCCACTCCCTGCTCTATGGTTTTTATGAAATATTTGAACGGGCTAATCTTATCCTATTAAACCTTGAACTATCTATATTGAACCTTTGGAGGGTCTTCCATAGAGAAACCTGTAAACCTGAGGCAACCAAAATACAAGGGTTATAGATGTGGGATATGACTCCAGCGATTTTATTATTATTAATGAAGGAAGACTGTCCTGGGTCAGGAACTTTGCCCATGGAGCCAGTTCAGGTATACAGGTCGTACATCAGCTAATAACAGGGCTTAATGAAGAATTGGAAGCCTTTCGTCTACAGGAGATGGCCGGCAGGCCGGAGAGATTGCTCATAACAGGTGGTGGCAGTGAGCTGGCTGGATTACCCGAAGGTCTGGAGGAAGGCTTGGGACTGCCTGTCGAAATTGGCTATCCGATGTTGAAGGACGAAAGGGGTGTCCCGCAGACCCTGGCACCACAATATTCAATGGCCGCTGGCTTGGCCTGGGAGAGGTTTGTCGATGAATTACCGGGTTAATCTACTGCCTGAAGATTTAACACCCAGGGATACTGGTGGGATGAAACAGCTTAGGCCTATGGTTTTGGCTTAATTGTTTTGTTCTTGGGGTTCCTTCTTTATTTCAGTATGGTAACAGCAAAAGAGGTGCAGGCCGATTTATTAGCAGTAGAAGCACAGCTTGACCAATATAGACCAATTACTAGGGAATTCCAGGAAATTAAGCTGCGGCAGGGTGATGCTCAGGAAAAAGTACTTCATTTAAATAAATTGATCAAGGATCGGAAAAACTGGTCGGTTTTTCTGGCCGAATTAAGCAGTCAGATTCCCGAGGGGATATGGATAAATAAGATACATTTATATCATATAGCCGAGGAAGCCCTTGACGAGGAAGAGAGGCCGGTACCACCGCCAAACTCGCTGCTAATCAGAGGTAGCAGTGAGGGGGTGGAAAATATCGGCAAGCTGATATTTGCACTAAATCAGCTAAGGGAGCTGTCTTCTATAAAATTAGATGAAATAAAGGAAGTGTCCTCAGGCGATTACAGCTATACAATTACTGCCTCTATAGGAGTAGGGGGAGGTAATTAAGGAATTGTTTAACAGGAAGATAAAAGTACAAAGTCAGTCCTTTAGATTGGTTGTTCTAGGATTATGCCTAATCTACCTGGCAATATTATGTATACTTGTAAGGGAGATTTACCAGGGCAAGGTGGCCATTGCCTGGCAAGGTCAGAATTAGCCAGTATCAGTAAGGACATAGGTATGGTTGAGAAAAACAGGGAGGGGCTTATTGCCTTAGAGGCCAATTTAGAGTCCCTGTATAAAAACTTCGCTGCCAACTATCGGGACGGTCAGTTCCTGGTAAATCTGGATCGCAGCCTAAGGGAGGCGGGGGTCAGGCTAATTGGTCTTCGAACTATCGGTATAACCCAGGAAGAAGGATGTTTTGCCCTGTCTTTGGAGATTGAGCTGTCAGGTGATTACAACAGGCTCTGTGGAATCGTCGGGTATTTAGAAAACCAGTCTAATCTCACCGAAATAAGAGAACTACTGATCACCAAAGCTCTAACCGAGTCTAAAGAAGAGGACCTGACAGGAGCCGATCCTTTGCCTGGCGAGGTACCTGGTTATTTGCCACCGGATCAGGTTGTCGCGAAGTTCACGATGCTGATTTTTTTCCTGGAACCAGGGGATGTAGGACTTTTACAAGAGGAGGTAAAAAATTGGTCCTTTGGCAGGCAAAACCCCTTTTTGACACCTTCCAGGTAAATACAAATGAATAAACATCTTTAAGAAAGTAGACAATAGAATGATAAAGGGCTAATATATTACCAGTATTTGCTTTGGGAGGCGTTATTATTGGTTGATAAACAGCTATTAAAAGAGGTGCTTGGTGTTGCCCTGTCCAACGGGGGAGACTTTGCGGATATTTTTTTTAGAAGAAAAACAAAGCACGGGCATAGGCATGGAGCTGGCCGCATTGAGAGGGTTAATTCCGGCCTTGATGCGGGGCAGGTCTAAGGGTACTGTCCGGTGAGGCCACTGCCTATGCCTATACCAATGATACCAGCAAGGAAGGACTGCTGGAGGCAGCTAAAATAGTTAGCCATGCGGCCCAGGGGGGCAAAAGAGATGTTAACCTTGATCTAACAACTATTAAGCCCTAGTGGATTTTAAGATTAAAACCAGGCCCGAGGATGTACCTACATGATAAGGTGGAGCTTGTCAGGAAAGTAGATAATGCTGCCAGGGCTGTGAACGGAGAAAAGATAAAACAGGTCATTGTAGGTTATGGCGATACAGTTCAAAGGGTAACCATCGCCAACAGTCAGGGTACCTTTGTTGAAGACGAAAGGGTGCGTACCAGGCTGATGGTCAATGTGGTGGCCTCGGAAAATGGTAAGATTCAGACCGGCTATGATGCAGTGGGCAGTCACAATGGCTTTGAGCTGTTTGAACAGTACGACCCGGAGGCCCTGGCCCGGAATGCTGCCAGACGAGCTGTGAGCATGCTGGACGCCCTGCCGGCCCTTCGGGAAAGATGCCGGTGGTTATGGCCGGGGAAGCTGGTGGCACCATGTCCATGAGGCCTGTGGCCATGGGCTGGAGGCTGATTTAGAGCAGAGGCAGCTCTCGGTCTACTCGGGCATGAAGGGACAGCAGGTGGCCAGTGAACTGGTGACTGTGGTGGATGATGCCACCATGCCGGATCGATATGGCTCCTACCGTTTTGATGATGAGGGAGTACCCTCTGAAAAGGTAACCATGATTGAAAATGGTATACTAACGGATTATCTATATGATCGTTTGTCGGCAACCAAGGAAAACCGGGAATCCAATGGCCATGGACGAAGGGAATCCTACCAGCATAAACCCCTGCCCAGAATGGCCAATACCTATATTGGGCCGGGCAAGGAAGAACCTGAAAATATTATTAAAGGTTATAAAAATGGACTGCTGGTTAAAAAGATGGGCGGCGGACAGGTCAATACCACCACGGGAGATTTTGTTTTTGATGTGGCTGAAGGGTATCTAATCAAAGACGGTGAAATCGGTTCCATGGTGCGGGGTGCCACCCTTACCGGAAATGGACCGGAGGTATTGCGGATGGTGGAGCGGGTCGGCTCTGATTTGGGCTTTACCATCGGTACCTGTGGTAAGGACGGTCAGGGGGCGCCTGTTTCAGATGCCCAGCCCACCATGGCCATCAAAGAGCTGGTGGTAGGAGGAACAGCAGGCGGAGACGAGGGTGCCTCACTGTCGCCATATTTGGATACCAGTTTTAAAAAGATTAAAAGAATTTAAGAAATTTGGTCGGGGTTGTCAAAAACCCGGCCAATTTTTATACATTAAATTTTTATTAAATATTGGCAAATTTATATTATTTATATAGGATTTTTTATAAATTAGTCGAATACAGTTTCAATAAATATTAATGTTGGAATCTGCTATTACATGATTTAAAATAAGGAACAGTGTGAGTAATTAATGTTAGAGTATATAGCTATCTTTGTCTTAGGACTGTTGGTGGGAAGTTTTTTAAATGTTTGTATCTACAGAATACCCCGGGGTGAAACGGTTATTACCAACCATCACACTGTTTGGCCTGTCATACTAGAATCAAACCCTGGGATTTAGTGCCGGTGGCAAGTTTCCTTGTACTGGGTGGCAGATGCCGTTATTGTGGTACCAAATTATCCTGGCAGTACCCTTTGGTTGAGTTGGCTACCGGCAGCCTATATGTGACTGCCCTTTGGAAATGGGGTGTCGGCTGGGAAACCCTAGCCATGCTGGTTTTCTTTTCTATGCTACTTGTTGTTACTGTGATAGATCTATATCATCAAATTATACCTAATAGAGTATTGCTGGTTAGTGGTGTGCTGGGTCTTCCCTTGATTTATTTACAATCATTGGAAATACTTAAAACAGGAACCATTGGATTCTTTGTCGCCGGTGCCTTGTTGTTTATTATAGCATTGGTGTCCAAAGGTGGTATGGGTGGCGGGGATATTAAGCTGGCCGCAGTGATGGGAATGTTCCTTGGTCTTAAATTGGTAATGGTTGCCCTATTCCTGGCCTTTCTAATTGGAGGTATAATTGGAATTATACTTTTGGCCACAGGTCAAAGGGGCAGAAAGGATCCAATACCCTTTGGTCCCTTCTTAGCCTTAGGCTCACTAATTGCTGCCTTGGTTGGTGAAAAAATAATTAGCTGGTATACTGGTTTTTGGTGATAACTATACCTTAAAAATAAATAATTGTTTTTTAAAGGCAAACTTTCCGAAAGGAGAGGACGCAAAACCACGGGCCTAAAGGAGAAATCCGATGGCGGCCGGGTTGCCTTAGGAAATCAGGCCCATGACCTAAGTTAAACCTTACAGTTATGGGTTTTTATTTTAATGTTTTAAAGTATTAGCCTATCATGGAGGCAAAGGATGAATTTAAAGCAAAACAATAATTACCTGGGAACCTGGTTAGTTAGGGAAGGAGTTATTACCCAGGAACAGTTAGATAATGCCCTGAGTAGTCAGTCCCTCAAGCAGGGTAAGAAAGCTATGATCGGTCACTCCCTAATTGAACTGGGTTACTGCAGCGAGGATGATATTGCCAAGGTTATTGCCAAAAGGGCTGGCGTCTCCTTCGTTTCCCTGGAAAATTATCCAATAGATCCGGCAGCCTTAACTACCATTTCAAATGATGCCATTAAGCGCTACAGGGCACTGCCCATTGCCTTTAGTAAAGGAAAACTATTGGTGGCTATGCAAAGACCCACCGATATTATGGTTATTGATGATCTCCGTTTGTTAAGCGGGTTTGATATAAAGCCGGTATTTGCCCCCGATAGTGAGCTGGAGGTGGCCATAGAAAAGCAAATTCGGGCCAGCATTGAATTTGATAAAACAGAGGAAGAAATCATCCCGGAGGAAGATATCCTGGGAGCATCGGAGGATTCCGACCAAAAACCCGCTGTACAGCTGGCAAATATGATTATCTCCCAGGCAGTAGCTGCCAAATGCAGCGACGTACATATAGAACCCTACGAAAAAGCTTCCCGGGTGCGCTTCCGGATAGATGGAGTGCTGCATGATGTCATGGAGCCCCCAATAAAATACATGCCTCCTTGGTTTCGCGGATTAAGGTTATGGCAAATATGGATATAGCCGAACGTCGGATACCCCAGGACGGTAGAATGTCCCTAAAGGTTGAGGGGAAAAACATTGATATCAGGGTGGCATCCCTGCCCACAAGTTTTGGTGAAAGACTAACTCTGCGGCTTTTGGATAGTTCCAGCCGGGTGATTACCCTGGAGGAGTTGGGTGTAACCCCCTCTATCCTAAAAAAATATAAAGAAGTTATCAAGATGCCCTATGGACTGATCTTAGTAACTGGACCAACTGGAAGTGGTAAAACCACAACCCTATATGCTAGCCTAGGTTCAGTGGATCGGGTGCTAAAAAATGTTATAACCGTTGAGGATCCGGTGGAGTATAGAATGGCTGGCATAAATCAAATCCAAATCAACGCCCAGGCAGGGCTAAATTTTGCCTCGGGCCTAAGATCTATTCTGCGGAATGACCCGGATGTAATCATGGTGGGTGAAATAAGGGACAGGGAAACTGCTAAAATAGCCATTGAGTCGGCCATGACAGGTCATATGGTGTTTTCCACCCTCCATACCAATGATGCACCTGGAGCAGTCAGTAGGTTGATTGAAATGGGTGTAGAGCCATTTTTGATTTCATCATCTGGTATGTGTGCTGGCCCAGCGTTTAGTACGACAGCTCTGCCCCCATTGTAAAGAAAAATACCTAAAGACCCGGGAGGAATTGAGCAGCATACCGGATTTTCCACTGGAAAGCTGGGAGAAATCCGTTACCTTGTATCATCCAAGGGGCTGCATGAGATGCAGCAATACCGGCTACCGTGGCAGAGTTGGAGTTTACGAGTTGCTTTTCATAAGCGAAAATATTCAACGTCTAGCCCTTCAAAAAGCTTCCACCAAGGATATTAAAAAGGTGGCGGTGGCTGAAGGGATGATCACACTGCGTGAAGACGGCTTAGACAAAGCCAAACAGGGTATTACATCCCTTGAGGAAGTAATGAGGGTGATATTATGAGCGAAACTAATATACCTACAATTGGTGATATACTGGCCCAGGCCGTGAAAATGGACGGCTCAGACCTTCACATATCCGCAGGGGTTCCCCCGGTGGTTAGGGTTTACGGTGAACTGATACGCATGGATTTTCCGAAACTTATGCCAAAGGACATTGAAGAATTGATTTTCCCAATATTGCAGCCCCACCAAAGGGAGCAGCTGGATAGGGATTTGGAGCTGGATTTTTCCTATTCGGTTCCGGGACTAAGCCGTTTTCGGGGAAATATTATGTGGCAAAGGGGCTCCTTGGCAGCAAATTTTAGGGTGGTTTCCATGAGCATACCCTCCTTTGATAGTTTGGGACTGCCACCGGCAGTAAGGGATTTGTCCCGTCTGCCCAGGGGTTTAGTCCTTGTTACCGGACCAACAGGCAGTGGTAAATCAACCACCCTGGCATCCATCATTGATTTAATTAATCAAGAGCGTGCCCTTAATGTTGTGACCATAGAAAATCCCATAGAGTTTTTACACAGCCATAAAAAATCAATGATTAAGCAAAGGGAAGTGGGGATAGACACCCACTCCTTCGCCAATGCCCTGAGGCATGTGCTGCGCCATGATCCGGATGTTATACTGGTGGGTGAGATGAGGGATATGGAGAGTATCTCCATTGCTTTAACCGCTGCTGAAACAGGACACCTGGTCTTCTCCACCCTGCACACCCAAACCGCTGCCCTGGCTGTTCACCGGATTGTGGATGTTTACAGCGATAGTATGAGAAACCAGGTCCGGCAGCAGTTAGCAGACTCACTGCAGGCGGTGGTGGCCCAGCAGCTCATTCCCCGCTCCGACGGCAAAGGAAGGGTAATAGGGGTTGAACTGCTCCTGACTAACCCGGCAGTTAGAAACCTGATTCGGGAAGGAAAGGAACACCAGCTCTATACCGTAATGCAGACCTCCCGCAGCGCCGGGATGCAGACCATGGATCAAGCCCTGGCAACCCTTTGCCTATCAGGGAAGATCACCAGGAATATGGCCCTGGAACGTTGTGTTGACAGACTTGAACTGGAGCGGGCCCTAAATAAAGGCTTCAGCTTCTAAATTAGACATAAGGTGGAGATAGCCTTGCCTTTGTACTCATATCAGGTAATGGATAAAACAGGCAATACCTTAGATGGTCGATTGGAGGCGGATAATGAATGGACTGCAGCTTCCAGGCTAAGTAGTATGGGCTATGTTCCGCTGGAAATAAATGAAATAGCGGATGCAAAGAAAAAGAAATCAGCAAGCTTATTCCGCAAAAAAATAAAAATAGCGGATTTGAGCTTTTTTACCCGGCAGTTATCCGCCATGCTTAATGCCGGCATTCCCCTGACCCGCTGTCTCTATACCCTGGGTGAGCAGTCAAATAACCCCCAGTTGGCCCAAAGTGTATCTGAGGTAGCCAAGAAGGTAGAGGGAGGCATGAGTTTTTCCGATGCCCTAGGTGAGTATCCCAAGATATTTAATACCATGTATGTAGAAATGGTCAGAACAGGTGAGATAGGCGGTTCCCTTCATGAAATTTTAAGACGGCTCTCTGAACAGCTTGAACGGGAAAAGAGCCTCCGGGACAGTATCAAGGCCGCCACCTTTTACCCATCGGTGGTATTAATATTTGCCGGTTTGGTTGTATTGGCCATGATGTTTTTTGTGGTACCTATCTTTGTAGGCTTTTTCCCTGAGGGAATAGAATTACCCCTTGCTACCAAAATTATCATGGCTTTCAGCGAGTCCCTACGCAGCTCCTGGTATATGTATATAGTTGGCCTGATTGTTTTCGTGATAGGTACGAGGATGTTTATTGCAAGCAATTTTGGACATAGGATTTGGGAAAATATAAAGTTTCGTCTGCCTGTTTTCGGTGATCTTTTCAAAAAGGTTACATCGCACGTTTTTCTCGGACCTTGGCAACCTTACTGTCAGGAGGTATCCCGGTACTGCAGGCTCTGGCTGCCGTTGGCCCAGCCACTGGCAGCAGCCAAATTGCCGAGGCCATGAAGTTTACCGGAACCAGTATCCAAGAGGGACAGAGCATTGCGGCACCCCTCAAAAAGAGTGGTCTATTTCCACCCATGGTAATTAATATGATTGCCGTGGGTGAGGAGACCGGGCAGTTATCCCAGCTTTTAGGCCGGGTGGCGGACTTTTACGAGGAGGAAGTTACCACCATGACCAAGGGACTAACGGCGATTATTGAACCCCTATTACTGATTACTGTAGGTGCCTCCATTGGTGGTGTAGTAATTGCTATTTACCTGCCGATTTTTACCGTGGTGACAACGGTAGCAAAATAAAACTGATAACAAGTGGCACCTGAGGAGGAAATCACAAGCATGGGTTTACTTAAATCAACCCCAGCGGTGGGCTTAGAATTTGACACCGGAGCAATTAGGGCAGTGCAGCTTAGGGGAACAGCCCGTTCAGCAAGCATTGAGGCTATTGCTAAAGTAAGCATTCCGGAAGAAGCCGTGATAGAAGGTGTCATTATAGATACAGAAAGGGTGGCCGTCGCCTGGAGAACCTTTGGAGTACATATCAGATCAAAAGTCGCGAAGTAGTGCTGGGCATCTCCAACCAGGGTGTATTTATGAGAAATGCCACTTTTCCCAAGATCCCGGAAAAGAAGTTGGCCCAGGCCCTAAGATTTCAGGCCGCTGATTATTTTCCCATACCCATGCCTCAACTAATATTTGATTTTTCCGTGGTGGGAGAACATGCCAGTGAAAGCAGCACGGAGTTGGAAGTACTGATGGTGGCAGCCAGGAGAGAAATGCTGGATAATTTTTTGAAGGTACTGGAGAAGGTTAAGCTGCAGCCTGTTATTGTTGATGCCTCTTTCCTAGCCCTCCTGAGGGTTATACCGGAGGCTCGCCTTTCCGGAACAGTTCTATTGGCCGAAATAGCGAATGGGCTAGCCACATTACTGCTTATCAGCGGGGGGATTCCCCGTTTTGCCAGGTTAATTCCCTATTCCCTGCAATCCTATGCCAGGGAGATGAAACTACAACTGTCAGAAATCCTGACTGCACTACCCCAGGTTGCAGCAGCTAAGGAGGAAGAAATTTCAGAAGCTTATAATGGATTCCCCGTTGCCTGGGGCTCCATCCTGGCGGATGATATACGCTCATCGGTAAATTATTATTTAACCCAGCGCAGTGACAATGCAGTGGATACCATATTTCTTAGCGGACGGGGTGCCCAGATACCCGGTCTAAAAGAATTCCTGTACCAGGAGCTAGAAGTCCCGGTTGAGATTATCAACCCCTTGACAGCCCTGGGAGATTACCTGCCAACTAATGATATAAAAAAAGAGGCCCCAGAATTTTCTGCAAGCATTGGCCTGGCCCTACGGGGGTTAGAAGGGTAATATGCAAATAAGAATTAATTTACTACCCCCTGAAATTATAGCCAGGCAGGAGCAAAAGAGAAAGCAGAAGAAGCTGTTGGCGGTGGGAAGTCTGGTTCTCTTGCTTTTTATCGCTGTTTACTGCACCCTATCCCTGCTGACAAGTCAGGTTCATAACGAAATTGCTGACATCCAAAGGGAAAGGGAAGCCCTGCAAATACAAGCGGGAGATTTAAGGCAATTTGCAGAGCTCCAGAATCACAAAAATAAAGTGGAGAATATAGTGCGTCAGGCTACGGAAGGAACCCCAGAATGGTCGGTAATCTTAGAAGATATAGGTCGAAACATTCCTACCGATATCTGGTTGGACAGCTTTACAGCTAAGTATGCTTATGAAGAAGGCAGCACTAAATCAACAAAGAACGCCTCTTTAGTTCAGCAGGCTGTGGCTGATGTCCAGGCTCAGGTGCAAAAACTGCAGGAGGTTGAGGAAACACCCAATGGAGAAGTTGTGCTCCAGGGTTGGGCCCCGGATAATTCTTCGGTGGCAAACTGGCTGGAGAAGCTTCAGGGAATATCCGGATTAACGGAAGTAAGGTGCACCTTTTCCACAGAAGAGACTATCAATGGACAAGTACAGAGAAGGTTTGAGATCAAGGCAATGCTAAACTTAAAGAAGCCTGCCCAGGCCGCAAACAAAAAGGCAGGTGAGTGAATTTGACAGCAAAGTTGACCAAAGCAGAATTGCCTTTAATAATCGGTATTGTTGCCCTATTGCTCATTCTCCTGTTGATATACAAACAGGTGGGTCTGTTAAATCAAGCCAGGCAGGAATTGCAGACTGAACAAGCGGCAGTAACCCAGGCCACATCACAGCTGCAGTCTCTGGTGAAGATTAGGGATCAATCCGAGCACTTCCAGCAGGAGCTCAAAATGTTAGAGGAAATAATGCCTAAGGAACCCAGGGAGAATTTATTAATCAAACTACTGGAAAGTAAGGCTGCCAAAAGTGGAATGCAAATTAAACAAATAAAATTTGGACAACATGAGTCGAAGCAGGAACACTATGAAATCCCAATCTTTCTAACACTGGATGGGCAATATCATGGACTGCTCAACCTGCTGGACGAACTGCAGGCAGCCCGCGGGCCTACGTACGGAAGAAGTAAAAATCGGCAAGGGCGGGAATTTATCTTCCATCCAGGTGGAGTTGACTGCCAAAGCCTTTTATTTGAAATAACATTTTAATTTATATTTTCTTTTTAAATTGTACAAGCAACTTCCTCGAATAAAAGGTTTTTGGGAGGTAAGACCATGTCCGACAAGGAATCAACTGCCGAAAAGTTAAAGCGTATCTGGGACAAGCTTAACAATACCAGACATGATGAAATAATCCCTTTAATAAAAGCTAATAAAAAGGTGTTTATCATTTCCGCTATCTCAATGGTGGTTGTCATAGGAGCGGCCTTTCTAATAAAGATAAACTATGATCTTATGGGTAAGGCAAATCAACCAGCAAACAACCCAATAACCACCACACAGAATAGCCCTAACCCAAACACGGGACAAAACCCTAGCTACACCTATCTGCCCGATACAAAAAGGCAGATAGAAAATCGTGATGATATCAGGGATCCCTTTGCCGGGACCATGCTCCTTAAGGGAGTAATAACCGGCGGTGGCGGCAAAGATATGGCCATCATCCAGATGGGCAATATCTCCCACATTGCGGAGGTGGGAACCGAGCTTTCACCAGGACTATTCCTGGAAGAAGTAAAAAAGGATACCGTTGTACTTAAATCTGAAATAGAAATCATTCAACTGGATATTAATGGAAAAACCAAGACTGAAATAATCCAACAGGAAGAGGACAAAAATACTGGTGAACAAGGCGGTGGCAGCAATGATCAAAATAACCACTAGAAACATAAAGCTACTCTTTCTCACTGCTATCTTTGTCTTTAGCCTATGTTATCCTTTTTCAACCTGAACTCAGCCCCAAGCACCCAGGCCTATGCAGAATCTGGAACTATGACAATGGAAGTTAGAAATGCTGACCTAAGGGATGTGCTATCTGCCTTGGCTATAAAATGGGGGTTAATATTATTCTGGCAGGTGTTACAACCGAGGAGATTAACTTCAGTGTTCAAAACGTAACTCCACGGACTGCCCTTGATATGCTGATCCAAAGCAGGGGTCTGTCCTATATACAAAATGGCGACATCATAGTAATAGGGTCATCTGGCACCCTGGAAAAAGACTTCTTCAACCAGATGATACTAATCAGATTTGATACATATTATATATCATCAAAGGACCTTCAAGGATTGATTAGTCAGCTAGGCATCCAGGGTGTCAAAAGCATATATTTAGATTCAAACCCCAATATCATTTGGGTTCAGGGTACAACCCAGGGTATACAAAAGGTAAATGAACTTATAAATCAGGTTGACATACCGGCCAAGGTCGAAGAAGAAAACAAAACCCGCTTTGTATATACCCTAAGCCACATAGTCGCCGAGGATGCAGCCAAAAGGCTAAGCCAATTTGGCTTTGGGGATAAGCTCACAACCATATACACCGAGGATGATCGATTTGGCAAGCAGCTAATGGTCCTCTGCACCAAAGATATCGAAGTCCAAGTAAAAAGCGTCCTAACCAGCCTTGACGCCCCCCGGCAAAAAACAAAAGCCCCCCTGGTAACCAAATCAGGCTCAGGTGCTTACGAAAGCCTAGGAGTCACCCGTGATTTGTTAAGCGAACTAAGCGGTGTCTCCACTGCCAGCATGAGCATATCAAGGAACCTAGGAAACACAGCTAACCCAACCTACGTCCTCTGGTAGAAGAAACACCCGACCGCATAAAGCTGCTGAAAGATCTAGTATCCGAGGCTDTATTAKAGATGATTTTAGAGTTACAAAATATGTAATCGAAAGGAGGTGAAAACATGTTTAACAAACTATGCTACACCTTAAAAAACCGTAAAGGCTTTACCCTGGTGGAATTGATGGTAGTTGTTGTTATTATCGGGATTTTAGCTGCTATTGCGGTGCCTATGTATAATGAGACGACAGCACGAGCTCAGGCTGCAGCCAACGAGGCTAATGCAAGAACTTTTAATGGGGCAGTAACTCAGTGGCAAATGGTAGATCCGACAACAAATATCCCAACAAGTTTAACAGATGCTGCTGCTGTGAAAGCAGCAATTGTACCCAATTACATCCTGGAAGCTGATTTTGATGCGGCTATAGCAGCGGGTGTTGCTTGGGATGCTGCTGCTGGTAGGTTCAATCCATAGGAATATAGGAATAATAAAGAACGGGGTGCCAGGCACCTAACTTATTAACTTAATTGACTAGAATGAAGCACACCTCTGGCTTAGACACGTCAGGGGTGTTGCTTTAGCATAATATGTTGGTAACAGTTGCAGGAGGTTAGATATCGGTGACAACAAAATCAGGAATTGCGAATGCCAAACACCGTACTAACACAATCAAATCAACAAATAGTCGAGGGTTCGTATTTACAGAACTGCTGGTAGTGCTCATAATCATAGCCATTCTAGTTGCAATAGCGGTACCATTTTACAGCTCGGCAAAGCAGACATCCAGAGATAGAGTGGATCAAGCCAACATAAAAATCCTAAACAGTGCCACCCTGCAATGGATGCTGTCAGACGAAAACAACGACCCCCGTGGACCAGGTATTAATACCGATTCGCTAAAAGAACAGTTAGAGGGTGTTTACATAATGGAGTGGCCAACATCCCCTAACAATAATAGCTACATCCTGAGAAATGGTCAGTGGATAATTGAATAGGGTGCCAGGCACCTAACTTATTAACTTATTATATTTAGGCATACCTCCAGTAAGAATATAGCAGGAGGTGTATTGTTTTGGGCAGGAGGCCTAGGGTGGAGTATAGTGGAGCTATTTATCATGTGATACAGAGGGGGAACAATAGGGAATACATATTTCAAAGACCTGAAGATAAATTATTCCTGATGAATGAGCTTCAAAAAAGAAAAAGGTTAAAGGAATTCCTTCTCTTTGGCTATGTATTGATGGGAAATCACTACCACTTAATTCTTCAAACCACCGGCATCAGTCTTAGTAAGTTAATGCATCTTATTAACAGCAGTTATGGTCGCTACTACAACAAGAGCCGCAAGCGCACAGGGCATATTTTTAATGGACGCTATAAAGCAATTCCCATACAAAATGAACAATATCTATTTGCGGTATTGCGATATATTCATCAGAATCCGGTGAAAGCCGGCATTTGCCAGAGAGTCCAGCATTATAAATGGAGCAGTGACATAGATTACCGCGACAATCAAGAGGGACTTGTGGACATTAACATTTTATTAAACATGATGTCCGACAATAGAGCAGAAGCAATAAAAAAATACTCAGCCTATGTTGAGCAGGAAGATGAAGAGGAATATGATGAAATAGATGTCTTAGGGGATGAGTCATTTGTCTTGGCTATTCAACCTAGTAAAAAATCTCCGACCAGAAAGGACCTTGATCAAATATTAAGGGATACAAATCTAAGTTCCGCAGATTTTGAGCTTCTAAAAAGGGGTTCGAGAAGAAGAGATTTGATTCGGTATAAAGTTGATTATGTAAGAGAAGCCTTGCTACAGGGTTATACTTTAAAGGAAATCGGCGAAAATATAGGGATTTCAGCGACTGCTGTAATTAAGTTAACGAAACGGTGACTGGCACCTTGAGGTTAACTTGTTTGGGGGTGGGGGTATTAATATTAAAGAGCTTTTGGTACTTGCTTTGAAATATGAGGCATCTGATATTCATATATCGGTGGGGAAGCCCCCTTGTTTTCGGGTAAATGGTGAGCTTAAGTTTTTTGATGTTCCGTATATTCAGAGGCAATGGGAGTTGTTGCCGGAGTATGCAGTTTTCTTGACGGATGAGCAGATTGATTTGATGCTTAGGGATATTACTTGTGAGAATCAGTATGATTCCTTCAAAAGCAATCTTGATATAGATTTTTCTTACGAGATGGCTAACGGTATGCGTTTTCGTGTTAATGCTTATCATCAGCAGGGGTATCCTACCATTGCCATAAGGCTTATTAGATCTGAAATTTATACTTTAAAGGAACTGGGTTTGCCCCTTATCTTAGAATCCTTAGCTAAGAAAAACGGGGGGTTAGTGTTAATTACCGGACCGGCAGGGAATGGCAAATCTTCAACCCTGGTTACTTTAATAGATTATATAAATGAGAATTTCTCCAAGCATATTATCACCTTGGAAGATCCTATTGAGTTTGTACATAATCGTAAAAAATCCCTAATCAATCAGCGGGAGATTGGAAAGGATTCCCACTCCTTTGCCTCGGCTTTGAGGGCTGCCATGAGGGAAGATCCCGATGTGATACTGGTGGGTGAAATGAGGGATGCTGAAACCATTGCAACGGCTATTACTGCCGCAGAGACCGGGCATTTGGTTTTTGGAACTTTGCACACCTTGAATGCCTCCCAGACCATAGAAAGAATTATCGACGTATTTTGGCCCCAGCAGCAGCAGCAGATCAGGCACAATTGGCCAATACTCTGCAGGGAGTTGTGGCCCAGCAGCTTATACCAAGAATAGACGGGGCGGGCAGGGTGCTGGCCGTGGAAATAATGCTGGCAACACCGGCAATTAGAAACCTTATCAGGGAAGGAAAGACCTTTCAGCTAATAAACCAAATTCAAACAGGTGTCAAGTATGGTATGCAGACCTTAGATATGTCACTAAAAGAATTGTATAAAGCTAATGTTATCAGTTTGGAGGAAGTGCTAAATAGATCCCTTGATCCTGAAGCTATACAGAGGAATTTGGGATAAATAAACTATAGAAAGAAAGTAGTTTATGTAGTATTTCGTCCATTGATATATTTTAAAACATGTTAGATTATTTTCATAAATTTAATGGTAATGATGGATTTTTTTATATTAAATTATGTTACTATGAGATTAGTAGGGAAGTTAGAAACATTGAGTTTTAGCAGGATAATTTCAGAAGCACAGCAAGGTTAATTACTTATCAGTTAAGTAGTCAGTTAAATAGCAAAACCTGTATTATATTTGGGAGGCGTTATCATGATAAGAATAAGGAATTTATTAAAGTCAGAAAAAGGCATAGCCATGATTGCCGCTTTAATAACAGGTTTTATTGTTGTAGTGATAAGCGGCATGTTCTGGCAAGCTAGTTCCTCCAGGACAATACATGCCACAAGGAATGAAAATCAAGCACAGGCCTTCTTCTTTGCCAGATCAGGTGTGGATGCCGCGGTAGGCTTACTTCAAACAAAGGGTTTTTTCCCTTATGACAGCTTTCCAATAACCTATAATGGGGACCTGGTAACTGGCTTTAAAAAGGGTGATGGTGACGACTATTCAATCAAATTTACCATATCTGAAGTTGCTGGAGGGTTAAAAATTGAGTCCGAAGGCCGGGTCAGAGGAGCACAGGGGGCGGAAAGTACGGCAGAGGATTTAACCTTGTTGCTGCCAGGATGGAGCTCCGCCACTGGCAAGCCGACAGTTCCCGGTGATAACGGTGCTGGCGGTGGTAGCTTTACCTTTGATTATGCTGTCTTTACAAGGGATAATATTAGTATTGCCAGATCTATCAATGAACTTAATGGTAGTGCTTGGATTGAGGGGCCGGTGGGAACAAATAGAGGCAAAGTTGTTTTTGGCAACTCGACCTCCTGTAAAATAATGAATTCAGGAAGTTATCCGGGGGTCCTATATCTTGGACCTGGAGCAACCGTTAATAAGCCAGAGCGGGTAAGGGACGGGGTTGTAAACTTTAGCCCTGAAAAGCAGTTTCCTGAAGTTCCTGAAATTCCAAGCTTGCCACTGTTACCTGATTATCCCGACTATCCTGGCTACCCAGGATATATTAGCTATCCCAATACTAGTGGAATTGCTGCTGAGCAAATAAATGTAAATAATAACATAACGGTTAATCTTAACCCAGGCCTTAAATTATATAACTCTATTAGGTTTGATTATAATAAGACGTTAACCTTTAATCTAAATGGAGATGCAACGGTAGTTGTCAAAGAAATTACTAATTCATCTGGGCATTTAAATATCTCAGGCCAGGGAAAATTAACTTTAGTGGTAGAAAAAACCTTGATAACTTGAAAGACATCAATGTTAATGGGACACCAGAAAAGCTGGATATATTATTTACCGGAACTTCAATCAGTAGGCCAGCAGACTCAACATTAATTGGAAATCTTTATGCTCCAAATGCCAGTTATGCAACAAATAATAAAGTTACCAGCAAAGGACATCTTTTAATTGGTGGAAACAGTGTCAATATAGGTTCGTCGAATACCATTGAGGGCTCAATTTACGCTCCCAATGCTCAATTAACCACTAGCAATGCCGGAAATATCAAGGGAGATCTAATCATCGGGGGCAGCAGTGTTAGCCTGGGCTCAGCAAATAACCTAGAAGGTTCAATTTACGCGCCAAATGGTCAATTTACTACCAATAGCGGTAATATTGAAGGGGATCTGGTCATTGGGGGAAGTAATATCAGCCTAGGCTCAGCAACAAGCATATTGGCTCCATTTATGCTCCTGTGGCAAATCTCAGTACTACTAACCCGGTTAATATTTCTGGGAATATTGTTACAGAGGGCAAAAACATTAGTTTTAGCGGTGTATCACACAAAGGAGAACTTACTCATATAATGAAAATTCAATAATCAAGTATACCAGTAACAGGGCATATGTATCCGGGACCATTACAAATATATACTCCAAGGGAACAAGGGTAGAGATAGATACCGCACATTTAAAAGGAGATATTCATCTCTCTAACCCCAATGCAGACTTTGTATTGGGAGGTAGTTCTACTCTAACAGGTGATATTTATACGGCCGGTAAATTTATTAATGTACAGGGTTCATCTGTCTATGAGGGTTATCTTTATGCACCTAACAACAGCTCCAGTGTGTTAATTGAAGGTGGCTCTAAAATAGAAAGCACCAGTGGTATCATTACTGCAGCCAGAGATATTACTATTAGTGGTTATTCAACAGCCCCTTTTAGGCTTGCTGTTTTTGCGCCCTATGCAGATGTTTTAATTAGCGGTAGCTCAAGGATTTCCGGTTCGGTTGTTTCAAAGTCCTTTAACGCCGGAGAGGGAGGTAGGGCAACAGTGACCTATGTCCCGGTATCAAGCGAATACTTCCCCCTTCCTATTCAAATTCCTGGAGAGCCAGGAGAACCCATTAGTACTGAGCAAGGTTACAGGGGGGGCATATGGATAAGAAATGCTTAATTGTTTAATGAAAAGCAAACCCTTAAACAAGCCAGCTACAGGGGGATTTACTCTATTAGAGGTTTTGGTGGCCATGGCCCTATTTACCATTTTTATTCTGGCATTTATCTTTGTATATGGCTGGAGCTTTGAAAATACCTTTCTCATGGGGGAAAAAAGCAGGGCGGTGGCCAAGGCCCAGGAAGTGGTGGAAAGGCTGTATATTGACATTAATGATCCTAATATAGACCTTAACCGTGTAACCAACCCTGACGATTTATATGTCTACAATGAGAAGGGTAATTACTATGTTAAGGAAGCAGTGAAATATGCCATGGATGTTGGGTATGAAGAAGATAAAGTGGTTGAAGGCTACAATGTCACCACCGTTGTTTTCTATAAAGGTGGAGCACGCTATGTGGAGATTTCTAATTTTATCTTAAAAGAGAGCACAGAAGAGTAATGACTTGACCCAATAGGTGAAAAGGGAGTGTTAGGCTATTCCGAGTTTGCGCAGGGATGTAAGGGGTCTAACGATTATAGAATTATTAATAACCCTTGCCATTCTTCTTTTGGTATTGGCTGTGTTTTATTCGTTTTATTTTTATTCTATAAAATCCATTGATAAAGCGAATAATCAAAGGGAAGTCCAACAGAACGTCCTTCTTGCCAAGGAAGATCTGGAAAGAAAAATTCGCTTTGCCGACTGCCTAATAATATTAAAAGAGAACCCTGACGTTCCGGGTGAAGAGGGATGTGAAGGGTTTACAAGCTCACAGGAGCTTTATGCAACCGGGACTGGAGTATTGATGCACACCATGCAGGATGAAACCCCTAAGGAACTCCTGGGAGCTGTGGCAAGGGATACAAAGTTTAATTTGGAGTTTAAGAAAAACAGCTCAAGGATATTAAGCTTTACCATAAAAGGTGATTACAAAGGGGAAAAATTTGAGCTAAGCTCCGACATTGCCCTATTAAATATAAGTGATATACAAGAGGAAGAAACCGGGGCAAAGGGTGCAGCCATACGCTATGCCTTTAAAGATTAGTGAACTATAAAAGATGGTTATACTACTACCGTTTAATCTGAACGGAGGCAGTATAACCATGTTTTTATTGCCGGCTATAGTCCTACTAACACTGGCAGACTTACTATTAACCTATCATGGACTGAAGCTGGGACTTATTCAAGAGTTTAACCCATTAATGGCTTGGCTGTACCAAATCAATCCAAAGGTCAGCGTAGCATAGTGTTTTCTTTAGTAGCTTTGGGATGTTTATTTCTCTATTTAGTACAAGGACAAGTGAGCTGGCTGCCAACTGCCCTTGCTGCCCTCTTGGTAATAAAGTTAGGCGTCCTGGGCTTGCACCTGGGGTGGTTAGTACAGACACTAGCCCTTGGAAGCTATCTTAACTCATGGAGTATCATTTTTTAACTTCAGCAAATACACCTGCACCCCATCATCCCTAACAGGATTCCATTTAAGCCTATCGGCCCACCAACCAGTTACGGTCAAGCCACTTTTTCCCTGTTGAATAGAAAAATCCTGACTAAACTTCTCGTTCTCCAGGGTTTTTTCCCACACCCTATAACCATATCCATCGGTTCTAACAAGGTACAGATCAAAGCCGCTGCGGTCCTTAGACAGGGTCCAGCCAGCCAAGAGGTAGCCTCCTGCCTCAAGCTGCCTCACAGACTTACCTATTGAATAGCCAACTCCAGAATATTTCCTCTCCCACTGGAGATTGCCCAAACTATCTGTTTTTACCAATGAGGCAACTAATCCTGTTGCATTTTCTGCCGCACTTTCCCCGGCTAAAATAAAACCGCCTTCAGGGGTTTCTTCAACATGGACCGCTGTATCCCAGTCTGTGCTGCCAAGGACCTTTTCCCAGATCTTGTTGCCCTTGGGATCTGTCTTTACCAAATATATGGCATAACTATCCCCAAAGGAATTGGACCTGCCAACCTGGAGGTAGCCACCATCCCTTGTTTCTATGACCGAGGTGCAAATTTCAGTTTGTTTTCCCCCAAAGGTCTTCTCCCACAGTACCTTTCCCTGGTCATCTAACTTAATAAGGTAAAAATCAGATTCTCCTGCCCCGGAGGAGGTGGTTTGCCCTGCCACTATATAACCTCCGTCAAGGGTTTGACGGACACAGGAGCCTGAGTCCTCACCCGTACCTCCCAGGGTTTTAAACCACATTTCCACACCTTTATCATCTGTTTTAACTAAATATATTTTCTCATCAGAACTTCTATTAAATGATTTGGTTGAACCTGTGAATATATAGCCTCCATCGGTGGTCTGCTGAATAAAGGTACCGAGGTCATTACTACCTCCTCCATAGGTTTTCTGCCACTGAATATAACCCTTATCATCAAACTTCACCAGGTAGGCATCGGTACCGCCGGAACCATGCATGTGGTAGGAGTTGGTTTCACCTAATACAATGAAGCCCCCATCAGGGGTTTCAATGGTGTGGAAGCCCCGGTCACCTTGTCTGCCTCCAAAGATTTTTTCATATTCCGGGGTAAATGAACCTGCTGCCTGAGCCCAGGCTGATTGCTTTACCGGGGGACTCAAAATAACTGCCAAAAAAATATTGATAAAGCCCCAAAAATTATTCTAGCTGAAATAGACTTATTATAAATCCTGTTATAATTAGTTAACATAATATCCCTCCAGGGTAGATGATAATTTATGATCTAAGTATATCAAAATGAAGAAAATATTTCCGTCATTTAATCTAATTAGCTATTTTATTTAACCT
This sequence comes from Desulforamulus aquiferis, assembly GCA_004143605.1. Classification (GTDB taxonomy): domain Bacteria; phylum Bacillota; class Desulfotomaculia; order Desulfotomaculales; family Desulfotomaculaceae; genus Desulfotomaculum; species Desulfotomaculum aquiferis. Next base: position 21,919 of record AWVY01000032.1, read on the forward strand.
CCTACTCCTATTAAATGCTAAATATCACGGCTTATTCAATAACAGCCAAATTCCACCACCAAAGACTCTTTTGTGGCCATACACACCTTGTGCCGTGATGTCATATGTTAAATAAGGAATGGTGCAGGTTAACTTTTGCCTGATATGCATTGGATTTGCACTTCTAGGGGGTAATGGGTGGTGAAAATAGGTGATATTGTAACCAGAAAAATTTACGGCGAGGACATGCAATTTTGTGTTTTGGGGTTTTATACCAATCAGAGAACAGGGGAGAAGGTGGCTATCCTGGCACTGTTGGACCCTAATTTGATTGTGGAGGCCTCGGTGCAGGAGCTAAACCCGGTGTCGGCCAGAAAGCTTTTTGCTTTAACCCAGAACTTTGTTCATTAAACCGCCTCATTAGAGGCGGTTTTGCCTTTCAAAAACATTTGAAACTTCCGATGATTTTGGTTTAGAGGTTAATCAAATTGACATAATAAGAATAAAAATAAATGGGAGGGACTCTTTTGACTAAGGACACTTGCGAACTTTGTAACATTGAAACTGATTTTGATTTAATTCCCGGCTCCCGTGTGACCTGTCCTGACTGCAATACGGAATATGTTTTAAAGCAGGAGGAAAATCATCTGAGATTTGATACATTATATACGCCTTAATTTTAAGGCGTTTTTATTGGGTATTTTTTCTTAGTTTATTTTGGTTATAATTAACATTAGATTTCTTAATTTAAATAATTATTTGGGAGTTAGTTACAGTTATGTATATCAAAGACGCCCTATACCAAGAATAATTATTGTGTAAGGAAAGGGGATGCCCAGTTGAATAGTGACGGAAAATTTTTAAACATAGCGGAAAACGCAGTGCAAAGGGCTGTGCAAAATGGTGCTGCCATGGCCGAGGCATATTTGCTTAGCAGTAAGGAGCTATCCATAGAGGTTCGAGATAGCGAAGTGGAAACCATGAAACTGGCCGAAGACCGGGGGCTAGGTGTGAGGGTAATATCCGAAGGTAGGGTAGGCTTTGCCTTTACCACGCGCTTGAGCAATGACGGATTAGACCAGGTGGTTCAACAGGCCATTGCTAACGGCTCTAATACTGAACCTGACCAATACTATACTTTGCCTAAAGTTTCCGGTGGGTACCCGGAGCTTAATGTCTATGACCCAGGGATCAGAGGGGCCACCGTAGAAGGGAAGATCAAAATGGCCCAGGAGATGGAAAGGGCCGCTAAAGCCTATGATCCAAGGGTGAAGATTATCGAGACCTCAGCCTACCAGGATGCTGAGGTTGAGGTAGTATTGTCAATTCCTTAGGCTTGAAGTCCCATTACCAGGGGGCCTACTGCGGTATTTATCTGGCCCTGGTGGCTGGGGAGGGTGAGGATAGCCAAACTGGTTTTGCCCTAAAATACGGTCTTAAATATTCAGAACTGGACCAGCGGCCATCGGCAGCAAGGCTGCTGAGCGGGCAGTGCGTATGCTGGGAGCTAAGCAGGTGGGCAGCCAAAGGGTACCGGTGGTTTTGGACCCTTATATTGCCACCAGCTTTTTAGGGCTATTGGCACCGGCATTGTCCGGTGAGGCAGTGCAAAAGGGCCGATCCCTATTTGCCGGTAAGGTGGGCCAGCAGGTGGCCAGCAATTTGGTAACCATTGTGGATGATGGAAGCTGCCCGGTGGAATTGCTTCCGCACCCTTCGACGGTGAAGGTGTGCCAACCTCCGAAACTGTGCTAATCCAAGGTGGCCAGCTTAAGGGGTTTTTGCATAATACCTATACTGCTGCCAAGGAGGGCATTTGTTCCACAGGCAACGGTGTAAGAGGCACCTTTAAAGGTACCCCGGAAGTGGGGTAACTAACTTCTTCATTAAGCCAGGTCAGCAGGAACATAATAATATTATTAAGGAAGTAAAAAACGGACTTTATGTAACCGAAGTAATGGGTATGCATACAGCTAATCCCATCTCCGGCGATTTTTCCGTTGGGGCAGCGGGCATCTGGATTGAAAAGGGAGAATTAACTAAACCCGTCCGAAATATCGCCATAGCAGGTAACATTATGGATTTACTTGGGGCAGTGGATGCTGTAGGAAGTGAACTGGAGTTTTTTGGCGGCAAGGGTGCGCCGACCTTCGGATATCTTCTATGTCCATAAGCGGCAGCTAATGCTGGTTTTGCAACTAAATATTGACCTAGCACCTTTCCAAGACCAGCTATTTTATGGTAAAATGTGTGTCGGTACTATGGGGTTTGACAATCCCCAGCAGTGGAGGAAGGGTAATATATCATGAAAGTTTTGGTACTTCACGGACCTAATTTAAACAGACTGGGTAAACGTGAGCCGGGTATCTACGGTGGTACTACCTTGATCAGATAGATCAAATGCTAGAGGAACTGGCCAAAGAGCTTGGTGTGGAAGTGGAGTGCTTCCAATCCAACCATGAAGGGGAACTGGTAGATAAAATACACTCTGCAGAAGGAAATGTATCAGCGGTGGTGTTTAATCCGGGAGCCTACACCCATTATAGTATTGCCTTGAGGGATGCGGTGGCTTCAATTGACCTGCCCCTGGTGGAAGTTCACCTTTCCAACATTCATGCACGGGAGGAATTTAGACACACTTCGGTCATTGCACCCGTTGCGGTGGGTCAGATCTCCGGCCTTGGTCCCCAGAGCTATTTGCTTGGGCTAAGGGCGGCGGTGCATCTGGCACAGGCTGGGAGGAAAATTAATTGATTCGCAGATTAGAAGTCCTTCGGCAGCTTATGGCTGCAGGGGGATAAATTATATATTGATTAGCAAGCCGGAAAACCGGAGCTATCTAAGCGGCTTTACCGGAACTGACGGTACATTGCTTGTTGGACCGGAGACAGCAGATATTTTTGTCGATTTTAGATATGTTGAACAGGCCAAAGCTCAAGCTGCCCATTTTAATACTATTAAGGTAGAACAGGCTTCCCTTGGAGTAACCTCCGAAGTGATAAGGAATTATAAAATAAATAAGCTTTATATTGAAGAAGATTATTTAACCGTTAAACAGTATGTCTACTTAAAGGATAAGTTAGCCGGAATTGACTTGGAACCTGCCGGAGGATTGGTTGAGGAACAAAGGAAGGTAAAGGATGCTTTGGAGGTACCCTTGATCCGTCAGGCAATGCATATCGGTGATCTGGCCTTTAGTCATATATTAAAGCAGATAAAACCAGGGGTGAGCGAATCAGCTTGGCCCTTGAACTTGAGTTTTTCATGCGTAGGCAGGGTGCTTCGTCCTTGGCCTTTGACACCATCATGGCCTCGGGACCAAGGTCGGCACTACCCCATGGGGTGGCCAGTGATCGGGTGCTGCAGGAGGGGGATTTCCTGACCATGGATTTTGGCTGTGTCTACAAAGGATATAATTCTGACATGACCCGCACCCTTGTACTGGGCAGGCCTAACCAAAAGCAGCAAGAGATTTACCACATCGTGCTGGAGGCCCAATTGGCCGGGCTTGCAGCCGTAAGGCCGGGAGTAATTGCCAGGGAGGTCGACAGGGCCGCCCGCAGTGTTATTGAAAAGAGGGGCTATGGTCAGTATTTCGGCCATAGTACCGGCCATGGTGTGGGGCTGGCCATTCATGAAAGACCTAGACTTGCCTCCAATGATGAAACGGTTCTGGAGGCGGGTATGGTGGTTACCATTGAACCCGGCATTTACCTGCCTGACTGGGGCGGGGTGCGTATAGAGGACAGTGTTTTGGTAACGGAAGAAGGCTGTGAAATTCTAACCTCTTCACCTAAGAAAGAATTATTAACTGTTTAAACTAGTATTAGGAGGCGAAACCAGTGATATCTACAAGTGATTTTAAAACTGGACTGACAGTTGAAATTGACAATGATGTTTATCAGATTATTGACTTCCAGCACGTTAAGCCTGGCAAGGGCGCTGCCTTTGTGCGCACCAAGATGAGAAACGTTCGTACCGGAGCAGTAATTGAAAGAACCTTCAACCCTAACGAAAAACTCAATCCGGCTAGGTTGAGCGGGCAGAGGTGCAGTATCTTTATAATGATGGTGAAAGCTACAACGTAATGAATGTTGAAACCTATGACCAATATGCTGTATCTAAGTCTGACCTGGGTGATGCCATCAAATGGCTAAAGGAGAATATGAATCTAACCCTCTTAAGCTTTAAGGGAACCATCATCGGTGTGGATATGCCCAACGTGGTTGAACTGGAGGTTGTTGATACTGCCCCTGGTATCAAGGGTGACACCGCTTCCGGTGGTGGTAAGCCTGCTACCCTGGAAACCGGCGCAGTGGTAACAGTACCCTTCTTTGTGAACATTGGTGACAGACTGCAAATTGACACCCGCAACGGCAACTATGTAAAGAGAGCTTAAATATTGCCATAAAATGTTTAAAACCCCCTTTGTTGAGGAATAATACAGTAGTGTTACTCTCGGGTACACAAAGTAAAGGGGGTTAGAACCATGGATAGCTTGAAAGCAAGGGTAGCATACCTTCAAGGCCTGGCAGAAGGTATGGATTTGTCGGCGGAAAGCAAAGAGGGCCGGTTGTTTGCTGGTATCATTGATGTACTGCATGATTTTGCTGAAACGGTAGAGGGTCTGGAAGAGGCCCAGGAACAGCTGGAGGATTATGTAGAGACCATTGATGAAGATCTGTACTCTTTGGAAGACGATATCTATGAGTGTGAGTGCCAGGAAGAAGATGAAGAAGATTTTGTAGAGGTTGATTGTCCCGGCTGTGGGGAAACGGTAATGTTTCACTCGGGTATTTTAGAAGATGAGGACATCATTGAGGTAACCTGTCCTAACTGTGATGAGGTAGTATTTATTAATGATGATGCCTTTATGAGTGGGGACGAACCGGAAATGTTGGAGAACAACAGCAGGGATAATCACAACGACTTTTAATATTTAGGCGGCCTATGGGCTGCCTTTAAAATTTAGGGTAAATAAACATTTTTTTATTATGTTTATTCTTGCCAAAGCTAACAATAAGGTTTACAATAAGAGTCATATTACAACCTTGAATGTCTATGAAGGAGAAAAGTAAGTCAGACCCAGTCTCACAGGGAGGAAGTGTCACCGACTGCAAGCACTTCCAGATATGGCTGCCTGAAGTTCCCTCCGGAGATGCCAGCTGAAATAAAGTAGCTAGGCCGTAATTTCCCACGTTACAGGGAAGGGGGTATCGGACTTTGTTCCCGTACCTTTGTGTGAGGTGGATCTCATTTTTGAGATCAACTAGGGTGGTAACGCGGAAAGCTAAGGCTTCTCGTCCCTATTAGGGTGAGAAGTCTTTTTTATTTGCTTTTAACTGCCGTCCGACACTAGGTGGGCATTTCCCGTACCCAGGTAGAGTTGGGCCTTTGGGCCAAAAAGGGTGGTACCGCGGAAGTATGCGACTTTCGTCCCTTATTTAAGATTCGCATAAATCATATTGGAGGGATGAATTTATGGTTGTAGTAATGTTACCCCAGGCCAGTGAAGAGCAAATTGCGGAAGTGGACGCCAAATTAATCGCCATGGGTTGTCGTACTCAGGTAATTCATGGGGTGAAGAGGACGGTTGTAGCAGCATGGGCGACAGAAGGGCCGTTGAGGCCATGGGATTGGAGGCCATGCCTGGAGTGGAAAAGGTGGTCCCCATCATGAAACCCTTCAAATTAGCCAGCCGGGAAGTAAAGGAAGAAAATTCTGTTGTAAGCATAAAAAATGTCACCATTGGTGGTAATGAAGTGGCCATAGTCGCTGGCCCCTGTGCCGTAGAAGGGCGGGAGCAGCTTCTGGAAGCCGCCCGTATTGCTAAAGCTGCCGGTGCAAAGCTGCTGCGGGGAGGCGCCTTCAAACCCAGAACCTCTCCCTATAGCTTCCAGGGTATGGAGGAAGAAGGACTTAAACTGCTGGCTGAAGCCGCTGAGACCACCGGTTTGGTAACTGTGACAGAAGTCATAGATGAACATAGCCTGGAGATTGCCAGGGACTATGTTGACATATTACAGATTGGCACCAGAAACATGCAAAATTTCCGACTCCTTAAGGCGGCAGGAATGTCCGGCAAGCCAATTGTCCTGAAAAGAGGTCTTTCAGCCACCATTGAGGAATGGCTCATGGCTGCCGAGTATATTATGTCTGAAGGTAATAAGGATGTTATTCTTTGTGAGAGGGGTATCAGAACCTTTGAGACCTATACCCGCAATACCCTGGATCTAAGTGCGGTACCCTGGTTAAAGGCCTAAGCCACCTGCCGGTTATTGTTGATCCCAGCCACGCCACGGGCAAGCGGGAATTGGTGGTGCCTATGTCCCTGGCGTCGGTGGCGGCAGGGGCGGACGGATTGCTGGTGGAGATGCATCCTGACCCGTCCAAGGCCCTTTGTGACGGTCCCCAGTCCCTTGATCCCGAGCTCTTTGGCCAACTTATGGCCTCCCTGGAGCCGGTGGCAGCGGCTATGGGTAAAACCATTCATTAGATTAGGTGAGGTGTGCCTTCCAAAGGGTGGCACACCATTTTAATTAAGATATTATCTGTCATACGAATTGTTAATGGTATTAACAGGGGAACATGTCTTGAATCTGTTCTAAGATTGGAGTTATAATATAAATGTGATATTTTGACAAGAAATGGGGGAGCAAGTATGTCCAGGAAAATACTTATTATTGGCGGTGTAGCTGCAGGTCCGAAAACTGCGGCCCGGGCTCGCCGGTTGGACCCGGATGCTCAAATTACTGTATTAGAAAAGGGTAAATACATATCCTATGCCGGTTGTGGCATGCCTTTTTATCTTTCTGGCCAAATTCATGATTTTGATCACCTGTATTCGACTGCTACGGGGTAAAGCGTGACCCGGAATTCTTTAAAAATGAGCGTGGTGTTGATGTACTGACCGGTATGGAGGCCATTTCCATCGACCGGGCAGCTAAAAAGGTAACTGCCCGCAATGTGGATACCGGAGAAGAAACTGTCTTTGAATATGATAAGCTGGTACTAGGAACCGGCTCTAACCCCATTACTCCTCCCATAGAAAATCTTGACCTAAAGGGTGTTTACCGGCTAAACCATCTCACCGATGCTTCAGCCATTAAGCAGGCCATGGATGCCGGGGAAGTAAACGATGTGGTTGTCATCGGCTCCGGATTTATTGGGATGGAAGCAGTGGATGCGGTTTTTAATCCCAGACGTAGCGTCACCGTGGTGGAGTTTAGAGATACACTGCTCCCCGGTATTTTAGATACCGACATGGGCCAACTCCTCTACAAGAATTTTTATGAACAGGGACTGGAAGGCCGCTTTGGTGAAAGGGTTCTGAAGCTAGAGGGAGAAGACGGCAAGGTAACCAAGGTTATCACCGATAAAGGTGCCATTGATGCCGATGCTGTAATTCTGGCCGTGGGCGTTCGCCCCAATGTCGGCCTGGCCCGGGATGCAGGGATTACCATTGGTGAGACAGGAGCCATTGTAGTTAACGAATATATGCAGACAAGTGATTCCGATATTTATGCACTGGGCGATTGTGTTGAGAACACTCACCTGTTAACAGGCAAGAAAGTACTTGCCCCGATGGCTACCTATGCTAACCGTCAGGTAGGGTAGTGGGTGATAACGTTACTGGTGGCAGCTCCACCTTTAAGGGTGTTTTGGGCACCGGTGTATTGCATTGCATGGGGGTTAATGTAGCCCGTACCGGATTGGGGGAAAAACAGGCCCTGGATCTTGGCTATGATATAGAGTCAGCCTGGTATCCACCTTTGATATGACCCACTACCATCCCGCCAGCAATAAGGTATTACTGAAACTTATTGTTGAAAAGGGCAGCAAGAAAATCCTTGGTGCCCAGGGCATTGGCAAGGGAGAACTGGCCAAACGTATTGATGTGGTAGCCACCATGCTTTATTACGGCGGCACCCTGGATGATCTCCTTAACCTTGATTTAGGCTATGCACCTCCCTTTAGCACGCCTATTGATCCCCTGGTGCATACCGGCAATACTGTTAAGAACAAGCTGGAAGGTGTGGCTAAGACCTACACTGCCAAGGAAGTTCAGGAAAAATTGGAGCGGGGCGAGGACTTCCTCCTGCTGGATGTACGGACACCCCAGCAATTTGTAATGCGCAATATCGAGGATAACCGGGTACAGCAGCTGACCCTGGGTGACCTGAGATATAAACTGGATCAGGTTCCCAAAGATAAGGAAATTGTCACCGTATGCGTAATGGGCTCCAGGGCCTATGAGGCAGCCAGAATCCTTGAGGGCGCCGGCTTTAAGGATGTTAAGTTTATGGAGGGCGGCATGGAAGGTTGGCCCTTCGATATGGAATAGGCTTTAAGAACCCGCGTAATAATCTATGCGGGTTCTAGTTATTTATTGGAACATTGTGACTAAAGTCCTTATTTTTCTTCTAATACAGGAAAATGAATATAAAATGTAGAAGGTCTTAATTTAAGGGCACTGGCATAAGGGTTGTTTAACAATAACTGGGTGCTTCGGGAGCATCGTATAAGTTGAGACTCTTGATAAAAGATAGCTGAAAATTTGTTTGCCAAGTTAATTATAAGGAGGATGATTATGAAAAAAATTATTGTCTATACCATGGTGGTTATGCTCTGGCTGGCCATGGCCCTGCCCGCGGGGGCCCAGACCCTGTCAGCGGAGAAACAAGCACTGATTAATAAGTTAGACTCGGGTGGCTCCCAGACACAGAAGCAGATGTCAGAAACTTCCGTTGGTTCTGGTGAATACCAGCTTGATAGGCTGGTGGCAGTCTTTTAATGATGGTTCCGGCCCTTTCAAAGGTCCAGGGAGCAGAACTAAATTTTGATTATAAGCTTAATACCCCGGCTGAGCTAATGGCTTTTAATTGGAAGCTTAGCTTACAGGGAAAGTCCTATCAAGGGGAAGTATATATAACTGGCTCTCAGATCATATTCTCGGGTGATTTTATCCAACTAATGAAGGATATAAAGCCCGATGGAAACTACCCTGAGAACTTACCTAAGTATGTTTATTTGGATGCACCTGAATTGGCCGGAATATGGACTACCCTTGCAACCTCCAATGGACAGCAAATCCCACCCCAATATAAAGAACTTTTTGCATTTGCCCTTGAGGCTATTCCCGATAAATACTTTAGCACTACAGGTGATCAAGTTAAGCTTAGTCTAAAGCAAAGTGATTTAAAGGATTTAATTGTTGCGGTAACCCATAGGATAAAGGCTGAACCTGAGAGGTTTGCCGGTGCGGTGGCTAAGGCTAGCTCCTCGGCATATTCCGTTGGAATGCTGCTAAGAGTTACGACGAAACTAAAGCTGAGATCCTGGCCGGTTTAAAGGAAAGCATTGCAAAGGGAGATTTTCCCCCGTTAGTTGGAGAAGTTGAAGAAATCCTGGCGGCTTCTCCACTAGAGCTGGAGTCCTTTTCTTTAGTAACACCCAAGGGAACCAACGGCACAACTAAAATGAACTTAACCCTACAGTTTAAAAATAATCCAGCATTAAGCGGCAGTATAATTATGGAGGTAGAACAAAAAAGAAATGGTGAAACCATCGATGGTTTTGTCAATCTGATGGCTGAGATAGCAGTTCAACCCCAGTCCATGGATATTACCGTTGGGATCACCGGAAGCAACAGTCAGTCAAATAATGCCGCCTCCTCTGAATCAAAGATTGTAATAAAGGCTGTGAATGGTGCAGTTCCCCTGTTGGATGTAAAGCTGGACAGCAAGGCAAAGGCCCAGGTGGATAAAAATGTACAAATAGCTGTGCCGGTACTGACCCCCGCAAACAGCATCGACTTTAATGAGCTAAACGTAGCCGAGTCCCAGCCCGAGCCTGAGGCTAAAATAACTGGTTTTCCAGGGCTGGAGCAACAGGTGGATGTTGTAATTGACGGAAGATATATAAATTTTGATGTTAAACCCTTTATCAAGGATAAGCGCACAATGGTACCGATCAGAAACCTGACTGAGGCTCTGGGCTGCAAGGTTACCTTTGTGGGTGACCGGGAAGTGCACATCAGCAAGGATAATAGTTACATTATCATGACTATAGGTGAAAAGAAATATTCAGTAAACGGCTTAGTCAAGGACATCGATGTTCCTGCCTATGTTAAGGATGGGCGGACCATTGTGCCGCTAAGGTTCATAGCCGAAGAATTTGGCTGCCAGCTAAAGCTGGTGGATGATACTGTGATAATTACAACTAAGTAATGAAATTTTGAGTGCCAAGGGCACTCTTTTTTTGTGTCTTAAACAAGCTAAAGATTGGTATAAATTGGAGCTTTGTCCAATATCTATATTAATGGGGGAGGGACAATCTCTTTGAAACCAATAAGACAAGTAATAACTAGAACCGAAGCAATAAATAATTCTGCCCTTGATGAGGTATTGAATCTGCTGCCCATAAACCTGAGGCAGATGCTTAGTGACCTACCTGATCCCGTAAAGGATACGGTGGAAGAAATTCGCATACGTCAGGGACGACCCCTTATGCTGGGTCTGGCAGATGGAGATTGTTATGTTACCTATAGGGGTACTGTGACCGCTGAACAGCTTGAGGCCTACCAGGTAGACGCCGGGGATGTGGAGAGGGTAACCCAGCTTATAAGCCGCAGTTCCCTATATGCACTGGAGGAAGAACTGCGCAATGGCTTTATTACTCTCCAGGGTGGCCATCGTGTGGGTATTACCGGCAAGGTTCTAACTGAGCAAGGCAGGGTCAAAAACATAAAATACATCTCCGGTTTCAATTTTAGAGTCTCCCGGGAAGTGCCTGGGGTGGCAAACAAAGTCCTGCCTTATCTCATTTCACCGGAGGGAAGGTTTTATCATACGGTATTGATATCACCACCCCGCTGCGGAAAAACCACCCTTTTAAGGGACCTGGTCAGGAGACTAAGTGAGGGTGTGCCAGAGCTGAATTTTAAGGGAGTAACGGTGGGTGTGGTGGACGAGCGATCAGAAATAGCCGGCTGTTTTAGGGGTATACCCCAGAGGGACCTGGGGCCAAGGGCTGATGTGCTGGATGCTTGTCCAAAGGCTGCCGGCATGATGATGCTGTTGCGCTCAATGGGACCGGACATAATAGCGACGGATGAAATTGGCCGGCAGGAGGATGTGGCTGCCCTGGAGGAAGTTTTTAACGCGGGTGTAAAGGTGCTGACCACCATTCACGGCTCCTCCCTGGAGGAACTGGCTGATCGACCGGCCCTCCAGTATCTATTTCAAATAAAGGCGGTCCAACGCTTTGTGTTGCTGGGAAGATCCCGGGGTGTTGGAACGGTGGAAGATATTATTGACGGCCATACCATGGGGTCGTTGGGGGTGAGACTTTGTTAAAGCTACTGGGTGCAATTATAGTGGTATTTTCTTGTACCTTAATAGGCCTAACCGTGGCCAGTGCTTATAGTCGCAGGCCTGGGGAAATCAGAGCGCTGCAAAATGCCCTGCAGCTGTTGGAGACCGAGATCTCCTATGGAGCTACCCCCCTGCCCGATGCCCTTGCCAGTGTCTCCGAGAGATGTGATACCAGAGTGGCCCTGTTATTTAACCGGGCGGCCCAGGAACTTATGACCATGAGGGGTATCACCGCCCGTGAAGCCTGGGAAATTGCTTTGAGTGAGTATTATCCCAAATCCGCCCTCAGCCGAATCGATCGTTCTATTTTATTGGAACTGGGAAACAGCCTTGGGGTCTCGGATCGGGAGGATCAAGTTAAGCATCTGATGCTGGCCAAGGAACAGTTAAAGCTGGAACAGACCAAGGCTGAGGATGCTTCTATCAAAAACACCAAGGTATATAACTATCTTGGCTTCCTGGGCGGACTGACATTAGTGCTGATCCTTATTTAGGAAAGGGGAAGAGTGAAATGGGAAATATTGACCTTATTTTTAAAATCGCCGGGGTTGGCCTTTTGACCGCTGTATTAAGCACCCTGCTTAAGGAGTACAAGAAGGATGATTATGCCATTTTGGCCACCCTGGGTGGTTTGACTGTGGTGCTTTTCTGGGTGGTACAACTGATGGGAACCCTCTTTGACCAAGTTAAATCCGTGTTCAAGCTATTTTAAGGAAGGAGAGGGGAAGTTCTCTACTTTTTTGGTTATTCTAACTAACTGTTGTCACAAATGAGGTGGCGTCTATGGATATTTTACAAGTGGTGGGTCTGGGACTGGTGGTTTGTATTTTGGCAATAATCTTACGCGTTCAAAAACCACCCATGGCCACGATGCTTAGCATTACGGCGGGTATTATGATTTTCTTTGCCATGATGCCCCAAATCACTTCGGTTTTTAATGTGCTAAGGGATTTGGCCGGTCAGGCCAATGTGAGTATGGTATACATGGGCACCATTTTAAAAATAGTGGGCATTGCTATATCGCTGACTTTGGCTCCCAAATTTGCCGGGATGCCGGTGAAGGGGCACTGGCCTCTAAAATAGAATTTGCGGCCAAGGTAATTGTTCTAGTCATGGCGGTGCCGATTATTGTGGCGGTGCTGCAGACCTTGATTAAACTGGTGCCATAAGGTGGGGAGAAGGTTGCCTAGAAGCATATTAATACTCTTAATTTTATGTTTACTTCTGTCCCCGGTTTCTGTACAGGCCGATGAAGGTCTAAGTCCAGAGGAGCAACTGGCTGAACTGGAGCTTAGCAAATTGGAGGAGTTTGTAAACAACCTGAACGCAGAGGTAGAAGGAGCGATTCCCAGGCTGGATCTTAAGGAAATGGTGGTCAGCCTTTTAAAGGGGGATCTAAACTGGCAGGTTTCAGATATCTTTACAGGTCTCCTAAAGTATCTGTTTAAAGAGGTTGTGGCCAATGCTTCTCTACTGGGTAAATTGGTGGTGTTGGCGGTTATCTGTGCAGTACTGCAAAATTTAATGGCTGCCTTTGAGAAGAGCACCACAGGAAAGCTGGCCTATGCGGTAAGTTACCTGGCCTTGATTACCCTGGCAGTGGGCAGCTTTACCCTGGCGGTTAATATTGGCCGGGAGGCAGTGGACAACATGGTGCATTTCATGCAAGCCCTGCTGCCACTACTCTTAACCCTGCTGGCTGCCATAGGAGGGGTTGCTTCCACAGCCATCTTCCATCCACTAATCTTTGGTTCCATCAGTGCCATTGGGACGGTAATAAAGGTGATAGTATTTCCCTTAATTTTTTTGCGGCGATTCTAAATATATTAAGCTATCTTTCGGAGAAATTTCAAATATCCAGGCTGGCAGATTTAATGAAAACAGCTGCCATGATGGTTATGGGCCTGTGCTCTACGGTTTTTTGGGAGTCTTTGCCATTAAAGGGGTGGCTGGCTCAGTTGCTGACGGGGTTGCCATCAGAACAGCTAAATTTGCCACGGATGCCTTTATACCTGTGGTGGGGGGCATGTTTTCCGATGCCCTGGATGCGGTCATAGGTTCTTCATTACTTATGAAAAATGCCGTTGGCATTATGGGTGTGATAATCATCTTCTTGCTTACCATCATGCCCATGCTAAAGATATTTGCGGTAGCCTTTGTGTACAAGCTGGCAGGGGCATTGATTCAACCGGTGGGGGACAAGCAAATGGCCGATTGCCTAACGGGGCTGGGCAACAGCCTTTTAGGTATTTTTGCGGCGGTGGCCACGGTGGGACTTTTGTTCTTTTTTGCCATTACCATTGTGGTGGGAATGGGTGATTTGATGACCATGCTGCGGTAAGAAGGGGTGATGATACATTTGGATGGTATCAAGGCACTGGTTCAGGTTTTGGTCGTCATAATTGTATTGGCAGTTTTTATAGAAATGCTGCTGCCAAATAGTAATATGCATGACTATGTAAAGATGGTTATGGGACTCATGGTTATTGTGGTGGTTCTTGAGGCTGGGGCTGGCATGGTAAATAAGGATTTTAAGTTTGACTTGCCCGCCATGACCGGCAATGCTGAAGGGACACCAGGCCTGGAACGAATCCTGGAGCAGGGGCAAAGGCTGGCCGAGACAAAGAGGCAGCAGGCCATGGAAGAGTATCGACAAGGATTGGAAAAACAGGTACTGGCCTTGGCCAGACTGCAGCAGGACCTGAATGTCACCGGAGCAACCATTACAACAGCAGGTAATTCTAATGATCGAGAGCTAGGCAGACTAACCGAGATTGTCTTAGAGATATCTCCTGATAAACAGGAGGATGGAACAAGTATATCAAAGGTCAAGCCAGTGGACATAACAGTGGGGGCCAGCTCCGGGGGGGGAGAGGACAAGGCTAAGTATACCCCTATTAATGATAGCCAGGCCAGGGAACTGGCCAGGACGGTGGCAAACTTTTATAACATTCCGGAGGATCAGGTTAAGATAGTGGAGGCCAAATAAGGAGGGATTAAAATGAGCTGGATTAAAAAATTAACTGGTGAGGGAGAAGGGGACGGGCCCAAGAAAGAGCAGCTAAAGAGGATTAAATTAATGGCAGTTGGACTAGTGGTGGGTGTAGGTCTCATTGTCTGGGGCAGTTGGGGTGACAGCAAGCCCTCCAGTGATGTGGCCCCTCCGTCAGTTCAGGAAAACGTTGCAGCACCTGCCCAGAATCAAAAACCAACCCAGAAGACTGCCATGCAGTGGAGGAAGAGCACATGGCCAATAAACTATGTGAAATGCTGCAGCAGGTAGAAGGTGCTGGAAACGTGAAGGTGACCGTTCGCCTGGACACCTCCACCGAGACCCAATATGCGGTGAATACCAGCACAGGTAAGAAGACTACCCTAGAAAAGGACCAAGCAGGGGGAACCAGAACCCTGACCGAGGATACGGATACCGGCCAGTTGGTGCTGGTTAATAGGAGCGGAGAGCAGATACCTGTACTGAGTAGGGAGATAGCACCTTCAGTAGCTGGCGTCCTGGTTGTTGCAGAGGGAGCTGCCAACCCCCGGGTCAAGGCTGAATTATTTAGGGCTACCCAGGTTGCTCTGGGAATCGAACCACACAAGGTTATTGTGATGCCGAGAAAGGGTGGTGAATAGTATGCCAAAGCGGTTTATTTTTCTTGGACTATTAACCGTTATGGGTATAACTCTTCTGGTAGTGGGTTGGCGGGGAGGATTTGCTGATTTAAAGAACGAGGCAGCCTGGTAAACTCAAGGATCTCTGAAGAAGGTAGTGTTATTGAGGGAGAGGTAAAGGATACCGGCAATATTATTATAAAACCCGATGTAATTCCTCCCGGTAATGCTGTGAAGGTGCAGAAGGAAGAGAATGAAGGTGAAAGCACTTTAAAACAGCCTGTGGCCGATGATAGTGACTATTTTGTGGAGTATCGGCTGGAAAGGGAGAGAAGCAGGGGTCACCAGATACAACTACTTAGGGAAATAATAAATAATACAAATTCAGATGCAGATAATATAAAGAAGGCCCAGGAACAGATGTATGTTATCAGTAATAATCTACAGAAAGAGTTAGAAGTAGAAAGTCTCATTCGGGCTAAAGGATTCCGAGATGCTGTGGTTTTTCTGGAGGGAAAAACAGTTACGGCAGTTATCCAGTCCAATGCCCTAAACCAGGAGGATGCCATCAAGATTACCGATATGGTTTCTCGTAGTACAGGTGTAGGGCAGCAAAATATTGTCATTATTCCTAAGAGCTGAGAGAAAAGACTTGTTTAAATAAAGTAATTGGCAGCAGGCTTTTTGTATAGCAGTATAGAATATTGTATACTTGCATTAGCTTTGTAGCCAAATCCTGACTCCTTCTATATAATTTACATTGTACCAATAAAAATCTTTATTCATTCTTTTTATGGCAACTGACGGACCCGCTCAGGTTGTTTGGTTTAATAATAACCTGAGTTTTCTGTTGTTTTATATCGGGGGAGGAGGACATTCATGAGTCACCGTTTAAAAATCACCGATACCACCCTTCGTGATGGTCATCAGAGCTTGTGGGCCACCCGTATGGCCACCGAGGATATGCTGCCCATTGCTGAGAGGCTGGATCAAATGGGTTACCACTCTTTGGAGGTCTGGGGCGGGGCCACCTTTGATGTTTGCCTGCGCTTTCTTAATGAGGATCCCTGGGAGAGGTTGCGGTTAATAAGGAAACATGTTAAGACTACCCCCCTGCAGATGTTATTGAGGGGGCAGTCCCTGTTAGGTTATTCCCATTACCCTGACGATATATTAGAAGCCTTTATTAATAAGGTAGTGGAAAATGGTATGGATATCATCAGGATTTTTGACGCCCTTAACGATATCCGTAATATGGAAAAGGCTATGCAAGTTACTAAAAAGGCCGGAGCCCATGTACAGGCCACAGTTGTATATACAGTTAGCCCGGTTCATACAACTGAGCACTATTTGGAAACAGCTCTGCGCCTGGAGGATTTAGGTGCTGACTCTATATGTATTAAGGATATGGCTGGCTTGCTGGCTCCCTTTAAGTCTTACGATCTAGTTAAGCTTCTTAAAGCACATTTAAATATACCCATTCAACTGCACTGCCATTACATAGGCGGGATGGCGGTAGGGGCATATCTGAAGGCTGCTGAAGCGGGTGTGGATGTTGTAGACACAGCGTCGGTGCCCATGGCCTTTGGTGCATCTCAGCCACCGGTAGAAACTGTGGTACGGGCCCTCAAGGTACTCCCTATGATACCGGCCTCAGCCTGAAATCCCTTTTTGAAGTGCCCAATATTTTGAAGACCTGCGTAGGGAGCTGGGCCAACAGAGGGGAGTAACCCGCATCAGTGACATGCGTGTTTTTGAACACCAGGTTCCCGGTGGGATGATCTCTAACCTGGTATCCCAGTTGGAAGAGCAGAAGGCTCTGGACAGACTGGACGAAGTTTTAGAGGAAATTCCCAAGGTGAGAGAGGAACTTGGCTACCCGCCTTAGTGACTCCCACCAGCCAAATAGTTGGCACCCAGGCAGTGCTAAATGTATTAACAGGCCAACGCTACAAGCTAATCCCTGGAGAGGTTAAACTTTATGTGCAGGGCTACTACGGCCAACCCCCTGCCACCATTGATCCATCAATCAGCCGTAAGGTGCTAGGCGACAAAGAAATGATCACCTGTCGCCCCGCTGATTTGCTGGAGCCAAAATTGGATAAACTAAGGGATGAAATAAAAGGGGTTGCCATAAGTCAGGAGGATGTGCTGTCCTATGCTATGTTCCCCCAGGTGGC
Source organism: Desulforamulus aquiferis (assembly GCA_004143605.1). Classification (GTDB taxonomy): domain Bacteria; phylum Bacillota; class Desulfotomaculia; order Desulfotomaculales; family Desulfotomaculaceae; genus Desulfotomaculum; species Desulfotomaculum aquiferis. The sequence continues at coordinate 39,065 of AWVY01000032.1, forward strand.
CAGGAAATTCTTTGAAGCCCGTAAGCGTGGAGAAACTGGACCCCACCGTAAGGATGCCTCGGTTAAGCCCGGTGCGCCTGCAGATGCCAATGTGACCAAGAGGACCAAGGAGGCCAAGAACGTGAACCTAAATGAATTAAGAGAACTAATTAAGGTATTAGACCAGACAGACATTACTGAGATAGATTTAGAAAGCGATGGTGTCAAGGTATCCATTCGTAAAGGTGGCAAGGTGTCGGCTACTGTTACCTCTGCCCCTGCTTCAACAGTAGCGGCTGAGGCTCCCCAGGCTGCACCTGCTAAGGTGGAAACACCTGCGGCTTCTGCATCGGTTGCTGCCCCAGACAGTGATTTAATTCCCGTAACTGCACCCATGGTGGGGACTTTCTATCAGGCCCCTGCACCGGACGCGGATCCCTTTGTGAAGATAGGTGATACTGTAAAGGTGGGTCAAGCCCTGTGTATAATTGAAGCTATGAAGCTTATGAACGAAATAGAAGCTGAAATTACCGGCGAAGTTGTTGAAATATTAGCAGAAAACGGCCAGCCTGTTGAGTATGGGCAGAAATTATTTCTTATTAGGAAGAAGTAAGGAGAGGTCATGTTTAAGAAGATACTAATAGCTAACCGGGGAGAGATAGCTCTCAGGATTATTCGGGCCTGCCAGGAGCTAAATATCAAGACTGTTATTGTATATTCAGAGGCAGACAGGGACACCCTGCCAGTTCGTCTAGCCGACGAGGCCTATTGTATTGGCCCGGCTCCCTCCAATAAGAGCTACCTAAATATTACTAATATTATCAGTGCGGCCGAGGTTTCCGGGGCAGAAGCCATTCATCCGGGCTACGGCTTTCTGGCCGAGAATGCCAATTTTGCTGAAATTTGTGAGGACTGCGGCATTACCTTCATCGGACCCTCCACCCATGCCATTGAATATATGGGCAACAAGGCCCTGGCCCGCAGCACCATGATTCAGGCCGGTGTGCCGGTGGTTCCAGGCTCCGAGGGTGCCATCAAGACCCCTGAGGAAGCCCTGGAGGTGGCCAAGGGAATTGGCTATCCCATATTAATTAAGGCTTCTGCCGGTGGTGGCGGTAGGGGTATGAGGGTGGCCCACAGTGAGGAGGATTTGCTAAAGGCCCTCAATACCGCTAAGAATGAGGCTCAGGCAGCCTTTGGCAACGGGGATGTCTATCTAGAAAAATATGTGGAGCAGCCAGACATATTGAGATTCAGGTTTTAGGAGATAAGGAAGGTAATATCGTATACCTGGGCGAAAGGGACTGCTCGGTGCAGCGCCGGAACCAAAAGGTTATTGAAGAGGCTCCTTCTGCAGCCCTGACACCATCTCTTAGGAAAAAAATGGGTGAAACAGCCATAAAGGCTTCAAAGGCAGTAAATTATTACAATGCAGGTACCGTTGAGTTTTATTAGACAAGCATAATAAATTTTATTTTATTGAAATGAACACCCGTATTCAGGTTGAGCACCCTGTAACCGAACTAATTACAGGCATTGATCTGATCAAGGAACAAATAAGAATTGCCGCTGGCGAACCCCTGGGTTACGGACAAAGTGATATTCGTATTGATGGCTGGGCCATTGAGTGCCGCATCAACGCGGAGGATCCCGACAAGAATTTTATGCCTCACCCTGGAACCATTGAGGTTTACCATTCTCCAGGCGGTTTGGGCGTAAGGGTAGACAGTGCAGCCTTTACTGGATATAAGATTCCTCCCTTCTACGATTCCATGATAGGCAAGCTTATTGTTTGGGGTAGAGATAGGGATGAGGCCATCCGCAGAATGCAGCGGGCCCTGAATGAATTTATTATTGAAGGGGTGCCCACAACCATCCCCTTCCATCAAAAGGTATTAAACAACGCCTTTTTCCGCCGGGGAGAAGTATATACAAACTTTATCCAGCGGAGAATATTGCCTGACCAATAAGCCAAGTTGCCCGAATTAAATTAGGTGTGTTATAATGCACATGTAAGGTAACTGGTTAATTTTGGAGGTGTATCATGGCAGAAAATAAAAGAGATATTGTTGTAATGAGCCTCAGGACGGCATGGGCGGAATTCGCATAGCTGATGATGTGGTTGGTGTAATTGCCGGCATGGCCGCAACTGAAGTACCTGGCGTAGCCGGGATGAGTGGAGGACTTGGCGGTGGAATTGCCGAGATGCTGGGCCGGAAGAATCTTTCCAAAGGCGTCAAGGTAGAGGTTGGCGAAAAGGAAGCTGCTGTTGACCTATTTATTATTGTAGAATATGGTGTTCGTATTCCTGACGTTGCCTCCCAGATTCAGCTTAACGTAAAGCGGGCCATAGAAGGCATGACCGGTCTTTCGGTGGTTGAAGTTAATGTCCATGTGCAGGGAGTAACCTTCGCTAGCAGTGAAAATAAGGAAGAAGATCCCGCAGGCCAAAGGGTTAGGTAAATATTAATTCAAATATTTTTAGCGAAAAGGCGTGCATTAAGTTAGTTCCCTTTGTGCCCGCCTTTGAATACTTTAAGCCTTGTTCTTGCCAGGGTCAGGCAGTTCGGATTAAAGATTGGGCAAGAATGTATAACTCTAAAGTGTTAAAAAATACGGAACTAACAATTTGTTAGTTCCGCATTTTATATTTATATCTTACACTTATTATAGTATAATAGTAGGGAGGGATAGCTGGTGAGTCCCTTTGATCGAGGGCTGTTATTTTTATACACCCTGTTAATGACGGTATTTAGTGCTCTCCTATTGGTAGTGGTCTCTGGTTGGTGGCAACAGCCCCTGTATTTACTGTGGCAAAGTCCAAATTCCCGGGACCTGCAAATTTCGCTGCTGGTATTTATGGGCGTACTATTCCTTTCTGGCCTACGCTTCTGTGGGTTTCAGTTACCCGCCAGCAGTCCGGTAAGGCGGTGGTGCATGACTACATGCTGGGGCAGGTGAAAATTTCTCTGCAAGCCATAGAAAACCTGGTGAAGAAGGTTGTCTACCAAGTTCATGGGGTTAAGGATGTTAAGCCCCGTGTAATACAGTCAACCGGCGGTATTGGGCTGCACATCAAGGCTGTAGTTGCTCCTGATATTAGTATCCCGGAAGTCAGTAGAGAAATACAGCACCGGGTTCAGGAGTATCTTGCAGAGACAACAGGTATTACTGTGACAACTATAAAAATATATGTTGAAAACATATCCAGCACCCGCCCAAGGGTGGAGTAGCCCCGCATGAAGAGTGGTGTAAATTATGCTGTATGAATTTATTAAGGAAATATTGGAAAAACACCGGGGTAAGGCCCTGGGTGTAGCCCTTGGCTTATTTTTCGGATGGTTTGCCATCAGTTATGGCTTCTTCAAGGCTGTTTTTGTAGCCCTATGTGTTGTTGGAGGTTACATAATTGGCAAGGGAGTAGACGAGCATTATGACTTTCGGGAAACCCTTTCCAGGCKTTTTCGGGACCGCTGGTGATGAGAAAATGTAAATAATTTATATTACCGGGTTAAACTAGGTGCATAAGAATTGTGACATTGAGGAGGTCCTAGCTTGGGTAGAAGGCAGGCCAGAGAAACTGCACTGCAGGTATTATTTCAAATAGACATGGGAAAAAATGAGCCTGAATTTGCGTTAACCAATACCGCGGAGGAGTTCGGAGCTGGTTCCCAGGAAATTGAGTTTGCAAGACAATTAGTCACAGGTGCCCTGGAGCATATAGAAGAAATCGACCAAGCAATAAGCAGGGTAAGTAAAGAGTGGCAGCTTAACCGTATGGCCAATGTTGATCGCAACATCATGCGGCTAGCTCTCTTTGAGATAATGTTTAGAGCTGATATTCCTGATAACGTGTCAGTGAATGAGGCAGTCGAATTGGCCAAAATCTTTGGTGGTCCAGATTCGGGCAAATTTGTCAATGGCATCCTGGGAAAGATTTTGGAAGCTAAAGGGCAGAATTTGGCTAACCGAGACTTATAAAATTTATTAACTTTCTCACTGATAAAAAGATATTTTAAAAACATAACCGGAGAGGGGAAAGAGCATGTATAAGATTGTTTCTAAGAAGACCCTTGCCCCTGCCATCCATGAGTATGAAATCCTGGCCCCTAGGGTGGCCAAAAAGGCTCAGGCAGGACAGTTTATTATTGTTAGAATTGACGAACAGGGTGAAAGAATCCCCCTTACCATAGCGGATTTTAATAGGGAAGCCGGTACTATTACTATAGTTTTTGCGGAAGCTGGCTATTCAACCAAAAACTTGGCCGCCTCAATGAAGGTGATTCTGTGCTTGATTTTGTAGGTCCCCTGGGAGTCCCCTCCCACGTGGACAAGTTTGGCACAGTGGTTATGGTGGCCGGTGGTGTTGGCGTGGCTCCGGTATTTCCAATTGCCAGGGAAATGAAGGATGCAGGTAACCAGGTAGTAAGCATTATGGCGCCCGCAATAAGGAGCTTATCTTCTGGGAAGAAAAGATGAAAGCGGCCAGCAGCGAGCTGCTGGTTACCACCGATGACGGGTCCTATGTAAGAAAAGGCTTTGTGACCGATGTGCTGCGTGAGTATATTGAGGCCCAGGGCAAGCCTGCTTTGGTTATGGCCATTGGCCCCCTGCCTATGATGAGGCTGTGGTGAATGTGACCAAAGAGTATGAAATTAAGACAATGGTAAGCCTCAACTCCATCATGGTGGACGGTACCGGCATGTGTGGAGCCTGTAGGGTAACAGTTGGCGGAGAAACCAGATTTGTTTGTGTGGATGGTCCGGAATTTGACGGACATCAGGTTGATTTTGAAGAGCAATTAATGCGCTCTCGTAAATATAAGTCAGAAGAACAGCACGCCTTAACTAAGGAAAGCTGTGGCTGCGGTGGAGGAGGTAAGTGCCATGGCTAAAAAGATTATTCCTAATAAAAATCCTATGCCCCATCAGGACCCAAAGGTTAGGGCCAAAAACTTTGATGAGGTGGCCCTGGGCTACAGTAAAGAAACAGCTATGGCCGAGGCAGAGCGCTGCCTAAACTGTAAAAAACCCTTTTGTAAGGAAGGTTGCCCTGTTAGTGTAGATATTCCTGAGTTTATTGCCCATGTAAGGGAAGGAAACTTTGATGATGCAGCTAAGGTAATCAAGCGCACAAACGCATTACCCGCTGTTTGCGGCCGGGTTTGTCCCCAGGAGCACCAGTGTGAGAAGTTCTGCATTGTTGGTAAAAAGAACGAGCCGGTAGCCATTGGACGCTTGGAGCGTTTTGTTGGTGACTATATTATAGATAAAGAGGCCCAGGTTGAGGCTGTTGAGTCCACAGGCTATAAGGTGGCCATTGTTGGCTCGGGACCTGCCGGTCTGGCCTGTGCGGCGGATTTGGCCCGCCAAGGACACAGCGTGACCATGTTTGAAGCCCTGCATACCCCCGGTGGTGTGTTAATGTACGGTATTCCTGAATTCCGTCTGCCTAAGAAAATTGTTCAGACAGAAATCCAAAACCTGAAAAAGATGGGAGTCACCATCGAGACCAATGCCATCATTGGTCAAATTGCCTCCCTCGATGAACTGCTGACCGAAGAGGGCTTTGATGCAGCCTTCCTGGGAACAGGGGCCGGTACCCCCTACTTTATGAATCTGCAGGGGGAAAACTTCAATGGTGTTTATTCTGCCAATGAGTTTCTAACCCGCTCAAATTTAATGAAGGCCTACTGCTTCCCCCAGTGCGACACACCCATTAAAGTAGGTAAAAAGGTAGCAGTTCTAGGCGGCGGTAACGTGGCCATGGACGCTGCCCGTACAGCTCTCCGACTGGGTGCGGAGGAAGTATATATTGTTTACCGCCGCTCCCGGGCCGAATTGCCTGCCCGTTTGGAAGAGGTCGAGCATGCTGAGGAAGAGGGAGTTAAATTCCTGTTCCTGACCAATCCCACCAGATATATTGGTAATGAGGAAGGCTGGCTAACCGGACTGGAATGCATTAAAATGGAGCTGGGCGAGCCCGATGCTCGGGACGCCGCAAGCCGGTGCCCATTCCTGACTCTACCTTTATACTGCCCCTGGATGTAGTGGTAGTGGCCATCGGTCAGGGACTAACCCTCTGCTGACCAAGACCACCCCGGATCTAGAAACTAATAAACGAGGCAATATCGTTGCCGATGAAGCCGGTAAAACCTCCAAGGAAGGTGTATACGCCGGAGGCGACGTTGTAACCGGAGCCGCCACAGTAATTAAGGCCATGGGCGCCGGCCGTGCTGCAGCCAAGAGTATACACGAATATCTCATTGCTAAGGGACCCAAGAAACAGTAAAATAGTATTGTACTATCAAAATGTACCGTCACCTTATAGGGGCGGTACATTTTAAGTTAGTGGGTCTAGGGCCGGCTCAATGGTTGTCACTGTCACTGGTGTCACTGGTGGGTGTCACTGGGACGGTTCCACTGACAATGATCACAAACTAATCTAAGTCCTGTCACTGGAACCGTCCCATTGACAGGAACCGTCCCATTGACATGGGTGAGATTAGACTCTTGGAGGAATGATGAAGGTGCCTGTTTTGTCGGTGTCAGATTTAACTAGGTATATAAAGGAGATGCTGGAGTCGGATCATCTGCTGGCTGGCCTGTGGGTGAAGGGGGAAATATCTAATTTAAAGCTACACAGCTCCGGGCATATTTATTTAACACTAAAGGATAAAGAAGCTTGTCTTAAGACGGTAATGTTTCGTTCCAGGGGCAGGCGTCTTATGTTTAGACCTGAGAATGGGATGTCGGTAATTGTCCGGGGGTATATATCCCTTTACGAGCGAGATGGCACTTACCAGCTCTACGCCGAAGAGATGGAGCCAGAGGGCATTGGAGCCCTTTACATAGCCTTTGAGCAAATGAAACAGAAGCTGGCGGCCCAGGGCTTGTTTGACCAGGGACGTAAACGACCTTTACCTCCTTATCCCAAGGTGTTGGGGATCGTTACCTCCCCCACTGGTGCTGCAGTGCAGGATATGCTAAATATTGTGAGGCGCAGGTGGCCTAATTTAGAGATTATTTTGGCTCCAGTGTTAGTACAGGGGGAGGCTGCTCCGTCAGATATTGCAAGGGCTATCAGGCAAATGAACAGCCTTGGCAGGATAGACGTCCTTGTCGTTGGACGAGGGGGTGGCTCCTTGGAAGAGCTATGGGCCTTTAATACCGAAGAGGTGGCCTTGGCCATAGCTGAATCTGAGATTCCTGTTGTTTCTGCCGTTGGTCATGAGACAGACTTTACCATTGCAGATATGGTGGCAGACTTGCGAGCACCAACCCTTCGGCAGCTGCCGAGTTGGTGGTGCCCGACCGTAGAGAGATGCACCGTTATTTAACTTCCCTGGATCAAAGATTGGAAAAGGGAGTAGGCAATAAGCTTGAACGTTGTCGACATAGGCTGAAGGTATGTGCTAACAGCCAGGCACTTCAAAGACCCTATTTAATCACCGGGAACCGGCAGCAGACAGTGGACATGCTTACTGCCGCCCTACATCGAGTCGGCAAGCTCATGTTGGCAGATAAAGGGACGATCTTAGCCACCCTGGCAGGGAAGCTTGATATATTAAGCCCCCTTTCTACACTGGCCAGGGGTTATAGTATCTGTACCACCCCCGATGGACAGATTATCACTGATATGGAGGATATTATTAAAGGAGACCTGGTATCGGTTAAACTAAATAAAGGATCACTTCATTGCACCGTTGAAGGAAAGGAAGAAGCTTAATGGCACAAATACTTGATGGAAAAAGGTTGCAGCTTTGCTGAAAGAGGAACTAAAGCAGGAGATTGAGGTATTAAAAAATAAGGGTGTCAATCCCAAATTAGCTGTCTTGCTGACTGGAGATGACCCAGCCTCGGTTGCCTATGCAAAATTTCTTGAAAAGGTAAGCGGTACAGCCGGAGTTTCCTTTGAATTGCACCACCTGGAGGCTGCTGCCTCTGAACTTGAAATTAAGCTTAAAATTGAGGACCTTAATGCAGACAATAGGGTACATGGGATACTCATAATGATGCCTTTACCAGCCATGTGAGCAAGCAAAGGGTCATGGAAACAGTTTCTCCCCTAAAGGATGTGGACGGTTTACACCCCTTTAACCGTGGACACCTGATTAGCGGCGGCATGTGTATCCAACCTGCCACTCCCCTTAGCTGTCTTGAAATAATGAAACGATCGGGCATTTCGTTAACAGGTAAACACATGGTTATCGTTGGTAGGGGAGAAACTGTAGGGAAACCTCTGGTATTTATGGCCTTGGCTGAAAATGCAACTGTATCTGTTTGTCACACCAAGACCGTCGATTTGCAAGGATTGACCAGACAGGCTGATATCCTTGTGTGTGCAGTGGGTTCGCCAGGACTTATAACCGCCGATATGGTTAAGCCTGGAGCGGTGGTGGTGGATGCCGGCATTAGTGAAATAGACGGGCAAATTACAGGGGATGTAGATTTTGATCAGGTCAAAGAAGTGGCCGGAGCCATTACCCCAGTTCCAGGCGGAGTGGGGAGCCTGACTACTGTTTTGATGCTTAAGAACCTGGTTAAGGGAGTACATCTCCAGGAACAAGCCAGGCAATGGGAGAGTGATTTGAACAATGCATAAATATCTTAAATGGTCGGTGGATGAATTATTTGATCGGGCCTGTTCCACTTCCCCGGAACCAGGTGGCGGCGGAGTATCTGCCATGACCGGATGCCTTGGCTCAGGCATGCTTATGATGGTGGCTAAAATTACTGCAGGAAATAATAAATACCAGGATGTCCGCCAAGAAATTGAGATTTTAATAGCTTCAATTGAATCAAATATCGAAGCTCTAAAATCCTTGGCCCAGAAGGATATGGATGCCTTTAATGGCTTTATGGATGCCTTGTCCTTACCAAGGGAGACTCCTGAACAGGTTGATTTAAGGGAAGAAAAAAAGCAGCAGGCAGCCCTATTATCTGCGGGTATTCCCCTGGAAATGGCCCGTATTAGCCTGGCTAATCTACAATCGGCTGCTGAGTTGGCAGTCATTGGCAGTAAGCTGGCCATCAGTGATGTAGGGGTTGGTGCCAACCTATTGGAAGCTTCATTAAAGGGTGCCTTAATAATGGTGGATGCTAATCTGCTATATAAGGGATAAAAAACTTGTTTATGAATTTGTGGCAGAAAGGGAGAATTTGGCCCTGAAAGCTGAAGAATTATGCAAGCTTACTCTTGAAAGGGTAAGGTCCAGAATGAATTAATACAGGGGGGATGAGTGATGACTTTAGAAACAATGTCCTTCGAACAGGCGATTATGAGGCTTGAGGAGGTTGTCAGGGATATGGAATCAGTCAATTGCCCTTAGACCAAGCCTTAGAGCTGTTTGCCGAAGGAATTAACTTATCTAAATATTGTAACCAGTGTTTGGAGAAGGCTGAGCATAAAATCAGTCTCCTTATGGCGGACGGAGAATTGACTGAGGCTCCCCCTACACTGTCAGGAGGCGAAAGGTAGTGTCCTTTCTTATTGACTTACAAGAACGATCCCGGTTGGTTGACGAGGCATTGGACAAGTATCTTCCCTCGTCCGAGGCTTACCCACAATTAATTCATGAGCCATGCGCTACAGCATCTTTGCCGGCGGTAAAAGGCTTCGTCCTGTATTGGCACTGGCTGCGGCTGAGGCAGTTGGCGGCAGTGCAGAGAGGGCTATGCCGGTGGCATGTGCCCTGGAACTAATACATACCTATTCTTTAGTTCATGACGATTTGCCCGCCATGGATAATGATGATTTTCGCAGGGGCAGGCCAACCAGCCATAAGGTTTACGGAGAAGCCATGGCTATTCTGGTGGGAGATGCCCTGCTCACCCTGGCCTTTGAGTTAACTGCTAAAGCCGGGGAAACGGTGGCTCCTGAGTTAGCAAATAGAGTAACACTAGAAATTGCCAGGGCCTCTGGCTCCTGTGGGCTAATTGGTGGCAGGTGGTTGATACCCTATCGGAAAACAAGTCCATTGATGGAAAGGTTTTAGAATACATTCACCGTCATAAAACAGGAGCCTTGTTTAAGGCGGCTGTAAGATCCGGTGCTATTATTAGTAATGCTTCTCATGAACAATTAGAGGCTTTGACGGTTTATGCCAGTCAAATGGGTCTGGCCTTCCAAATAAAGGATGATTTACTGGACATCGAAGGTGATGAAACAATAATCGGTAAGCCCGTGGGCAGCGATATAAAAAATCAAAAATCCACTTATCCTTCAGTTTATGGGCTGGAGAAGGCCAGAGAAATGGCATTTTCAGCTGCTGCTGAAGCAAATGAGGCTTTAAAAATTTTGGTTCAAAAGGGGAATTTTTAAGATCGATTATGCATTTTATTATTCATAGGGATCATTAAGAGCGAGCCAGAGTTAAATCCGATTCGATTAAAGGAGATACAGTGTTTAAAATCAACTGCCATGAGTTCGGCCTGTCTGGTTTGGTTCGTTAGCGTATTTGTAGTCTAGAGTTTTATCGTGCTATAATTCATATCGTGCAAAACGTTTAAAAAAGGTCATTACTTAATGATAAGTGATGCAGTATTCTAGTCAGTATTACCTTTCTGAAGGCGGGCCTAAAAATCCGTCAAGGGCACATCGATGAAGTTCCTGGTGCTGGCTTTTGACGCCCAGTTGGGGGCTGGTACTGGGAGTTAAGGGGAAGGGGCGACCTGCAATGGCATGTGGGCATCGACCCCGTCCCCGTGGAGACCAAGTGCGTGGGGAGTCGGAAACGGCGAACTATGGCTTGGCTGTTAACCTGCATGTGGTAGGAAGCTGCGTGCAGTGTAGCCTGACTTGAAGTGGCATTGGTGGATTCCTCTGGTACGACTAGGGAATACGGGCCCGTAATCCTTAGTTGTGGGATGAAACTCTTGCTGCAACAGAGTCTAAGAAAGATCAATGCTGTCGAGGAAAACTCCTAGGCTGTCCAGCTTCCTGCTGGGGCAGGTCAGGGATTAAAGTGTGGACTAAGTGGTAATCTAGCCCTGAGAGCGGTAACGCCTCAGATAAGGTTTAAAGGGAAACCGCCGTTTTGGCGACAGACGGTACCGTTATGGGAAAACCTGCTAGACCTAAGCCACAACATTTACCTGACCTGCTGTCACTTATCAAAATTAATACATAATTCACATGAGGTGGATTTTTGGGAAATAATAATAAAGCTCAGCTTTCCACAAAGTATTTGCTGTTCGTATTTTTCGGCTCCTTTGCCCTAGCGGTGCTATTTGCCCTGCTATCTGAAACCATGGCCCGCATTGTGCAAAGTATAGCTATAGCCTTGGCAGGATTATTATTTCTTATACTTATAGGTATCCTGTCTGATATTATCGGTACTGCTGCTACCGCTGCCCAGGAGGCACCTTTTCATGCCAAAGCGGCCAAACGTGTACGCGGGGCTAAGGAAGGTGTTTTTTTGCTGCGTAACGCCGATAAGGTGGCCAATATATGCAACGATGTCATAGGTGATATCATCGGAACAGTTAGCGGTGCTTTAGGAATCTCAATTGTGGTTAGAATTATTAATAATCATCCCAATATAGACACTTTGGTGGCTAACATTACTATGACAGCAATTATTGCCTCCCTAACTGTTTCTGGTAAAGCTTTAGGAAAAACACTAGCCTTGAAGAGGGCAAATGATGTAATATTTTTGGTAGGAAAGTTTTTAGCTCAATGGGAAAATTTAACCGGGAGAAGCCTGGTGGGTAAAGCCAAACCCAAGAATTAACGAAGAGGGTGGACAAGTTTGACCTCATTACTGAAAAAAATTTATAGTCCCCAGGATTTACAAAGCTTAAGCCACAAGGAACTGACAACTTTGGCCGCGGAAATACGGGAGACCATAGTAAATACTGTAGCCGTAACGGGAGGACACCTGGCCCCTAATCTTGGTGTTGTGGAGCTCACCATTGCTCTACACAAGGTGTTCAATTCATCGGTGGATCGTATTATTTGGGATGTAGGTCACCAGAGCTATGTTCACAAGCTTCTCACGGGACGTCATGGCCAATTTGATACCCTTCGTCAATTTGGGGGTATCAGCGGATTCCCCAAGCCGGAGGAAAGCATTCACGATGCCTTTGGGGCAGGGCACAGCAGCACATCCATATCTGCTGCCCTTGGTATGGCTCTAGCCAGAGATTTAAAAGGCGATAAATATTCCGTGGTAGCAGTTATTGGTGATGGGTCCATGACCGGAGGCATGGCCTTTGAGGCCCTTAACCACGCAGGTCATTTACAAAAAGATTTGATTGTGATATTAAATGATAATGAAATGTCAATAGCACCTAATGTGGGTGCGTTATCAGGATACCTGAGCCGTCTAAGAACAGATCCAAAGTATAGCAGAAGTAAGGATGAAATTTCTGAACTGCTGCAAAAACTTCCCCACGGTAAGAAGCTCCTAAAGGTGGTTGACCGTTTAAAGGATAGCCTGAAGTACTTGGTTGTGCCGGGGATGTTCTTTGAAGAGCTAGGCTTTACATATCTAGGTCCCGTGGACGGTCATGATATTAAGGGGGTTTCCACCATGCTGCAGCAGGCCAAGGCCTGCGGTGGCCCGGTACTGGTTCACTTGCTTACCCAAARGGCAGGGGCTATGGGCCGGCGGAAAAGAACCCCGATCGTTTTCATGGGGTTGGCCCCTTTGAGGTTAGCACTGGGACCCTGAAGAAATCTGCCGGGGCTCCAAGCTATACTGAGATATTTGGCCAAACCCTAGTAAAACTAGCCAAGGATGACCAGACAATTATAGGAATTACCGCCGCTATGCCTGCGGGCACCGGCCTAAATCCCTTTGCCAAGGAATTCCCTGAGCGGTATTTTGATGTGGGGATCGCAGAACAGCATGCCATTACCATGGCGGCTGGAATGGCTGCTTCAGGCTATAAGCCTGTAACCGCCATCTACTCAACCTTTATGCAGAGGCCTATGACCAAGTGCTGCACGATGTATGTTTACAAAATCTACCTGTGACCATTGCCATGGACCGGGCCGGTTTGGTGGGCGATGATGGTCCTACCCATCACGGTGTTTTTGATATTTCCATGCTGCGGAATATTCCCAATCTGGTTATCATGACGCCAAAGGATGAAAATGAACTTCAACACATGCTTAATACAGCCGTTCACCATGGCGGACCGGCAGCTGTTAGATATCCCSGGGTGCCGGGGAAGGGGTCAGTCTGGATGAAAAACTAGAAAAGCTACCTATTGGAAAGGCCGAGGTACTGAGGGAAGGTAATGATATAGTTCTCCTGGCCCTTGGTAATATGGTTCCTGAAGCTATTCAGGCGGCTGAAATTCTTCATGCCAAAGGAGTTCGGGCAACTGTTATCAACGCCCGCTTTATAAAGCCACTGGATCAGGAACTTATTATTAAATATGCTAAGGTGATAAAAAATATAGTTACCATTGAAGAGCACGTTCTCATGGGAGGGTTCGGCAGTGCCGTCATTGAATTACTAGAGTCAGAGGGTATCAATGACGTAGCCATCAAGTGTATTGGCTTACCTGATCGCTTTATAGAACATGGTAAACAAGACATCCTAAGGGCTAATTATGCCTCACGGCGGATGGAATAGTTGAAACAGTAATGACCCGGCAAAGGTCCCAGGGTACTAAAGTAAACAAATTTTTCAAAGCAGTAGCCGGTAAAAAGCTTAAATGAGCACAAAAAAGGTCCTGTGACAATAAATTAACCTATTGTTCTAGGACCTTTTCTTTTTCCATTAAGCTTCCCCAAAATCTGAGGGACTGCAAGCCGGTAAAAAGTCAGGGACAATTTTACCCTTTAAGCCCAGTACTTTTAACTTTCTACCAAAACTGATATAATATTACAAGTACACTGGAGGGCGTGACAGTAATTGGCTTCTTTAAAAGAGCGTTTAGATACTATGTTGGTTAGCCATGGATTTTTCCCCAGCCGGGAGAAGGCCCGTGCGCGGTGATGGCCGGGCTTGTTTTTGTTGATGGGCAAAGGGTGGATAAGCCTGGTTATCAAGTTAAACCGGAGGTCAAGCTAGAGGTTCAGGGCAATCCCATACCCTTTGTAAGTGAGGGGGATTAAAGCTTGCCAAGGCCATGGAGGCTTTTAATATTGAACTAGAAAATCGGGTTGTCATTGACATTGGGGCCTCCACCGGTGGTTTTACCGACTGTGCCCTGCAGAGGGGAGCCAGATTGGTTTATGCCGTGGATGTGGGCTACGGTCAGCTGGCCTGGAAGCTTAGGTCTGATTCCAGGGTTGTTTCCATGGAGCGAACTAACATCAGACATTTGGAACCGGAGGTATTAGCTGAACGACCAGATTTTGCAACCATTGATGTTTCGTTTATTTCTCTTTCCTTGGTACTACCCAGGGTAGAACTACTAACTGCCCCAGTTGCTGAGGGAGTGGCCCTGATTAAGCCCCAGTTCGAGGCAGGCAGGGATCGGGTTGGCAAAAAGGGTGTGGTTAGGGACCCGGAGGTGCATTTAGAGGTAATAAATAAAATAATTTCATTGACAGGGGAACTTGGCTGGCAGGTTGGTGGCTTGGAGTTTTCACCGGTCAGGGGACCAGAGGGTAATATAGAATACCTACTTTACTTTTTAAAAGGTCATCCACCAGTGGAGGTGCAGTTGGAGGTTAATGACATAGTAGCCAGAGCCCACAGCAGTTTGGTTTAAGAGCCCTGTCTAGCTTAAAGACAGGGGGTTGATAAAAATGCTGCCAATTGACATTTTAATTATTGGCATTATCATTGGAGCATTTTTGCTCTATAATAGCATTAAAATGTGGCGGTCCCATTCTGCACGACGTAGAGTCCTAAAGGCAGGTAAGGCGGAGGCGGCTGCTAGAAAATTTTTAGAATCAGAGGGGTACTCCGTGTTGGCTGTGCAGGAACGGGTACCAATAATAACTAAGGTTAATGGTAAGGCTAATAGGAGCCATATACAGGCTGATCTGATAGTACAAAAGGGTAAGGAAGTATTTGTGGTTGACGTAAAAACAGGGGATGTGGCCCAAAGGCCAGCCTCCCCTGAAAACAGGAGACAACTTTTAGAGTACTATTTAGTATATCGAACAGATGGCGTGTTGGTCCTGGATATGGACAGTAAAAAGTTGTATCGGATGGAATTTGACATAGATTATCCATCTACCCATGTTACCAGCCTAATTCCCTGTCTACTGTCTTTTTGTGCGGTATAGTCATTACCTTGATTCTTTTTAAAGGGGGATATCTTAGTTGAACACCATCGGACTGGTGGTCAACAGCAGCAAAGGCAATCTATTAGATCCTGTTAGACAGGTTATTTCCTGGTTGAAGGAAAGGAATATTAGTGTTCTTTTCAACGAAGAAAGTGCCTGATGTTGGGACAAAAGGGGCAAGGGATACCTACCCGGGAATTAGGCTTAAGGTGTGATTGCATCATGGTGTGGGGTGGTGATGGAACACTTCTCAACAGTGCCAGGCAAGTGCCCATTCTGGAACCCCTATTTTTGGCGTTAATCTGGGCAGGTTGGGTTTTTTAACCGAGATTGATATTCCAGACCTAAAGGAAAAATTAAATGCCTTAGTTGCTGGTGATTTCACTATAGAAGAAAGAATGATGCTGGAGGCAAGTGTTATAAGAGATGGACAGGTTATCAGCACATCAATCTGTCTTAATGATGCAGTTGTTTCCAAAGGTACATCTATTCGTATGGTTTATTTGGAAATTTATATCAGTGGTGAGTTTGTGGGTAAAATGTCTGCTGATGGGATCATAGTGGCTAGCCCTACCGGCTCTACAGCTATTCACTCTCAGCCGGTGGCCCTATTGTTGCACCGGAAACCAAGGTTCTGCTGGTAACGCCCATTTGCCCCCACTCCCTATCAAACAGACCAATAGTAACCTCTCCTGATAATGTTGTAGAAATCCAAGTTCTTCGGGGAGATAGGCACACCATGCTGACCCTGGACGGACAGTCGGGCTTTTCTTTAAATGACAAAGATATGGTGATAATAAAGAAATCTGAGCTTAGTGCTAGATTTTTAAAAATACAGAAGACTGGCTTTTATAAAGTGCTCAGGGAAAAGTTAAAGGAGTGGCAAAGGGATCTTGATTAACTGGTATTCAGCGGCCAAACTGGGTCATTATTTTCTCAATGAGGTAATAAAACCCGGTGATATAACCCTGGACGGTACCATGGGAAATGGTCATGATACAGCTATGCTGGCCAGGGCAGTGGGGCCGGAAGGTAAAGTATATGCCTTTGACATTCAGGAAAGGGCTTTGGATAATACCAGGTTAAGACTTGCAGCAGAGGAATTAATGGATGGTCGTGTTCGATTAATACAGGACGGGCATCAGAATATAAGCCAATATATAACAGACTCCGTGAAAGGTGCTATTTTCAACCTTGGCTACCTGCCCGGTGGGGACCATAGCATCATAACCTTAGAGGAAAACACCTTAGCTGCAATAAAACAGGCCCTAAAACTTTTACTTCCAGGTGGCAGGATGGTAATTGTAGTATACCCGGGTCATCCGGGGGGCGCACAGGAAAGACAAGCAGTGGAGAAACTATTGGAGAACTCGGATAGCAGAGAGTATAAAATTATCAAGGTAAATTTTCATAACCGGCCCCCCTCCGCACCAGGGTTTTATTGATAGAAAAGGCGGGTGACAGCTTTGAAGGCTCAGCGTCAAGGTAAGATATTGGAAATAGTCCGCGAAAGAAGGATAGAAACCCAGGAGGAGTTGGCCACAGCCTTACGAATTGAAGGCTATGATGTAACACAGGCAACTGTCTCACGGGATATTAAAGAATTGAGCCTGATCAAAATACCAGGGGAAAATCACAGCTCCTATTATGCTACCCCGGATGAATCTGTACTGAGGCGGGGCGATGACAGGCTTAGACGCCTGGTGCGTCTATCACTTAGTGATATTAATTCCAGTGAAAATCTAATTATTATTAAAACACCTCCCGGAGAGGCCCAGGGAATGGCTTCAGCCATTGATCATACCCACTGGCAGGAGATAATCGGTACTGTGGCAGGGGATGATACAATATTAATTGTTATTAAGCCAAAAGAAGCAACGCCTTCAGTGGTTCAAAGGTTCCTGGATCTTGCGAGGGGGTAAGGAACTATGCTGCAATCCTTATATATTAAGAATTTTGCCCTGATTGACGATGTAGAAGTTTCCTTTGGGGGCGGTTTAAATATCGTTACCGGGGAAACCGGCTCGGGTAAATCCATGCTTATTGATGCTGTTCAACTTGCCCTTGGTGGCAGGGCATCGGCGGATTATATAAGATCTGCCGTGACAAGGCAATAGTTCAAGCCAGCTTTGATTTATCTAAGCTGTCGACTTTAATTACTAATTTAGAAGAACTAGGGGTAGACTTCAGTGAGGACTATCTGCTCATATTATCCCGGGAGATAACCCTAAGCGGGAAAAACTACTGTCGGGTTAATGGCAGGCTAGTTAGTTTAAATATTTATCGTGAGGTAAGCAGTGGGTTAGTTGACATGCTGGGTCAGCATGAACAGCAGACCTTATTAAATCGTGATAAGCACTGCCACTTATTGGATAAGCTTGGTGGTCAGGAGGCAGCGGAGCGGATACATAGGGTAAAGGATGTGTACCGTCGTTGGAAGGAAACAACCGATGAATTAAATGCGTTGGAGCAGAATTCCCGTGAAATAGCCCGTCGCCTGGATATGCTCAAATTTCAGGTAAAGGAAATTAACAAGGCTAATCTGGCTGAGGATGAAGAAGAAGAGCTGCTTCAGGAGAGGCTATTACTGGTCAATGCTGAAAAGATAAGCCGATTGGCCGGAGAGGTATATGATAATCTCTACCGGGGTAGTAAGGGAGTCACAGCAGCTGTTGATACAGTGGGCAGGGCCGTGACATCATTGCGAGAGTTGGCCCAGATAGACTGTAACCTTGTAGGTCTAAAGGAGGCCCTGGAAGGAAGCTTATACCAATTAGAAGATGTAGCAAGGGAAGTATCTACATATATGGATAATGTAGAATACAATCCTGCAAGGTTAGATCAAATTGAACACAGACTCTCTCTAATTAAACAATTAAAATTTAAATACGGTTCTACCATTGGAGAAATACTTAATTATAAGGAACAGGCGGAGAGGGAGTTAGACTCACTGGACAATGTTTCAGAGAAGTCCGATGCATTAACAGAAGCCATAAACTCATTGACTAAAGAATGGAGGATGGAGCTGAGGCTTTAGGTAAACTACGGGGTACTTTAGCTTTGGAGTTGGAGAAAAAGGCAGCCCGGGAGCTTAGACATTTGGAGATGACCGGGGTGGATTTTAAGGTTGGCATCAAACCCCAGGAAGTAATGTCTCCTAAAGGTATGGAAGAGATTGAATTTCTAATTGCACCAAATGCCGGTGAGCCTCCTAAGCCTTTAAATAAAATTGCCTCTGGGGGCGAGCTTTCAAGAATCATGCTAGTGCTCAAGCTCCTAATGGCTGGAGTGGACGAAGTTCCCACGCTAATTTTTGACGAGGCTGATACAGGCTGGGAGGAAAGGCTCTGCAAGCTGTAGGTGAAAAACTATCCCAGATCAGTCAATCCAGGCAGGTAATTTGTGTTACCCATGCGGCACAGGTTGCTTGTTTTGCCGATGAACATTTTTTAATTAATAAAACCGTGAATAAAGGACACGCCAAAACCCTTGTGGCCAAGTTGGATGAATTGGGAAGGGTAGAGGAATTAGCCCGCATGTTGGCCGGTAGAGAAATTACACCCATTGTAAAAGACCATGCCCAGCAAATGATTAAGATTTCTGATGAATATAAATTTAATAAAAAGAAGATTTAACCGGGTTTTAATAATCCCGAGCAGCGACATTCGGAGCAATGGAAACAGCGCTTCGCGAAGCTGAGGAGTGAAAATGGGTGAGCGGACATGGACGTCCGCTCAACCTGAGGTAAACACGATGTTTACTCGAAGGCGGCCCATTTTCGCCCAAAGCAAGGGATTAGCGCTGTCCACTGCGGAGAGAGGAGTCGTGAGGGATTATTAAAACCCGAATATAGGTAGTTTCTCGACAATCTGGCACTAAAGGGCCGCCTTCGGCAGCCCTTCGTGTTTTATCTTATGTATAAAATATATCTGGCCATCAACCAAAAGTGACTGAAGCTTCCTGCCATTACAAAAAGGTGAAATATTTCATGGAAGCCAAACCAACCAGGGATAATATTGGGCCACTTTGCACCATAAAATACTGCCCCTATGCTGTAGAAAACGCCACCTAAAACAAGCCAACCAATTCCAGCCAGGGAAAGGGCATTCATCAAGGGCCAAAAGGCAATTACCGCCAGCCATCCCATTACAAGGTACAACATTGTTGAAAACCAGCGGGGAGCCTGCATCCACACAGCCTTTAGAACTATACCTGCCACAGCTAATACCCATATACCTACCAACAGGGACCAACCCCAGGCTCCCCTGAGGGGGATCAGGCACACGGGTGTATATGTGCCGGCGATCAAAACAAAAATCATCATATGGTCAATACGTCTTAAGATCCTTGTCCTTTTTCCGAAACAGGTAATAGGTGGTATAAGGCGCTGGCAGTATAGAGTAGTATCAAGCTGCTGCCAAAAATGGCAAAGGATACTACATGCCACATTTCACCATGCAATGAAGCATTATATACCAGCAGTACAAGGGCTGCAATTGATAGAAATGCCCCTGCTAAATGGGTTAGGCCATTAACTGGATCCCTAAACTTCAATAATCTCGCCCCCAAAAAATTGATTACCTTAATAATTATGACCCTCAATCTAGAGGAAAATAACAATACTTGTTTAATTAATAACAAAAAACCAGAATACTTTCAAGGTGGTTTACTCTTTTGAATAATATAAAAAACATAAAGTTTTTACCAGTCAAACTTGAAGATTTTTCCCTCTCTTCAGCCATCAAACAGCTTTGTAACCTATGTGGTTCTAATTCTGTGGAGGTGGTTCCTGAAGTCGTTTTTTTAAATAAAAAAGATGTAGAAAGCTTTTGTATTTCCATTTATTGCTCCTCAACGGAATGTCAGAATATCGCCTACTGTGATACAACACTAGATCAAGAGTTAAAAGCAACTATCAGCTCTCTTGAATTCACCCCACTGCCCAAGGGCTTTGCTTTGACCTGTGACAAATGTAATAACAAGGAAATATTTTTTAATGTTAGCTTAGGCCAGTCAGGTTTTAAATACGTCTATGATTTGGTTAATATTAGTATTACCTGTACGTGCGGCAATAGGACTGAGTATTCTTTCTTGGGTAAATATTATTAATATTTTAATCGACCAACCCTTGAATATCCATGGCTAAAGGAATTATAAAGGACATAGACTTGCCGGTTCGAGGATGTAAGAAATAAATGTAGTTAGCATGCAAGCACTGTCTTTCTATTATATCCGTAGTTCCTCCATACATGGCGTCTCCAACCAGTGGATGACCTAGGTTAGCCATGTGAATTCTTATCTGATGTGTACGACCAGTTTCAAGAACAATACTTAATAATGTAGTCTCCTTTAGCTTTTTAACAACTCGATAATGAGTCACTGCCTCTTGGCCGGTCACGGAGATTTCTCTCCTTGTGGTTCGGCCATTACATTTATCAATGGGTAAATTGATTGTACCGGAAGATTTAGGTAAAATGCCATGTACTAGAGCATTATATGTCCTGGAAATAATCTTTCTTTGCCTCTGGAGAAAAAGTTGCTGAGCTGAAAAACTATTCTTTGCAATCAGTACCAGTCCCGAAGTATGTTGGTCCAATCTATTAATTAAGTGAAAGCTAGAGCTGTCATTTAATCTGGTCCAATGGTACACCATTCCGTTTGCCAGAGTTCCGGATGGGTGGGCTAGGGTTGGGTGAACACAGACACCCGGTGACTTGTTAACAATAACAATATCACTATCCTCATATAAAATATCCAATTCTAAAGCTTCGGGCTTGATATAAATGCTTTTTTCAACCTTTGGATAGACGAGAACTATATCGTCGCCAGTTTTGACAATCCTTCGCCAGGTTGCCGCTTCACCGTTGCACAAAATTATGCCTTTGTTTCTTAGCTTCCGAAGTGCTCTGTCCGAGATATCGTTGGCCTTTAGGTACTCTCTAATTAACTTTCCGTCATGCTCAGGAGCAACTATTAACTTTATTGAAGGACCACAATTTTCCACAATACTCCTCCAATTTCTTTCCTACAAAAAGATACCAGAGTACTCTCTGAACCTCTTCGTTAATAATTAGATTCGTTTCACCCACCATTTCCCCTCCTGTATAGTCTAACAATTTATCCGCTATATATCCTCTTGAATAAGTGAAAAACACACCCTTGGGTGTGTCAGTGTGTCGAGAAACTATCTATATTCGGGTTTTAATAATCCCTCACGCCTCCTCTCTCCGCAGTGGACAGCGCTAATCCTTGCTTCGGGCGAAAATGGCCGCCTTCGAGTAAACATCGTGTTTACCTCGCTTTCGCGGACGTCCATGTCCGCTCAYCCATTTTCGCATCCTCAGCTTCGCGAAGCGCTGTTTCCACTGCTTCGAATGTCGCAGTTCGGGATTATTAAAACCCAGTTGTATCTTTTTCAACAGACTGATAAAAGGCGCGCTTATTTGCGCGCCTTTTATATTATTCTGCTTGTTCCTGTAATCTGTTTATGACATTTTGAAGTTGATCCAATGACTGTCCATAGCCAGCCCAATCTCCAGACCTTAGCCTATTCTGGGCCTCATTGTATAAACGATTAGCTTCTTCCGCCAGCTCCTTTATACTCTGTGCCGTTGGTGTAACTGGATCGGTAGGTTGTTCCGCTGTTGGTTCTTGGGTGCCAGGCGTTGGGGTAGTACCCGGGACCTGACCCACCCCTTCTCCAAAGATTCTTTGTAGAGCCTGATCCAAGGTAGGCTCCATGACAATCTTGTCACCGGAGGCAACAATTACTCGGCGCAATTCAGGCATCTTGCTCTGTTCAGACTGTAGATATAGAGGCTCTACATAGAGCAGCGAGTCATTGATGGGGATAATCAGTAAGTTACCCCTTAATACCGAGGAACCTCGCTGATCCAAAGCGCAATTTGCTGGGATATAACCGGATCCTGATCAATTCTGGTCTCAATTTGCATAGGACCATAAACTAATTCCTGCTTAGGGAACTCATAAATCAATAACTTGCCGTAGTTTTCACCGTCTGAGCGGGCAGCCATCCAGGCGATCATGTTTTTCTTATTCTGCGGAGTAAAGGGTGTGATTAAGATATATTCTGGCTCCTGCTCACCGGGTAATACGGTAATGGTGTAATAGGCGTCCATATTGGTTTCTTCTTTACCAATCTTTTCAGTAGGCATAACCCATTTGTCTTCCTTGTTATAGAAGACCTGGGGATCTGTCATATGGTAAAGGGTATACATCCGCGCTTGGATGTTAAACAGATCTTCAGGGTACCTAATGTGTTCCTGCAAATCAGCAGGCATTTCTTCCAGGGGTTTAAAGGTGCCAGGGAATATTTTACTGTAGGTCTGAATAATAGGATCCTTGGCATCAGCTACATAAAAGTTTACATCACCATTGTAAGCATTAATAGTAAGTTTAACCGAATTTCTTATATAGTTATTTCTCCGATTATCAAAGGGCTCTGCGTAGGGATACATATTTGTTACAGTATAGGCATCCCACAACCAGACTATTTCACCCTGACTGGTAATTACCGGGTAAGGATCACCGTCGTAGCTTAAGAAAGGAGCAATTTTGGGAACCCTTTCTTTAATATTTCTATGCAGCAGCAACTGGCTATCCTTGTCAATATCACCTGTTAAGAAGAGCTTGTAATCGGTTAGGGCCAAAGAAAGTACTGCTTTACGCACAAAGGAACCTATTTTTATCCCACCATCACCCTCATAGGTTGTATAGGCATTTCCATCACCCTGGGGATAATCAAATTCCTTTGTTTTAGTGTTTACAAAAACATAGCCGTCATTGGATTCGCCATAGTAGATTTCCGGTCTGGTTACCGTTAAATCTGTTTCTGTCACTGGAGGGATGTCCTTTAGCAGAAACTGTGGCAAACCTTCCTTTGTTACCCCAGCCACCGGACTCATAGCAATACCGTAGCCATGGGTATAGATAAGCTTCTGGTTGATCCAGGTTTGGGCCTGGACACTAAGTTGATCCTGGTTCATCTCTCTGATCGCCAGCATAACCTGCCGATAACGACCGTCTATGTTGTAACGGTCAATATCGATATTTTTAAACTCATAGTAAAGACGCATTTCCTGAAGCTGACTGTAGGTTTGCTGCAGGGGACGCCAATCCCACAATCTGATGTTATCTATGGTTGCCCTGTTATCAGCAATATCCTGGGCTGTTAGGGTGCGCCCTGCGGGAAAATCCTTACGTTCTACATTTTCCAGGTTGTAGGCCATTTGTGTGTACTTAATATTATTGGCTATATAGGGAGCCTCACGGTTAAACTCATTAGGTACAACAACAAATTTCTGAATTACACTGGGATAAACGCCTCCAAGAAGTATAGATGCTACTAAAAGACCGCCAATGCATAGGCAGTTAAGCGGAAGCGTTTTAGGAAAAGATTCACAATAATAACGATAGCAGTTAGAGCAGATAAAATGGTTAGTACTTTATAGGCTAAAAGTGTAGCATGAATATCGGCATAACCTGCACCGTATACTGCACCACCACTGGAAAATAGCAGGTTGTATTGATCTAGGCGATAGCCCAAGACTTTAAAAGGAAGAACAGCGCAGCCAGGGCAGACAGATGGTAACGGGCAGCTTCAAAGCGAAATATCTTTGTCAAACCACCCCTGGCAGAATCTGTAACCAAGTAAACAATGGCCACAAAAAAAGCATTCATAATAATGGCCAAAGCAAGCAGCCTATAGATCAACTGATAAAAGGGTAAATCAAAAACGAAAAAGCCTATATCCTTATTAAAGATGGGATCTGCAGTACCAAATGCTGTTTTATTCAGATATTTTAGAACATTAATCCACTCACCTGATACGGTACTGCTGTACAAAAAGCCCATAACCAGTGCAATGGCCGTAAACACCGCGGTAAGACGACCAGGTGTAATATGCTCCCGCCAATTAAACTGATTAATTGTAACGACATTATCATCTTCATCCTGAGCAAAGGGACGGAATGGCTTGGCAGCTTTAACTGCCTGCATAACAGATTTCCTGGTCAGCATCAAATTCAATAAAACTAATCCAAAAAATACCAGCCAATTAAAATCCTTAGCCCGTACTCTGAAAGCAGCATGGTTACAAAAATATTACTATAATTAACAGTATTAAACCATAACCAGTCCAGATATAGTCCAGCACCCCAGCCTATTAGAGAAAGCATTACTGTTACTGCAACTATAAACAATGCAAGGGAAAACTGCGGACTTTTGTTCAAACACAACACCTCCTGCTATAAATTCTTTTTACATCGGCTTACTACCTTTCATCTGGTCGTCTGACTCTTTTCTAAGCTTGGCCTCACATAGCTGACAAAAAGACACAGATTTTTTTGGCTTTGGGATAAAATCATCCTCATCGTCCATAAACCTTGGATGACTCCTCCTCAATAACCCGACCGCACATGATGCAGCGTGGACCTTTCTTCTCTTGAGTTTCCATTCTGCCACCCCCAAAAGTTACGCCCGTTCAAGGCTAATTAGGTATTATTTCTTCTAGGATGACGGAATTCCTGCTCGTTTGTGAAACAATCCACTCAACAACTTATATTATACTATAAAGTTGCCTTTTGTAAAATATAAAAGGCGGGGGACTCCCGCCTTTCCTACTTTTCTAGGGCTAATTTAACCAATCTATCCACTAAGTCTGGAAATTCTATTCCCATATACCTTGCGGCATCGGGAAACAGGCTTGTATTAGTCATCCCTGGTAAGGTATTAATCTCCAGGGCGTAGATAGTCTCTCCGGCAATAATGAAATCAACCCTGCCTAAACCTTGGCAGCCCACTGCCAAATAAGCCTTTACCGCCAGTTCTTTAATCTGCTCCTGTATTTCCTCCGGCAGTCTTGGTGGGATAATATGATCACTCATACCAGGGGTATATTTTGCCTGATAATCATAGATACCTGTTACCGAGGTAATCTCAATTAGTGGGAGAGGCATGGGCTCTTTATTACCGAGCACCGAGCTGTTACTTCCACTCCAGAGACAAAGGTTTCTATTAATACGTCATTATCATATTCCATGGCTGACTGAATAGCTGGACCCATTTCTTCTATCCTGTGCACAAAGGCAATGCCTATGGTAGATCCTGGGTATTGGCTTTTACTACGGCAGGAATACCTACATACTCCACCACCTGAAGGGCAATTTCCTCAAATCCCTTGTGAGCGATATCCCCTTTGGTTACCACTGTGAATTTGGGGGTTGGAATTCCCTCCATGTTAAATATTTTTTTGGTTGCAATCTTATTAATGGCCAGGGCACTGGCCAGTACACCACTACCTGTATAGGGTAGGTCTAGCATTTCCAACAAGCCTTGAATGGTCCCGTCCTCACCGTATTTTCCATGCAGAGCCAGAAAAGCCAGTTCAATCTTATTTCCCTTTAATTGTTCAACCAGATCCATTCCCACATCTATTTTTACGACGTCTGTATAGCCGGCTGCCAGCAATGCCTCATAAACGGCTGCCCCGCTTCTGAGGGATACCTCCCGCTCAGCAGAGCGTCCCCCGCACAAAACACCAATTCGCAAAATTTTATTAACACCTCCTGAAATTCCTAGACTAATACATTTTATTATATTCTTAGAAGAGATGCAAAATCCTTGCAGAAATATAATTATCATTAATTATTAAATTGCCTAAACATGGGCAAAATTGTGTATAATATTTGTCTAAATCAACAGATATTTTAATATTTTACAACATATTTCCCTAGAAATTGACTTTATAATTATTTGCATGAGATAATTTGAATAAGGAGAATATGGATTGGGAGGAGATTCTTTGAACCCAGTATCAGAAATAACTAAACTGCGCAGGGATCTATTTACATCAGTTGCCCGGTGGGCTTTAAAAAATATAGGGAGTAAACCTTCCGAACATGATATAGCTAATATGGTAAAAGAACTCGTACCAGATGGACCTCCCCGCTACCGCTGTTGCATTCACAAAGAAAGAGCTGTTGCAAGGGAAAGGATTATCATTGCACTTGGTTTACATAATAGTCAGTCAGATAATCAACCTATAACTGTTATATCCGAAGCCTGTAACGGCTGCTCCTTAATTAAATATGTTATAACAGATGCTTGTCAAAACTGTGTCGCTCACCCCTGTAGAAATAGTTGCCCCAAAAATCTATTTCAGTAATCCAAAACAGGGCTTATATAGATCAAAACTCCTGTATAGAATGCGGCAAATGTGCACGCAGTTGTCCATATAATGCTATTGTTGAAATTACCCGCCCCTGCGAGCGGGCTTGTGCTGTTAAAGCTATCAAAGTTGACGATTCAAGAAAGGCAATTTTAGATCTTGGTAAATGTGTATCATGCGGACATTGTGTTTCTGTTTGCCCCTTTGGTGCCATAACCGATCTCTCACAAATTTGTAAAGTAATAAACAGTTTGTACCAACCAACCCAACCCCTAGGGGCAATCATTGCCCCTTCTATTGCCGGTCAGTTCGGACCAAAGGTGTCTCCAGGCCAAATTAAGTCAGCTTGATAAAGCTTGGCTTTAATCTAGTTATCGAAGCTGCCCTCGGTGCCGATATAGTGGCAAATCATGAGGCCAAAGAATTGCAAGAAAAAACCACAGGAGGTTTATTGGTTAATTCCTGTTGTTATCCCTTTAGCAGGACGGCAACCAATATCTCTCCTGAATTGTCCAAGCACCTTTCTTCCTCTTTGTCTCCCATGAGGCAACTGGAAAACTGGTCAAAGACAAATATGAAGGCCAGATCACAACTATTTTTATAGGACCCTGTATAGGCAAAAAGGCTGAGGCAACCTTAGGCAATGAAATTGACCTAGTAATTACCTTTGAGGAATTGGCTGCTCTCTTTATAGCTGCAGATATCGACCCATCAACCCAGGAGGAATTGGCATTAAAGGATGCATCCACCAAGGGGCGTCTCTTTGCAAAAGCCGGAGGAGTAGCAACAGCCGTCAGCAGCCAAGTTACCAATATAGCTTTAAAGGTAGCAAGTGTACAAGGCTTAGGCCCTTGTATCACCTCCTTAAAATCCTCAGTCAAGGACCTGAAGGAAGGTCGGTACCTATTCCTCGAATGCATGGCCTGTGAAGGCGGCTGTGTTGGCGGACCCGGGACCTTAGTTTCCCCTGCCGCAGCAGTCAGGGCCCTAGAAAAGCATAGCTAAAGAATAATGAAGGGCTTTTTGCCCTTCATTATTCTTTGCAAAATCTAATGTAAAAGGTTGTGCCCGCAGGCGATGACTCCACGTGCAGCTTGGCATTATGCCGGGTAATAATGTTAAAACACACAGCCAGGCCCAACCCTGTCCCCTGTTCCTTATTTGTAATAAAGGGAGTTCCTAATTTTTCAAGTATATCCTCCGGTATACCCGTTCCATGATCCTGTACCATAAGTATTATATCTTTTTGCTCCTGGTAGGTCTTGATAGTAAGCAAACCACCCGGGCCCATTGACTCCAGCCCGTTTCTTACTAAATTAAGTAGAAGCTGCCTTATTTCTTTATCTTCCAACAACAAATTATCAATATTGCCTAATTCTAAGCTTAAATACATATTCATCTCTCTAGCGTTTGATTCAATAAGGGGCCAGACTGCCTTGATAATCATATTTAAGTTCTGTTTTATTAAATCAGGCGGGCATTTTTTGGCCAGGGAAAGATATTCTGTTATGATATCGTTGGCTCGGTCTAATTCCTCAATCATTAATGTAAAATAATTTTTTAAATCAGCGTAATCATTCTTACTGCTTAACATTTGAAGAAACCCTCGGACCGTAGTCATAGGATTCCTGATTTCATGACCGATACCCGCAGCCATTTGTCCTATTAAATTAAGCCTGTCCAAGCGGCTCATCTCGGTTTCCATCTGTTTACGTTCTGTTATATCATTAATTACTGTCAACATGCATTTCTCGTCATTAAAGGTTAATAATTCCGCAGATAACAGTCCAAAGCGCTGCTCCCCTTGCTTTGAAACCATCACCACATCCATATTTGTTATTTTCCCCTGATCAAAATAGTACTCTTTATGTATTGTGGGACCTCTGCACTAAGAAATAACCCTAGGTCAAAAATATTTTTACCAACTATTTCAGCCCTGGTATAGCCCGAGAAAACAAGATAACTAATGTTTATATCTACAAATTTGTTACTATCAAAGGAATATATTGACATTGGGTTTGGACAAGCATTAAAGGCTTGGCAAAGTTTTTCTCAGATTTCCGAAACGCTTCAATTTCCTTTTTTAATAACTCATTAGTTTTTTCAATTCATTAATATTATTTCTTTCATTGGACAGATGCTTAGTTATTTTATTATCTAATAATTGAACCTTTTCAATTAAAGCCTCTAGCTTCACTGCAATTGGATCCATCACATTACCTCCGGCACTGATGTGAACTACCACAATATTATACCTTTGGCAATAGCCGTGACAACAAAAAGTTTTGAATTATTGCAATTTTTCTATATTAGATTTGTTTTAAGATATTTAAGACCTGTTTATCTAGGTATCCAGATAATGATAGCTGCCCCTGCTAACGAAATTAGAGAACCAATCCAATCATATAAATCTGGTCTTTTTTATCTATTCCCCAGCCCCAGAACAGAGACAAGATAATAAAAATACCCCTCCATAGGCAGCATATATGCGCCCAAAACTGGGGAAACGTTGGAAGCAAGGAATAATCCCATAAAGAACTAAGACAACCCCACCCAGCACACCCCACATTAATCCAGCGTCATTCCGCAGCCATATCCAGACAAAATAGCCCCCAGCAATTTCAGCCAGGCCTGCCAATAGAAATAGAATTATAGACTTTGCAAACATTATAAAACTTCCTTTTATTTTTCATTATAGCTTATCCGCCGGTTATTGATAATGTTTTTCAATTGAAAATAATAAAGCAGGAACCACAATCCCTTGTGATTCCTGCTTTTTAACTGGCGGGGGCAGAAGGACTTGAACCCTCAACCAACGGTTTTGGAGACCGCTACTCTACCAATTGAGCTATACCCCGAAATATGCACTTGTTTGACGCAAGAATCAGTATATCAGAGGTTTCAGCATTAGTCAATATTAAGTTTAGTTCGTATTTGTACAATTTATCTCAGAATAATGAATCTAATTTTCGATTAAAATAACTTCGAATCCCACAATACAGAATGTACACTAAGGAGGTTTTTTAAATGGCTAAACCAGATGATCGCAGTGATAATGTTGAAAAACTACAAAGCATGGTACAAAATACCATAGAAAACCTTGAAGAGGCCCATGAAACTATGCAAAATCAAAGCCTAAGCAGTGAGCAAAAACAAAATATCAAGGAGAAAAACAAAAGACGGGAAGAGAGCATTCGCGGCATGCGCAATGAAATTAAAGATGAATATGCCGACCAGCACTCTAGTCACTGATATAACTGCTAATCCTTGTAAAAGGTAGGTGAAATATTATGGGCCACTTCATTAATTTTGATCCAAATAGGTTTAATCAGGAGGCCGCTGGGGAATTACGTCCCGAGGCAAATAAGGACAACAGACCTGATCTGCTGAGCCCCGAGGAATGGACGGATTGTGAAACTGAAAAGGAACTGGCCAACTTCTCTATCCGGAATAAAGCTATCAAGACACAAAAAAATAGTATATGTCGGGGGAATATCCTACCGGAAGGGAAAACCAGGGGTGCTAAAGCCCCTGGTTTTAGTAATTCCATTTTATTTTGCAGCTTCCTTTTCTTCCTTGGCCTTTTTAACAACCATATCGGCCTCACGACCTGAGAATTCTTCATAGCTCGCAAACTCCATGGTAAAGGAGCCACGTCCCTGGGTCATGGATTTCAAATCAATGGCATAGCGGTACATTTCGGAGAGAGGTACCTGGCACGTATCTTAACCAACTTACCCATGGGCTCAGTTCCCAGTACACGTCCACGCTTGGTGTTGAAGTCACTGATAATATCGCCCATGAAGTTCTCCGGCACAGTCACCTCAACATTTTGAATGGGCTCCAGCAATACCGGACTGGCCTGATCGCAACCCTTTTTAAAGCTAGATGGGATGCAATCTTAAACGCCATTTCAGAAGAGTCAACCGGGTGATAGGAGCCATCATAAAGGGTAGCTTTAAGACCGGTTACAGGGAATCCAGCAAGTACACCTTCATCTAAAACTTCCCTTAGGCCCTTTTCAACAGCAGGGAAGAAGTTTCTTGGCACAGCGCCGCCGAATACTTCTTCAGCAAATACAAAATGTTCTTCAGAGGGTTCAAAGCGAATCCAAACATGTCCAAACTGTCCACGTCCACCTGATTGCTTCTTATGCTTACCTTCCACTTCTACCTTCTTACGAATGGTTTCTCTATAAGGCACCTTAGCTTCTTCCAGGGTAACATCAACACCGTATTTTTTCTTGAGACGGTCCACCATAATTTGAGTCTGGGCTTCACCCATGGTAATTAGTAGAGTTTGTTTTGTTTCAGTGTTCTTTTGCACCTTAACAGTGGGATCTTCGTCTGTTAATTTAAGTAGCGCGTCTCCTAGTTTGTCTTCGTCGTTTTTACTCTTTGGAGCCACCGCAGTAGTTAGGGTTGGTACTGGGAATTCAATGCCTTCCAGTTCTATAGCTTATCCTTATCTGCCAAGGTATCGCCTGTACCGGTATCCTGCAGTTTAACAAGAACCGCTAAATCACCACATGGTACAACCTCGGTTTGCACAGTAGCCTTACCCCGTACGTACATCATCTGACCAATTTTTTCAAGTTTTTCCTTCTTTACATTCAATACCGGGGCATCAGTCTTTAATTGACCACGGAATACCCTTAAGAAGTTCATTTTACCGACATACGGGTCAGCAATAGTTTTAAATATCAGGGAAGCCATTGGACCTTCCTCAACCTTAGGTGCTGGGAAGTATTCAGCAATTAGATCAAGTATTTGAGCAACACCAATGTTCTTAATTGCCGAGCATGCCATAACCGGAACAACTTTACCTAAAGCAACAGATTTCCGGAAACCATCACGTATTTCATCGGGAGTCAGTTCCTCCCCCTCTAAATACTTCATGGTTAATTCATCATCGCCCTCGGCGGCCGCCTCAATCATAGCTTCACGGTAAGTGGCAAGATAGTCGGCTAAATCACCAGGTACAGCTACCTCTTTACCCTTGCCATCACCTGTGTAGGCCTTTTCATCCATAATATTTACGACACCATTAAAATCATTAAAAGCACCAATTGGAATTTGCAAGGGAACAAAATTTGCCCCAAACTTTTCCTTAAGGCTATCAAGGACTTTGTCAAAGTTCGCATTTTCACGATCCATTTTATTAATAATTACGAATTTGGGCATTTCTCCAGCCATGTCCCAGATAACCTCATGCTGAACCTGCACACCATCCACTGCAGATATAACAAACAGGGCACCATCTGCAACCCTTAGAGAACCTTTAATTTCACCAATAAAATCAGAAAATCCAGGAGTATCTAAAAGATTTACCTTAGTTTTGTTCCATTCCACGGGCACCAAGCTAGTATGAATAGTCATTTTACGGGCTGTTTCTTCTGGATGGTAGTCCGATGTGGTAGTGCCGTCTTCCACTCTACCCAAACGGGAGAGGGTGCCAGTGTTAAAAAGCATTGCCTCTACCAAAGAAGTCTTGCCAGATCCGCCGTGGGCCACAACTGCGACATTACGAAGTTGATTGGATTGGTAGTTTTTCAAAATTCAGGCCTCCTTTTGTAAATAATGGTTTCCTTAATTGGCAAAAGATATACCATTAACCATATTATGGGCAAATATAAAATAAAATTACCCCGTAAAGGGGTATTGGATTCACCCACAATTAACGCCCAAAATCAAGGTCATGCATATTAAAATTATGTTAACATTTCTACACACAATATCGAAATCCTCTTAATTTAGCAAAAATTGATTTTATTTTTGCCGGGCATACCTCGTCCACTACACTCATAACATAGAGTGTAGTGGTCATTTTTTGGAAATGCATTGAAAGGAAAATGGACATGTCTCGACAATCATTTGTTTATGGTGCCTTGGTTTTGCTGGCAGCAAGTTTTATTAACCGGATTATAGGTTTTGTCTACCAAATACTTATGATTCGTTTAATAAAACCCGAAGGAATTGGACTTTTCAATATGGTCTTCCCTATTTATATTTTGGTCCTTGTTTTAGCCACTATGGGTATACCTGTTGCCATAGCTAAACTGGTGGCAGAGGAAATGGCTAAAAATAATATTCAGGGAGCCAAAAGGATTTTCAAAATAAGTCTGACCTTTATAATTGGACTTAGTACTTTTTTCACTATTGTCCTAGTGCTGGGTGCTCCTCTTTTGCTAGAATACGTGTTTCCCAACCCCAAGGTCTATTATATTTTCCTATGCCTTATTCCAGGTGTCATTGTTGTTTCTATCTGCTCAGCCTTTAGAGGTTATTTTCAAGGTTTACAGCAAATGACCCCCACGGCGGTTACCCAAACCCTGGAGCAATTAGTAAGGGTTGTAACGGGGCTATTAATAGCTTATATTTTACTTCCCAGGGGAGTTGAATATGCCGCCATTGGTGTTTCACTAGGAGTAGTAATCGGGGAGATAGCCGGTTGTATTACTATGGTCATTCTTTACTTAAGGTTTAGAGATAAGCTTCCTGCCGTTGGAGGCCCATCAGAATCCCTAAGCCAAACCACAGTAAGAATTTTTGGTCTGGGCATTCCCATTACCCTGACAAGATTTATCAGCACTTTATTAATGTCAGTAGATGCCATACTAATCCCCCAAAGACTTCAAGCCTCAGGAATGTCCATAAGTGACGCGACTTCAATATATGGTCAACTAATTGGCATAGCCGATACCCTTTTCTTTACACCTACCATGATTACTATAGCCCTGGCAACCGCCCTTATCCCTGCTATATCTGACGCCCTAGCCCTTAATAACCACCGATTAGTCCTTAGCCGAACCTCCGAGGCCCTTCGTATAACCACCGTGATAGGTTTACCCTGTACCGCTACCTTCTTCCTATTACCAAAGGAAATGTGCGGCGTACTCTTTGGCTACCCCGATGCTGGAGTTATTTTAGGCACCCTCGCCTTTGGAGGACCTTTCCTATATTTCCAGCAGACAACCACCGGTATTTTACAGGGACTAGGTGAAGCCTTTAAGCCCTTTAAAAATTTAGTGATCGCCTCTGTTTTTAAGATAATTGGCCTATACTATTTGACTTCCATCCAGCCTTTGGCATTTTGGGTTCTGCCATTGCTTTGGGCTTCTCTTATATTGTTATGGCAATTCTAAATTATTTGGATTTAAAAAAGTTAATTGGTTATCAGATTGATTGGTCACATGACGTAATTAAGCCCGCCTTGGCTTCAATCGGTATGGGTGCAATAATATGGCAAGTAAAACTTGTCCTATTACCCTTCTCAGCTTTACTTACTTTGATTGTTGCTCTGATTTTAGGTTTTATCGCCTATCTGGCAATATTATTAGCTCTAGGTGGACTCCATAGAAAAGATGTTTATCGAATTACAGAAATAATAGGCAAACGTTTTAAATCCTAGAAAATATAATTAACTTAAGCCCGGAATACGGGCTTTTGTTTTTAACCTGGTTCTTTCTCCAAATTCTTTATAAAATAAAATAAAATTTATTGAAGAATACTAGCATTAGATTCAGGATAAAATAATTGATTTAATTTTTAACCAGTGCTGCCGAAATTAGCCTGCACTTGACAATCAATACGGATTGTTTAAGGTACGGGAAAATTCGGCAAATAATTTTTAAAAGGAGGAAACTATCAATGGCAAAAGACAAGGTTATGAATTGGAAAATGAAGCATTTTGCTGCCAGAATGCAGGGTGTTGAAGGCTTAATTGAAGGGGAACACAGTGATTATGGTAATCTAACCTCCCGTCAGTGTGGAAATTTTGTAAAAATTGCTTTAGATAGGGCAAACCAATTGGTATAAAAAGCCTCATATTGAGAGCTTTTACTTGGTCGGCAGCCAGCCGGCCATTTTTTTTCGATATGAATAGTCAGTGAGATCTAAATGCATGGGAGTTATAGATATGTATCCTCCATTAATGGCGGCAGCATCGGTTTCTTGATCGTGTTCATCAAGATTGTGTGGTTCCCCTGCCATCCAAAAATATATGCGTCCCCGGGGATCTACCCGCTTGTCAAAACATTTTATGTATCGCCTGCGTGCCAATCTGGTCAACCTTACACCACGCCCATCATAGTTTGGCGGTACGTTAATATTTAATAAAACCCCCTCATCCAGTGGGTTATCAATTATTTTGGGTACAAAATCCTTCATAAAGGAGGCCGCAGCCCTATAATCCAGGTTTCCCAGGCAGCCAGAGAGACGGCTATAGCCGGAACATGATTAATAACTGCTTCCACAGCAGCTGATACTGTCCCGGAGTACATAACATCTGTACCTAAATTTGGCCCCAAATTAATGCCGGAAACCACTAAATCAGGGGGGTTGTCTAGTATGGCCTCAAGACCCAGCTTTACACAATCTGCCGGGGTACCATCCACAACCCACCCCTTAGCCTTTCCTGATTTAAACTTGTGGATTTTTGCCCTTATGGGGTGGGTAACGGTGATACCATGGCCACAGGCACTTCTTTCCCGGTCCGGGGCAACCACATATACTTCCTCAGCCACAGTTTCAAGGGCCTTCCTTAGCTCACCTATCCCATCTGCATAAATTCCGTCGTCATTGGAAATGAGAATTCTCATTACTTCCTCCCTAGGTTTCGTAAATGGAAATGGTCATGCGTCCTTCAGCGTCCTTTGTGAGACCAAATATTACTTGTTTTTCCTTTAATGTTTTATTTAAATAATCCACCACTTTATACATTTCATTATAGGGTGCAAATGTTTTTGTAGCTACTAGCTCCAGTTTACCTGTACCCTTATCTTCAGTAGTCACTGGTTTTTCCCTCCGAAATTAAATCATTATTGACATTTTAATATTAAACTCATGGCCTCGGCCTGGATGCCTCGTTTTTAAGGAAAATTCCCCTTACCGCCGAGGTTACAGTATGGGCTCCAGGTGCCCTTACTCCCCTCATGGACATGCAAAGATGTTCTGCCTCTACCACTACCACTACACCGTAGGGATTTAGTCTGTCCATGACCGCATCCGCTATCTGCTTAGTAAGACGCTCCTGCAATTGTGGCCGTCGGGCAAAACCTTCCACAAGCCTGGCAAGCTTTGACAAACCCGTTACCTTTCCATTTCTTGGTATGTAGCAAACATGGGCTTTACCCAGAAATGGAACGAGGTGGTGTTCACACATACTAAATAATGGTATGTCTTTAACCAAGACCATCTCTTCGTGCTCTTCAGAAAAGGTCTTATCCAGGTGAGCTGCGGGATTTTCCCCAATGCCGGCAAATATTTCCTGGTACATTTTGGCAACCCTTGTTGGTGTTTCCACTAGCCCTTCCCTGTTGGGGTCCTCTCCTATGGCTTCTAGGATCATTTTAACCGCTTTTTCTATTTTGGGTAAATCAAACATTAGGTCAACTCCTCTATAGCTGTCCCATCATCCGATGGTTTGTGGTATTACCCTTACATTTATTAATTCCCTCAGGGCTATTTCCTGAAGTTTTAATACTTGCTGCACTGAGGGAGCTAATACTCCGTTAGTGGAAGTAACCGGCTGCAATATTAAGGCCGAATTAGGAGCGGCTCTTTTTACCATTACCGCAGCCCTGGAAACTTCTTCCTCCTCTGTATTGTCAGATATAACGAGCTTTACATATACATCTTGCTTAGCAGCAATTTTCAAAAACTCACCATGCAATTCCCAGGGGGTGTCAATTTTTGTAGAGCTCCTAAGCTTTATATCCATGCTTATAATACTTAGCTCATCAATCAGGTGTCTTAATGACTCTGGCATGGTGCCATTTGTCTCTAAAAATATTCCCCGCTCAGTTCCCGATATAAGTGGTATCAATTCCTTAATGAAATCTTTATGTAAAAGGGGTTCCCCGCCAGTCAAGCTCACAGAGTGATGCAGTGTAAGCTGATAGCCATTACATAGCTTTGACAGGCTTTCCGGAGTCACAGGATTGCTTATAGTTATAAAATCCCTTAGTCCTGGGGTTTTTCCATGGGAAAAGATTCCGCCGGCTTAACTGGAGTATCACAGTAGCACATTGCCAATTACAGCCAGTAAAACGGATAAATATTTGGCGGCACCCTACATAGGGACCTTCTCCCTGAATAGATGAAAATATCTCTTGAATATTAGCCTCTGGCACTAGACTACCCCCCTGACCTTACATCTGGCCAGTTTAATACTGCTTATTTCATTGGCATAGGTCTCTGCTATTTCCTGTCCCAAAGTTAATATTTCATTTTCTGAAAAACCAAGCTCCACAAGACTTACCGTTGGGACAGGGGTATTGCGGGAGGATATATTTAGCCCGGTATGAATCATAGTAGAAACAGGGCTTAGGGTTGCAATAGATACGGATAATTTTTTGTTCCCATAAAAAAGGTCATCACCCTGACGTGATAATATCCTGCCGGTCCTTTTATATATAACTTCTTTGATCTGGGAGATAAATAACCTTTGCCGTACAACAGTCTTCTCCAAATCCAAATCAAAGTGCTCAATAATAAAGTGCAGCATGGACTCACTGTAAATGGGAGCGTTAGCTATAACATCTGCTAAATCCACCATTTCAGTTAATTCAACCTGGCAAGGCCCACGAAAACAGATTATACTATCACCCTGGAGTCTGTAATTTCGAAAGGCCCAAAGGGATGAGAGCTGCCGTCCATCATATTTAAGCTCTTGGCCTATGGTGTGGATTAACATAATCATTCACCCCTTTGTATCAGGCCGGGTATAGCTAAGCCCTGGGCTTGAAAAGCCCTAATAAATCTACGACAACTTTCACATCTGCCGCACATATTCTCTCCAGCCTGATAGCAGCTCCATAGTAGCTGCCAAGGAACACCTAATCGATGTCCCAGTGCCACAATCTCACCCTTATCCAGCCTTCCGGTATAGCTAAGCACTTTAACCTGATTGGCTGTTGAAAAGGCCATGGCCGCACTGGCCGCTTGGGCAAATTCCGGCGTATTATCAGGAAGGTAGTTGCTCCTCACGGTTAAACCCAGCCACCACCAGTTCACAACCCAGGGATTCAGCAAAGCAGGCACCGATATTTACAAACAGCCCGTTGCGATTGGGTACCCAAACTGCAGCGGCAGTGTTTGCAGAAGCCTCATAATCATCTAAATCTGATTCGGTGGGTTCCGGCAGTTCAATCTTACTGTCTCCGATGAGGCAGTTGATGTAATGTCCGCCAGCAGGGTAAATCAATGACCCGGTGTTTGACCTGATAATATTTTGCCAGATTAGCTGCTGCAATTATTTCCTTTTCTGCGGCCCTTTGCCATAGTTAAAGGTTAGGGCTAGCCGGACATCTCCCTCGGTTTTGGCATATGCCAGGCAAACTGCCGAATCCAATCCCCCTGACAAAAGCACAACACTCTTCACTTTACTTATCCTCCCAATAGGTTGCATAGGCGTCGGGAGATTCCCAAACCGATACTTCCTTCATTCTTATCCCAGCCTAAGGGCTTCCACCGGCTTTTCTAGGGACCTATAAATATAAAAAGCTAAGTTTTCAGCTGTAGGATTAACTCCTCCATCACCAAAACCATCTAAATCATTTATAAACCTGTGATCAAATTGATCTATTAAGTTCATTAGCTCTTTTTTTATGGCCTTAAAATCCACCAACATACCCAGATTATCCAGTTCCTCGCCCTTTACCTTTACTTGTACAGTCCAGGTATGACCGTGCAATCTGGCACAATCACCGGGATAACCGCAGAGAATATGCGCAGCGGAGAAACTTTTAGATACAGTAAGCTCGTACATGCATCCTCCTCCTTATGTTGTAGTATTTCTCCCGGTACTAAACTTTACTATATTTCTCTCCCGGCTGCTATGTCCCTGCCTTAAACGGTAAATTTTTAAGTAAATAATATATTCTGAAATAAAAAACCTGATTTAATTAAAAACCAGGCTGAATAATTCCAGAAATATCTATTAATACTAAACTTTTCAACCTTATCCAGCTAAACCCAGTGCCCTGCCGTAGCACCTGGCTGCCTCTCCCATTTTGCCCTGTATGGCCAAAACTTCGCCTCGCAATCCCCAGGCGGGATAATTGTTTGGTTCCACTGTTAAAATAGCTTCAACAATATCATATACTTCATCCAATCTGCCACAATTAAGCATACAATGCCCGTAATTTAGCAGAATGGTGTTATTTCCAGGTGATAATTCTACAGCCTTGCCAAAGCTCTCCAGGGCTTCTTCTGTATGCCCCAGATTTTCCAGACAAATACCTAGATTATTATGCAAAGTGGCATCCTTTGGGAATGCCTTTATAGCACTTCTATAGCAACCAATGGCCTCTTCTACGCGGCCTAAATAATTGTAGCAGGAGGCTAAGTTGCTTAATAGTCCTAAATCCCGTGGTAAATACTGGCGTGCCACCTCATAGCAGGCCAGGGCCTCTTCATAATGTTCTAAATAAAACAAACTATATCCTTTATTGTTCAGTAATTCCGCGCTGCTGATGCCAAGGGATTGAACCTCCTTATAATAATCCAAAGCCTCTGTATGACGTCCTAATTTACTCAAGGACAACCCTAAATTGTGAAGAATCCCCGGGTCCTTTCCCCCCAGAGCCAAGGCTTCCTGGAAACACACTAAGGCCTCTTGATATCTACCATTCTCCAATAAACACAACCCACTATTATTAAACTGGGCTGTTTTATCGTTAGTCGGTGCATGGGGAATAATCTCCTTCTCCTGTGCAAAGGAAAATACCATCTCACTGTCATCCATCCTAGAAGATTTAATTCCACCGTTTGCCGCTCGGTCAAGCCAATAGATAAAGCTTCCTGGCCCTAAACCAAGGGCGGCTTTTTTACAGTGCAGGGCAGCTTGATCGACCTGCCCTAGCTTTAAATATAACCTGCTGGCCTGTAGATGCAGATCTGCCTGCTCCGGCTGTACTTGAAGTGCCTTTTCAACTGAACGCAACGCTGGCTTGCTAGCCCCGGCAGCTTCCAACAGGCAGGCTACAACTTGCCAAAGGTTAACCTTTTTACCGTTTAATTTTCCGGGCATCCACATCCTGCATCGCTCCTTAAAACTTTTAATATCAAGTTCTCTGCAGCAGCTGCCTTTTCCTTCCATTTATACCTTATTTCGTATGCCAAATCCCCTTAACATTAGACATATTTTGTTAATTTAAATAATTTAAACAGTTTCATATTTTTATTCCCTTCGAGTTTTTTGAGTGATATATTATTAGCAAGACAAAATATAAAGGGGTAGATATGATGCAGTATTTAACTGCGCCTAACTCCGACCTCGAGTTATTACGGGTGCGTTTAGAAACGATTCTTGAACACCCACTTTGTTTCGTGCAGCACATCCTTTTCCCCAGTTCGGTATACATTACTTCTATCGAACATAATGACGAGATTGAAGAAGAAAACTTTATTTAATATATCAAATAAAAAAGACCGGGGCGGCATGCCCCAGGCTATCATACAATTTCTCCAGATTCCTATCCGATTTAGGGGCAAAGGGGCCGGCAGTAAGGTTTACCGTTTTCTTGAAAATTTACTCAGGGCGCAAAACTGTTACTCAATCACCTTGGAAGCCAGGGTAAATTCCTTAAACCCCAAAGATAATTCAGTGGGTTTTTGGGGAAAGCAGGGTTTTGTTCCAGGAGTACATTATGCCTTTGACGATGAAAACTTTCCCATGGTCAAAAGGCTTCAATAATCCCTGGGTCTTAGTAATCCCGAGCAGCGCTTCGCCCGAAGCAAGCGATTAGCGCTGTCCTCTGTAGGAGTCGTGAGGGATTATTAAAACCAATCTGAAGGGGTCCTGTTATTTGCAGGACCCCCTTGATTTTGCCTTAAGTCAATTACTCTTTGTGTTTTAACTCATCCAGATATTTTACCGCACTTAAGGCTGCAACTTGACCCTCTCCGGCTGCTTTACATAGCTGATAGGGTACACCCGTACAATCACCTGCAGCAAATACACCTGGTATGTTTGTGGCACAACCCCTATCTACAATAATCCCCTTATTGCTCACCTCAAGGCCTGGCACGAGTTGGTCTGGGAGCACTGAGTCCCGGACAATAAAAATGCCATCGGCAGTTAGGTCTTGTCCATCCAGGGCAACACCAGTTGCCCACATCTCGCCAATAATACCCATTGGCTTACCCTTTATTATCTGTATTTTTTGATTCAGCTCAATTCCTTTAGCATCCTCATCCTTTAACACAGGGACCAATAGCACTTCGGCGGCTATCTCTGCCAAAAAGTTTGCTTCTTCCAATCCCTCACGGTTATAGGCCAATACAATTACCCTTTTACCTTTATAAAGGGGGCCATCACAAGTTGAACAATAGGCTACTCCCCTACCGAGGTAATCCAATTCCTGGTTGATAGGCTTAACTGTGCTTACCCCTGTAGCAAGTATCACCGAGGTGGCCTGGTAGAATATATCCCTGGATTGCAGAATAAAACCGCCTTCTTGAGGGTAAATACCGCTAATTTTACTATTCCTGATCTCTAACTTCATCACCTGAAGGTGTTCTAAAAACTTCTTGCGGAGCTCTTCCCCGGTAATCTGGGGCAACCCCAGGTAATTATCAATATGGGGGGCATGATGTAACTTAGGGCTGCAAAATTCTGTTCCGAAAATAGCCACTTTCTTTTTTCTTATGGCACCATTAATAGCCGCCGATAACCCCGCCGGACCACAGCCCACGATAGCCAATTCAAAGCTGTCTGCTACTTTCATTTCTTCAGACATAGAAATCACCTCTTAAAGGCTATATTCTCACCTAAAGGTATTTTTATTCAACCACAACGTAGCCTTCCTCTTGAATGGTATTTTTAATTTCAACTATGCTAACACTTCCATCATGCACCACCACAACCTTATCCTCTCCTGGTGTAGCCTCAACAGACTGAATCCCGTCCAGCCTTTTAACAGCCTTTTCTACAGCTGCTTTACAATGTCCACAACTCATACCAGTTACTTTTAGTTGGATTTCTGCCATTTAAACCTCTCCTTTATAAACTTAGTGCCTGGCTTTAAAGCCCTTTAAGCGCAGGGAATTAGTAACCACAGAAACTGAGCTAAAGGCCATGGCAGCCCCCGCCAGAACCGGGTTTAACAAACCAAAGGATGCTATAGGAATGCCTACCGTATTGTATATCATAGCCCAGAAAAGGTTTTGCCTAATATTTCTTATGGTTGCCCTGGAAAGGCTATACTGTCCACAACGCCCCAGAGATCTCCTCTAATCAAGGTAATATCTGCCGCTTCCATGGCTACATCTGCACCGGTGCCGATGGCAAAACCAACATCAGCTGTGGCCAGTGCAGGGGCATCGTTGATACCGTCACCCACCATCCCCACCACCAGACCGCGCCCCTTTAATTCCTGTACCTTCCGGGCTTTGTCCTCGGGTAAAACCTCTGCCATTACACTTGTAATACCCACTTGTGCAGCAATGGTTTTAGCGGTTCTTTCATTATCACCAGTAAGCATCCAAACCTCTATACCCATATCAATTAATTTTTTATGGCCGATGCTGACTCATCCTTTACAGTATCAGCCACCGCCAGCATACCGGCAGGATTACCTCCAACAGCCATAAGCATGACGGTCTTTCCCTGTTGCTCCAATTCATTCTTTCTGACTTCCCATTGACTAAAGCTTATATTATGCTGCTTCATCAGCTTGATTGTCCCGAGCAATACCTCTGTATTATCCACCACCGCCCTAACACCAAAACCCGGAATTGCCTGGAACTCGGTAATTACTTTATCCTCGGGTGAGGCGGCTTCTACTATGCTTTAGCCAGAGGATGTTCTGAGTTTTTCTCCACTAAAGCGGCCAAATTAAGGACCTGCAGCTCCTGCCCCTCAAACTGGTTAAGAGCTATTAAATCAATAAGCTTAGGCTTACCATGGGTGATAGTTCCGGTTTTGTCAAGGATAATAGTATTTAGCTTGTGGGTTTTTTCCAGGTACTCACCACCCTTAATTAATACTCCTATCTCAGCACCCTTACCTGTACCTACCATGATGGATGTGGGGGTAGCCAGGCCCAAGGCACAGGGGCAGGCAATCACTAATACTGCCGTGGAAGTTAATACTGCCTGGGACAGATCTCCTGGCTGAATTAATAGGTACCAAACACCAAAGGTTATCACCGCTATTGCCACTACAACAGGCACAAAGTAGGAGGCTATAACATCAGCCAACCTTTGTATTGGTGCCTTAGTGCCCTGGGCCTGCTCCACAATGTGTATAATTTGTGCAAGGGCAGTATCTCTCCCAACCCTAGTAGCTTTAAAAGTAAATTTACCCAGCTTATTTATAGTTGCCCCAATGACTTTGTCACCCTGCTGTTTATCCACCGGAACACTTTCACCCGTTAACATACTTTCATCCACTGTGGAGTAGCCTTCTACAATTATTCCATCTACAGGTATTTTCTCTCCCGGGCGAACCACCAGTAAATCACCTTCAATAACATCCTCGATGGGAATTTCCTGCTCCTGCCCATCCCTTAAAATTGTTGCAGTTTTTGCCTGCAGGCCAATCAGTTTACGAATTGCCTCTGAAGTTTTGCCCTTGGCGGAGGACTCTAGCATTTTCCCCAGCAGGACCAGAGTAATAATCACTGCGCCTGTTTCATAATAGACCTCGGTCTGCCCAATAGCCTCACCATAAAAGGTAGCGGCTACACTATAAAAATAGGCAGCACTTGTTCCCAAAGCAACTAAAACAGACATATTGGCTCCTCCACCCTTTAAGGAACGCCAGCCGTCCTTGTAGAAGTGAAGGCCAGGCCCAAATTGTATCAGGGTTGCAAAACCAAATTGGGCATAGGGATGAAATATTCCCCATCTCATGGCATCATGCCACTCAACAAGCATAATCACCATAAATAGCACCAGGGGTAATGAAAACACCGCGGAAAATAAAAATAGTTTTTGCTGACGGGAGATCTCTTCCCTTCTCCGCCTTTGCTCCCTATCCCCATCATCCTGCCGGGTTTCCATTTCAGGTTCAAACCCCGCGTCAATGATGGCCCTGCGAATCTCAGGCTGAGATATTTCGGCGGGGTTGTATTTAATTGATGCATTTTCTAAGGCCAGGTTGACGTTTGCTTGATAAACACCAGGCAGCTTGTTCAAAACCCTTTCCACTCGATTTGAACAAGCTGCACAGCTCATCCCTCTGACTTTTATGTCAACGGATTCCTGGATAACATTAAATCCTAATTCTTCAATGGAATTAATAATATCATCGGTGGAAACAGCAGTCTGATCAAAATCTACAGTAGCTATTTCCCCTGCCAGGTTTACTTGGACCTTTTCCACTCCCGGTAGCTTTCCGAGGGTTCGTTCAATTCTTGCTGAACACGCAGCGCAGCTCATGCCCGTTACTTTGAGTCGGGTCTGTATCATATCTTCCACCCCTCTATTGGGAAATGTTACCGAGATTTTACCTCTTAAATATAGTTTGGTCAATGTATTTTTACTGACTAAGGGCTTTCCATGGCTGTCCTCAGAGCACTATCATCGGCCATATCATTAAGTGCGTCCCTCAATCGCGGATTTTTAAAGGCCTGAATTAAATTGGGCCTAACTGCCGGATCACTTAGAATTCTTTCTATTGAATTTTGACCATTGGGAAGGGCAAACACACTTGCCATGGCTGACTGCATCTGGGGTCTTTGTAATTGAAGGGCCATGGCCTGCTGCATACTGGGATTTTGCATCATTCTAATGTAGGCCACCTGCATATCCGTAGAACTCATAATTCTAGTCATCGCTTGGTAGGCCCGATCCGAACTCATTATTTCCACCATTTCATCGTGATTACGATTATCTACCAGATAAGCCATCACTTCATTGGGTCCAAAGGTATATTCCTGTGGAGGGAGAGGTTTTGCCTGGGGCCCACCGATGCCGAAGCCCAGGCTGGAGCCAGCCAAACGCCTAATAATAATCCTAATACCAAGGTTCCTCCAAAAGCTGATAGCCTCCATAAATTCATTTTATAGACCTCCTGGATTTTTTATTTAACTTATTGTAACCCGAGACTCTATTTTTATAATTTGATCGGGTATAACAACAAGCTGCCAGGCAAAACTAAGAAAAACTTCTAGGGAGGCAAATATGGCTAAAGATAATAGAAATAACTATCAAAAGGAAGAAGAAAAGCACTACCAGATCGGTAAAAATTTTGTCCAAGAACCTACCGGCTCCGCAACCAGCATAAACCTGGACGGTCAGTGGGAACATGATTTTTATGACAAGAACAAAAGTAAGAATCGTTCAGGCGGTACCGGCGACAACCCCTTAGCAGAATAATTGTGCACCGTAGAAAAAAGTTAACCCACTTCAGGGTTAACTTTATTTATTATCTATAAGGTTGGTTTTCTTAGTCTAAAATCAGCGCCAATTTCAAGGGCAATTTTTTCACAGGCCTCAATATTAACCCCTGGCCATTCCACCACCGAAAGGATAACCTTGGGAATAACTCCAATA
The DNA here is from genome assembly GCA_004143605.1 of Desulforamulus aquiferis. Lineage (GTDB taxonomy): Bacteria > Bacillota > Desulfotomaculia > Desulfotomaculales > Desulfotomaculaceae > Desulfotomaculum > Desulfotomaculum aquiferis. Next base: position 83,933 of record AWVY01000032.1, read on the forward strand.
CATTTTCTGGCAAAGTCCAGGATGGCATAATAAGCCTCCTCCCTTCTACAGGGTTACATAGCTCATTATAGGTCACGGCATTGTGAGCATTTAAGGATATGGACATGGTATCTATAATGCCGCCCACATCTGGAACAATATTTCTTCCATAAAATATATTAGCCTTGCCGTTTGTATTGATTCGAATGGACTTGGCACCCCTGCCTTTAAGGTTAGAGGCCACTTCTTTTACTACATCCAGCCTGGATAATGGCTCACCATAACCACAAAACACAATTTCCTTATATTGAGCCGGCTCCATAACTGTGTCCAAGATTTCTAAAACTGTTGGTTCCTTTTCTAGCCAAAGATTATAACCAACTCCAGCTTGACTTTCCCTAATACAAAATACACATTTGTTAGAGCATCGATTAGTAAGATTTAAATATAGGACGTCTCCTATTTGGTAACTTATGGTAAATTGACTATCCATCAGTCTCTCCTATCTTTTGTGTCATAAAGGAAGGTATAACTCAATAGAAATATGTTAAATAGTGTAAGGAGGTTTAAAAAATGTCACCTCTTATTAAACCAGAAAATCCTGGTACACCGATATTTCATTTTTCATCCATCTATCGTGGTGCCCTAGTATCCTTGGTGTTACCGTGGGTCTTAGTATTATTGCCGGATTGACCTATTATTTCACCAGTTTATCGGAAAATACTATGTCCTGGGTAGCTGCTTCTATCCTCTTCCTTAGTGTTGCAACGGGAAGTGGTTACGCTGCAAAAAGGGCACGCAGCAGGGGTCTCTTTAATGGTCTAGGGGTAGGTATAGTAAGCTTTATATTAATATGGATTATCTCCGGCCTCTTTCTTCCCAGCAGCATCTTACTGGCCGGGGCGTTAGGAAAGCTGACCTTAACTCTGGCCGCAGGCGGTCTAGGCGGCGTAATAGGTGTTGCCATTGCTTCCTAGCATATGCTAGGAAGCTTTTGTATTATTATAGTTTACTAAAGGAAGTTGAACTGTAAAAGCGCTGCCTTTGCCATATATAGATTGTACCGACAGCGTACCCCCATGATTATCTACTATTTGGCAGCTAACCGGCAAACCTAAGCCGGTACCTTCTGCCCTAGTTGTGAAAAATGGGTGAAATATCCTAGAGATGTTTTCCTCGCTAATACCAATACCTTCATCCTGGAATACGGTTTGAACAACTCCCATTGTTTCATTATACTTAACAGAAATAGTTAATTTTCCTCCCGTTGGCATTGCATTAATGGCATTGGTAGCTAAATGTAAAAATACTTGTCTTATTTGATCTTCATCCAGCACAACCAGAGGTAAATTGTCTTGATAATCCCTTGTTATTTCTATACCTCGGCAGCTGGCCTCACCTTCAAGCAGCAATAGAACATGGTCAAGAACAGCAGGTAGTGAGGCAAAGCTTAAATTAGGACTAGAACGTCTGGCCAGCAGCAGCAGTTCCTTGATTATATTATTAATGGAATCAATCTCAGAGAGAATTATTTCAGCATGTTCCCTTGCGGGATCATTTATTTTGCATTTCTGAACCATTATTTGAACTAATCCTCTAACGGAGGTAAGTGGGTTCCTAATTTCATGGGCAATTCCTGCAGCCAGTTCTCCAATCATGGCCATTTTATCCTTTTGGCTCAGGTATTTTTCCACCAATACCCCTTCTGTACTTTCCCAAGCTATCATAACAGCACCAACAGCTTGTCCTCCTTCAATTATATTTTCTGTACGAAACAAATATCTTTTATCGTTATGTTGGTAATAATTGACTTCACACCTATGTACCTGCTTTAGGCTTAAGGTTTTTATTAATTGGCCTACCGGGCTGCCTGCTGTCGATTTCAGCTCAAAAATATTATAAGTTGAGGAGTTAATGTCACATATAATACCTGCTAATTTATTTATGTTAGTAATTTGCCCTTCCATGTTTACACTTAGCAAAGCTACTGGCAAACTTTTTAACAATGGCTCAGATATTGTTTGGGTACTTGCTTGATTATTTATATTAGGGTTACAAATCCTGTCCCTTTTCCTATCTCTTAAAGAATAACCTACCAGTATACCAGCTGCCAATATTACTAGATTAATAAAAATAGAAGCCCATGATTCTATGCTCTGGTTATAAAAATACCAATAAACAGCTCCCAAAAGTAGCCCAAGGACAGAAAACACAATTTTGCCCGTAACAACAGCCACCTTCTTTCCTTTAACAAAATATCTACTGGTAAATTTTACTGTTATATGCTATTTATTGTCAATTCGACACAATTTTTGGAAATCCTTCTTTAGTACTAAAGTCCTATTAAAATAGTTTAAGGCAAGCCCCTCGGCCTGCCCTGAAACTAACTCCAAATCTTAAGTAATAATGATCTTAAAAAGTTTGGAAGCCGCACAAAATACACGCGCAATTCCTCTCACCCCTCGTTGGTTTTTGATTTCCTTTTATATTATTCCGGCTGGGGTCGGATTTGTGCATCTGTGTAACAATATGACAGCTTAGAGCAAAAAATACCAACTTATTAGAATTTAGGTACTTTAATTTTACTAATCATCAACCAGGATAGCAGCATCATGATCATTGGCAAAACTAAATCCGGGATATTCCCCAGATATATTATTACAATTGCCACAATACCTCCAGCTGCCGTTATGGGCACGCCCATAAAGTTGCCAGAAAAGGTGGTGGCATTAAATCGGGCCAATCTTAGGGCCCCGCACATTACAAAACCTAAGGCGATGGCCAAGCAAGATATCCCCAATCGGATAATTTTAAGGCATAGGCAAGGATGGCTGGGGCAACTCCAAAGGAAACAAGATCCGCCAGGGAATCCAGTTCCTTTCCAAAATCAGAAGAAACTTGTAATTTTCTAGCCACTTTACCATCTAGGTAGTCCATTACTCCGGCCAACAAAATCATAATTGCACCACGTCCATACTCCTCATTTAGAGCAAGGACCAAAGCAAAAACACCAAGTAATAGATTGCCCAGTGTAAATAAATTTGGTATATGTTTACCCTTCATCGGGAACCTCCCAGCCTGTATTTTTTAAAGTACCACCATACTCCATTTTATCATCCCCTGGACATAAGTAAAAGAGCAATACCAAATTATTCTTATACCAGCCAAGATTTAACTTTAGCTATTATCTGCTCTCTATTGCCTCGAAAGTGTTCTGCCAATGGGAGCGAATTAAAAAATTTTAAACCGTATCTTTTCTCTATTAGTCTGGAATCGAGTACAACTACCACTCCCCTGTCCTGCTGATCCCTAATTAATCGGCCGAAGCCCTGTTTAAACTTGATTACAGCCTGGGGTATTTGGTAATCTTGAAATCCGTTCCCTCCCTGTCTGGCAATACGCTGAATCCGGGATTCCAGCACAGGCTGGTTAGGTGGCATAAAAGGTAACTTAACAATGATAACACTGGATAATGAGTCTCCAGGGATATCTACACCCTCCCAAAAACTGGAGGAGCCAAAAAGAACCGTTCTTTTACCTTCCATAAATTGTTCTACCAATCTATTCCTGCTGCCATCCAATTCATGTCCCAACAGACAAATATCATTATTTTCATACTCTTCCTTTAATCTCTGATATACTTCCCTCAGTGAACGATGGGAAGTAAAAAGAACTAATGTCCGTCCCTTTGTGGCCAGAGTAAGGTTTAAGATTGTTTCCGACAGTAGGTCATGATACTGCTTATCCCCAATTTGTGCAGGTTGGGGAATATCCCTGGCAGCACACATAAGTACTTGCTCGCCATAATTAAAGGGTGAATCAACCCTAATCTCTATAATATTATCATTGGATATTAAGTCAAGACCGATACTTTTTTATAATGTCCAAACTTTCCATCTACTGAAAGGGTTGCAGAAGTAAGGATTACAGTTCGCTCTTCAGCAAAAAACTTTTCTTGTAATATGGGCCCCACATCAATGGGGGCAAACCTCAATACAACTTCACTATCATGCGCTCCTTCGACCCAGTAGACCTGTTCTTCCTGACGGCACCTGCAGATAAATTCTAAATTGCCACGAATTTCTTCACCAATTGTAGCCCTAAACATTAAATCCCTTATTAAACCAGCCAGCTCATCAGATATGGGGGCTATTTCCTCAATACTGGAAATAAGCCTAACTAGCAACTGGGAAAGGGTTTTCAAATGAAATAGTAGGTTATCTAATTCACTGTCCAGGGCAGAGGGAAAACTAGGTAAGCCGTCCGGATTACCATCAACACCAAATCTCATGGTAGCACGTCCGAATTCATTACCAGCTGTACTTTCCATCCATCTAAGCACCATTTCAAAAAAAGTAGTTGTAGTTTCCTTAGACTTATATCTAACTTCAGAGGTCTCCCTTAGAAGTTCTTGCCAATTGTCTGGAAATGAAAACATTTTAATGTTTTCCAACTTATGCAATAGTTTTCCAGTGGCTGCTAGCCAACGCATTACTTCGTTTCGACCGATAGCCTTTCCCAAATGTTCGGTTGCACATTTTTCCAGGTGATGTGCCTCATCAACAACCAAAGGTCCATAGGAAGGTAGCACCTTGTTCTCGCTATTGGCATCACTCAAAAGTAAAGAGTGGTTAACGATTAGAATATCTGCCCGTTCTGCCTGCCGTCTGGCAGCAGAAAAAAACATCTTGCATTATGGTAGCGGCAATGACTTCCTAAGCAGCTTTCGCTTTCGGAGCAAATGCGATACCAGTATTCCAGCTCCTGGTAAGGAATATATAGTTCAGTCCGGTCACCGGTTTTTGTCTCATGTAGCCAAATAAGTAATCTTGCTAGGAATTGGGCTTCTTCAGGGGGATGATTAGCTTCTTCCATCAGAGAAAGCCAACGTCTAAGGCAAAGATAGTTATTCCTTCCCTTCATCAGTGCTGAATTAAAGCCCAATCCTTCAAGCTGATCTAACAGTGTATATCCTTTTTCCATAGCTGCTCTTGCAAATTTATTGTATGGGTAGCTATTAAAACCTTTTCATTATTTTTTCTGGCCCAGATAATACTAGGCACCAAATAAGCCAAGGATTTTCCTGTTCCTGTACCGGCCTCTGCCAATAGTATTTTCCGGTTGTTGAAGGCCTCTATTACTAAAGACATCATAATACATTGTTGTGGTCGGAAAATAAACCTCTCCAGCGTTTTAGACAGGTTTCCATCAATCCCAAGTATGGCTAAGCATTCTTCATCGGTTAAGGGTGTGGCCGTTACTGGGGCTTTCTCCCTGAGGACATTCTCCATCTGAGGGGCACCGGAAGGGCACCGGTGATTTTCCTGTTGGGAAATTGCTTTATTAGTTTGAAGGTTAGCTCCTGGAACACTGTAAACCAAGCTGACTTGGATTGCTTAAGCAAATTGGTTATCTGCCAGATTAGCTCCGGTTCTATTTTCTCAAGACGAGCCAGCAAAGATAGGAGTAACCTTGCTGACGACCGGGCATCATCAATGCCCTGTGTTGAGTATCTATTGCAATGTTTAGTAATATACATAGATCCGCTAAACGATGGTTGGCGGCAGCTGGCAACAATAGTCTGGATAATTCAAGGGTATCAAAAATCTCATTTGTAAACCTATCGGTATTTTCCCTTAAAAAATCCCGATCAAAGGCAATATTATGTCCACTACGGCATATCCCCGACAAAGTCCAGCACCTCAGCCAAAATATCCCTTAGCTCTGGGGCTTCGAGAAAATCATTATCATTTAGGCCGGTTAAGCGCTTAATTTTAACAGATAGCTTACCCCTTGGGCGTACTAAGGATTGATACTTGGCCACTTCCGTACCATCAATAACCTTAACCATACCTATTTCAATAATATCGTCTATTCTGTAATCAAGTCCGGTGGTCTCAAGGTCCAGGGCAACAAAAGTAAGCATCAATCCAACAACCCGCTTTCAAAACAATTATAAATTATCCTTAGACATTCGTGGTGCTAATTATTTAATGTAAATTTCGATTTATTTATGTTGATATCCTGCCTATATTGCCAAAATTAGTTCATTCCCCGCCCCCTTGCCCTTGGTATTTGTCTAAGGTTTGATATAATCTTGATATAATAAGGTGTCTAGAAAAAATATGTAGGGAGTTAAATTACTATGACTAATAAAATCAATCACTTATCTTCTGCCCTTAATCTACTGGAAAATACCTTGGGCCAAGAATTAATCAAGAAGGAGGTACACAAAATTGACGGCTGGAATCCCGAAGGAGCACCAAATCTACATCCACTAGTCCTCCTATGGTACAAATGTCGTGAAGACTTAGCCCTTGGGGAACTTACAGGTAGCCTGCCAATTTCCGGCTGGGTTCAAGAAACCCTAGAGCTGGGCAACCTGTTAGAAAACCTGTCCTCCAACCCCAACTACACACAAATCCTTCAAGATCTAAGGAACATTTCCACCTGGGAACAAACCATCCAAAGCTTAAAACAAAAGTGAGCCAGAGGCCGTCCCCTGACTCACTTTGTTCCTTTATTCTTCTACAACGGTAACCTTATTCATTTTGTCGCCTTGCTTAATGTTGTCTACTACCTCTTGACCCTCAAGGACTTGACCAAAAACAGTATGTACTCCATCCAGGTGAGGGAAGGCATCGTGACAAATGAAGAATTGGCTGCCGCCGGTGTCCTTGCCGGCGTGGGCCATGGATAGGGCACCTTTAACATGCTTATTGGGATTACCCTGGGTTTCACACTTGATGGTGTAACCGGGGCCACCTGTGCCAGTACCGTGGGGGCAACCACCCTGGATAACAAACCCTGGAATAACCCTGTGAAAGTTTAATCCGTCATAGAATCCCTTTGCGGCTAAATCTTCAAAGTTTTTTACAGTATTTGGTGCATCCTTTTCCTTCAATTCGATTACAACTTTTCCCTTGTCTGTTTCGATAATTGCCTTTTTCATTTTTCTCCTCCAGCTCTTTTTAAATATCCTTGTACTCTCCGGGCTTTAATACTAAGACCTTAGCCCCTGTCTGGTTCTCTACTGCCCCTTTAAAGGCCTCTGTCCTGGACAATAAGGGGCCAGGTATTATAGTGCATCGGCACCACTTGACGGGGGTTTAGCAGCTTGACAGCTCCAGGGCATCATCAGGACCCATGGTAAAATTATCACCAATGGGCAGCAGTGCCACATCTATGGGATTTAGCTTGCCAATAAGGTTCATATCTCCAAACAAACCGGTATCGCCCGAATAGTACAATGTCTTTCCTTCAATGAAAATAAGGAACCCACAGGGATTGCCAAGATACTCAGCGGGCCCGTCTACTCCCCCGGTAGAACTTCCATGAAGCGCCTGGGTTAACTTGACCTTAAATTTTCCAAAGTCATGGCTCCCCCCAATATGCATGGCATGGTTTTTACACCTTGCCTTGCACAATAGTTGGCCACTTCATAAACGGAAATCACGGTGCATCAGATTCCTTAGCCAATCTTAGGACATCTCCAAAATGATCCCCATGCCCATGGGAAACAAGGATAAAATCGGCCTTGATATCCAATCCCTCAGGGGCTACAGGATTACCAGTCAAGAAAGGATCGATAACTATAGCAATATCCTTTGATTCAAGAAGGAAGGCTGCATGTCCTAAAAACGTTAACCGCACAGAAACCAACTCCCTGAATTACATATTACTAGCTTCCCCCGGCTATGCCAGTATATACTAATATTATTACCATTGATTTCCTCAATTGTCCACTAAAAAGCCTCTTCAAACGCAAAACTTTGCTATAGACATTGTTTTAGTAGGGCGGCTACCTCCCAAGGCAAGCCTGCCACCTTAGCGCCGGCGGCTTCTAGGGCAGAAACTTTACTGTCGAAGGTTCCTTTACCTCGCTCAATAATTGCCCCGGCGTGTCCCATGCGTTTGTCGGGTGGTGCAGAGCTACCTGCTAAAAAGGCTACCACCGGCTTGGTCATTTCATTGATATATAGAGAGGCTTCCTCTTCGGCACTACCGCCAATTTCACCAACCAGCACCACTGCCTGGGTCTCCAAATCATTTTCAAATAACCGCAGCACATCAGTAAAGGACTGACCCACCACCCGGTCACCACCAAGACCCACAACAGTGGACTGCCCAATTCCATTTATGGTTAGATGATAGGTTATCTCATAACTTAATGTGCACTGCGGGATACAACCCCAACAATACCAGGAGTATAAATGATGTTTGGCATAATGCCCATTTTACTCTGTCCGGGTGATATTACCCCGAAGGTATTGGGACCGATCACAGTTACACTATATTTTTCTGCGAAAGCCATGATATCTAAAGCATCGTGCAGTGGTACATGCTCGGTAATAATAACTATTGTTTTAATACCTGCTGCCATTGCTTCAAAGGCTGCATCCTTTACACCTGATGAGGGGATGAAAATAATAGAGGCCGAAATTGGATAATGCTCCTTAGCTTCAGCCACTGTATTGAAAACAGGAACCCCCTGTATCCTTTGACCACCCTTGCCAGGTGATACGCCGGCAGCTACCCTTGTTCCGTAGGCCAACATTTGGGAAGTGTGAAAACTACCTTGTTTTCCGGTTATTCCCTGGACAAGGACTACACTGTCTTTATCAACAATTATGGCCATTTTAACTACCTCCTACCTGAGCCAATTCCAAGACGTTGGCAACTGCCTCTTGAATGGTTTTAAAGCTAAGATACCATGTTGCTCTAAAATATCCACGCCAAACTGCTCATTAGTACCACATAAGCGGAACACAATGGGTACATCGAGCTCCATTTTTTCTTTAACCTGAACAAAGGCCCTGGCTACATCATCACACCTGGTAATTCCTCCGAAAATATTTATAAGTACCGCCTTGGGATTGCTGGAGAGAAGTAATTCTAATGCCTTTGCCGTGGCCTCGATACTGGCCCCACCACCTGCATCCATGAAATTCTTTGGGGTTCCGCCAAAATGATTTATGATATCAAGGGTGGCCATGGTAATACCTGCCCCATTGGCCATCACCCCAATTTCTCCCCCTAGCTCAACAAAGGAAATGCCTATTTCCGCTGCACTTAATTCCCTTTGATTTCTGGTCTCCACCCTCGGTATCCAGTGGGGAACCCGATAGAGGCATCATGATCAAGGGTAATTTTTGCATCAGCGGCAAGCATACTCCCCCCACAGACCACAAGGGGGTTAATTTCCACCAATTCCGCATCATATTTACGGAAAAGCTCATAAATTTTACACAGGAAGGCTGCAAATTGCTTCATATCGCCCGGCGCTAAACCCATTCGCCGGGCCACTTCCCTGCCTAAATAGGGTTGAACCCCCGCGTGAACATCAACATGCATTTTTACTATGAATTCTTCGGCTACATCCTCAATATTTACTCCTCCATAGGTAGATGCAATGATCAGTGGTTTACCCACAGCACCATCCACGGTTATAGCCAGGTAATATTCTCGTTCAATTGTAAGTTGTTCTTCTACCAGGACTGACTGCACGGAAAAATCCTTAACAAAGGAGTTTAGCAATTCCCCAGCAGTCTTTTCAGCCTCCCCAGGGGTTGCGGCAAAACGTATTCCTCCGTTTTTACCTCTCCCACCCGACAGAATTTGTGACTTGACCACAACGGCTCCAAGCTTCGCCACATATTCTGCAACACCTTCAGAGCTATGAAACACCCTTCCCCTTGGCACCGCAATACCCTCTCTAAGGAATATTTCTTTACCCATATATTCATATAGTTTCATTCGTAAAGATCAACTCCCATTAAATTGACATATTATTTAAAATATTCGTTATATAACTTAGAGATTCCTTTTATGTAATCCTAATTACTTTACATCTACTAAAAATCAGTCAAAGAACTGTCCCCCGACTCAAAAATGAGTCAGGGGACAGTTGGTGGGTTAGAGGTTATTCTCCTTTACGTAGCTCATGCCTACTTCCAGGGCTTGCTGGTTGATAGCCAGCATTTCTGGGCGTTTGGCGGCCACTACTTCCTTGATGGCCAAGACTACGTCCTGGATTGAAAGAAGGTCCATTTTTGCCAGCATGGCTCCCAGGATAACTACATTGGCCAGGCTGGCCTTGCCAACCTTGTCGGCTGCCAATTCCTGGGCAGGTATCCTTAGCACCTTTACATCTGTCCGGTTAGCCTCCTCCTTTACAATGGAACTGTTTACCACCAGCAGGCCACCAGGGATTAGGGTGGATAGGAATTTTTCCTGGGAAGGGGTATTCATGGCCACCACAATGGATGGCTTAGTTACTACCGGGCAGTTAATCTCCTGGTTTGATACTGTTACCGAGCAGTTGGCAGTACCACCGCGCATTTCAGGACCGTAGGAGGGAATCCAGCTTACTTCCTTATCAGCAAGCATTCCGGCATAGGCCAAGATTTTTCCCATGAACATTACGCCCTGGCCGCCAAAACCAGAAATAACAATTTTCTCAGTCATAGCCAACTCTCCTTTATTTTGCAGAGACATCTTTAAGGATGCCCAGGGCAAATTGCTGCATCATCTTTTCCCGGAGCCACTCCAGGGACTTAACCGGAGACAGGCCCCAGTTGGTGGGACAGGTGGAAAGGATACTCACAAAGCTGAAGCCTCGGCCTGCCAGTTGACACTCAAAGGCCTGGCCGATAGCCCTTTTAGCCTGGATTACATTTTTAGGGCTATCCACAGAAACAGAAGCCACATAGGCTGCCCCCTCTATTTGTGCCATGATCCTGGGCATGTCCAGGGGGAACCCGGCCAAGCTAGCTTCACGGCCAAAGGGTGAGGTGGAAGTTTTTTGACCCGGCAGTGTAGTGGGGGCCATCTGCCCACCGGTCATGCCATAGATGGCATTGTTTACGAAGATGGCGGTAATGTTTTCCCCCCTTGCCGCCGCATGCATAATCTCAGCAATGCCAATGGAGGCAAGATCACCATCTCCCTGATAGGTAAAGACAAATTTGTCAGGCAGGGCCCTCTTAATACCTGTAGCCACTGCCGGAGCACGGCCATGGGCCGCACCCTGCATATCAATGTTAAAATACTGCTGGCAAAAACCTGCACAACCAACGGGCGTAACTCCGATGGCTTTGCCCAGCAGATCCATTTCTTCAATTTTCTCGGCAACTAACCTATGAATAATGCCATGGGTACAGCCCGGGCAGTAATGGAAGGGAGCCTCGGTTAACGCTTTGCTACGGGTAAATACTTCCTTCATTTGCTCACACTCCCCCTTCTACGGAATTCGGGAAAACTTCCTTAAATCGGGCTAGTACTTCCTCGGGCGAGGGAACCATGCCACCCTGACGGTTGCACAAATGAACCGGCACAGCACAGTTTATAGCCAGTCGCACGTCCTCAATCATTTGACCGGCACTGAGTTCAACCGTCAGGTAGCCCTTAACCTTTCCCCCCAGTGCTGCAAATGCCTTAACGGGGAAGGGCCACAGGGTCACGGGACGCAGCAGTCCCACCTTAATACCTTCCTGACGGGCCTGCTGTACTGCCGCCTTGGCAATCCTGGCCGTTGTGCCGTAGGCTACCACTACATAGTCTGCATCATCAATCATATATTGTTCCCATCGCTGCTCAGTGGCAGCAATATTCTTATATTTTGCTTCCCAGCGAAGGCAGTTGGCCTCACCGATTTCATTCTGCAGGGCATAGCTGGTGATAATATTCCTCGGACGACCCTCGGCCCCGGTGGTGGCCCAGGTTTTATCTGGCAGACTAGGGGCCTCCAGCTCCTTAAATACCACCGGCTCCATCATTTGACCCAGTATGCCGTCAGCAATAAGCAGCACAGGGTTACGATGCATATCTGCCAGGTCGAAGGCATCCCGGGTTAGATCGACAAGCTCCTGTACACTATTGGGTGCCAAGACAATCAGCCGGTAGTCTCCGTGTCCACCGCCTTTGGTGGCCTGAAAATAGTCAGCCTGGGAAGGACCTAATCCCCCCAAGCCGGGGCCTGCACGAACAATATTTACCAATACCACAGGAAGCTCGTTGGCCGCAATATAGGAAAGCCCCTCCTGCATCAGGCTCATGCCGGGGCTGGAGGAAGCTGTCATTACCCGTACTCCTGCCCCGGCGGCGCCATAACACATATTTATGGCACTAACTTCGCTTTCTGCCTGAACAAAGGAACCATCAACTGCGGGCAGATGCTTGGCCATATACTCAATTATTTCAGTAGAAGGCGTAATGGGATAACCAAAGAACAGCCTGCAGCCTGCCTTGATAGCGGCCTCGGCAATGGCCTCATTACCCTTCAGTAAATATTTTTTCAAAGCTACCACTCTCTTTCTGTTTATTGTGCTGCTGCCTGGCGCCATACCTTTATGGCCACATCAGGCACATTTGGCACACATGGCACAGCCGGTGCATTCTTCTGCCTGCTCCGGCCGGACAAAATAATAGCCCTTGGGATTTGACTCCTTGGACAGACCCAGAACCTTCTTGGGACAAATTTCTATACATATGCTGCAACCTTTGCAGCGGATGCTATCCACTTCTACAGAACCCTTTGCCATACTTGTCCACCTCCTATTTAGGTTTGCGCCCAGTTAAGGCGCATTTTTATATCAACTGGAACGATAATTGTGCCGGGTAAATTAGCCCGGGCCTGTTCCAGGAGTGAACTTTCCACTGCCGTAAAGGCAATTGGTAAACCAGTCAATTGGTGAACCTGTTCCACCAGCCATTGTCCTTGAAGTACCACCGAAAGATCCGTTTCCCAGGCCAGGTTGGTGTTATTTACCAGCGAGGTAACCTTTAGACCACTTGCTTCCTCTATGGAAGAAAGCATAGCAACTACCTTTTCAGGGGTATCCGTGTCTGGTCGGTAAGCGTTAACCACCATGAGCAGTTCATGGGACCCTGCGGCGATTATTTCTGAAAATCTGCCTAAAGCCGTGGCACCAGTATTATCTCCACCAACATCAACCACCACTTGATAATCAAGGTTGCTTAGATACCCGGTTATTTCCGGGGGTAAAGCAGGTGCCTCGGACATAATATACTCGCCTTGGGGCAAGATTGGCTCCACCCCGTGTCTTACCAGCATATCAGCCCTCTCCCTGCTGCGGAAATAAGGATTAACAATATCCAAGTCAACCAGGGCCACCTTTTTTCCTTCCTGGGCCAGCATTAGGGACAAATTAAGGGACAGCTCGGTTTTTCCACTACCGTAATTGCCTACCAAAATTGTTAACCTACTTTTCGGCATCAAAAGCGATGTTCCTTTCCGGGCCCCTAACCAAAACATTACTCACATTATGGAAAGCTATCTATCACCGGCAGCACCTTAAGGTGGTCAATGCTATGATAGAATTTTGGCTGTTCCTCTCCCCTTAGTACCCTTAGGCACCAAGGGCTAAGGATTCCATTTCTTCCTCTCCTGGAGCCACCATAACGGGAGCGATAAAGGAAACCCTCTCAATTATTTTGTCTGTGATATATTGGGAATGTGCCAGTCCGCCTGTAAGCACTATACGGTCCACCTGTCCATAAAGGACGGTGGACATGGCTCCGATTTCTTTGGCAATCTGATAACACATGGCTTCCAGCACCAGCTTGGTCTTCTGGTCACCCTCGGCCAACTTTGCCAGAGCCTTGCGAACATCCTTAGTACCTAGATAGGAATACATGCCCCCTTCTTTGTTAAGATAGGTCAGCATCTGTTCCTCATTGTATTTTCCACTAAAGCATTGTTTTATCAGCAGCCTTGCAGGCAAGGTCCACAACGTTCGGGAGAAAATGGGCCTTCATTTACAGCATTGTTAACATCAATCATTTTTCCCTTTCTGTGGGGGGCAACAGAAAATCCACTGCCAGGTGAGCCAAAATCAAGTTTACCTGTTCATAGGTTGAACCTATTTCCTCGGCTACTTTTCTAGCAACAGCCTTCATATTTAAGGCATGGGATAGGCTCGTCCTTGGAAGCTCAGGATGTCCTGATAATCTTGCCACAGGGTCCAACTCATCCACCGAAACGGGATCAACAATATATGCTGGGATGTTTACCTGTTTGGCCAGGTAATAGGCAATAACGCCACCCAAATTTGAGGCATGTTCTCCTCCTGGGGGGTCATGAAGTTCCTCAACCAGTTCCTCATCCACTAAATAGGTCCCACCTGGAATGGGCTTAAGCAAGCCTCCCCGGCCAACCATAGCATCAAACTCATTTAGCTGGCAGGCCATTTCCCCAAGGATTTCTAGAATAGCCTTGACACGATAATTATACTGTTGGCTAACCCTATTAAAAGAGCTGATTTCGTAGGTAGGATGCTCAATTGTTTTTTTCCACAGGCAAAGCTCATCATTGAAAGCCGCAATTTTTGTCGAGGTTGAGCCAGGATTTACGGCTAGTATCATCATTAAAATAATCACTCCATATTTCGCAAAAAAGTTGTACTCCAGGTATTATTGTATCCCATTTCCTTGTACAAACAAATAACTTAAGGTTAATACCAGGATTTGGCGTCAACTGTACACTTTTCTTTGTTTTTCGACATTATGTGGTATTTTCCTGCAATGCAAAATATAACACTTTTAAATAATTGTCAACAATATTTGTAGCGTAGTGATAAAAACAAAGGTAACAATACCCTAATAAGGTTTTAAGAATCACAAAACCCCAGTGGATTAGATGCACTGGGGTCATGACAAAAACTAATATAAAATTAGCCGGGGAGACAATAGTATTTTTATTCCTTTTGGTTATACTATCTCAGAGGTTGAATTTATTTCAACCTAATCTCCTCTCCCTTTCTCGCTGTATCTACCAAAGATACAGCCTTTTTTTATTTCTTTGCTATTTAGAGGTCAAGTACTTCTCCGCCTCTACTGCAGCAATAGCACCATCTGCCACCGCGGTAACCACTTGTCTTAGATGCTTTTGACGTATATCACCTGCCGCATAAAGACCGGCTATGCCTGTTGACATATTTTCATCGGTTTTGATATAGCCCCGCTCATCCATTTGAACCAAATCTTTTACCAAATCCGAATTAGATTTGGTACCCACATAAACAAAGACACCGTCTACCGGGATATCTGTCATTTCTCCGGAGGCTACATTTTTTATTCTCACAGCCTCTACCTTATCTTCTCCGATTACCTTATCCACCACGGAAAACCATAAAAACTCAACCTTATCATTTTCAATGGCTCTCTTTTGAATGAGCTTGGTTGCCCTCAATTCACCCCTGCGGTGAATAATATATACCTTAGAGGCAAATTTGGTCAGGAAGAGGGCCTCCTCTACCGCTGCATCTCCACCGCCTACAACTGCCACGACTTTATCCCGGAAGAAGGCTCCGTCACAAGTAGCGCAGTAGGAAACACCCCGTCCATGAAATTTACTTTCTCCCTCCACACCAAGGAACTGGGGCTTAGCCCCGGTGGCTAAAATAACGGTTTTAGCCAGTACTGGTTCTTGGGCAGTATGAACAATAAATTTATCATCCTGTTGCTCAATTTTTCCGTATCAGAAAACCAAACCTCAAGTCCAAAGGAACGGGCCTGCTCATCCATTTTCATAGCCAGGTCTATCCCACCAACCCCTCCGGGAAAACCAGGGTAGTTTTCAATCCATTCAGTTGATGCTGCCTGGCCCCCCGGCATACCCCTTTCCACCAAAATGCAATCAATATCGGCCCTGGCAGCATATAGCCCGGCAGCATAGCCAGCTGGCCCGCCACCGATAATTACAAGTTCTTTTTCTAACACACCTACACCTCCAGATATTTAGTGATTTATCGTCAAATTTTTACATCACTTGCATATTATCTCATTAATGAAAATTGTCCGTCAAGTCAAGCCAGAATAATTGTAATGAATTATTCATATATTTCCTTTTGTTCCTTCTCCCTTAACAAAATAGACCTGGTTTCCCTGGCAGCACGGAGAACCTGTGGTTCCTCCACCGGGTTGCCAATCATTAGCTCCAATCTTTTTAATGCGCTAACCATCTTTAGTTTGCCCAATGCTAGGACTGCATTCTCTCTAACTAAAGCCACCGGGTCTTCGAGGGCAGAAATCAGTGCAAAATAGAACGCCTGATCCGCCATTTTACCCATGGCTTGGCATGCTTTAACCCTAATGGCACTATCCCGATCCTGAACAGCCTTACTTAAAAGACTAACAGCATCCTTACCACCCAACTGCCCACAGGCCCAAATCAGCTGCAAATACACCTTCTTTGGCACCCTGCGCTGCAAAGCCTTAAAGCAGAGCAGTATACTGGTATCCCGTCGCTGCACAAGTTCCCTTACCAGATGTACTACTATTTCGGGGTTTTTACCCTGGAATAGAGCTAGGCAGCGGGATATTCTGTCCTTGGACTTGCTGCGCAAGACCGCCTGCACCTCATCGGCAAGCTCAGGCACAACTAGCGGAATAATTAAGCCTGAGGCCTGCTCCGAGAGACTTAAGGTGTCTGCTGGAAAATCATTGATCAGCAAGTTGTTTTCCAAAAGGTACCCTATTAGATCTGAAATGTGTTTTTTAGGCCAATTGGACAGCAAGCCATAGCCAACGGTTCTGGCATAATAACTATCGCTGGTAAGCCAGGCAGTTCTGCTGCCCTTTAGAATATCAGCAAATTGAGCTGCGTTAACCTGCTTATCTACTTGGTTTATACCCTCAAAGATTCTGATTAGGACATCAGGCTCCATCTCAAGATTGGCATCCATAATAATTTGTTCTGCTTGAAGTCGTTCGTAGTAGTTTTTAAATATATTAAAGCGATTACGAAATCCACCATAAATGGGATTAGCTTTACATCTATCCCTGCCAATTCCCTGCGGGCCAATAGCTGTTCCTCTGAGCTAATACCACTGTCTACAATTTCCTGCAGCCTATAGTATTGTTTTCTAAAAAGCTCTAGATAAACCTCAGGATAGCCAGTTTTTTGAGCTATATCAGGCAACCTGTAGCCAATGGTCAATAAACGAAGGATGATCTCCCAGGGTTGCCAGGGTGATTTTGAGGTCTGGCACTCCTCCCCAAGACTCCTTTGGCACAATTTAGAATATCCACAGTCAAGCCTGGGCAAATACCGGCGGGTAGGCAAATTGTGAATTTAGTTTAGTAGTTAAAATATCACTAAAGGTTGGATTATCAAGAAACTGCCAATTTTTGGACAGTACATATGTTAAGGCAGGGATCACTGTTTCATTTAGAAATGCCAAAGCAAGGGTGCTTTTTGGCCCACCCCATTCTTCAAGAAAAAGCTTCTCCAAGTTTTTTGCCAACTGCTCTTCTTCTGCTGCTCGACCCAGCTTTAGCTTAATATCCAAATAAAACCACTTCCTGCGAAATTGCTGTTAAGGAAAGATATTCCACATCATGTCAAATATATCCTTTATATTTTTGTCAATCAAAAGGGTTCCCTAATGAAAATGGCATAAAAGGTCAGGGCTAGAGTTATCACAGTTAATAAGGTGGTACCTATAGCCCCCCTTTTATTATTCTTTTCCTTCCACAGCCAGCGGGCAAAGGATAAGGTGTATAGGCCAACAGCTAAAGGTATCAGAGAAATAAGATAATCTATCATACCACTACTCCCTTATCATGGGTTCGGTATAACGCAGCAATCCGGTTCGGCGGAAATTGGCCTTAACCTTCACCCTAATATCTGCCTGCATGTAGATTTCCTTCCAGGGAAGCTTTTCCCATTCCTCCCAGGTGCTAACTTTATTACGGTAATGGGTATCGTAGTTAAATATATCACCCCAGTTATTGTCCTTAGTCTTTTGTATCAGCTTACGGGCCAGACTTTCCTGGGCCCTTTCCAGGGCCCTCTGGGCAACCAACTTTTTATCTGGATCCTCATAATTTTCACCACTTTGAATGGAAAAAAACTCACCCTCCAGAAATATGGTCTGATCAATAATTAGACGATTGTTCTCCACCCTGAATTTAACTTCAGGCTGTTTAGCCTGATTAAGGGCTACCGCAATCATTTTATCCGGATGCTCCGGATCCGAAAAACTAAAGTTGGAGCGGTTAAACAGCCCTGTAAAATCATCATGGTACGGTTTTCATCAGCGGTTAACCTCCCTACCATTTTATCATTGTTAAAAATGGCCGCCCCGGCAAACTCCACTTTATTACCACCCTCCCTTGGCACTTCACCTGCCAGGTAGGGTGCCCTCAGTGATTCGCTGGCATCTTTATCGGTTCCTTGTCCCTCCGGTGTGTTAATTCCTACCAGCGGCAGGGTAGGGCTGCTGTGCAGATTATTCAAGGTTAGATAAAACTGATGCATATCAACGGTGCTGTAAAATCCGGTTCTTTGGGATAATATTCCTATTAGATGAAATACCTTTCCGGGAAAAATTTCCAGAATTGGCTTGTTTTCGGTAAGGAAGTCCTTTACTCTACCGTTGGCAATATACATATAGCTGTCTCTCCTCACTTCCCGGTGGCGTATCAGGCCCAGGAGATAAGGCTTGATCCCATCCCTGGCCAGTTCTTCACCGATAAAGTAGGCATTAGTATGATGAAAGGATATCTCCCGGGTAACATAGGTATTCATAAGTGTGTAACACTCCCATATGGTTGGACCCTCTACGCTGGTGATAAAAAAGGGCTCCATATTACCGCCGCCGCCACCCTCACCGGCAGCAAATACTTGGGGGTTTGCTATTACTACCGTCATTTCCAGTGCCTCTTTTTTGCCCTTATCAAGTCCCACTGCTATAACCAGGGCCACCTCTCGGTTTCTCTGCCGCCAAAGCACCCACCACACAAAAAACCATCAGCAGTGCAGCTAATATTTTAATGGCATATTTACTCCTTGGCCCTTGCATCATCGCCCTCTAGCTCCCCTGTTTTTCTTATTCTAGACACAGCCAGCAATAATAACGGCAGACCCACAGTAACAGCAAGTCCTGGATAGCGCCTGAGAAACTGAGTTTCCAAGTATAAATTGGTGGGTAAGTCCGGCGGCAAAATACTTACCACTGCACATAGCATTGTTACTATCCATAATAATGGACGGTAGTCTGGTGCCTTAAATATTCTGGCAGCCACAATTGTGGCTGCATATAGGGTTACAGCCAGCTTGACAAAGCCCACCATAACCCAGCTTAGTAAAAAGATGGCCTCTATCCGCTGGAAATAACGTCCCAGCTCTATCAGGCGACTGAGATTAAAAAGGGAATAAGCAGCTCATTGGAGGATGGCACCCCAAATACCAGCAGAATGGCCATACATGTTATCAGCAGCAACATTCCGCCAAATATTATGGCCAGCATGGTGGCATTGCGAAATTTCTGCCAGCCGCCGCTGACACTTAGTATAATCACAGCTGCCAGTAAGCCTTCACTTACCAGGGAATATTCCGTCAGTCCCTGAAAGAAAATATAGCTGGGCTCCCTGCTATAAAGGGGAAAAAGAAAGCTAATTTCCATGGTTTCAACCACTGCTAAAAAAAGAATTACTAAGCCTGCAAGAATAAAAGTCAAGGAAGTCCGTGCAACCCTGGCCATAGTCTCTAGACCATAATGACAGCTAAGCATAGCCCCGCCAAATAAAAATAAAAGTACCGCACTGATTGGAGTCCTGGGCAGGGTTGTTACTAAAATGGCCTCGGCAAAGCCCCTGGATAACAAAGACATAACGGCAACAAAATAAAAAATATCAGTAGATTTACCAGGGTGCCTAAATATGGACCTAGTAGGGACTCACTTACCTCCACAATGGTCTGGTTGCTATGCCTCCTCATTAGGGAGGCAACAATCCAGAAGCCAAGGCAGAACCGATGGTTCCAACAATAATCATGGCCCAGACCAAGGTCCTGCCTCATTGATGGCGGTTGCCGGCAGGGTTAAAAATATTCTTCCAATGTTAGATATAAATAATAGTGCAAACAACTCCGCAAAACCTATTTTACCTTCCCTAATCAACGTTTCTTCTCCCTTTTTGACGATTCTAGAACCCAACGCCGGGAAATCTTAGGCTGGAACTGAGGACTTTTGGTATTGAGAAAATCCGGTCTCTTCTCCCAGGAAAAAACGGGTTTGCGCAGCACCACATCACCTGTTGTGCTGGTGGTGGGGGCCATTGGTGCAAGATAGGGCACCCCAAAGGATTTGAGGTGAGCCATCATATGCATTTGTGCGAAAAGGCCAAAGGCTATGCCTACAAAGCCCAACATGTAGCCTAGAATAATATAGGCAAATCTCATTATACGTAAAGAAAACTGCATGGAATAAGAGGGTATGGCAAAATTAGCCAATCCTGTGACGGCCACAATGATTACCAAAATAGGACTGACAATATTAGCCTGTACCGCTGCCTGACCAAGGATTAATGCACCTACAATACCAATGGTGGTTCCCATGACCCTGGCACCCGGACACCTGCCTCCCGGATCAATTCAAAGGACACTTCCATCACGATCACTTCAATAATGCTTGGAAATGGCACCCTTTCCCTGGCCCCCATGATGGAAAGCAACAGTTCTGTGGGAATCATTTCCCTATGGAAAAGAACAATGGCTAGATAAACCCCAGGAGTAAGGAAGGCCACGTAAAAGGCAAAACCTCTAACCAACCTCAATAGGGACCCGTAAATCGGCCTTAAATAATAGTCTTCCTGGGAGTGAAGCTGATCGAATAGGGTTGTTGGAACCAGCAGCACATAGGGATTACCGTCCATTAAAATAGCAATTTTACCCCTTAAAAGCATATATGCTGTCCGGTCCGGCCTTTCTGTAGCCATTACCTGAGGGGCCACATTCCAGGGGCTATCCTCAATAAACTGTTCTAATATTCCAATATCAACTATACCGTCTGTTTTATTGAATTAATGCGTCTTTTTACCTCTTTTACCAGTTTATCATTAGCTATATTTTTCATATACATAACAGCTATATCGGTATTAGAGGTATTGCCAACCTTAATCATTTCAGTTGTTAGATCAGAGGAACGGACATATCTACGAATAAGTCCGGTATTTACCCTGAGCATTTCGGTAAAGGCTTCCTGGGGTCCCCTGACCACCATCTCGTTCTGTGGCTTATCTACACCCCTATGCTCCCAGCCTTTGGTCTCCACCACCAGGGCTTGATTACAGCCTTCAATGAACAAGGCCGTTGAACCATAATTAACACCTTCAGTAATTTCCTTAAAGGTACTGTGGGAGGTCACCTGGTTGCCAGGTAGTAGACTTTTTTGCACATAATCAATTAGCAGGTGTGCCTTTACAGTCTCCTGTATATTTGACAAAAGCATCAATGGTTTTAAAATATCCCTATTAATTATGGTTTTATCGCTTAGTCCCTCCATAAAGACCACAAAGGCCTGTACCGGTGGTTCCGTAGCAATGGTCAATTCCCTAATAATCAGATCTTTATTAGTTGGCAAATCGTAAATATCCCTAATGCGTTCTTTGTTATACTCTAAAATCATGCTTACTTTTCGTGGATCATGGTGCCCCTGGGACTCAGATACCTTTAAGGGCTTCTTTATTCTCTGGTGCTTAGCTCCTGCTCCTGTCCTTCACCGCTAAGCCTCTCTTCTGTCTGCTCCCCTTGCTTAGCTTCTAAACCCCTTTTATCTAGACCTTTTCTAATGTGTTTTCTATTTTTTAACTTACTCTGGGGTTTCTTACTATCCTTTTTGTCCTGGTTTAACTCCTGCTTAGTCTCTTCATAACCCTCTATCTTTTCATTTGATTCCCCGGATTTCTTCTGTTTTTCCTCAAATTTTTTCTCTGCCGGGGTTTCTTCTAAAATAAAACCTTCCTGATCAATATTTGACTCAAAGGAGAACACTTTTTTTAATTCTTTCCAAATATTCATATCATCACCGATATTAGTCTTAGCCGGCAAAAAGAAGTTTATCCAGTAATACTCTTAAATGAAGCAAAGAACCATCCCCTGACCCACATGACCGTGAGGGGATGGTTCCCATTTTTAGTGGAATATATTAACTTTGTTGTATTGTTGCCGTCTCTAGGGCCTGTTGGCCTATTTTAAAGCCAAGCTCCAGGGCCCTTTTATTCATGTCTTCGGTCCCCCTGGGGACCTGCCCAGCAGGGCGGCAGTTACCGACTGCGGCTTACCATGCTGGAGATGGCTGTAAGGCCCCTAGGGCTACTACATTAGCCACCAGTTCCCTGCCAATCTGCTTACGTGCTGATTCCGTGATGGGCAGAGGGAAAACTCTGGTTCTGGTATTGGGTATATGCTTCACCAATCCTGAATCCACCACAGCCAGGCAGGTATCCTTGCAATCCCCTATATACTTAAGGACCGACTCTTGATTTAGGCCCAGGAATAGATCCGGTTTTTCAACCTTGGGATAGTCAATCCCCTGGCCGCTGATAATTACTTCGGCCTTACTGGCACCACCCCTGGCAGCGGACCGTAGGATTGGGTTTGCACTACATTTTGACCTTCTATAATGGCGGCCTCGGCTAAGATAATTCCGGCCAAAATAAGTCCTTGACCTCCAGAGCCACTTAATCTTACTTCCCATGTTCCTGGCATATTATCTACCTCCCCTGGAATTTTTCCACCAGTTTCTGGTATTCTGCCGTATATTCAGGTGCTTTGGAACTGTGTAAAATACCCACAATAAACTTATCTGCCCGTTCCTCATCAGTTAATTTGTTATATTTCATGACTGTTATCCCATGATCCCGCTGCCACTTCAGCATGTCAGCCGGAGAACCCATTTTATTTTGCCTACCAAAGGAGGTGGGGCAATGGGTCACTACCTCTATGAGGGAAAATCCACTATTTTTATAGCCTTCGATGATCAGGTCCGTTAGAATTTTTGTATGAAAACTGGTTGCTCTACCCACAAAGGTGGCCCCTGCCCCGATGGCCAACTCCGCCATATTAAAGGGACGCTCCAGATTGCCATAGGGTGAGGTGGTGGCACGGCAGGCATTGGGGGTCATGGGAGAGTACTGACCTCCAGTCATACCGTAAATGTTATTATTAAATACTATGGTGGTAAGGTTAATATTGCGACGGGCTGCATGAATAAAATGATTACCTCCTATGGCAGTACAATCACCGTCTCCTGTTAACACAAAAACGTTTAGCTCCGGTTTTGCAAACTTCACTCCTGTGGCAAAGGCTAAAGCCCTGCCATGGGTGGTGTGCAGTGTATCAAAATCCAGGTAACTCGAAGCCCTTGCAGCACAGCCAATACCGGAAACCATTACCGTCCGCTCCTGGTTTATGGATAGCTTTCCCACTGCTTTAGCAAGGCAGTGAAGTATAATACCATTGCCACAGCCGGGGCACCACATATGGGGCAATTTTTCCAATCTAAAATACTGTTCAATCTCTGGGAGCATGTTAATACACCTCCCTGATTTTCTTCAAAATAGTTTCCGGTCTGATTAACTCTCCATCAGCTTGCAAACAGCTGTATACTTCAGTCCTGCCCCGAATAACCCGCTCCACTTCTAAAAGCATTTGTCCGCAATTCATCTCTGCCACCAGCAGTTTTTTCCTTCCTCAGCCAGCCTCGCGACCTGTTCCCCAGGGAAGGGCCAAATTGTCTGGGGCCTAAAGGTTCCTACCTGATAACCTTCCTCTCTGGCCAGCTTGACGGCCCGGTTTACAGCCCTGGAGGTACCCCCGTAGGAGATCACCACTAACCTTGCAGCTTCAATGTTATCCCTTTGGTAAGCTATTATTTCATCCAGGTTACTCAACACTTTCTGATGAAGTCTCTTTAATAGCCTATCAATAATTTCAGGCTTTTCTGTGGCAAAGCATCTTCATCATGATATAGACCGGTGACGTGGTAACGATAGCCTGCACCAAAGGCAGCCATTGGAGGTGCCTGGTTTAATTCAGCYSTGTRGATAATAGTCCTCCCTTTGGCAACTTAGTTTGTTTCTATCATAAATTGGCAGTTCACCTGGCTCAGGTAAGATAACCTTCTCCCTCATGTGACCTACCACTTCATCCATCAATATTATTACAGGTATACGGAATTTCTCAGCTAAGTTAAAGGCCTTAACCGTCAAATCAAAGGCCTCCCTCACCGAGGATGGGGTTAAGGCAATAATGGGATGATCCCCATGGGTACCCCAGCGGGCTTGCATCACATCACCCTGGCAGGTGCCGTGGCAACTCCTGTGCTGGGTCCTAGTCTCTGGACATTCACCACCACGCAGGGTATTTCGGCCATGCAGCGAAGCCAATATTCTCCTGCTTCAGGGAAAAGCCTGGTCCACTGGTGGCGGTCATGCTTTTTGCCCCGGTAAGGGAGGCACCTACCACCGCTGCCATACTGGCAATTTCATCCTCCATCTGAATAAACTTCCCACCCACCTGGGGTAATCTTCTAGCCAGTATTTCAGCAATTTCCGTTGATGGTGTTATGGGGTAGCTGCATAAAAGCTCATACCCGCGTATATAGCTCCTTCGGCACAGGCTTCATTGCCCTGCACTAATCGTGGTTCCTGGCTCATTCCTCCTCCTCCTCCAGGGTTATGGCATAGTCTGGACATAGGCTCTCGCAAATACCACAGCCCACACAATTATCTGACCTGACAGATTCCACCATCCCTCCATCCCCCAGGCTAGCACACCCTTGGCGCAAAAAGCTATACAGATTCCACATTTTTTACACCAGGCCTGATTAACTACAATACGATGGTTTTTGAGCCTGGGAACCGGAGTATTTCCTTTCACGGTATCAACTCCCATTTCTACACGCCTTATTTTCTAACTATTTTGATAATTATCTCCAGGTTAACCCTAATGTGTATTTCCGTCAACTTCACTCCTGACCGGGATTTGTTAAACTAATGGTATTTAGGGAACTAATTACAAATTATTATGTATATTCTGATATTTAGACTTTGTAAATGAGATGTACCCAGGGGATACATCTCATTTTTAGCTTAGGTAAATTTAACCGATAATTTCCGAGGTTATTTTCATCTGCAGGAATAGCCCCAGATAGTCAAAGCCACCAGCCTTGGAACATGTTCCCGACATATTAAAACCACCAAAGGATGAACACCAACCAGGCTCCTGTACATTTACGGTTAAAGTACAGATTGCCTACATGGAAATCCTCTTTTGCCTTGACAATATTCTCTCTGCTATTGCTGTAAAGGGAGCCTGTTAAGCCATATTCAGTGTTATTTGCCACTTCCAGGGCTTCATTAAAATCGCTAACTTTAATCATAGCTAATACAGGTCCAAAGATCTCTTCTTTAGACAATCTGGCATCAGGCGCAATGTCTCTGAAATGGTAGGTTTAATAAACCAACCAACCTCTCCCAATCTCTCTCCGCCCATAAGCAGCTTACCTTCTTGCTTGCCAATTTCTATATACTCCAGGATTTTTCCATGGCTCTCTTTTCAATCACGGGGCCCATATTGTAGTTTTCTTCAGGAGATCCCTGATTTAGCTTTTGTGCCAATGCCACTGCTTTCTCAATTACCTGTTCATATACACTTTCCACAATAATTGCCCGGGAGCAAGCTGAGCATTTTTGTCCCTGGAAGCCAAAGGCGGAGGCTACAATACCCTGGGCCGCCTTATCCAGGTCAGCAGTCTCGTCTACAATAATTGAGTCCTTACCACCCATTTCAGCAGCCACCCTCTTAATCCATTTCTGTCCGGGGGCAACCTTTGATGCGAGGCCACTGATGCGTAGACCAATTTCTTTGGAACCAGTAAAATTAATAAAACGAGTCAGTTTATGGCTTACCAAAAAGTCGCCTATGGCACCGCCAGAACCAGGCAAGTAATTCACAACTCCACCAGGCAGACCAACCTCCTGCAGTAATTCCATAAACTTTGCTGCAATAATTGGTGTGGTGCTGGCAGGTTTGAGAACCACGGTATTACCTGTAACCACTGAAGCGACGGTCATGCCGGCCATAATGGCCAAGGGAAATTCCAGGGCGGAATTACCAGGCCAACCCCCAGGGGGATATATTTCATTTGATTGTACTCACCACTAATGGGAACCAAGGCCGGTGGATTTGCATATCTTAACATTTCGTGGGCGTAAAAATTCATAAAGTCTATGGCTTCAGCTGTATCTGCATCGGCCTCAGCCCAATTTTTCCCTGACTCTAAAATTAACCAGGCTGAAAAATAATGTTTACGCTGCCTCATTAATTCCGCAGCCTTAAATAAAAAGATGGCCCTTTCTTCAGGAGAAACCTTTGACCAATAGGCAAAGGTGCTATTGGCAGACTCCATGGCTTTTTCAGCCAAAACAAGATCTGCCTTTGAAGCAAAACCTATCACTTCATTTTCATTGGCCGGATTGGTGGAGGTTATAACTTCATCGGTATATATGGCTTCCCCACCGATATATAATGGATACTTCTTTCCCAGTTCCTGTCTTACCTGAGCTAACGCTTCTTTAATTGCAGTGGCATTCTCAGGTAGAGAAAAGTTAGTAAAGGGTTCGTTTGCAAATGCCTTCATGTGAATCCTCCCATTAAATATTTATTGTTAAGGCTTAGTTTTTTATACCACAGAGGGCTCTACATAGAGTTCACCCTGGCAAAACGGGTAAAGTCAAACATACTGATAGGCAAGCTGGTTTTTTCACCTAAAATATGCTCGGCCATCAATTTGCCGGTCATGGGGGCAATCATAAATCCATGTCCGGAAAAGCCTGCTGCCAAGTGGAAACCTTCAACTCCTGGTACACTGCCCAGAATTTGCTGCTTATCAGGTGTCAAATCGTATAAACCGGCCCACTGGCGCACAACCCGCAGGTTAGCTAGGTGGCAGCAGAAATGTTACCTTGGCAGCCATTTCGTGCAAAAACTGCCAGGTGCCATTATGATATATTCCTTTAATTCATTGGGATCTCCTAGGCCCATGATAAAGCTGCCATGGGGTACCTGCTGGCAATAAAGTCCATGATAAAAACTCATCACCATGGGACCCTGCATCATTTCTACCGGCTCGGTCACAAGTATTTGGTGCCTTTCCGGGGTAAGGGGTAAATCTATGCCTATGGTCGCTGCCAATTCACGGGAATAGGAACCGGCACAGCAAATAACCGCAGGTGATTCAATTACTCCCTTGTTTGTTTCCACACCGCAAATTTTATCCCCTTTTGTAAGGAGCTTAGTGGCCTCGGTGTAGGTTATTATTTCAACCCCAAGCCTTTGGGCCGCCTGAGCATAGGCATCGGTAGTCTTAAAAGGGTTGCAATGCCCATCCTTAGCACAGAAGGTGGCTCCAAGTAACCCTTGGGTATTTAAGTGGGGTACAATTTCTTTGGCCTCTTCAGGTGTCACCCAGCGGGAAGGTATGCCCAGTTGGTGCTGAACCCCCAGATTTTTATGAAACTGCTCCACCATTTTTTCTGTGTAGGCAAGGAGCAGATAACCCCCCTGCTTAAACTCAATGGAGCCTTCATATTCCAGATCCTCTTCCAAACTTTCAAACATTTCTATGCTATTCTTAGCAAGTAGGCAGTTGGTCTCTGTTCCAAACTGCATTCTGACCCCGGCGCCACATCTTCCGGTTGCTCCGCTGGTCAGATACTTCTTCTCCAGCAAAACTATGTTTTTAGCACCCTTTTTAGCCAGGTTATAGGCTATGGCACAGCCAATAACACCGCCACCAATTATCACATAATCTGCCCTTTTAATCATCTCCTTCACCTCCTGCCAAAATACCCAGTTTTACTGGTGAAGTAGGCTGGCGAAAGGCGGTAAGGGGAATGTCCTTAACAGCTTTACCTGTAGCCCTGGCCAATTCGTTAACTATCAAGGGTGTACAGGTTCTGCCCTGGCAAGGACCCATGCCGACCCGGAGCA
The DNA here is from genome assembly GCA_004143605.1 of Desulforamulus aquiferis. Taxonomy (GTDB): domain Bacteria; phylum Bacillota; class Desulfotomaculia; order Desulfotomaculales; family Desulfotomaculaceae; genus Desulfotomaculum; species Desulfotomaculum aquiferis. The sequence goes on from AWVY01000032.1 coordinate 111,711, forward strand.
ATCTTTTAAGCTGCTCCAGGTCGGTGATGCCCTTATCAATATAAGCTCTGACTTCATCTAGGGTGATATCTTCACACCTGCAGATAACTGTAAGACTCTCCGAACCCTGGCACATATTTACCGCACCTCCTTAACTAAGAAGTGACGGCTTTCCATCATTAAATTCTTTGGCACTGCCAACCAGACCAGGGCCGTTTTGTCCTGGGCTTTAGTATTTTGTACTTTAACGACCTTAGCGTTTCCCAACTCTTCCCCAGCTCGATTAACGGCGGTTACAATTTGATTAACCCGTGGCAGGGGTAAAAACTCGTAGGGTATTTTCACTAAAGCTTCACTATCGGAATAGGTAGCATCCACCACAAATATGGCAAGTCCTGGACAGCGGCTCATACAGGAACCACAGCCATTACATTTATCAAAATCTATTTGTGGACGTTCATTTATATCTGTAAAGGCTTTAATTGCTCCCCTTTTACAACTGTGGTAGCAGGGATCGCAGGGTATATTTTGAAAGCATTCTGTTATAGCCACCGGACCCTTGGACAGTCGTTCCTCAGTTGGCATGACCGCTGCAATATCTTCCGGTGTAGGAATGCCGTTTAATGGCAGCATATATTTTCACTCCTCCGACTATAGAGCGGCCTGGGCTAGGCCTTTACGGATTTTTTCGCCCACATGACCAGAGCGCAGTGCCTCCAGTTGCTCTAATACATTTGCCCTGTCCTCATTAAGATCAGGACCCGTATAACCAAGACTGGAGGCTGAGTTAAGTCCTGCCAGGGCACCCTCCATCATAGCTGCTGATGCCTCTTCAATTCCCGCCACATCACCAGCCACATAAATTCCCGGCACAGAGGTTTCCAGACCTTCACTACGAAGGGGAACATTCCCTCCCAGTTCCGGCACAAAGGTCATCTTACACCCTGCTTGCCAAAGGATCTCAGTCAATGGTGTTAGACCCACTGACAGGCAAATCACATCTGCATCTATTAACCGTTCCGTTCCTGGTATCTGCTGCCAATTATCATCCAGTTGAACAATGGTTGCTCCCGTAACTTCCCTTTCACCATGGGCACACTTAATAGTATGCCTGGTAAATATAGGAACTCCCGCCCGAACAACCTTAGCCGCATGCACCCAATAGGCTCCAATTTTAGGCCCTGCCTCAATAATTCCTGCCACTTCGACCCCCGCCTGGAGAAGCTGATAGCTGACAATAACACCTATGTTACCGGCCCCAACCATCAATACTCGATTACCAGGCTTGACACCGAAAACATTTACCAAGGTCTGAACGGCCCCAGCACCATAAACGCCAGGCAAATCATTATTGGGGAAAAGTAAAGACTTTTCTGCACCACCTGTTGCAACAATAAGGCGTTGCGGCTTAATGGTGGTGATTTTACCTTGCTGCTCTACCGCCAGAACACCGTCCTCATAATAACCCAGGACAGTAGCCTCAGCCATTACCACTATTTTTTCATTGGCCATTACTTCATCAGATAGCTCCCGGGCTATGTCAATACCCCTTTCCGAGGCACGCTGCTGCTTAGAACCGAAAAACCTATGGGTTTGTTTAATTAACTGACCTCCTAGATAATCATTACGGTCAATTAAAACTACTCCTGCACCTAGCCTTGCCGCCTTGATTGCTGCCGCTAATCCTGCTGGGCCGCCCCCCACAATTGCTATTTCAGTATGTATCACTTGAGTTCACCCTTCCCCTTCTGGTCTCAACAACCATACCTTCAGCCAGGCGTTCTACACAAACCCTGACATTTGGCTCACCGTTTACCACCATCAAACAGGAAGAACAGTTTCCAATATTGCAGAACAATCCCCTGGGGCGATGCAGGTGACCGCTCTCCCTCATTATTCTAATCCCGGCAGCATGAAGTGCGGCGCGATGGTCTCACCTTCGAAACCCTCTATTTCTTTGCCATCATAGGTAAACCTAATTTTATTGCCAGGCTTAAAGTCTAAAATAGGGTGTTTTATTATGCGCATAGGAAATACCTCCTCGTTTAATAGTTACTTGCAATATTAATGCCATTTTGTCAGTTGATTGCTATGACTGAGGGAATATTCCTTATAAGCCCTTAATACTGTCACATAATATAATATTTTATACCTTGTAGAAACAACAAAAACACGTCTTTAGACGTGTTTTTGTTTATACTTGACGTTCAACATATTGTACAACGTGTCATATTATTGACACTCCACAAAATGTATCAAAAATTAATAATGTCCTTGACATTACCCCTTACATTATCCCTAGCTGATGCATTTTATAATATAGTGTACTCCTTGGTATACCCAGCATTCTTGCAGCCTCAGAGCGATTACCATTTACTTGTTTTAATGTTCTTACAATCAAATCCCGCTCTGTTTGCTCTGTCACCGAGGCAAGTCCAATGGTAGTTCCTATCTGATCCTGTTGACTTGTTACCCTAAGGGAATCAGGTATGGCACTTTCTGGAACTGTATCACCCTCTGACAATATCACCATCCGCTCTATGACATTCTTAAGCTGCCTGATATTTCCTGGCCAAGAATAGGATAAAAAGGTGGCCATAACCCCTGGTTCCAACTTGGTGATTTGTTTATTATACAGTTGGCTGAATTCCTGCAGGAATAGATACACCAACTCAGGAATGTCTTCTCTTCTTTCCCTCAAGGGAGGCAGCTCCAAGGATACTACATTGAGGCGATAATATAAATCCTCTCTAAACTCTCCTTTATTGATCATTTCTTCTAAATAACGGTTTGTTGCAGCGATTAAGCGTACATCTACCTTGACAGGCACAGAACCCCCTACCCTGAAAAATATCCCGTCCTGAATTACCCGAAGAAGTTTAACCTGCATTTCAGGGGGAAGCTCACCTATCTCATCTAAAAATAATGTTCCGCCATCGGATAGTTCAAATATTCCCTGCTTACCCCTTTTATCGGCACCTGTGAAGGCACCACCTTCATAGCCAAACATTTCGCTTTCAAAAAGACTTCTTGGTATAGCTGCACAGTTTATTACATTAAAAGGCTTTTCATTTCTGGTGCTAGTTTGGTGGATGGCCTTAGCCACCAGCTCTTTACCAGTACCGCTTTCACCCCTGATTAGTACTGCTGCGTTGGTGGTTGCCACCTTTCTGGCGACATTAATCACTTCCATTAGGCGCCTATGATGCCCTTTAATTGATGCGAAGGGATTTCTGTCGGCAGTAAATTGAATAATCTCCTGCTCTAGCCTCTGAACCTGATAACTGGCCTGGCTAAGCTTCTGATTTAATTGAACAATTTCTGTAACATCCCTTCGGCCGAAACCCCACCAATAATTTTGGGCCCCAGCCTTACTGGTGTTGCGTTGATCAAGACATGAGTTCCCTCCACCGGTTGGTGGGGGAGGGATCTTATTTCCTGCCACTCCCTATTGATTCTAGTTATAACCAGATTAGAGAAATATTGATTTATTGGCTTACCCAAGATATCGGTGGCTTTAATACCATATAGCGATTCCGCCTGCTATTCCAGGCCAGCACTGTATCATTAGCATCTACAATACAGATGGCCTCATCCACCGTTTCAACCACTGCATTTAACCTGGCATCGGCCTCGCAAACCTTTAAGGTTAAATCATGGAATACCTGATCATAGGAGAGAACACCAAGAACCTTCCCTTCTTTATTGCGGCATACCAATGCATGATACCGCAGCTCAGGAAGGAAGGTTAATATTTCACGGTCTAAATCTTCTTCATCCAATGATGAAAAATCTCGCCGCATAATTTTACTAACCTTAACATCAGATTCTAAATTGCGATTGATAACTTCTTTCCAAAGCAGAACCCCGATAAGTCTGTCCTCTTCTGTAATCAACACCACGGGGCGATTAGGAATACCCTTTTCCCTTACTTCACCAATGGTACTGTTAGGACCGACGGGCAGGAGATCCCTGTATAACATTTCCTTAACAGTTAGAAATCCCTTATGCATATATCTCCACCCCAGTATCCACAAAAATATTTTAGTTTAAAAGCTTCCAGCTTGTTTAAGAGAAAGATTTTTGCTTTGTATTTATTATAATCAAAAAGTAGGAATACTCCTACTTTTTGTTGATACTTTTCATTATTCACCTAGATAGGCCTTTTGAACCTCAGGATCCTTTGCTAAATCAGAAGCCTGACCTGCTAGTACTACTTCTCCTGTTTCTAAAACATAAGCCCTACTGGCAATAGACAGAGCCATGTGTGCGTTTTGTTCCACCAGCAGGATAGTAGTGCCAGCCTGATTTATCTCCTTAATAATGGAGAAGATTTCTTGAACCAGCATGGGTGCCAGCCCCATGGAAGGCTCGTCCATTAGCAGAACCGTAGGTTGTGACATTAAGGCTCTACCCATGGCCAGCATTTGTTGTTCTCCACCAGATAGTGTCCCAGCTAACTGTGCCTTTCTTTCCTCTAACCTCGGGAATCGTGCAAATACCTTTTTAATGTCTGCCTTGACATTTGCTTTATCATTACGAATATAAGCACCCATTTCAAGGTTTTCTAATACGGTCATTCTGGTAAATACACGTCTTCCCTCTGGAACTTGAGAGATCCCTTGACTTACTATTTGATGGGGGGGCATTTTTATTAACGATTTCCCTTTATAGGTTATGTCACCTGATATAGGTCTTATTAGTCCTGATATTGTCCGCAAGGTGGTTGTTTTGCCAGCACCATTGGCACCAATTAAAGCGACAATTTCACCTTCTTTAACACCGCAAGAAACCCCTTTGAGGGCACGGATGGCACCGTAGGAGACATGCAGATCCTTTACCTCAAGCAGCACGGCTTAAACCACTTCCTTTCCCAAATATGCAGCAATTACTGCGGGATTTTTTTTGATTTCCGCCGGGGTGCCTGAGGCAATCTTTTTGCCGTAATCCAATACAGCAATGCGGTCGGATAAACTCATAACGAATTTCATATCATGCTCAACAAGGAATATGGTAAGATCCATTGACTTTATTTTATTGATCATACTCATAAGTGTCTGCTTTTCTTGGGGGTTCATACCTGCAGCTGGCTCATCCAATAAAATTAATTTAGGATTTGTTGCCAATGCTCTAGCAATTTCCAATCTCCGTTGTTCCCCGTAGGGTAAGTTTTTTGCCAATTCATCCTTTTTATGGCCAAGCTCCATAACTTCCAAGGCATTAAGTGAAGCTTCGACAATAGCCTTCTCTTCTGCCTTGACACCTGGACTTCTTAATATTGCACCTATAAAATTCGCCTTTGTACGGCAGTGCTGACCTATCATTACATTTTCCAACACTGTCATATCGCCAAACAATCTAATATTTTGAAAGGTCCTGGCAATTCCCATTTCTGTTATCAAATGGGGTTTTAGTCCATTTATTTTCTGTCCTAGGAATCTTATTTCCCCCGATGTGAGGGTAAATTCCGGTAATTAGGTTGAAAATGGTACTCTTCCCAGCACCATTAGGACCAATTAGTGCACGTATGGTTCCTTCCTGGATATTTAAGTTAACACTATCAACCGCAGTAAGTCCCCCGAAGCGATGGTGACATTGTCCATTTCCAATATTGTTGTTGACATATTACACCTCCATCAGTTGGACCCGCCAGCAGCGGTGGAATCAGTTTTTTCTATCTTATTTTTAGCAAAAAGCCTGCTAAGCTTAACTCCACCCAGTAAACCCCTGGGTCGTACTATCATCATAATAACCATCAGCAGGCCATAAACCATCATACGATAATCGGCTATGAAACGTAAAAACTCTGGAGCCAGGGCAAGGATTGTGGTACCAAGTATAACGCCTGGTATACTTCCTAGCCCGCCTAATACAATAAAGGTTAAAAATTCGAAGGATTTACTAAAGCCAAAATCAGATGGGTTCAAATATTGTAGTAAGTGGGCATAAAGTCCCCCGCTTAAACCAGCTAAAAAGGAACCTATGGCAAAGGCAGTAATTTTACTAGTGGTAATATTAACGCCCATGGCTTCGGCCGCAATTTCATCCTCACGGATAGCAATTAACGACCGCCCAAAGCGAGAATTTTCAATGCGATACATGGCCCAAACAACTAATGCCACCAATATTACAACAATAGTTAATGTTGTTGTTCTAGGTATGCCAGCCATACCCAAAGCACCGCCAGTAATACTCATGTTTAAAAAGACAACCCTGACAATTTCACCGAATCCTAAAGTAGCAATACCTAAATAATCCCCGGTCAATCTTAGGGTAGGATATCCCAGTAATATTCCCCAAAACGCGGCCATTAGGCCACCTGCTATTAAAGCCACTCCAAAGGGCATGTTCAACCTTAAGCTAAATATGGCAGCAGTATAAGCACCAATACTGATAAAGGCAGCATGCCCAAATGATAATTGGCCGGTAACACCTGTAATCAAATTTAGCCCCAGGGCAGCAATAATATAGATACCCAGCATAGTTAATACCTGGATATAGTAGTCGTTTAAAAATGAGCTGAAAATAATATCCATGGCTATAACCTACACTTTCCTTTGGATTGGTCGTCCCAGCAACCCTGTTGGACGGAAAAGTAATACAATAATTAATAGGGTAAAGGCAATGGCATCTTTATATAGGTCAAAGCCCGCGGCAATTCCCAAGGTTTCCGCTACACCCAGGAACAATCCTCCCAGCATAGCTCCAGGAATACTGCCGATACCACCAAGCACCGCAGCACAAAATGCCTTCAGACCAGCTGAAACCCCCATAAAGGGTGATACGGCGTTAAAATAAATCCCTACCAGCACACCACCCGCTGCAGCAAGGGATGACCCTATGGCAAAGGTAAAGGATATAACACGGTTAACGTTTATACCATAAGAGCTGCCGTGTCGTAATCTTCAGAAGCAGCCCGCATGGCCTTGCCTATCTTTACATATTTTACGATGAAGTTTAATGCAAGCATCAACGTGCTGGCAACTATCAAAATAATAATTTGAACCTTGGTAATTTCTATAGGACCAACTTTATAAATTGCATCCGCAATAACAGGAGGAAAACCCACTGGCTGTGGCCCTTGGATTTTCGTCATCAGTGTTTGAATAAATATCGAAACTCCAATCGCTGAGATCAAAGGTGCCAAGCGAGTAGACCTTCGCAAAGGACGGTAGGCTACCTTCTCTATGGTTACACCCAAAATCATACAAGCCATCATGGCAGCAAATAATGAAACGATCAAGTCTTGCTGAAATACTGTAACCATCAGCACCCCGACGAAGGCCCTATCATGTAAATTTCTCCGTGGGCAAAGTTAATTAATTGGATAATACCGTACACCATGGTATAACCTAAAGCAATAAGGGCATAGGTAGCCCCAAGGGTTATTCCATTTAGTATCTGTTGCGACAGCATAAGAAAACATCCTTCCTGCGGGGGATTAACAAGTAAACATGGTTAGCAGCCATTACGGTTCATATCGCAATGGCTGCGACCATGTGATTCCTATCTAGCTAACTTAATTACTTAACGTCTGCAGTGTCCTTAAGCTCAAATTTTCCATCTTTAACTTCCAGAATATAAACTGGGCTCTTAATGGGCTCGCGATTTTCCTGGAAGGTAATGGTTCCGGAAACACCTTCCCAATCACTGGTCTTGGCTAATTCTGCACGGAAGCTTTCTGGAACATCGCTGTTAGCAGCGGTGATTGCATCAGCAATCAGCATAACTGCATCATAACCCTGGGCAGAGAACATATCGGGAGAACACCGTTATTACCGGCTTTGTAGGCTTCGATAAATTTCTTGGTCTTTTCTCCTGCTCTGGCTTCGTCAGCAGCAAATCCTGCATAAAGCATGCTGCCTTCAACTGACTCGCCGCCCATCTTCATAAATACGTCAGATAGCAGGCCGTCGCCGCCGATCATCAGAGCTTCCATACCCTGCTTACGGGCTTCCTTCATAATCAGGCCACCCTCGGTGTAGTAGCCGGTGAAGACAATACCATCGGGATTCTTACCTTTAATAGCAGTAATCTGGGCGGCAAAGTTCTGGTCGCGTCCTGGATGCTCTGCTCAGCAACTATTTCAACACCATTGGCAGTTAATGCATCTTTGAAGAGCTTGGATAAGCCAACACTATAGTCATTGTTCATGGAGGTGATTACTGCAACATTTTTCCAACCAAGCTGCTCCTTTAAGTACTTGGTAACTGCAGGTGCAGCAACTGCATCCAGCAGGGTGTCACGGAAGATATAATCGCCAATTTCAACAACGCCGGTACCTACGGCTCCAGCAGACATTAATACTACCTTGTTTTGCTGGGCAATGGGTGCAGCCAATTTAGTAATACCTGTTGTGGGGTCACCCACGATAGCAACTACTTTATCACGGGTAATAAGCTTCTGTGTTACTGTTGCGCCCTCAGACAGCTTGCTACCATGATCTTCTTCAATAATTTCAATCTTTTTGCCTAACAGACCACCGGCATTATTAATATCTTCAGCGGCCATTTTCATGCCCTTAAGGGTTTCCACACCGTAAGCAGCGTGTCCACCAGTCTTAGCACCCAGGAAACCAATCTTAATGGTTTCTGTTGCAGCTGGAGTTTTATCTTCACCATTTTCTTTCTTTTCTTCTCCGCCGCCACCACAGCCCACAGCTAACATAGCTACAATTACCAGCATGGTGACTAATGACCAAAGCTTACCTTTTTTCATTTCTTTTTCTTTACCTCCCACCGTATTATTCACTAAATAGTTAATATTCGACCTTGAGTGCCTGCTCACCTCCCGATCTTGATAAAAATTAATTATCCTTTTGCAGGAATTCCTAGCTGCCTAAGTTTATAATATAGTGTGCTTCTAGGTATACCAAGCACTCTAGCAGCTTCTGAACGATTACCCCGTACCTGCTGTAAAGTTTTGATAATTAGTTGCTTTTCTGCTTCCACTGCCACATCAATCAGCTTACCCTGAGCCGCAGGGGCAGTAACCAGGGAAATGTAGGTGTTTCTTCTAAGATTCTCAGGTAGTGACTGTTCATCAATAATATCACCCTCGGTTAACACCACCAGTCGTTCAACGGCATTCTTTAATTCACGGATATTTCCGGGCCAAGAATAGTCTAAAAAGGAAGTCATAACCGAAGGCTCTATCTTAACCACCGATTTTCCGTATTTTTGGCAAAATTCCTGCACAAAAAGATGCACCAGTTCCGGAATGTCTTCCCGCCTTTCCCTCAGCGGAGGTATTTCCAAGGTTACAACATTTAATCTGTAATACAGATCCTCCCTAAATTGTCTTCGACTAATCATGGATTCTAAGTCCCGGTGTGTAGCTGCCAATACCCTTACGTTAACCTGAACCGACTCAGAGCCTCCAACCCGGTAATAGCTTCCTTCCTGCAGTACCCTGAGTAGTTTTACCTGCATTTCCAGGGGCATTTCTCCAATTTCATCAAGGAATATTGTGCCGCCATTAGCCAACTCAAACATGCCCGGTTTCCCTTTACGGTCTGCCCCGGTAAAGGCTCCACTCTCATAACCAAACAATTCACTCTCAAAGAGGTTGTTGGGAATGGCCCCACAGTTTACAACAATGAATGGCCGTAGATGCCTTGTACTGTTTTGATGAATAGCCCTGGCAAATAATTCTTTCCCTGTGCCACTTTCCCCCCTCAGGAGGACTGTTGCATCCGTTGAGCTAACCTTTTTCCCAAAGTTAATTAAATTTTGTATGGCCAGACTGCGACCTGTTAATTTTCTAAAAGCACAATCCTGACCTGACATTTTTCTGATTTCTTGCTCCAAAAGCTTGACCTGGGAACTGGCCTTGGATAACTCCTGATTAAGTTGAACTACTTCTGTAATATCCTTTTCTACCGACACTCCGCCAAGAATGCCATCGGCAGCTGCAACAGGCCCTGAGTTAATCAATACATGGGTTCCATCACAGGGTTGATGATAGTGACCCCTGAGTTCCTTATTTTCATGCATACAATTGGTAATTCGTATATTCGAGAAGAAATCTTCAATCCGTCCCGAAAGAATTTCTTCAGACTTAACCCCATATAGTTCTTCTGCCTTAGAATTCCAGATCACTACCTTGTGTCCTAGATCAATACCGCAAACACTTTCATTCACCAGATTCAAAACACTGTCTAAATATGACCTTACCTTAACAAATTCCTGGTGCATTAATGCTGCTGCCGCTAGAGGGTCGACGATACCTAAAGGCTGATCATTTTGTCCGGTTACCACCGGAACAGAATCCTGAGTCAAAGTCCATTTCTCAAACAGTTCAGAAACAGGTGTTTCCGCCGCAAAATAAATAGCTGGTCTCCTAGCTACAGAGACAATTGATAAACTGTCATCAGAAGCTCCCGCAAGATCTGCAGGAAGGATGACACTATGTTCATTTTCTTTTTTATCAATAGTCCTCCCAGTAACCCAGATTGCAGTAATCGCTGTCCATCTTGGACGGAAATAGAGTGGTCAACTTCCTGGACAGGTAGGCTGTATAATTCATTGGCACTGGGGTAGAACTTATGATACCTACCCATAAAGGATCACATCCAAATAATTTATTTATTGACAAACAGTTCAACAACATTCATTAAAATTCCTGCAATATGTTTTGAATGTTGAAATAAATATTTGAACATGGTTTGTTCAATTAATCGACATGGTACATATAGCTAGCATTATAAAAAGGCCTCCCAAGGAACTATTAGATTTTCGATGGGAGGTCAGTGAATATCATTTTTTTACCCTTTGCGCTTTAACCGCCAAGATATGCCTTCTTAACTTCGGGAGATTCCAAAAGCTCTTTGGCATCTCCGGCTAAAACTATTCGGCCAGTCTCTACTACATAGCCTTGTGGGCAATGGATAGAGCCATTTTTGCATTCTGCTCTACCAGCAATATGGTGGTTCCCTGTTCATTCAATTCCTTAATTATAGAAAATATCTCTTTAACTAAAATAGGTGACAGACCCATAGAAGGCTCGTCCAACAGCAGCAGCCTTGGTTTAGACATTAGGGCTCGTCCCATGGCCAGCATTTGCTGCTCACCACCAGAAAGACTTCCGGCCAATTGGTTTTTCCTCTCCAGCAGCCTGGGAAACCTTTTATAAACCCTTTCCATACTCTCTGCTACTTCTTTTTTATCCTTCTTCAAATAGGCTCCCAATTCTAAATTTTCATAGATGGGCATGTTGGCAAATATTCTTCTGCCTTCAGGAACCTGGGTTAATCCCCTTTTTACAATTTCCTGGGTGGCAACACCTGTAATGTCCTTGTCTTCAAAGTAGACCTTGCCTGTCTTCGGCTTGATTAAGCCACAAATGGTGTTTAGGGTGGTTGTTTTCCCTGCGCCGTTAGCTCCAATTAGTGTTACAATTTTCCCTTGAGGTACCTCCAGCGAAATACCTTTGATTGCATGAATAGCTCCGTAATAAACATGTATATCATCAACTTTTAGCATTAGGAGGCCTCCTCTCCCAGATATGCTTCAATAACCCTTGGGTTATTTCTGATATCATCCGGGGTTCCTACAGCAATAATTTGACCATAGTCTAGTACATAGATTTTTTCACAGACACCCATAACCAGAGACATATCATGTTCAATTAACAGGATGGTCAGGCCAAACTCATGTCTAATCCATCGAATAAGCTCCATTAAATCATGGGTTTCTTGGGGATTCATACCGGCTGCAGGTTCATCTAATAGCAGAACCGGGGCTGAGTGGCCATGGCCCTGGCAATTTCAAGACGCTCTGTTCACCGTAGGGTAAGTTTTTAGCTAATCCTTCAGCCTTATTATCCAGCTTGAAAATCTTTAGCAATTCCATAGATTTGTCATGCATTTCTTTTTCACCGGAATAAAATCCAGGTAGTCTTGCGATGGCCCCAAGCAAACCATATTTGGCGTGACTATGGTACGCTATTTTTAAATTGTCAATAACTGTTAGATCAGAAAATAAGCGAATGTTTTGGAAGGTCCGGGCCACCCCCCGGTGGTTGATCTGATAAGGTTTTAATCCTACCAAAGACTTTCCGTCAAGCAAAATATCTCCTGACGTTGGTAAGTAAACCCCGGTTAGCATATTAAAAGCTGTTGTCTTGCCAGCACCGTTAGGTCCGATTAAACCGGCCAAATCGCCCTGTTCAAGGGAAAGGTTTAAATCGGATACAGCCTTTAAACCACCGAAAGATATGGATAAATTATTGACCGACAGCAGAGCCATGTTGTTTACCCTCCTTATCTTTCGATTTCTTTCTAAACATTTTTAAGCTAAACTCCTTGGTCCCCATTAAGCCTGTGGCCTAAACAACATAATGACGATAAGCAGTAGTGCGTAAATCACCAAACGTAACGCAGCAAGGCTCTGCAAGGAAGCAGACAAGATGGTCAAGCCAACGGCTGCAATAATAGAACCTGTAATACTTCCCTGACCTCCCAATACAACCATAACTAATATATCAAAGGACTTAAGGAAGTTGAAGGTATTAGGCTGAATGGTGTAAAAATAGTGGGCGTGCAGACCACCTGCCAGACCAGCAAAGAATGACCCGATAACAAAGGCCATAACCTTATACTTTGTGGTATTAATGCCCATGGCCTCTGCGGCAATTTCATTTTCCCTAATAGAAATAGTTGCTCTACCGTGGGTGGAGTTAACAAAGTTAGCAATAACAATAACAGTTAATACAGTTAACGCGAAAATCCAAGTCCAGTTAGCTAATTTTGGGATGCCAGAAAGGCCATAGGCACCTCCGATATAATCAATGTTAACGATCATACCTCTAATAATTTCACCGAAGCCAAGAGTAGCAATGGCTAAATAATCTCCCCGCAGACGAAGAGTAGGCAATCCAACCAACAAGCCAAAGATACCAGCTAAAACTGCTCCGAATAACAGTGCTATGGCAAAGGGTAGTTGGGCCTTAAGGGTAATGATAGCTGCACCGTAGGCACCCACCGCCATAAAACCAGCGTGACCGATGGAAAATTGACCATTGAAGCCGTTAATCAAGTTCAAACTAACTGCCAGGATAATATTAATTCCAATAAGAATTAGGTTCAACTCATAAAAGGGGTTTAAAATGCCGGTTTTAAGCATAAATTCTACAACGCCCCAGAAGGCTACCAGCAAAAGTAAAATGCCAAATTGTTTACCGAGCTTCCGTTCAAACACCGGACATCACCTACACTTTCTCCCGGATGTTCTTACCGAACAGTCCGGCGGGCTTGACTATGAGGATAATGATCAGGATTATAAAGGCAACCGGGTCACGATACAGTGACTTTCCATAACCACTTACCATTGCCTCAACAATACCCAGTAAGAATCCACCAGTCATAGCTCCTGGAATGATGCCGATACCGCCTAATACTGCGGCAACAAAAGCCTTCAAACCTGGCATGATACCCATAAGCGGGTTGATGGCATTGTAATAAATACCTACCAGAACACCTGCAGCGGCTGCTAGGGAAGAACCGATGGCAAAGGTAGCTGAAATTGTGTTGTTTACATTGATACCCATTAATTGGGCCGCCTGCTTATCATGGGACACCGCTCTCATGGCTTTACCAATCATTGTTTTGTGCACAATATATTGAAGCAATAGCATAAGTGCAATGGTTACCACAAGAATGATTACCTGCCTGTTTGTTACGGTAATACTGCCAAACAGCTTCCACTGAACCTCAGTCAATACCTGGGGAAAGGTCCTAACCTGCGGACCTACCAGAAGCATCATACCATATCCAAGAAACAGTGAAACACCGATAGCAGTAATAAGTGCTGCAATTCTTGGAGCCATACGCAAAGGCTTATAGGCCAGCTTTTCAATTGTCACACCAAGGCAGGCACAAACAAACATGGACATGAGCAGTGCCGGTAGGAAAGACCAACCTAGAATGGCTGTGGCAAAAAATCCAAGATACGCACCAACCATATAGACATCCCCGTGGGCAAAGTTAATAAGCTGCACAATACCATAAACCATGGTGTAGCCTAGGGCAATTAGAGCATAAATGCTCCCTAGGGAAACTCCGTTAATTAATTGTTGTAGAAATACTTCCATGACTTCCAAAGAGGGCCACCCCAATCAGATGATTTAAAATACCGTGAAAGGGGGAAGCCCCCTTTCAACGGTGTTAACTGGTAACTTTAAATACTAGGGATTAACGTAGGTCTTGTAAACCTGCTTGCCATCTACCATTTCAAGGATAGCAGCACCCTTGATTGGGTTGTGGTTAGCATCCAGGGACAGTTTGCCGGTTACAGCTTGAACGTCCTTGGTGGCAGCCAGGGCTTCCTTGATTTTTTCAGGAGTGCCATCGCCGGAGTTCTTGATAGCTTCTACAATCAGAACAGCAGCATCATAACCAAGAGCAGCCATGGAATCAGGAGTTTCGCCATACTTGCCCTTATATTTCTCAACAAAGGCTACTACGTTGGGGTCATCCTGTTCGGAGGAGTAGTGGTTGCTGAAGAAGGTTCCGGCTAGAGCAGCAGGACCAGCGATTTCAGCCAATTTGGGGGAATCCCAGCCGTCGCCGCCCAGGAAGGGAACATCAATGCCAAGTTCACGACCCTGCTTAACGATTTTACCAACTTGCTCATAGTAACCAGGCAGGTAGATAACATCTGTTCATACCTTTAATTTTGGTCAGAGTAGCTTTGAAATCCTGGTCTTCAGGAACATAAGCTTCTCTACCTACAATGGTGCCGCCTTGCTTAACAAAGGATTCTTCAAAGAACTGGGCCAGACCCTTGGAATAAGGGGACTGGTTGTCTACATAAATTACAGCAGTTTTCGCTTGCAGATCCTGTATGGAGAAGTTAGCCATTACAGTACCCTGGAAGGGATCGATGAAGCAGGCACGGAATATATAGTCACGTACTGCTTTGGTATTGGGGTCAACAGTTACATCAGGGTTAGTAGCAGAGCTGGAAAGTACAGGGATTTTATTGTCAGCAGCAACCTGGATATAGCCCAGGGTATTACCGGAAGTGGTTGCGCCAAGGATTGCTACTACTTGTCCTGGGTGATCAAACGGGTTGCTACGTTAGCAGACTCGGTTGCGTCGGATTTGTTGTCAAGGGTAACAAACTTGATTTGCTTGTCAAGTACGCCACCGGCAGCGTTTACTTCTTCAAAATACAACTTAGCACCGTTAACCGCAGCGGTACCAAAGGTAGCAACGTTACCGCTCATTTCAAAGTTTCCACCAATTACGATTTCTTTTGCATCAGCAGCTTTTTGCTCTCCGCCGCCGCCACAACCGGTTACTAAACCGGCCAGCATGACCAAGGCTACAAAAACGGCCAGTAGACGATAATTCTTTCTCATTCTAATCCTCCTCAAATTTCTTAATCTTTTAAATCTGCACATCCACCTTTAGGAACTGTCGGACCTTTGATCACCCCCTACCATTTAGAAAAAGCAGAGTTGATTAAAAATTTCTACGGAAAACATATTCCACAACACAAGATAAATTCCTTCAGGTTAACGACAAAATGTTTGTTTTTTGTAACTAATTAAATTATCAATATATGTACAATGTACTGACACCCTCATTTTTTTAGAAGCATCCCGGTCCCATAAGCATCTTGACTGTTGAAGTTAGCATATAATCGCTTAAATTTTTCGACAGTTGTACTAAAGAGTATTATACTACATTTGTCCATCAGACAAGGACTTTATTTTTTTCCAAAGGGTAATTAATATTCCAAAACCGAAAACCTCCCTTAGCGGGAGGTTTTCTTAATTATTTTACAGCAGCCAGGATATCTTCAAGTACTTTGCCGATTTCCTGATCACCATTGATTGGCTTCAGGATGCCTTTAGCAGCATAGTAGTCGATAAGGGGCTGAGTTTTTTCTATGTAGGCGTTTAGGCGAGTTCCAACGGATTCTTCATTGTCGTCACTGCGCTGATAGAGTTCACCTGAACAGCTGTTGCACTGACCTTCTTCTTTAGGTGGGTTGAAGATAACGTGATAGGAAGCACCGCAGCCTTTACATACACGACGTCCGGTTAAGCGGGCCATTAATTTCTCCAGGGGAACTTCTATATTGATAACTCCGTCAAGCTTAATACCCATTTCTTGAAGGGTTGCATCCAGGGCAGCAGCCTGTTCTACTGTACGTGGAAAACCATCAAGCAGGAACCCTTTCTGGCAATCAGGTTGAGATAAACGCTCTTTAACCATACCAATAACAACTTCATCAGGAACCAGGGCACCCTTGTCCATGTATTCTTTAGCCTTTTTGCCCATTTCGGTACCTTCTTTAATAGCGGCACGGAACATGTCGCCGGTGGAAATGTGGTGATATTCATTTCTTTTACCAGTACTTCAGCTTGGGTACCTTTACCGGCACCAGGGGGTCCCATAATTAACAAATTCACAACTATCCCTCCTGAGTTTTATATTAGCTTGTCTATGTAATATTGTATATTATATCACAAACTGGTCAAGATGGGTTTAGCAAGAAACAAAAAATGTTTACCTTGGAATTAGTTTCTTTTCAGGTTTATAATACTTATTGTATATTTAATATTTGTCAATAAAGGATGTGATTATAATGAAGAAAATTGATGTGGACAAATTTGTGCAAGAACATCAGGAAGAAATAATAACCCTTGTAAACCACAGTTTAAACCGGGCAGGTGATATTGTTAACAAGCGGGTGCAGGCTGGTGAAGTTGGAGCAACCCTCCAGGATGTTCTACCTATTATGCTTTATGAAATAATACTTACAAACACCGTCACCACCCTGCGGCTGGCAGCTGATATGGTCAATGAAAGCCAGTAGTTTATAGATTATCCGGGCAATAATTATGGGTCCTGTGGTTTGCCGACAGGACCCATGGAATACGGTATAAGGTTAACTCTCTTTTACAAAATCTTCCTTAGTGGCTCCACATACGCATTTCTGTGGACGGCAGCGACCTTCCTTTGTGGCACCACATTTTTGGCATTTCCAAACGGCCATTCTAGTCACCCCCTTTAATATACTTCTTATAAAACTGAGTCACGGGGAGGGTTCTTTGACTCAGTTTGCAGCAGCTCTGATGGAGATTACAGCTTGGGCGGGATCCGGGGCGCCGAAAATGGCAGAGCCGGCCACAAGGACATTGGCACCTGCAGCTGTAACTAGCCCGGCAGTTTCTATGTTGATTCCTCCGTCTACTTGTATTTCAGTAGATAGCCCCTTTTCCTTTATACTATTAGCCAGTATCTTGATTTTGGGAATTACCTCTGGAATAAATTTCTGTCCCCCAAAGCCTGGATTAACTGTCATGAGCAGTACCAGATCCAGCATGGGTAATACATATTCAATTATGTTTAAAGGAGTATGGGGGTTCAGGGCAACTCCCACCTTAACTCCTGCTTCCTTTATCTGACTAACACACCTGTGCAGGTGGGTGCAGGCTTCGGCATGTACACATACCAAATCTGCTCCTGCCTTTATGAATTCTTCAATATAGCGATCAGGGTTTTCGATCATCAAATGCACATCAAAAAACATGCTGCTCTGGGGTCTTAATGCCTTCACTATTAGTGGTCCAATGGTAATGTTAGGGACAAAATGCCCATCCATAACATCTATATGAAGATATTCTGCCCCTGCCCGCTCCACTACCTGAACCGAACTGGCCAGATTAGCAAAATCCGCTGAAAGAATTGAGGGTGCGATCTTTACCATATTACTTAGTATCTCCTCTCCTGCTGGGTAACCTCTTCTAGAAAAGCTAGATAATTTTGGTATCTATCCCCACTGATTAAACCTTGCTGCACGGCCTTTTTTACTCCACAATGGGGCTCATGACTGTGCAGGCAGCCATTAAATTTGCAATCTGTAATAAAGCCTTCAAACTCTGGGAAAAAGAAACCAAGGTCTGCCTTTTCCATTTTTGGCAAGTCCAGGCTGGAAAATCCTGGACTATCCATTACATAGCCACCTGTCAGGAGGGGAAGTAGCTCTACATGTCTGGTGGTATGCTTACCCCTTTTTAGCTTATGACTTATCTCACCCGTCTTTAACTCCA
Organism: Desulforamulus aquiferis; assembly: GCA_004143605.1. Taxonomy (GTDB): domain Bacteria; phylum Bacillota; class Desulfotomaculia; order Desulfotomaculales; family Desulfotomaculaceae; genus Desulfotomaculum; species Desulfotomaculum aquiferis. The sequence continues at coordinate 129,756 of AWVY01000032.1, forward strand.
GTCCCGGCTGAATAGCATTAAGTAGGCTTGACTTTCCTACACCCGAGGGTCCGGCAAATACAGATGCTCTACCTGTAAGTACTTCCCTAGCTCCTCTATACCTTCCTGCAGCTTGGTGCTGGCAATGATTGTTTTATAGCCTATCTTGCGATATGGTTTAAGCCATTCAGGCCCTCGGCGACCAGACAGCAAATCAGCCTTGTTTAAACAAATCACTGGGATTATGTTGGCATGCTCGGCCAGAACTAAAAATCTATCCAATAATGTAAGGTTTGGGTCAGGGCTCTGGACTGCAAAAACAATGACTGCCTGGTCTATATTGGCCACCGGAGGACGGAATAACTCTGTGCTTCTCGGGAGGACCTCATCAATACGGCCTGTCTTTCCTCTTATGGGCGTAACTTTAACCCGATCACCCACCAGGCAGTTGAAGTGTTTTTTCTAGACGAAATTTACCCCTGAGGGAGCACTCCCATACTTCCTCTCCCTTTTTTACATAGTAGAAGCCGCCATAAGCCCTGATTAATACCCCTTCAAACAATTGTTCCTTCACCTCAGATTAAGAGCTTATTCAATACTTTTACTGTCCACCAAGTTGCCGTCAATTAATACCTGTACTGTACCCTTGCCATAAAAGCGAATATTTTTGGAAATCTCGTCACCTGGCTGATGTGAGCTAACATAGGCGAAGTTTTCTCCTCTCACATCAATGGTTTTAATCCTCACTTCATGCACCTTGCCATCCTGGGGAACAGTTATGGAACTAATACGTCCCTGGGGGTAGGACCTGGCCCGGTACTTATAGTTACATTAACCCCGGTTCCTGTTCTACCTCTGTCTCGGCTTGAGGATTTTGTGCTATTATTTGCCCGGTAAGGTAATCCTGACTAGGCTGGGCTGAAATTTCAGCTAAGTTAAGACCCATACCTGTAAGTCTTGATCTTGCTTCTTCCTGGGTCAAACCAATAAGGCTGGGTATCTTTAAAATCTGCGGCTCGGGACCCCTGCTAACCTTAAGCTTAACCCTGCTTCCCCTTGGTGCCTGGGTTTTACCCCTTGGCTCCTGCTCTACAACCTTTCCATCGTCTATGGTAGGATGATAAATGTATTCCGGCACCTCGGGCTGGAACTCGTTGGATATTAAGGTAAGGCGGGCTTCGTCATAGCTAACGCCTGTAACGTCAGGGACATCGACTAAGTCCGGCCCATTACTTACCAGTAGGACAACCGTCCGGCCCCTTTTTACAACCTTATTAGCCTCCGGTTCCTGGGATATAACCTCATCCTTAGGTACTGTTTTATGGTTTTGGCGACTTACTTTAACAATAAGTCCCCGCTCCTTTAATAGACTTTCGGCATCCTCTAGCTTCATCCCCACTACAGGAGGTACTTTAGCCTCTGCCACGTTTAAATAACTGTTAAAGGCAAATATAAGTCCGCTCATCAGAACCACTACCACAACCGCCAGCATTACCCAGCAGCAGGTTTCAACTTTTTGCCCTTAGGTTTTGCTTCATTTTTAGGTATTCTATTATCCTCTTTATTAATGCCCGCCAAGGGGAGAATTCTTGTATGCTCGTCGTCATCATTTATAGGTGCTAGGGTTTTGGTTTCCTCACTTATTGATACTAAATCGTCACCCAGTGCTTTGGCATTTCTATGTCTTCTGTCAGCAATCTTATTCATAGCCCTAAGAACTACTTTTTCCAGGTCCTGAGGGACCCCTGGGTTAATCTGTGTTAATGACAGGGGCTGCTCCTGGATGTGTTTTAGGGCCACACCTATGGCACCGTCACCTTGATAGGGTACTTGACCCGTTAACATCTCGTACAAGACAACCGCCAGAGAATAGATGTCGGATTTTGGGCCAGCCGGTTCTCCCCTGGCCTGTTCCGGGGAAATGTAATGTACCGACCCCACAATTGTATCTGTATGAGTGAGGGTGGAAGCACTGGCCTGGCTATGCCGAAATCTGTAAGTTTAGCCCTGCCGCTTCTAGTTATCAGTATATTATGGGGCTTAACATCCCGGTGAATGATATTATTCTCATGGGCATGCTCCAACGCATCGGCAATCTGCCGGCCTATCTGAATAGCCCTGGCTGGCTCTAAGGGAGCTTCCCTCCGGATTAAATCCTTTAAATTCTCACCTTCAACATATTCCATTACCAGATAGTAGCTATCATTTTCCTGCCCTACATCATAGATGCTAACAATATTGGGGTGTGAAAGGCTGGCAATAGCCTGAGCTTCTCGGCGAAAACGACGAACGAAATCTTCGTCACTGGCATATTCCGGCCTGAGCACCTTGACGGTAACCAAACGGTTCAAAAAGGTGTCTTTCCCTTTCCAAACCAGCGCCATTCCTCCACCGCCTAATTGTTCCAATATTTCATATCGGTTACCCAGAATTTTGCCGTTCATCAACTGTCCACTCCTCACTACTCCAGATCAACCATTTTTATCACTTACCAGCCAGTGCTGCTGCCATAACCTGCCTGGCAATAGGTGCCGCAACTGCTGATCCGGCACCGGATTTCTCTACTATAACAGCCACCACCACCTTGGGCTGCTCTGCAGGGGCAAAGCCAACAAACCAGCTATGGGGCAGACTGTTTGGATCTTGTTCAGTCTTGGTTTCTGCAGTACCTGTTTTTCCGGCAACCTTTACACCCTTGATGGCTGCATTACCCGCTGTACCCCGCTCCACTGCGGCCAGCATGCCCTGGGTAATAACCTCAGCAATTTCAGGACTTGTTGCCGTCAGCCAGGGTGATATTTTTGTTGTGCTAATTTGTTTACCGTCGGGCTTGCGTACCTCATTTACTAAATAGGGCTTCATAATAACCCCTTGGTTAGCAATGGCAGAGCAGGCCAGGGCCATATGCAAGGGGCTAACCAGGGTATCGCCTTGTCCTATGGAGGACTCTGCTAATTGACTTTTGTTTTGTCGGCTTTCTGTAGCAAGGTTCCCCTTCGGATGCTTATACCTATATCCGGCGAGCTTGTCAACCCAAATTGCTCAGCGCCTTTAATAAAGCCGGGCCAACCCAGTTTTAACCCTTCCTGTGCAAAAAAGGTGTTGCAGGATACTGCTAAAGCTTCGATCAAATCCACTTCTCCATGGGCCCGGTTATCAACAAGTTTCTGTCCATCCACCATCAAGTATCCTGGACACTCAAAACTTTCCGGCGTATGATGGGCTAAAATTCCTGCCCCTGTAACCAGCTTTATTACAGAACCAGGGGGATAAGCACCCTGGGTTGCACGATTAAGCAAAGGGGCATTTTTCTCATCTGTGGCTAGCATTTCCCAAACCTTTTGCTCAGTAATGGCATTGGTATCGTAGGTTGGGGAACTAACCATCGCCAGTATAGCACCTGTTGCAGGGTCAATGGCCACCACCGCCCCGCGTTTACCCTTAAGGGCTCGCTGGGCGGTCTTTTGAACAGCAGCATCAAGGGTGAGAAGCAAATCGTTCCCCTGGGGTCTTCGGTTAAATAATTTGTCCATGAAGTTCTCAAGGACATCAGCATCAGTTAGACCAAGCAGTTCCCTGCTGTAGGTAGCCTCCAGACCAGAGGAGCCATATCGTTCGGAAGTAAAACCCACTAGATGAGCAAAGGGAGCAACATTATCATCCTTAAGATAAACCCTCTGGCCCCGCTCACCCACCCACTTTGTCTCAGCCAGCACTACTCCTTTATGATCATAGATAGTGCCCCGCAATATTTCGGCCTCTTTGGCTGCCATGCGGCGGTTTTGTGGGTGTGTGGCCAGGGCCTCGCCCTGCTGCATAATTAAATAGGTAAGATATACTATTAATACTATAAAGCTACACAATAAAAGGTAGCCTAGTCTTTTAATATTATGTTTCATTGCCCGTTTACCTCATGGGAAATATTGAGCAGTAAACCTAATAAAATAAAGTTTGCCACCAGGGAGCTGCCCCCGTAACTAATAAAGGGTAGAGTTACGCCTGTTAAAGGTAGGAGTTTAATAACCCCCGCAATAATAATAAAGGTTTGCAAGCACATCAGGGAGGTTATACCAGTGGCCAATAGGGCAGTAAAATCATCCTTTGCGGCCAGGGCAATCATTAATCCCCTGAAGACAAAACACATGTACAATATGATTACCGCGCAGGCTCCTAAAAGTCCCAGTTCCTCTCCAATGGCAGAAAAAATGAAATCAGTATGCACCGCTGGAATTAAACTAGGGATACCTTGACCTAATCCCGAGCCAAACAAGCCGCCTGAACCAAGGGCAAATAAAGACTGAACAATTTGATACCCGCTCCCTCCCATCAAGGCCAGGATCAAGCCAAATATCTACCCTAGCCTGGACATGCCCATATAGGTGATAGGCTGCGGTGCCTCCTAATAAGAATAAACCTAATCCTGTTATGATATAAAACATCCTGCAGTTGCAGCATAAACCATGGCCAAAAAGGTGGAAAAGTAAATCAAGGCTGTCCCTAGGTCCTTTTGAAAGACCAGGATAACCAGGGAAATTCCCCACATGGCTGCCAGGGGCCCATTCACGGATTGCCGGTATATTTACCCAAAGTATTTCATTACTTGCGGCTGAAAGCATACGTCGATTCTCTGCCAGAAAACTAGCTAAAAAAAGCACCAGCAATATTTTCACAAATTCAGAGGTCTGTAGTTGGAATACCCCTATGTTGAGCCAACTTCTGGCACCGTATTGCTCTTGGCCAAAAAATACCGGCAATATAAGCAGCAACACCCCTGCAGCAACATAAAGATATTTGTACTCTGCCAGCCAATCGAGATTTCTTAATATGGTGGTGATGACTACTAAAGCAAGCAATCCAATTAACAGCCAAGCAAATTGCCGTTCTGCGTACTCCGGACGTAAGCGAAATAAAAACACCAGACCTGAGGCAGTTAGAGCGGCGGTAATAGGCATTAAGTAAGGATCGCACTTGAACCCGGCCAACCTCCAATAAACACTAATGCTTATAAAGGCTGCCATTGTTCCCATGCTTAAAAACATCACAAACCACCAAAAGGGTAAAGTTGTACCGGAGGCCAGTGCTAGATCATAGGCAGTATTAAGTTCAGGTTCACCAAGATAGAGTGTCAAAACTCCAACTGCCAGGTAGGCCGCCACATAATATAGCAAGGCCCGCTCTTCTTTACGAAGAAGTGCCGTCATAGCAACACCCCCGAGCCACTAGTCCATTTCTATCAGGACCATAGTAATATTATCCAGACCACCCCGGTCCAATGCCATGTTTAAAAGAGTGTAAAGCCCCTGTTCCAAATTTCCCCGGGCTATAACATCTTTTATTTCCTCAGGATTTAGGTGGTTGCTTAATCCATCAGTACAGAACAATATCCTATCACCCTGCTGAAGCTTAACTCGATAGGAATCAAGATTTACTGTAGGTGCAGTACCATGGCTCTGGTAAGTACATTGCGTTGGGGGTGGTGTTGTGCCTGCTCCTCAGTAATACCTCCCCCTCTGAGCATCTCAGCCACCAGGGAATGATCATCTGTAATCTGAGCAATCTGATTCTGTCTTATAAGATAAGCCCTTGAATCACCTATATGGGCAATGAGCAATTCATCATCCACCAATAAGCCGACTGTCACAGTGGTACCCATGCCTCGAAAATCAGCAAATTCAGTAGACATCCTAAATACCCTTAAATTTGCCTCCTCAAAGGACCTAAGTAGTGCTTCGGCCTTATCTGGAGATTCTTTAAGGTAAATAGGTAAGTTATCTTCCAGGTACTTGAGTGCTGTGCTGCTGGCTATCTCACCAGCCTTATGTCCTCCCATGCCATCAGCAACCCCATAGAGACCGATCTCCGGACAAACACATACACTATCCTCATTGGAGGATCTGACCCGCCCCACATCAGTTATCTGACTCCATTTCATAGGCCCACCTCACAAACCGAAAATTTACTTCACCAATCCTAATACGATCACCATTGGCTAAAACCGTCGGCCTTTTGACCACTAGGTCATTTAAATAGGTTTTATTTAAGCTTCCCAGGTCCTCCAGCCAATATTGCCCTTGGCGAAAAATTATGCGGGCATGATCCTGAGAGGCAAAATTTCCATGAAAAATAATATGATTATCTAGACCTCGTCCAAGCTTAGTTAATTCTCCTAATTGAAACTCTTCGCCCTGTTCAAGGTCCTCTTCCCCTGGGGAAACCACCTGCAGTCTTGCCCCATCTCCACCGGCAGAAGCCGGCGGCGTACGCAGCCTATTAGACTGCTGTTCTTCCAATTGGGCACCTCTCCTTAGCTCACTTATCATGCTGCAGTAAGCCTAAGAATAAAGAGGAAAAGTAATATTAAGAATAAATATCTCAAAACCGTTACAGCTAGGCCCAGCACAGCTAAAACTCCTTAAATATTAATACGGTACTGCCCAGGGATATTACATCCCCCGAGGTTAATTCAACCTTCTCAACCAATAGGCCATTTAGGTATGTACCGTTGGTGCTGCCCAAATCCGTTAACCAGTAGCGTCCACCAGCCGGTTCCAACTGGGCATGCCTACGAGAAATACTTGAATCTAAAAGCACTATATCACACGAATCCCTTCGCCCCATAACAACACGATAATCTCCAAGTAAAAATTCTCTGCCGGTGTCGGGTCCCTCTTCTACGAACAGTGAAGCGGATATTGCCGACTTAATCTTTGGTATGGGTGCGTATCCCTGATTGGCTCAAAATTCATGGTGTTTTCTATCTGTTCATACTTGCTTTCATCCACAGCTTTTTGCCAAATATCCCTGACTTCTTCAGGCTCAGCTTGACCATATTTACATTCAATTAATATATCCCCTGACTTAATGCTATCCAGTTCGGCAAATTGTATTGTCGGTCTGGCCACCAGGGTAAAATTCTTTTCCTTGGCCTTTTGAATTAAATAATCAACCAATTCCGATGATAAAGCCGGAGCCATTGGCACAATGGTTTCGTAATCAGTCGGGTGCAAATAAACAAAGTATTCATTTGGCACATAAATATTAGCTACACTCACCCTACGCTTGTCTTTCATAGACCGAAAAAGTTTTTTTGCGATATCGGTAGGCTGTACACGGCGCCGGTGCTGAATTTATTTTTAAAGAAACCCTCAATATATTTTTCTAGCTTATCTTCCAGTCCGGAAAACATCCCCATGCTTTTCACCTCACTAAAACCAATTACTTAACTATTTTCCCGCCCTTCATATCGACGTCTAAGCTGGCCACAGGCGGCGTCAATATCTGTGCCTAGTTCACGACGAACCGTTACAGCCAGACCGCCCTTTTCCAAGACCTCCTTAAAGGCTTGAACCTTCTCCTGAGAAGTTCTTTCAAAACCCCTGCCCTCTACGGGATTGGCTGGAATAATGTTCACATGACAAAGCAGTCCCTTTAGTAGTCCTATCAATTTTTTGGCCTGTTCCATATGATCGTTGACATCGGAAAGCAGCGCATATTCAAAGGTTATTCTCCTACCTGTTATTTCTATATACCTTCTGCATGCGTCCATCAACTCGCCCAGTTTATAACGGCGATTTATTGGAACAAGTCGATCCCTCAGGGAATCCTCCGGCGCATGAAGGGAAATAGCGAGGGTTATGGGTAGCTTCCTTTGTGCCAGCTCCAGGATTTTGGGAACTAAACCACAGGTTGATAAAGTTATATGTCGGTATCCAATATTTAAGCCATACCCAGCATTAATATTCTCTAGAAATTTCATGACATTGTCATAATTATCCAGGGGTTCTCCCGCCCCCATAATCACAATATGACTTATCCTTTCACCGCAATCCTTCTGAATTACCAGCACCTGATCATAAATCTCACCAGGGCTGAGATTTCTCACCAGTCCCTCCATGGTGGATGCACAAAACATGCAGCCCATGCGGCAGCCGACCTGGGTAGAAACGCAGCGGAATTGCCATAGGAATGCTTCATTAAAACACTCTCCACCGCATGTCCATCTTCCAGCCCAAATAAGTATTTGATAGTATTTTCCTTAGCTGATTGCTGCCTGGTCAAAATCTTACCAGAATTGATTTTAGCAACCCGCTCTAGCTTTTCCCGTAAATCCTTGGATAAATTAGTCATTTCATCAAAGGAAGTCACTCCTTTGGCCAATACCCAGTTGCAAATTTGCTCGGCACGGAATGGCTTTTCGCCCAGTTCCTGAAGAAACTGCTTCATTTCAGCAAGGGTTAAATCCTTTAAATTTAACTTTCCCAAAGAATTTCTACACATTTCTATTCAAACCCTTTTTTCTCAGTCGGGCAATAAAAAACCCGTCCATACCATGAATATGAGGAAGCAGTTGGAGATAGCCCTCTTCGACGGAACTCTCATTATCCAGTCCAGGTGGTAGCAGTTGTCTTAAATCACCAAGGCTAAACTCAGGGTGATTAAACAGGAAATCCTCAACCACTCCCATATTTTCTTCCCTGGTAAGGGTGCAGGTACTATAGACCAAAACTCCACCCGGGCGTAAGCACTTGGCTGCTGACTGCAGTATTTCCTTTTGCAGTCTTACTACACCGGGAAGTTGGCTTGGGTCCTTGCGCCATCTTGAATCAGGCCTTCTTCTCAAAACTCCCAAGCCTGAACAAGGGGCATCTACTAAAACATAGTCGGCCCAGCCTTGATACTTTTTATACAACTCCCTGGCATCGGAAACCTCTCCACGAATAGAGGTAATACCAAGTCGCCGGCAATTCTCTTTGATCAATTCCAGCTTGTGGGCATACATGTCAACGGCAACTATTTCTCCCCGATCTCCCATTAGCTGTGCTATGTGGGTGGTCTTTCCTCCTGGGGCGGCAGCCACATCAAGAACCCTGGCACCAGAGGCCGGATTTAAAACATGGGCCACCATCATAGAACTTCGTCTTGAACTTGAAAAAGCCCCTCCTGAAAGGCCTTTAGGGATCTATATGATAAAAAACCGTTAATGTGAAGTCCTTCGGGCACATATCTAGTCTCCCTGGCCTCCACTCCCTCCTCCTGAAGTCTCTCTATCAATTCCTGCCTTGATATTTTCAAGGTATTTACCCTAACGGTATTTGGTGCAGGTCGATTATTAGCCTCACATAGTTCAATGGTTTGGTCAAAACCAAAGTCCTTAAGCCACCTCTCCACTAACCAGGTGGGGTGAGAGTACTTTAGGGCGACATAGTCCACCGGGTCATTCTGGGAATCTGGATAATCCAGATTGTTTTGCTGCCTGCTACATTTCGCAGGACCCCATTGACAAACTTGGCCACCCCGGCATGACCATACTTCTTGGCCAATTCCACGGATTCGTTGCAGGCTGCTGAATCAGGGACCCGGGGCATGAAAATAATTTGGTAGGTGCCCATCCTTAAAATATTTCTTACCCAAACGGTCTGTGAGGCCAAAGGTTGTTTAAGAAAATGAGCCAAAATCCAATCTATGGTGTTAAGCTTTCTCATTACACCATAGGTTATCTCAGTGGCAAAAGCCCGGTCTAACTTGCCGGGCTGGTATTGCTCAAGAAACTTATTTAAGGCTAGATTTGCATAGGCCCCTTCTTCTTCCACCGCTTTCAGCACTTGTAAAGTCAGATCCCTGGCGGTAACATTCTTCAATTGGTATCCCTTTCCTTTCCAGTGGCTTCTGTTCCTAGAAAAAATTCAATGGCCTTAGCTACCCTAGGAGTAGTTACCCTTGTATTAAAACAAGTCCAAAGGGCCTCTCATTCAGCACCCCTAACACTGGGATCGGGCTGCAATCCTGAATACCACTGGATAAATCCCTCTCACAGGCTATGGCCACAATACCCTTAGGTCTACATTCTTTGACATACTTTCTAGCTAGGGTTCCCCCTGTGGCCACCCCTACGTTAATCCCGTAGTGATCTCTCAAATTAAGCAGTTCAGCCACGTGACACTTGCCACAGCGTTTACAGTTGTTTATGTCATTGGTTACCTTATGGGGACAACCGTTATCCTGCAGACAATGGGGTGCCAGCAGTAATATTTGATTTGGCTTTAGGGGCTTTTGATTTGCCCTTACTAATTCATTGTTTACTTCTATAAATGAGTTTTTAATTTTATCAGCATCTATTTTAAATATTCTACCCAGAACTATGGCAAAGGGGAAAAGAGTGGTCATGGCCACCCGCATCAAAGGTTGCAGCGGTGTTATGGTTTGTGCCAGCCAAATGGTCAGAACAATTCCCCCAACACCAAAGGCAACTAACAGAATAGCCAAAATTACAAGGACAACAACACTAATTAGTATTACTTGATGATAAATGGTGGTGGGATGATACATAAGATACCAAACAGTAAATACCAATAGACCTACCACAATAATGCTGGCTGCCAGCAATCCTAAAAATAACCTTTTTCTTACATGGGGAGCCTGAGCTTGACCGGGAGAAATCAACTTACCCTCAATCCTTTCATTGACAAAACTGTGCCCGGCGTGATTTGTTTACCCCGCAAAAAGCGACTTGCTTCCATTCTTTTGCTGCCCTGCAATTGCAATTCTTTAATCAAGATTTGCCCATAGCCCGTTTGCACCAGTATTCCACCAGTTTGCAATTCTAAAACCGTTCCCGGGCATGCTGACAACATTAATGGTGCGGGAACACCGGTTTTCCAAATCTTTAGTACTTGTCCCTCCCAGGTAGTAAAGGCTCCTGGCCAGGGATCCATGCCACGAACATGATTATGAATATCCTTGGCCTGACCCTGCCAATCAATAGGCTCATGTTCCTTACGCAGCATGGGAGCGTAGGTAGCGCTAGTATGATTCTGTGATTGCCTGGGGGCCTTTCCCTGTCCCATAAGTCCAAGGGTTTCCACCAACAGCTTTGCCCCCTGGGCAGCTAGCCGATCGTGAATCATCCCCACTGTGTCGTCAGGACCAATGGGAATAGTTCCTTTTAAAATCATATCACCGGTGTCCATACCCTCGTCCATATACATGGTGGTTACGCCGGTTTCCTTCTCTCCATTAATAACTGCCCAGTGTATAGGAGCTGCCCCTCGATAATAAGGTAAAAGGGATGCGTGTACATTGACACAGCCCAGGGGCGGCAAGTGCAAAATCTCCCTGGGCAGTATCTTGCCATAGGCCACCACAACAATACATTGGGGTTGTAATAATTTTAATTGTTCAAGAAATTCATCCGTCTTTATGCTGACAGGTTGATATACCGGCAAACTATTCTCCAGTGCTAAAACCTTTACTGGGGGAGGCTGAACTTGCTTTCCCCGTCCCTTTGGCTTATCTGGCTGAGTAACCACTCCAACTATTTGATGCTGTGTTTCAATCAATGCCTTAAGGGAGGCTGCGGCAAAATCCGGCGTTCCCATAAAAACGATACGCATCTATAATCTCCTCTTGTTTTTTATTGCTCCGCTTTTCTGATATTGCTGGCCTTATCTACAAAGATCACTCCATCTAAGTGATCCAGTTCATGCTGGAAGCTCTAGCCATGAGTCCCCGGGCCTTGTAGGCAACTTCTTCTCCCTCTCGATTTAGACCGGCTATAACTATTTTCTCAGCCTGGTTACCTCGCCAACCATACCGGGCACTGAAAGACAACCCTCTGTATCCTCTTCACTGCCTGAGGACTCTAAGATCCTGGGATTAATAAGCTCTATTAATCCTTCTCCGATATCAACAACTATTACTCTTTTGGAGACTCCGATCTGTGGAGCAGCTAACCCAACACCCCGGGCCTGGTACATGGTGTCCGCCATATTATTCAGCAGTTTGATAATGCTAGGATTAATTTCTTTAACCGGCTTGGCCTTCTCTCTCAATACATCGTCGCCTATTTCTACAATCTTATACACAGCCACCGCTATAATCCCCCTTAGTAATATAAGAAATGTCAATTTAATGCCAATTATCTATTCATTTGAGTCGATTTCCGTAATTATTAGTCAATAATCCAGTAATTTTTGGATTATTGGAGGTATCCTGTACCCTTATATTATACCCTTATATACTTAAGGATCTACATCAATACTTACGGTAACCTTCTTAAACCTTATTCCAGCTCGCTGTAACAGGGTCCCGGCAACCTTCCTCAGGTCTGTGCTAACTGCACCCTTTAAAATTAGCTGCCATCTAAAACGTTCTTTTATTTTTGGTATTCCCGCAGGGGCAGGCCCTAGTACCTCTACCCCTGTAATTTTAGTTTCTTCTACAATGCCCTTTAAGCTTTCCTGCCACCACTCAGCAGCAGCCATTACATCGGCTTCGCTTATACCGGAAAATAAAATTCTGATCAAGTGGCTAAAGGTGGGTAGCAAAGGGCTTTTCTTACTGACATTTCCCTATGGTAGAAACTGATGAAGTCATGGTCCCTGGCCGTTAAAATGCTAAAATGTTCTGGATCATAGGTTTGGACGATTACATCTCCCGATGCTTCCCCCCGCCCTGCTCTACCAGCAACCTGGGTTAGCAGTTGAAAGGTTCTTTCGGCAGCCCTAAAGTCCGGTATATTGAGGGAAACATCCGCACTAACTACTCCCACTAGGGTTACTTCAGGAATATCAAGTCCCTTTGCAATCATTTGGGTGCCAATAAGGATCTGTCCATCCCCATTAATAAACTGCTCCAATATTTCTTTATGGGACCCCTTGCGGGAGGTGGTGTCTGCATCCATCCGAAATACTTTGCAGCCTGGGAATAATTTTTTAACCTCTTCTTCCACCCTTKGTCCCTACACCAAAACCACGTATATATTTACTGTTGCACTCAGGACAGGTTAAGGGCGAGCTTATCCCATAACCACAGTAATGACATTTTAGCCTTTGGTCATTATGTAGGGTTAGGGAAATATCACACCTGGGACATTTCATTACCTGTCCACACCGGCGGCACAAGACCGTAGTGGCAAAGCCCCTCCTGTTAAGGAAAGTATACTTTTTCTCCCTGTTCAATACGCTTTGACAGGGCGGATATTAAGGGCGAGCTAAATATGTTTAAGTTGCCCTTGGCCAATTCCTCCCGCAAATCCACAATCTGCACCCGGGGAAGTCTCCGATTGTCAACACGATGGGCCAAGGTTACAAGCTGGTAAGGCCCTCCTTCCCTGGCCCTGCAATAGCTTTCCAAGGCTGGAGTTGCGCTTCCCAATATAACAACAGCATCATTTTGGGCAGCCCTTTTAAGGGCTACCTCCCGGGCATGATACTTTGGATTCTCATCCTGTTTATAAGAGGGTTCATGCTCCTCATCTATTATTATCAGCCTAATCTTTCGGTTGGAGCAAATATAGCCGAGCGGGCTCCAAGTATGACCTGGGCTAATCCATCCCTAATTCTTTTCTTTTCTGCATATCTCTCACCATTAGACATGGAACTGTGCAGAACTGCCACTAAATTACCGAAGCGATCTTTAAATCTAGCCACCATTTGGGGGGTTAAAGATATTTCTGGAATTAGAATAATCGATTGTCTGCCCTTTGACATGGTATCTGCGATTGACCGTAAGTACACCTCTGTTTTACCACTACCAGTGACTCCATGCAAAAGTATGGCCTGGGGCTTTTGTTTTCCCATGGCATCCCGTATTTTTGCAAGGGCATGTTCCTGTTCTTTGGTCAAAACAGGTAGTGAAGGGGTAAGCTCTACCCTTGGCTCGGTGGCTTTAACTGATAAATATCCTTTCTTTATCAGCGAATTAACCACCTGCAGGTTCACTCCTGCAAGTTTTGCCAATTCAGTTTTCGTGTGTTCAGGTCTCGACAGAGCTACCTCCAGAACCTTCCTTTGCTTGGGAGCTCTGGCCAAACCCTCTATTGCATTATCTGGTGGGGTTGCTATAATTACGTCCTGTTCTTTGGTTCCAGTGGCTTTGCCGATGGCAGAGCCGGCTATACTTTGCAGGGCATCCCCTAGACCACAAAGATATCTCTGTTCCATCCACTGGGCCAGAACCAGTAATTGATCATCTAAGAAGGGTTGTTGTTCAACAACCCTTTTGATTTCTTTGATCTTTTTCAAATCAGGTGGATTGTTAAAAGCTAAGACAAAGCCTTGTACCAATCTACCTGAAAAGGGTACCTCTACCCTGCTGAATCTAATTATTTCTTCAGCAAGGGCTTCAGGCACCCTGTAATGAAAACTTTGGTTCCCACGCACCGGAACTGATACTGCTACTTCCGCAAATTGCATAGTTCCCCCAAGCACACCTTTCGGCACAATATTCCTAGTTCTTCGAGTTTGTCATTTTCCCTTAACAATTCCTAAATTCGACCACAGCATCCAAGATTTTGTGAGCAACAATATTTTTACTAATTACAGGTATTTCCTTTATTGTACCTGTTTTTGAAAAATGCGAACCGCATTGGTATCATAGTCAAAGCCAGCTCCTGGTTGTGTCACATCATTTGCAATGAGAAGATCTAGGTTCTTCTTCTCTAATTTGCTAAGGGCATTTTTATCCAAGTCATTTGTCTCTGCAGCAAAGCCTACTAAAAACTGCTTGTCTGATTTCCGTGAACCCATATGGGCGAGAATATCAGGGTTGGCCACCAATTCTATGTTCATTTCCCCTGCAGCTTTTTTTATCTTTTGATCACAAATATTATCAGGGCGGTAATCTGCCACTGCTGCTGCCTTAACCAGAATATTCGCCCGGGAAAATCTATCCGCCACCGCCTGATACATTTGAATGGCTGTTTCAACCTGGATAACTTCCTCTATGGGAGGTGCCTTGAGGGAGGTTGGACCACTTACGAGGATTACCTTGGCCCCCCTTTGGCTGGCTGCCTCTGCCAGGGCATAGCCCATTTTCCCAGAACTCCTGTTGGTTAGATAGCGAACTGGGTCAAGGGGTTCCCTTGTGGGTCCCGCGGTAACAAGAACGGTTAACCCCGCCAGATCCTGGGGGGTTAGAAGTTTTTTTATGCTATGTAATATAACGTCTATTTCCGCCAGTCGGCCCTGACCTGTGGCCCCACAGGCTAATCTGCCAGAACCTGGGTCGACAAAGTTGTAACCAAGTTCCTTTAAAAGGGCTAGATTGCGTTGTACCACAGGATTTGCATACATGGCTGTATTCATTGCCGGACAAAAAAGCACCGGACAAGTTGCCGCTATAATTATGGTAGCTACAAGATCATCGGCTATACCCGCTGCTGCTTTGCCAATGATATTGGCAGTAGCAGGTACAATTAATATTAAATCAGATTTTTGAGCCAGGTCAATATGAAGTACTCCGCCATCAGTTCCGGCATGAAACATTTTGGTGTGTACCGGGTTGCCGGAAAGAGTTTCGAAGGTTAAAGGTGTTACAAATTCACAGGCTGAAGGAGTCATCACCACCTGTACATCCGCACCGGCTTTAACAAGGGTACTGACAATTTCTGCAGCCTTGTATACTGCAATGCCGCCGGTTACCCCAACTGTTATTCGCTTTCCTGCCGGCAATCTGCTAACACCTCCTGCTATTTCTGTCCAGCTTTAATGCGCTTGTAACATACATAACCGTCAGAAATCTCTTCTAAAGCTAAGGTTACTGGTTTTACCCTCAGGGGCTGGTTGGTTTTCATTTCATCCTCGGTTAGCATACGAGCCCTTTTGGCTGCAGCCACCACCAGGGTGTAACGGCTGTCTACTTTGCCCATTAACTCATCCAGGGAAGGTTTATTCATCATAGGAATTGTTTCCTCCGCTGTTTATATTTTTAGCATTTCATAAATTTTTTAGATCAAATCTGTAAGGTCGACTTTTTTCTGCCCTGATAATAGCCTCGACCTGGTCTAGTGCCTGTTCTAAATTATCATTCACAACAAGGTAATCGTAGCGCTCGGTATGGGTTAATTCCTCACATACACTATGCAGGCGTTTCTCTATTGATTCCATAGAGTCTGTGCCTCTTTTAGTTAATCTTTCTCTCAATATAGATAAACATGGGGGAACAATAAACACCAGCACTCCCTGGGGAAACTTTTGCTTAATCTGCATTGCCCCTTGTATATCTATTTCCAGGATCACATCTTCTCCCCTTTGCAGCTTATCTAATACATAACTGCGTGGTGTGCCGTAGTAATTATCATAAACCTGTGCATATTCTAGAAGCTGATCCTCTTCTATCAATTTTTCAAAATCATCTTTTTTTAAAAAGAAGTAATTAACCCCATCCTGCTCGCCGGTTCTAGGCTGTCTGGTGGTGCAGGATATGGACAAACATATGGATTCGTCCCTCTTTAACAAGCCTTGACAGATAGTACCTTTTCCGGCTCCGGAAGGTCCGGAAATAACTAATAGCAGTCCCTCTTTTGACATTTATTACGCCACCTAATCCGTAGGATCATCAACCTGTGCTGCTTCCTTGCTGACCAAACGGTTGGCAACGGTTTCCGGCTGCACGGCAGAGAGGATTACATGGTCACTATCAGTAATAATTACTGCGCGGGTGCGGCGTCCGTAGGTAGCATCAATTAGCATTCCCCTGTCCCTTGCTTCAGTAATAATACGCTTGATGGGAGCAGATTCGGGGCTGACAATGGCGATGATCCGGTTAGCCGAAACAATATTGCCAAAGCCAATATTTATAAGCTTAATATCCATATTCAGTTCCCCCTAAATAGGTTATTCAATATTTTGCACTTGTTCTCTTATTTTTTCCAGCTCACTTTTAGCATTTACCACTGAGTTGGTAATTACTAAGTCGTTAGCCTTAGAGCCAATAGTATTAATTTCTCTGTTCATTTCCTGTACTAGGAAGTCTAGTTTTCTGCCAACCGGGCCACCCTCACCTAATATTTGCCCTAACTGTTCCAAATGGCTTGCCAACCTAACAATTTCCTCAGAAATATCAGCCCTGTCAGTAAAGATAGCCACCTCAGCAGCCAATCTACTTTCGTCTATTACCCCTGAGTCAAGCCACTCTGCTAACCGCTGGGAGAGCTTTTCGCGGTGCTCCTGAACCACCAGGGGTGCTCTCTCTGCTACTTGTCCAAGGATTAAATCTCGGATTTGGTCTGCCCTTTGCAGTATGTCCTGTTTTAGCCTTGCCCCTTCGTTTTCACGCATTGACAAAAGACCGGTTAAAGCTTCAACGCATGCCTGTTCAACTGCAGGATACCACTTTTCAATATCTTCCTCCGGCTGTTCCAGGGAAATAACGTTTGGCAAGGAAATTAAGTCCTTAATGGCAATCTTATCAGTGATTGACAGATCTGCCATTAATTCTTCCATTGAATTATGATACGCCACAGCTAGGGCTTTGTCAACTTTTACCGTAGGAGTTACCTCTCCGGTTTCTTCAATGGAAATATATCCATCGACCCTTCCCCGGTTCACCTTATCTTGTATGCGTCTTTTAATTTTATCCTCAATTTGTGTTAGACCCGGGGTTGGCGCAGAATCACCTCACAGAAACGATTATTAACTGATTTTAGCTCCACAGTAAACCTGCGACCATCCGTACAAGCCTCTCCCCGTCCGTAACCGGTCATACTTCTAATCAAGTACCCACCACCTATATTAGTTTCTAATCTTCTTCTACCTGGAATGGGATTATTCCTTTAAATTTAGCCTAAAATCTAGAAATTTAAACAATATGGGCTAGGTTCTACCCATAACCTCCTATTTCATAGTTATGCCCGACCTAGCCCTAAATTAGAATATAAAGTTAATATTTTACTGGTTCGCCCGGCTCATGATGTTCATAACCAATATCTATTTTTTCATAGGGTGACTTATCATCATCAATTCCCCTGAAATCCTTATAAAAGACACCATCGTCCCCCACTTCATAGGGAATGTTTTCGATTTCCTGCACAAATCCTACATCTTCCTCCTCCTCAACCTCCGTATCACCATAGTAGGCACCTGCTTGGGAGCGTGCAGCATGTTCATTCCAGCCAGCTACCTCCTCCCAGGAATCCTCCCCGTCGAAGGCTGTATAACCATCCTCATCCTTATCCTTCCAGGATCTGCTGAAAGGATTTTCTAATACATCTTCTTCGGCAGTTCGTTCATGGGATTTAGGCAAATCTTCGTCCTGGGATTTGCAAGCTACACACTGAGTGGTATATGGTACGGCATCAAGCTATCAGGGTTAATGTCCTTTCCACAAACTTCGCATTTTCCATATTGACCGTTATTCATTTTTTCCAGGGCGTCATCTATGGCACCCACAGTAAGCATGGCCTGCTCCCTTAAGGCAAAGTCTTTACTGCGCTCAAACATCTCTGTGCCTACATCTGCCGGGTGATTATCATAGGTTGAGAGCTCAGAGGTGGATTTACTCATGGAATCACCTAAACCAGTATCATTAAATCTCTCGATTCTGTCCAGCATATGGTCGCGCATATTCATTAGGCGGTATTTATAGTCATCTAACTGCTGTCTTGTTAGCACCGCTATTCCCCTTTTCTAAATTAAGATTAAGTATGAAAAAACACCTGAGCAAATTTAAATATAATTTGCCCAGGTGCTATCAATAATATTTTCTATTACATTACTTTGTCTAAGCTAATTCTGACAAAAATTTCTCGATACGGTCGATGCCTTCTTTTATGTTTTCCATAGAGGTTGCGTAGGATAATCTAATGAAATCATCGCCGCCGAAGGCAATGCCTGGCACTACAGCCACTTCCGCTACCTCTAGCAACAGATTTGCCATATCAGTGGCATTATTTACAGGTGTTCCCTGATAGACCTTACCAAAGTAGGAGCTTACATTGGGGTATAAGTAAAAAGCTCCGCCCGGCTTGGGACAAGTTACTCCCGGAATGGCATTTAACCTTTCCAGCATATAGTCCCTGCGCTTAACAAACTCAACCACCATGCTGCCACCGGTTCCTGGGTCCATTCAGGGCCGCTACACTTGCTGCCTGGGCAATGGAGGTAGGATTTGAAGTTGAATGGGATTGCAGGTCGGTAATGGCCTTGGCCACAGGAGCAGGTGCGGCAGCGTAGCCGATACGCCAGCCAGTCATGGCATAGGCCTTAGATACACCGTTAATTACCACTGTATTCTCTTTTAACTCAGGCTTATGGAAGCAATACTCACATGCTCCAGGCATCATACATCAACTTTTCATAAATCTCGTCGGAAACAATGGTTAGGTTGTTTTCCAGCAGTACATCTCCCAGTGCAGCCAATTCTTCTCTAGAATAAACACCGCCTGTGGGGTTGCTGGGGCTATTCAGTAGGAATACCCTGGATTTTGGAGTAATCACAGCCCTTAATTCTTCAGGTGTTAATTTAAAGCCGTTTTCCTCTCTGGTTTGAACAATTACAGCTTCCGCACCGGACAGCTTAATCTGCTCAAGATAGCTAACCCAGTAGGGTGCAGGAAGGATAACTTCGTCTCCCGGTTGGCAGAGCACCTGGAAGGCATTATACAGGGAGTGCTTTGCACCCACCGATACAACAATTTGATTAGCCTGGTATTCCAACCCGTTTTCCCGACGAAACTTCTCAATAATGGCCTGTTTCAGCTTTAAAGTTCCACCGGCAGGAGTATAGCGGGTATCCCCACCTTTTATGGCTTCAATGGCCGCTTCTTTAATATGTTCCGGAGTATCAAAATCCGGCTCCCCTACCCCAAAGCTAATCACCTTAACTCCGGAGGCTTTCATTTGTTTGGCCTTGGCATCAATGGACAGGGTTGGCGAAGGGCTAATACCTGCTGCCCGTTCGGCTAATCTCATACTTTGTCTCTCCCAACTTTTTTAAATTAATATATTTTGAAGGAGTAACTTCTGGAAAACCGCCTACCTTACTCAAAAGCAATTAGAAGTTTCTCCGGTCTTTGCATTCCGCTAAAATTCAACCTTACCAATCTTCTCCTTCATGCGTTCCAATGCCTCAGCAATTCTCTCCTTGGGCATGGTAATAGAAATGCGGAAGTAGCCTTCACCCTGATCACCGTAGCCGTTACCAGGCGTAACAACCACTCCAGCCTTTTCAATGACGAATTCAGCAAAGGATGCAGAGTTAAAACCCTTGGGAACAGGTGCCCAGATGTAGAAGGTGGCCTTAGGCTTTGGTAAATTCCAACCCATGGCATTTAGTCCGTCCACCACGATGTCACGGCGCTCGCGATATATTTCGTTATTAGCTTCCACAGCATCCTGGAGACCGTTTAATCCAACTGCGGCAGCACATTGAACTGCCTGGAATTGGCCTGAGTCAATATTGGTTTTAAAACGACCAAGGGCTTCTATAACATCTGGATTACCCACTGCCCAGCCGATACGCCAGCCAGTCATGTTATAGGCCTTAGAAACCGAGCTAAACTCAATACCAACTTCCTTCGCCCCCGGAATCTGCAAGAAGGAAAGGGGTTTATATCCTTCAAATGCAACCTCAGAGTAGGCATTATCATGGCAAAGGAGTATTTCATATTTCTTTGCAAAGGCTATGGCCTCTTTATAAAATTCCTCATCAGCAACAGCCCCGGTGGGGTTGTTGGGATAATTTAAGAACATCATCTTTGCCTTTTTAGCAATATCCTCAGGAATGGCTGCAAAATCAGGTAAAAACCCCTTTTCAGCAGTAAGGGGCATGTAATAAGGCTCCGCACCTGCTAAAATGCCCCACCGCTATATACCGGGTAGCCTGGATCTGGAACTAACACTACATCGCCGGGA
The DNA here is from genome assembly GCA_004143605.1 of Desulforamulus aquiferis. Lineage (GTDB taxonomy): Bacteria > Bacillota > Desulfotomaculia > Desulfotomaculales > Desulfotomaculaceae > Desulfotomaculum > Desulfotomaculum aquiferis. The sequence continues at coordinate 150,365 of AWVY01000032.1, forward strand.
TTTAGATAACACCAGGAAATATGGGCGATACCTTCCTTGGAGCCAATTAGGGAAACAACCTCTGTCTTGGGATCCAGCTCCACATTGAATCTCTTAGCATAGAAATTAGCCACTGCCTGGCGGTAGGAAAGCATTCCCACTGAGGAGGGATACTGGTGATTCTCCGCTACGCCAACCTGCCTTCTAGCCTCTTCAATTATATGTTCCGGGGTAGGCATATCAGGATCACCTATACCCAGACTAATTACATCAATTCCCTCTTCCTTCTTCTGGGCGATAACCTTTTCAATACGGGCAAATAAATAGGGTGGTAAGTTTTTTATCCTGCTAGCTTCTTCAAAGCGCAATTCTTTCTCCTCCTTTTACTTGGTCCAATTCGTGAAAAGTATAGCAATTGAAACAGTTTTATTCAACAGTATTAGTGTTTGTATACTGTATATTCACCGTTAAATACCTCTGTGGCTGGACCGGTCATATAAACCGACCCTACACCATCCCATTCAATGTATAGCGGACCGCCGGGCAGGTGTACAGTTACTGCTTTGTCTGTCAGGCCATTTAACACCCCAGCTACTCCAACGGCACAAGCTCCTGTACCACAGGCCATGGTAGGACCGGCACCCCTCTCCCAAACCAGCATCCTTACCTCAGTGGGACTTAATACCTGGACAAATTCAACATTAGTCTTGCGGGGGAAGGCAGGATGGGCTTCAATAATCGGTCCCAACTGGCTAAAGGGAATATCCTTCAGGTCAGGCACAAATATTACGCAATGGGGATTGCCCATGGATACAGCAGTAATATTAATAATTTGTCCATTAACCTCTAGGGCCTCATTAATCACCTGACCCACCGGGCCAACCATAGGTATCAGTTCCCTCTCCAATCTAGGTGCCCCCATATCAACCCTGACAGCTTCAACAACACCATTATTTTGTATGATCTTAGGCACCATAATTCCAGCCAGGGTCTCTACCCTAATTTCCTCTTTTTTGACTATCCCCCGCTCATAGAGATATTTCGCCACACAGCGAATAGCATTGCCACACATCTCCGCTTCGCTGCCATCTGAATTAACTATCTTCATACGTACATCAGCCTGTCCTGAATCAAGGAGCAGTACCAGACCATCTGCACCAATACCGAATTTTCGGTCGCACATTTCACGCCCCAGGGAACTCCAATCATCGGGAAATCCCTCACCAATACCTACATTAACTATTATAAAATCATTACCCAAACCGTGAACCTTGGTAAAATGCAATATACTACCTCCTTGAAGCTTATTATCACATCATATGTCCGGGATATTTTAATGTAGTATGTCCCTCGTTCGGTAGATTTCTACTAAGAATATCAAATTCCTGCCATCTTCCCAATGTACATTGTATATCTGTTTAACAACAAACAATCACGTGGGGTGCGTGGCAAGGGGACGTTTCCTTTGCCACATCTTTTTTAGACACACTACTCCTCCAATGTCTAATACCTTTACAACAAATCTTAAAAAATATTTTAAAATTGTATGAGTATTTGACTCCCATTAACAGGTTCAAGGAATAATAAAGGTAAAAATAAATGGCGGTTTCAAACCCTTTCCATTAAACTTATTCAATAGATAATGAGGAGGTAATGCAAATACCATATTTTAACAGCAATAATTCAACATTATATTATGAAATATCTGGAGAAGGCTACCCTATTCTTTTCACGCATGGTGCATCATGGAACCACTTTCAATGGAAAAATCAAGTCAATTATTTTAAAAATTACAACATGGTAATAACATGGGATGTCAGAGGGCATGGTTATTCCTCTCTACCAGAAGGTCCTGTAGATTCAGAGGATTTCAGTGCTGATTTGATTACATTGATGGATCATCTAAATGTAAAAGAGGCCATTTTATGTGGGCTTTCAATGGGAGGGCATATCTCCTTACAAACAGCAATTCGATATCCAGATAGAGTTAAAGGCTTAATACTTATTGGTACTCCATGTAGTAATACATTTAATTTATACGAAAGGATATTTGTTCCGATTAACCGATTTTGCAGCAAGTGGTTATCTATGAAAACTAGTGTTAAACTACAAGCAAAAATGTTATCCAAATTTAACTCTTCAAATTACCAATATATAGTTGAGGCATTTTCTATGATACCGCATAATAATTGGATCAGAATATGGTCTGCTGTTACAAGAATGGAAAGTAAATATGATCTTCATAAAGTGAAATGTCCTACTTTGATACTAATTGGTGATCACGATTATATGACCAATTATCAACAACCCTATATTCATCAACATATTAAAGGTTCTGAATTAAAAACAATTCCCAATGCTCAACACAGTACCAATCTTGATAATCCAGCAACTGTAAATCAAGAGATACAAACATTTCTCAATAAGATTAATATAAACTAKCCTTGGTGGCAASRSGTTCGGGGTGGCAGGGGGACGTTTCGTTTGCCACATCACTTGTCAACACGTTCGACTATTCCCCTCCCAATGCCTAACACCCTGCTAATTTGGCGATTGCTTGCGTTTGTGTATTGTTTTATTCTTCTTATAAATTCGTCCCTTTTTTCCTTGGTTAGGTTAGAAATCAAGTCTTGTTTAGGGTAAAGCTTTAAAATTATTTCTTTTAATTGTTTGTCTGAGTATCTAACTTTGATGTTTTCTTCAAGACACTGTTCGCTGCTAGGTGTTCTCATAAACTCTATGAATTTATCCTGGCTAATGAAAAAGTTCATTGCTATATCTAGATTAATTAGATCTTCAGACCCTTCAATATAGTGAATATAACTACTCCACTTGTAATGGGAAATATCCTGCACTAAACCTGCCTTTATGGGATTTTGGTGAATATATCGTAGAACAGTAATAAAATAGGTATCATCTTCAACCACTTCACTTTTATATCTATTCTGAAATAAGTGACCAGTTCTTGAGTATTTTTCATTATGCCAGTATACATACCCGACGGCTACTCTTTTTATTGATTCCCCAATATGTTCATGCCCTTCCTCGATTAATAAATGAACATGATTATCCATTAAACAATACCCATAAATAAGACATGTTGCCTTCTCTTTTGCTTTAGCTAAATAGTCTAAAAATTTTTCGCGATCCTCATCATCTAAAAATATATCTCTCTTATCAATTCCCCTAAGCATGATATGATAAATCCCTGTGGTACTTTTTTCCCTTGCTTTCCTTGCCATAAAATGTCACCCATTTTGATTATACTCCACAAATAGTAGTGTGGCAAAGGAAACGTCCCCATGACACACATGACACATGACACGAAGGAAACCACCGCGGGGGGGGGTTCCTTCGTGTATTCTTCGTGTATTGTAACTTTTTAGCTTTGATCTAATTTTTCGACAACGTTCTCTCGATATTTTTCGGCATCATTAGTTAGCATAAAGTTATTATCCTTGACCAAATTCAAAAAGCCATCTAATGTCTTCAAAAAATCACTGCCGCCGGCATTTGTTACCGTGTTTAGATAAACTTCTCTGGCCTTTGGGTCTAGGGTTTTAGTGTCATAACTAAAAAGGGGTGTATTGTTTAAACCATATAGGGCAAAGGTAGCATATTTTTTGTGCAGTTGCTTTATTTCATTAATTTTCACAGAATCCTTGTGGGTTTGAATAAATTTCTCCTGATTCAATGCCCTCTTCAATACCTCATCCCACTCAATAACTAGCGCCCCGTCTTTCGCCGGGACTTTGTTGGACTCCACAGCCATTATATCAATATAATCTTTCATATCGGACGTTACATAGGAGCTGAAATTTTTATAAAAGTCATAATCAATAATTGGGAAATAGGACCCCTCGGCTGTTTCAATTTTGTAGCCGCTATTTTTTGTTTTAGCTAACAGTTCTTTGAGTTCTGCGTCTTTAATATCAGTTTGCGCAATAATAGCTTTATATTCAAGATTAATTTTGTTTTGTACGCTGTCTTCAAAAAACATATTTTCTAGCTGTGAAAGATTCTTTTTATGAATTATTTCAAATTTGTCTACCATCCTTGAAGCATCTTCTTTAGATACATCAGATATGTTATTGTTTATAAAATTGGCAATCTCATCAACAGCGGAGTCCTTTTGTACCAAGCTATTAAAATCATTCATAATGGCATTTGGCTTTGATTCTATTGGCTTGTCAACCTGCTTTTCTGCGGCACATCCACTGGCAAATAACACCAGACCAAAACTAATAAATATAAATGCTAGTTTCTTAAACAAATTTAATCCTCCCTTAATCATTTACTCACTTATCAAGTACACAAAAACAAGATTTCCTATGATATCTACAAACTAAAGTCAATGCACTGCCTATATTATTTATTTGCACCTTCTTCCCGGCTATCTTAAATCATGGAAATTTATATACCCTTCACCTTAAATAACGATTTAGTTTGTAAAATGTCACAAGAAATTTTTGGCAATATTTTAAGGCCCACTATTAGCAAAGTAACAGTGAGCCTTTATTTATTGTACGACTATGCCCGAATGTACATTATTTTTTCCTTAGCCCTGTCCTTGATTGCCTTAAAAGTAACCCCTAAAACCTGGGGCACCAGGGCTATTGAGATAATGATTACCCAGTGTTTAAGCTCCAGTGGTACTGTTTGGAAAATTGGCTGAAGGAAACCGATATAGTTGACACTTAACTGTAGTGCGGCCGATATCATTACTGCCAGCACCAGCTGTGGGTTACCGAACAGTCCTACTTCTAAAATAGAGTGACGCTCTGAGCGGCAGGAAAACACAAAGAACAGTTGGAAAAACACCAGGGTATTAAAGGCCATAGTTCTTGCTAGCTCCACTGGACCCAGCATCAGCCCAGGGCAAAGGCCATTAGTCCCTATGGCGAATAGAGTGCCTGTACCAAGAATCCGCCAGGAGAGACCGTCTGAAAATACACTTTCCTGTGGGTCCCTGGGTCTCCGATACATGATATCTTTCTCGGCCGGGTCCACCCCAAGGGCCATGGCCGGCAATCCGTCAGTGACCAGGTTCATCCACAAAATCTGTATGGGAACCAGTGGTAACGGCATTCCCATTAGGACTGCCAGAAACATTACCAGCACTTCACCAACATTACAAGATAACAGATAGCGGATAAACTTTCTGATGTTGTTATAAATAGCTCGACCTTCTTCAATGGCTGCTGCTATTGTCTTAAAGTTATCATCGGCCAGCACCATAGCTGAGGCCTCTTTGGTAACATCTGTCCCTGATTTGCCCATGGCAATTCCAATATCAGCTTCTTTCACAGCCGGTGCATCATTTACTCCGTCCCCGGTCATGGCCACAACGTGTCCGTTTCTCTTCAGTGCCCGCACGATTCGAAGTTTATGTTTTGGTGTCACCCTGGCATAAACCGAGGCTTTCTCTGCCTCCAATTGAAGTTCTTGATCATCCATCTTATCTAATTGAGCCCCGGTAAGAACTTTACTTCCTGATGTAATTAGTCCCAATTCCTTGCCCACCGCCTGGGCTGTAAGTTGATGATCCCCTGTGATCATGACAGTTCTAATACCAGCCCGACGGCAGGTTTGAATAGCTTGGATAGCTGCTGGACGTGGCGGATCAATCATTCCTGCTAGTCCTAAAAAGACCAGATCCTTTTCTACCGCTTCCTCAGTCAGTTCTTCACCTGGTTTTAAAGGACTTACTTCTGAGTAAGCCAGGGCCAATACCCGTAGGCATCTCTAGCCATCTCAGAATTTCTCTTTAATATCTCTTCCTTGGCAGATCCACTTAAGGTACCACCCGGCCATCCCTATATATATGGGTGCAGAGCTCCAGCATTACATCAGGTGCACCCTTTACATAGCCCGTCAAGGAACCCGAAGCATCTTGATAAACTACAGACATGCGTTTACGATCACTGTCAAAGGGAGCTTCAAATAGTCTGTTTTCCTTTTTCTCCAGCTCATTACGCCAAATCTTACCCTTAGCAGCTAAAACCATCAGGCACCTTCGGTGGGGTCTCCATTAACGCCCCAGATTCTGCCCAAATTGCCGGTCTTTAGATTTCGGAACATCCCTCCCACTGATACTTCACCTTTGGTTAGTACCGCATTATTACAGAGGGCTGCACATTTTAATAGCTTATTAAATTCGCTTCCCTTTGAACCGTCGAAATGAAATTCTCCCTTAGGTCATACCCTTCTCCCGTTATCCTGACAGTACTGTTTCCTACCATAACACTGCGAACTGTCATTTGATTTTCAGTTAAGGTTCCGGTTTTATCACTGCATATAACCGTAGCACAACCCAGAGTCTCTACCGCGGGCAACCGCCTGATTATAGCATTTCGTCTGATCATACGCTGTACGCCAATGGCCAGGGCGATGGTTACTATGGCCGGCAGTCCCTCGGGAATTGCTGCCACAGCAAGACTAACACCGGCTAGAAACATATGATACATGGGCTCGCCCCGCCAGATACCCAGAACCACCACAAGCACATACTCCTAAGCAAAAGATAACTAATGATTTACCTAAATGCTCAAGACGTCTCTGCAGGGGCGTTTGATCATCTTCTGCCTCCTGAATCATTTTTGTGATATGGCCCATTTCTGTGTGCATACCTGTGGATACTACAACACCTTTAGCCCTCCCCCTGACAACCACCGTTCCCATATAGGCCATGTTACGGGTATCACCCAGGCTTACCTCTTCTTGACCAGCCATGTTGGCAACTCGTTTTTTAACGGGATTGGACTCTCCTGTCAGGCTGATTCCTCCACTTCCAGATTTGAAAGGGATAAAAGCCGCAAATCAGCCGGTACCTTATCCCCCGTATCAAGCAATACTATATCTCCTGGAACAATATCCGACGCCCTCACTTTTCTTTCCAAACCATTTCTTATCGCCCTTGCTTCCGGTGCAGTAAGGGCCTTAGGGCCTCCATGGATTTCTCAGCCCTAAATTCCTGAACAAAACCTAAGATGCATTAATTACCACTATAATCATGATGGTAATGGCATCGGCCCATTCCCCTAACAACCCGGACACCAGGGTAGCCGCCAACAGTATTAAAACCATGAAATCTTTAAACTGGTTTACAAACATGAGCCAAGGCGGTGTTCTACCTGCTGAGGCCAGTTTATTAGGCCCATATTGCTCTAATCTTTCTTTGGCAGACTGCTCGTCCAACCCCTTTTCAGCACAGGTGCCAAGTTTTTCTATTACTTCTTGCCTCCCCATTTCAAACCAACGCGTGGTCATTGTGTCACCCCTCCAAACAGGTTTGTCCTTTATATATAAAAACTTATTCTGCCTGTCCCTAAAAAAGACCCTAATTTAAGATTTAACTATGGTAAGCATTAAAGATTTTCCATTGGCTACCAGTTGTTTTTTAGTTACAATAGGTAATGGAGAGGAGAAGATATTATGGCCTTCGATGGTTTGGTTATGTCAGCTGTGGCCCAGGAACTTGAAAGCAAGCTTATTGGCGGAAGAATAGAAAAAATACATCAACCTGGACCTAGCGAAGTAATTTTAGTAATTCATACCAGGGGTCTGGGAAAACAGAGACTTCTTTTATCAGCAGATTCCCGGGACGCCCGGATTCATCTATCAGATAAGTCTTATGTAAATCCCCTGGCCCCACCAATTTTTTGTATGGTGCTGCGCAAACATCTGGAGGGAAGCCGGATTCGTTCTATTAGACAGGTGGAGCTGGAAAGGGTTCTGGAGTTGTCCATAGATTCAAGAGATGAGCTAGGACGACCATCAGAAAAACTCCTTATTTGTGAGGTTATGGGCAAGCATAGTAATATTGTACTGGTTGATCCTGAGAGCAATAGCATCGTCGATGGTGTTAATCGTTATTCCCACTCAGTGTCCCGCTATAGGGAGGTTCTCCCCAATCGTCCTTACCTGCCACCGCCTGAGCAAAGTAAACTTGACCCTAGGAAAATAACTGAGGAACAGTTCCCTTCACTAATTATCCAGACTGGTGACTTGTCATCCTCTGTTATGTCTGCCCTGTTAAGACTTATGGCAGGAGTTGGACCCCAAACCTGCCGGGAACTGGTGGTCCGGGCTGGACTTAGCCCGGACTATGCACTGGAGTTTTGCGGTGAATATGAGTTTAGGCAGCTATGGCAGCAAATCAATTGGCTAGGGCAAATGATTGAAGCCGGTAACTTCCAGCCCACTTTATTATTAGATAGAAGGGGGACCCCCCTTGAGTTTGCCGCCCTGGACTTATCCCATATTACGGCTCACAAACGAGAGCATGGCACCATCAGCGAGGTATTAGATCGCTACTATCAAAGCCTGGGACATCGTCGCAGCCTGGAATCTGCTCGACAGTCTATATTGCAAACGGTAAAAAGGGAGATTGACCGTCTACAAAAGAAAACTGCAATATACACAAAAAGCTTGGCTGCTGCTGAAAAGGCCGATATTTATAGGGTTTACGGAGAACTAATTACTGCCAACCTCTATAACCTGGAGCAGGGACCGAGGCCAGGGTGGAAAATTTTTATGATCCTGATTGTGCAGAAGTTATTATTCCTATGGAGTCTTCCCGAACTCCCTCGGAAAATGCTCAATCTTATTTTAAAAAGTATCTTAAAGCGAAAAATACCCGGGAGGCTGTACTGGGTCAATTGGAGCAGGCAGAATCAGAGCTGTCCTATCTTGAAGCAGTGGAAAATGCCCTGAGCAATGCCTCGGAAATAGCAGATCTTGAGGAGATTCGAGGGGAATTAGAGGAGCAGGCCTATCTTAAGCCTAGGGCGGGAGCACGGAAAAAGCAAAAAGGAGCAGCAAAAACCACAGCCCCTTTCTTTTGTTTCAACCGACGGCTTTACAATCTTTGTGGGTAAAAACAATAAACAAAATGATTATTTAACCTTACGTCTGGCTCGGGACGAGGACATCTGGCTGCACACAAAGGATATACCCGGTTCCCACGTTATTATTAGATGCCAGGCAAATCCTGACGTGCCGGATCAGACCCTTTTAGAGGCTGCAAGCCTAGCAGCCTGGTTCAGCAAGGCCCGTCAATCCGGCAAAGTCCCAGTGGACTATACACAAAGACGTAATGTTCGTAAGCCGAGGGGAGCCAAGCCCGGCATGGTCATTTACGATAATCAGCGCACCCTTTCAGTGACTCCCAACGAGGAATTAGTCGAAAAGCTTACACCTGGGGAGTAAGCAAGAGTGATTTTACAAAGGGAACCACATCAACCAAGCGGGGCCTCTCTATACCTTGGGGGGTTCCGCTAATTATTAGGGGCACCAGTGAGTCCTCCCTATGGAGGGAGCCGTGGTTTCCAATTTTAACCTTGAACGCTCCTCCCTCACCCCCCAGTATATAACCAGGCTCCGCTGTGACAATCATATCTCCGGCATTGGGATTATCCAGACAGCCAGTTATTCGTTCCAGTGCGTTAGGATAGCAACCATACTTTATGGCCCCATCCATTATCCCCATGTCAAGGCAACCCAAATCACCCCTAAGTCCATTTGTTACCGTAGTCGTCTCCCGCATCATTGCCACGGGAGAAGGAAAGCATCTCCTTTCCCGCCTTTGCCACATGATACCATGCTTCATCTTTCCAAATCACCTGATCGATATTAGCTCGGCCAACAATTTTTTCATTATATCTTTTCTCATGCCTTGCCTGTGCTGAAGTATATAGATATAGGCAGTACGAGCGTTGGAGCAAATTGCTATATCTTTACCCTCAACAGGGTTTTCACCAAGTCTGGCCTGGGAATATTGCTTTAATATTTCTGGAATCTTGATAAAAGCCCTTTTGCCCTTTTCCAAAGTTGACTGGGCATGATCCCCAACCAATACAAATACATATTCTTCCAAGGCCTGTTCCCAAGAATCAAAGCAATCCAGTATTTTTGAAAGATGCTTATCCACATTTGTCAGACATGGTTCACAGCAATCTGCATTCTCTGAATGGGCCACACTATCTGTATCCGGGAAGTATATGGTTAACAAATCCGGTCTTTCATCTTGCTGTAAAAACCAAGTAGCTGCGGCCACAGATACCTTATCATTAATACCAAAATTCTTCCAATAGCGAACATCTTCAGTTACCAAATCCAGGTTTCCCGGGGGCTGGTGAAGCTGTCCAAGACAAAGCTTCTTTGGTCCATGTATCTTACCTTTATCCAACTCAAAAAGTGTAGTAAGTTTAATACTTAGGGGGATTTTTGCATCATATTCGTCGTTACCCCGGTAAATAAATGGATTGGCAGCTGCAGTAGTGATACCCTGGGACTCTAAATCCTCGTAAATAGTACGCACATCCCAACCAAGATGTTTATGGTTGAGATTAAAAAAGAAATCCATACTTGACTGATAAACGCCACTTTTTAAGATGGACAGCCAGTTGGCACCGTAGCAAATAATGCGCCTCTCACCACGATGATACCAAACCATTCCCGGAATCCCATGCTGAGCCGGATGGTCACCTGTAGCTAATGTACTGGTACAAGAAGGAGTCACGGTGGGGAAAATTGAAATGCAACTTTCATCTAAATGTCCCCTTTCAATTAAAAAGGACAAGGCCGGCAGCTTTCCCTTTTCCCGGCAATGACGCAAAGCCCTGGGGTGGAAAGAATCTATTACAATATAAATAACTCCCTTACTGGCCAATGGCATCACTCCCACAAAATAAAATTCCCCCTTAGCATATGCTAAAGGGGGGAAATCTACCCATAAGCGTGGACGGTTCTTTGTCTCATTTGATACCACTAGTTTTACCAGAATTCAGTGAGTCAGAGAACCGTGACTCATTCTAAGGGACTTGGCGGCTGCCGGGTTTGATGGCAGGGAGGCCTTGGGCGCACAGGGGGCAGTTATCAGGCTCGTAGGTTTCTACTGTTACGGTAAGCAGTGCTTTGGTGGGTACGCCCAAGTCAGCTTTGCCGTTGCTGCGGTCCACCAGGACGCCAACCCCTACTACTTCTCCGCCAAGAGCTTTAACAACCTCTATAACTTCAGCCACCGAACCACCTGTGGTGATTACGTCCTCAACTACTAAAACCTTTTCCCCTGGTTCGATGTGAAAATTCCTTCTTAGGGCCATCTTGCCGTTTTCCCTTTCAGTGAAGATACTGCGTACTCCCAAGGCTCGCCCTACCTCATAGGAAACGATAATTCCACCCATGGCAGGACCAATTACAGTTTGTACACCTTGGTCAGCAAAATCCTTGGCCAATTCCTGACAAAGCATTCCTGTGTACTGTGGATGTTGAAGTACCTGGGCACACTGAAAATATCTGTTACTATGTTTTCCAGAGGTCAGCCTAAAATGCCCGGTAAGCATTGCCTCTGTTTTGGAAAAAATATCAAGAACCTCTTCTCTGGTCATATTAAGCTACACTCCTTTTAATGAGAACCACGTTTAAACTCCCTAAAGGCATCCAGCAAAATCAAAGCAACCCCGATGGAAATTGCTGTATCAGCTAGATTGAAGACAGGCCAAATACGAAAATCAAGGAAGTCAATTACCTTGGTAAATCTTATGCGATCGATTAAGTTTCCCAGTGCACCACCGGCCACTAAGCCCAAGGCCCATTGTACATAGGACCTGCCCTATTGATCCAGCGGTAGGCCACCAGCATGCCCAGCAACACCAAGGAAGTCACTGCAATAAAAACCATGTCTTTCCAGCCAGCATACCAAAGGCAGCACCAGGATTTTGGATATAGGTTAGGTGAAATACACCTGGCCAAACCGGTATCGATTCCCCCAGTGCCATCTTGTTGATTACAATAAGCTTTGTGTAATAATCCAGAAATAAAGTAACACCCATTACGATAGCTAATCGAATCATAATTAAATCCCCTCTGTCATTTCAACCAGTACACGCCCAGCAGCATCAAACGGGTCTGCTGCACCTGTAATCGGTCTGCCAACCACTAAATAGCTGGCACCCAGCCCTATTGCCTCAGCTGGGGTCATAATTCTCTTCTGATCCCCGGTAACAGACCAACTTGGTCTTATGCCTGGAGTTATTATTTCAAATTCTTGGCCACAAGCTTCACGAATTATTTCAATCTCCCGCGGAGAACAAACCACACCCTGTAAGCCTGCACCTTTGGTCAACAGTGCCCAATCCCTCACCTTATCCTTAATATCTCCGGGAAGTCCAATCTCTCCACTAAAGGTGTTTTGGTCAATGCTGGTAAGAATCGTTACTGAGATCAATTTGGGGGCAGGAATATTCAATACTCCGGCACCTTCTTGAAGGGCCTCGGCCGCTGCCCTCATCATGGCAGAGCCACCTGAGGCATGGACATTAATAATATCCGCACCTAAGCCGGCAAGGGCCTTGGCTGCCTGTCCCACAGTATTGGGAATATCATGCAGTTTAAGATCCAAGAATACTTTAACCCCCTGCTCCTTTAAACGTCGGACGATATCAGGTCCGGCACTATAAAATAGCTGCATTCCCACCTTAAACATGCCCACAGTACCATTTAACTGTTTGACCAAAGCCTCGGCACGTTCTATGGTATCCACATCCAGGGCTACTATTAGCTTATCCTTTGCCAGTTGCATTTTATTGTCCATTTTTTCCTCCAGTTATTATGACCTGTGGGCAGCTCCCACCAATTCAGTAATATCACTAATTCCCTGTTTAATTAAATAATCTTCAATACCCTGCACAACTTCCAGGGTGGCTAAAGGATTAATGAAATTAGCTGTACCCACAGCCACGGCAGTGGCCCCGGCTAAAATAAATTCCAGGGCATCTTGTGCAGTTACAATACCACCCATTCCCACCAAAGGAATTTTTACTGCCTGGTACACCTGCCAAACTGCCCTAACCGCCACAGGCTTAACTGCCGGTCCTGAAAGTCCCCCCATAATGTTGCCCAGGACAGGTTTTCTCCGATGAATATCAATGCTCATGCCGAGTAGGGTGTTTATCAGGGATAGTGCATCCGCTCCGGCTCCTTCAACTGCCCTGGCGATCCCGGCAATGTCCGTCACATTAGGAGATAGCTTTACAATGGCAGGCAGGTTTGTAGACCCCTTAACTGCCTGGTGACCTCGGCGGCGCTGGTCGCATCTGCCCCAAAGGCCATGCCGCCCATTTTTACATTGGGGCAGGAGATGTTCACCTCAAGGCCTGCTATCCCAGGTACGCCGTCAAGCTTTGCTGCCAATTTGGCATATTCCTCCACAGTATTGCCTGAAATATTTACTATGACTTTAGTTGTCAGCCCTGCAAAATAGGGACTGTATTTTTCTATTAAGTAATCTGCCCCAGGGTTTTGTAAACCTATGGAATTCAGCATACCAGCCGGGGTCTCTGCCATTCTGGGGGTAATATTACCYYCCTTGGCTCCAGGGTAGTGCCTTAACCACTATGGCACCCAGCTTATTAATATCCAGATAGGGTGAATACTCCGGACCAAAACCAAAGGTTCCAGAAGCAGTGGTCACCGGATTTTTCATAATTATACCGCCGATGTTTACCTGCAGATTTGGCCTCATTCCCAAACCACCTGCCAGGAGGGAAATACCGGTCCATCGGCACAAACCCTTTTATTAGTTACTTCCCCATGATGACTAATTTTAGTTGCGCAGGAAAGACAAGCCCCTATACCACAACCCATATGCTCTTCCAGGGAAGCTTCCCCGGCACATCGGCCTCTGCAACATAGAAGCTATATCCCGCATCATAGGCTTAGGTCCACACATATAAGTGATGGCAGTCCTTTTCCAGTCCGCGTGTTTGCTCATCACCCTGGCACTGTGCCTTATAACCCAGGGAGCCATCGTCGGTGGCAATTACCACCTCGGCTTCCATCTGCTCAAACTGTCCATCACAAAGTAAGCTCTTCTTGTCTTTGGCACCAAGATAGACAGTTACCTGACACTTCATATGGGCCAGTTCCTGGACTAAAAATACCAGGGGTGCGGCACCAATACCCCCGCAGCCACAGCCACACGGGAACCTGGCAGCGGCATGGTAAAGCCCTTGCCTAAGGGACCCATTAGGTTTATGATATCTCCCACCTTGCTCTGGGCTAGCAGTTCTGTCCCTTTACCCACCACCCGAAACAGCAGGGCCAGTACACCCTTTGGACGGCTAACCATATGAATAGAGATGGGTCTCCTAAGCAGCGGTCCTGGGAATCACTGCAGCGGACGTGCACAAATTGGCCCGGCACAGCCAGCCGGGCAATGTCAGGAGCTTCCAGCTCCATATAGTAGGTAGCCGGTGCCACCGGGTAAACTCCAAGCACCTTGGCATCCATTATCTTAGACATGTATATCCCCTCCAGCAATTCGGTTAGACACAGGGGCTAACCCCTGTGTCCGATAATAACTCTAGTTACCCATTTAACCCAACTCTGGCAACTTTTTCTCCCTTTTATCGAGATAATTCTGGAGGGGAATTAAATCCGGCACTTCACCTTCCTGAATGCCGTAAAGTACCTCCAACATGACCCAGGCTGTATCCATAGAGGTTAAGCAGGGTATACCGTGCTCAACTGCAGATCTCCTAATCTTAAAACCGTCCCGCTCAGGTTCTTTACCCCGGCTGATTGTATTAATTACCAAATTGATGCGATTAGCCTTAATCAGGTCGACAATTGTCTCCCCGCCCTCGCCTACTTTATTGACTGCTTCCACCTGGATACCACGGCTTTGCAGGAAGCTGGCTGTTCCCCGGGTGGCACAAACCTTATAACCCAGTTCCACAAGTCCTTCAATGACCGGCAGTGCCTCTTCCTTATCCCTATCGGCAATGGTGGCAAGGACCGTTCCCTGTCTTGGAAACTGGGTTCCTGCGGCCAGCAGCGCTTTATAAAGGGCCGTTGAGAAGTCACCGTTAACACCTAATACTTCACCCGTAGATTTCATCTCTGGTCCTAGGGATACGTCCACATCCAGGAGTTTACCAAAGGAGAATACCGGGGCCTTAACCGCCACAAGACCGCTATCCGGGTAAAGTCCCCCTTGATAGCCCATCTCAACCAAGGTTTTACCCAGGCACATTTGGTGCCGAGGCTGACCATAGGAATACCTGTTACTTTGCTAAGGTATGGTACTGTCCGGCTGGACCGTGGGTTAACCTCAATAACGTAAACCTGTCCTTCATGCAGAACATACTGTATATTAACCAGTCCCCTTACCCCTAAAGCCAGGGCAAGTCGTTCGGTATATTCTATCATCTGGTCTGCTTGTTCCTGGGTTAAGGTTTGGGCGGGATAGACTGCAATACTGTCACCTGAGTGAACCCCTGCTCTCTCAACATGTTCCATGATACCCGGAATCAGCACAGTGGTTCCGTCACAGATGGCATCAACCTCAAACTCCTGGCCAACCATATAACGGTCCACCAACACAGGGTGATCCGGGGTAACCTTCACAGCCCTTTGCATGTAGGAAAGAAGTTCCTCCTGGGAGTAAACAATCTCCATGGCCCGTCCACCTAATACGTAGGAAGGTCGTACAAGTACCGGGAAGCCCACCTCATCGGCAATCTTAGCAGCCTCTTGAACAGAAAAGGCAGTCCTGCAGGGGGCTTAGGTATGGCAAGCTCCACCAGCAGCTTGTCAAAGCGTTCACGGTCCTCGGCCACGTCAATGGCATCCACCGAGGTGCCGATAATCTTTATTCCTGCCCGCTCCAGTGGCTTGGCCAGGTTAATGGCAGTTTGGCCGCCAAACTGTACTATAACTCCCTGGGGCTTCTCCTTTTCCAATATATTTAGTACATCCTCTGTAACAAGTGGTTCAAAATACAACCTATCGGCAGTATCAAAGTCTGTACTTACAGTTTCCGGGTTATTGTTGATGGTGATGGCCTCAATACCCTCTTCCCTGAGGGCCCAGACCGAATGTACCGAGCAGTAGTCAAACTCTATACCCTGCCCAATGCGAATGGSCCTGAGCCCAGCACCACAACCTTGGGCCTGTCGGTGGGGGTAGCCTCATCCTCAAACTCATAGCTGGAATAATAGTATGGGGTAATGGCTTCAAACTCTGCAGCACAGGTATCAACCATCTTATAGACAGCATTAATTCCCTGAACCTGCCTAGCTTCCCTGACCTCTCCTTCGGATAATCCGGTTAGCTGGCCAATATACCTATCAGCTAATCCGTAGGCCTTGGCCTGCAACAACCTCTCCCTGGTCAAGCCGGTTAATGGTACATCCCGTCTAAGGGTTTCCTCAAAGGCTACAACCTGATAAATTTTCTCCAGGAAGAATACATCAATGGCCGATAAGCTGGCAGCCTGATTAACTGTACCTCCCCTTCTGAAAAACTCAGCCACAGCAAAGAGCCTCTGATCCTCAGCCTTAACTAATTTTTGCTCTAGCTCTTCCTGGGACAGAGCCTGAAATTCTGGAATTTGCAGACCAAATAAGCCAATCTCCAGGGAGCGAATGGCCTTCATCAAGGCTGACTCAAAGGTTCGGTCAATGGACATGACCTCCCCGGTGGCTTTCATTTGAGTTCCCAGGGTCCTATCTGCACTTATAAATTTATCAAAGGGCCAGCGGGGGAACTTTATTACACAATAATCCAGGGTTGGCTCAAAACAAGCATAGGTTTTGCCTGTTACCGAATTACGTATTTCATCCAGGGTAAGGCCAATGGCAATTTTAGAGGCCACCTTGGCGATTGGATAACCAGTTGCTTGGAGGCTAGGGCCGAGGACCTGGAAACCCTTGGATTAACTTCTATAACGATATATTTATAGCTGTGGGGGTCAAGGGCGTATTGCACATTGCAGCCACCTTCGATACCCAAGGCCCGGATAATTTTCAAGGAAGCACTGCGCAGCATCTGGTATTCCCGGTCACTAAGGGTCTGGAGGGTGCTACCACGATGCTGTCTCCTGTATGCACACCTACAGGATCTAGGTTTTCCATATTACAAACTGTGATGCAGTTATCAGCGGCATCACGCATTACTTCATACTCAATTTCTTTCCAGCCAGCTACACTGCGTTCAACCAGGATTTGCCCAATTAGGCTGTGCTTAAGTCCACGAATGGCTACTGCTGTTAATTCCTCTCTACTTTTGGCGATGCCTCCCCCTGTACCTCCCATGGTATAGGCGGTCTAACGATAACTGGGTATCCGATGGAGTCTGCAAACTCAATTGCTTCCCTAACAGAACAAACAATGGTTGATTCAGGTACAGGTTCACCTATTTGCTCCATCATTAATTTAAACATTTCTCTATCTTCTGCTTTACGTATGGCGTCCAGGGGAGTTCCCAGCAGGATTACACCCTCTTCATCCAGCACGCCCCTCTCAGCAATTGCATAGCTATATTTAGACCAACTTGTCCACCCAGGTTGGCAAAAGACCATCGGGCTTCTCCTGACGAATTACCCTGGTAACAAACTCTGGTGTTAAAGGCTCAATATATACCGATCAGCCATATTGGCATCTGTCATGATGGTAGCCGGGTTAGAGTTTACCAGCACTACCTCAAGTCCCTCTTCTTTCAGGGAACGGCAAGCCTGGGTTCCGGCATAGTCAAATTCAGCGGCCTGACCGATAACAATGGGGCCGGAACCTATTACTAATACTTTTTTATACCCTGCTTTTTAGGCATGGGTTACCTCCCCTCACTGGCTACAAAGTTATTAATATTGTCTAGGAAGCGATCAAAAAGATATTCAGAATCCATGGGGCCAGGTGCAGCCTCAGGATGGTACTGTACCGAGAATACAGGCAGGCTCTTGTGACGTAAGCCCTCTACGGTATTATCGTTAAGATTGATATGGGAAACCTCCATATCCGAAGGCAAGCTATCCTTATCTACTGTGTATCCGTGGTTTTGTGAGGTAATGTAAACTCTGCCACTGGCCAAATCCTTAACAGGGTGATTTGCACCCCTATGGCCAAACTTAAGCTTATAGGTTTTACCTCCCACTGCCAGACCTATAATTTGGTGACCCAGGCAGATACCAAAAACCGGCAGTTTGTCTATTAAACTATTAACAGTCTTAACGGCATAAGGAACGTCCGTGGGGTCTCCAGGTCCGTTAGATAGCATTAAACCCTTGGGATTCATGGCCAGGATTTCTTCCGGGCTTGTGGTGGGTGGAACCACCACCACCTCACATTGACGGTTATTCAGGCACCTTACAATATTAGCCTTAGCCCCAAAATCTATAAGGACTACCCGATGCCCCTCGCCGGACACGGTATATATCTCCTTGGTGGCCACTGTGGGAACGAGCTCCTGACCGGAAATTCCCGGGGTATTCTTAGCTTTTTCAATAAGTATTGCCGGGTCTGTAATTTGGGTGCTAATAATACCTCTCATAGTACCGTGATTACGTATTCTCCTGGTTAAAGCCCTGGTGTCAATTCCAGATATACCAATGACACCTTCCCGGGCTAAGAACTCATCTATTTTATTGCTAACACGCCAGTTGCTGGGTCTATCGCACTCTTCCTTGACCACAAAGCCCCTTACAAAGGAACGTTTGGCTTCAAAATCATCTTTATTGATACCGTAATTGCCAATTAGGGGATAGGTCATGACCACTATTTGTCCACAATAGGATGGATCTGTTAGTACTTCTTGGTAGCCGGTCATTCCAGTATTAAAAACCACTTCTCCCCATTGCTCCCCTGTGGCCCCAAAGGCCTTGCCGGTAAATACGGTTCCGTCTTCTAGTACTAGTAAAGCTTGCATTATGATAAGACACCTCCGTCAATAAACTTCCATTGTATAATTATACATCATGCTGCATTTTTATCTAGTGTAAATTTACTCCTGGAGCTGTCTATTTTCCATGACCAGCACTCCACCGCAAAGGGTAGCAACCGGCCAACCCGTAAGCCTGCGACCCCCAAAGGGTGTGTTTTTACTCTTACTCTGCATCTTACCTGGGTCCACTACATCACTTAGCTCCGGGTCAATGATGGTGATATCCGCCACTCCTCCGATATCCAGAAAACCTCCCGGCAGACCTAATATCTTACGTGGATTAGTGCATAATCTTGCCACTGCCTGGGGCACCGATAATATACCTGTATGGACCAACTCAGTAAATACCAGTCCCACAGCAGTTTCCAAGCCTATCAGGCCATTGGGAGCATATTGAAATTCAGCATCCTTTTCATGAAAGGCGTGGGGTGCATGGTCTGTGGCTATCACATCTATTACCCCGTCCTTTAGCCCCTCTTTGATGGCCTCAACATCTTTCATGCTTCGCAGGGGTGGATTAACCTTGGCGTTTGTGTTGAAGCCCTGCACAGCTTCCTCGGTTAGGGTAAAGTGGTGTGGTCCTACTTCAGCAGTGACCTTTAAACCCCGCTCCTTTGCCTGACGTACCATTCGGACACTTCCCACTGTACTAATGTGGGCTAAATGTAACTTGCAGCCAGTGGCCTCAGCCAGCAATATATCCCTAGCCACCATAGCCTCTTCGGCAGCGGCAGGTATACCCTTTAATCCCAGCATAGCGGAGATTGGACCTCATGCATCAACCGCCACCGGCCAGACTCAAATCTTCACAATGGGAAATAACCGGCAGGTCAAGCATAGCAGCATACTGCATAACCCGGTACATCATTCCCGCATCCATTACAGCTGACCGTCATCGGAGAGTGCCACCGCTCCACTTTCCTTTAAATCTGCCATTTCTGTAAGTTCTTTACCAGCTGATCCCTTGGTAAGGGCACCAATAGGGTAAACCTTAGAGGGCATACCCTGGGCCCTTTGCAGGATATAACTAATTACTGACCCGTTATCTGCCACCGGATTGGTGTTTGGCATGCAGGCCACTGCCGTAAAGCCTCCCATGGCCGCAGCCTGGTTCCGCTGGCTATGTCTTCCTTATACTCATAACCAGGTTCCCTCAGATGTACGTGCATGTCCAACAGCCCCGGGCAAACATAGCGACCGGTGGCCTCAATCACCTTAGCCTCCTGATCAGAGATATCTGCTCCTATATTTACTATAAGTCCTTGATCTATTAGCAGATCTTGCTGTGCCAAGGTCTCCTTAACCGGGTCCACAATAATTCCGCCCTTAATTAGATAGCGCATTGGCTTCACCTCCGGTTAACAGATATAATACAGCCATTCTTATTGCCACACCGTTGGTGACCTGCTCAGTTATCACTGAATGATTACCGTAGGCAACCTCCGGGCTAATTTCCACGCCCCGGTTCATTGGCCCTGGATGCAAAATTAGAGCATCCTTAGCCAAAAGCCCCAGATGCTTCTGGGTAACTCCAAACAACCTGCTGTACTCTCTGAGTGATGGGAATAAACCCTGCTGCTGTCTTTCCAATTGAATACGCAGCACATTGACCACGTCTACCCCCTCTAAGGCTTCGTCCAATTTATGATATACTTTAGCCCCCATCTGCTGAATTTCCGGTGGCATCAAGGTGTTGGTCCCACCACCCTTACCTCCGCCCCCATTTTAGTTAATCCCCAAATATTTGACCTAGCCACTCTGCTGTGGAGAATATCCCCTACAATAGCCACCTTAAGGCCAGCAAAATTGCCCTTTTTCTCCCTAATGGTAAACATATCTAATAGTCCCTGGGTTGGATGCTCATGGGTCCCATCCCCCGCATTTACCACCGAGGCTGGAATGCAACCTGCCAGGTATTCAGCAGCTCCACTGGCCGGATGACGCATTACCACAACATCCACTCCCATGGAATTTAGTGTCAAACCAGTATCCCTTAAACTTTCTCCCTTTGACACCGAACTGCTTGAAGCAGTTAGTCCCACTGTGTCTGCACTAAGGTATTTTGCCGCTAAATCAAAGGAGGATCTGGTTCTGGTGCTGTTCTCATAAAAAAGTGTTATCACGCTACGTCCCCGCAGGGTGGGAGTTTTTTTAATCTTTCTGCCGATAATTTCCTTCATGGGAACTGCTGTATCCAGCACCAGCTTAATTTCTTCTGCTGTAAGATTACGCAGACCCAGGAGGTCCTTCCTTTGCCATCCCATTAATATAACCCCCTTTTAATAATTTCTACTTAAATTACTTCCATTATTACTAGTCACAAAAAATATAGCCCCAGCAAGGTAATAATACCCCACTGAGGCCGGCAGTCTGGCAAGCTTAAAAATTAACCATAAGCCCTTCTTTGCCTGAATCCCTTTTTATCGGGATTACCTTGCCGGCCTCACAGGACCGATTTTAAAGGTATCATTCAGGAACCCATATTTAATTCCCCTCTAAAATTATTACCCGCTCTTCATTATCTATCTCCGATAACCTAACAGAGATAACTTCTTTACGGGAGGTAGGAACATTCTTACCAACATAATCTGCCCGGATTGGTATCTCCCTGTGACCACGGTCTATTAAAACTGCCAGTTGTACCACCTCAGGTCTGCCTAAATCCATAATTGCATCCAAGGCAGCCCTAACAGTACGACCAGTGTACAAAACATCATCTATTAAAACTAATTTTTTGTCAGTGACAGAAAAGGTAACTTCTGTTTGGTGAACTTGAGGCTGGTTAGCCAGGGTGGTCAGGTCATCACGATACAGGGTAATATCAAGAATACCAACAGGTACTGTAGTGCCTTCAATTTCATTAATGTATTTTGCCAAGCGCTGGGCTAAGGGAACGCCCCTACGTCTAACACCAATTAAGGCTAAGTTTTCGACGCCTTATTGCGCTCAATTATCTCATGGGCGATCCGAACCATGGCTCTTCTCATACCCTTGTCATCAAGTATCTGGGCTTTTTCTTTTAGATCCTTCTCGTTCATTAACCCACCTCCAAAAATAACAATACATACTAAAAATGCTTACCCTATTCGGTAAGCAGGCATAGTTTAACCCTAAATGATTAATTCTATGTTTCCTTACCGGCCTCTCGGGACCCAATTAAAGGTTTTATCTGTATAAGTCTACCATCTCATTTGGGCGAGTGTCAAGGCAAATTTGTTCGTGCTTATCAGTATTACTAGGACTTGTTTATTCCATAAAAAATAAGTAGTACGCCAGAAAATATGATAGCCATTTTTGAGATGGATACCTTTCCGGCCAACCCAACTAAACCTAAGGTTGTTACCAAAACCATTACCGTGGGTCCAACCATGGCTAAAACAGCGTTAATTTTTAATGCAGATTCCACTCTGCCAAATTTCAACATTAGCATTGCTGCAGAAAATTCAATGGTTGCAGATAGGCAACGAAGCATGGCCATGGCAAAAACAATTCTATCAGTAATAAAAAACATGTTATCCCCCCGCTTTCGTTATACTTTAAAAAATATGCTGGTTAGACAAGACTAATGCATATAGTGCCTGTTAAAGAGACAAAATACATTGTGCCTTTTATTTAAAGTAAACCAAAGGACGTGGTTATGATGTCACAAGCCGCTGCAGCAGGTGGTAATAACAAAGGAAATAATGCCAATGGCTTTACACTTGCAGCCCTGGCCGGTGTACCGCTAATAATGGTCTTGGGAACTCCATGTTAATACCGGTACTTCCCGAAATGGCAACAGCACTAAGGGTTTCGCAAATGGAAATAAGTCTTATTATAACCATGTTCTCTGTTCCTGCAGGTTTAGTTATTCCTTTGGCCGGCTTTTTATCGGATCGATTCGGTAGAAAAAGGTAATCATTCCAGCTCTGTTTCTTTATGCCCTAGGTGGTCTACTAGCTGGAGCAGCTGCTCTAATCTTTAGGGAAAACGCTTATCCTTGGATCTTAGGAGGTCGGGTTCTTCAAGGTATTGGTGCAGCTGGCACAGCCCCCATTGCCATGGCCTTTTGCGGGGATTTATGGGCGGGAAAAGAAAGGGCTAAATCCCTTGGGGTCATTGAAGCTCAAATGGAATGGGTAAGGTGACAAGCCCTATCCTTGGTGCTGTTGTGGGACTAATTGCCTGGTGGGCTATTTTCTTTTTCTTTCCCATTGTAATAGCCTTTGTTATTTTGGCGGTTTGGTTTTTAACAAAGGAACCTGAAGCCAAGAAAGAGCCTAAAAAAGTTAAAGAATATATAGGTTCCATTAAAAAGATATTTAAAAAGAAATCTCCTTTGCTTTTGTCAAGCTTCTTTGCCGGTTCTGCTGCCCTGCTGATTTTATTTGGTGTATTGTTTTACCTTTCAGACTTTCTGGAAAAAAGGTACGGCCTTGATGGCGTAATTAAAGGAGCGGCCTTAGCGATTCCAGTTTTATTTATGAGTACTACTTCCTATCTTACCGGTGCACTTATTAAGAAAAAAATAAATTTAATGAAGTGGCTGGTGGTAATTGGCCATGTTATTATTGGGGCTTCTCTGGTAACCCTACCCCTCTTTAATAATGTCTATGCCTTCTTTGCCGGTATTTCAACAGCGGGAGTGGGTACGGGTTTAGTTTTACCTTGTTTAAATACCCTAATAACCGGCTCTGCTGAAAAGGACGAGAGAGGTTTGGTTACTTCACTATATGGTAGTGTCAGATTTCTGGGTGTAGCTGCAGGCCCTCCTCTCTTTGGATGGTTGGTGGGCATTGGCCTGATGTAATGTTTTGGGCATCAGCCGGGTTGCAGCGGTGGCTGCCGTAGCTGCATTCCTTTTCATAAAAGTTAAAGCCATAAAAGAGTCTCCCCCTGGAACAGCAGCAAAGGGACAACATTCTTCTAAGCCTGAAAAAATAACTCTAGAGCCAGCAACTCAGCCAACTTTTATGTATAATACATTGGCCTGGCGCCCTTTAAATAATGTTAGTATGGTGGCCCGTAAGCCAATGCCAAAAGAGGATAGGTTAAATACGGTTGGACAGGTAAATAATGGTGATGAACAAAAGGAGTAACCCCAGTTTTACCAAATGCATATTTTAAGTCATGACCGAATTAATCTCATCACGGGGGATAAAGGGGAGGTGTTTGTGACGGACCCGTTATTAAGCGGGACCGTGAAAGGAGTTGTCAGCATGAACAAGGATGGGTTCAAAAAGACGTGGCAGGAAATCCTTAGTTTCCCCATGGGAACCAGATGTGAAAAGCCAAGGACAAAGGGGTTAACAATGGTTATTGATAAGGGCTTGGGACTGGGTGAAACCAGGGATTTGCTAAATCTAGCTGGAGACTATATTGACTTCTTTAAGCTGGGCTTTGGCACTTCTGCACTATACTACAATCATGTCCTTGAGGAAAAAATTAATTTGGTAACCTCCCATGGGGTTGAGATCTATCCAGGAGGCACTTTTTTAGAAGTAGCAATATTACAGGACAAGCTAAGGGAATATTTGGCAATGGCTAGGAACTTTGGATTTACTGCTATTGAGGTTTCCGATGGCACCATGGATCTGAACCCAAAAATCCGGGCAGAAGCTGTTACCCGTGCTGTCGAGATGGGCTTTACCGTTTTAACGGAGGTAGGGAAAAAGGATCCCCACGATGACTTTGAAATTAAAGATATTGTTAAGTTAGTTAGTGATGATCTGACTAACGGTGCATCCTACGTCATTGTTGAAGGGCATGAGTCAGGTAAGGGTGTGGGCTTATACGACAACCAAGGAAATATAATCCTATCTGACCTTGAAGAGTTAGTCCACAGTGTGACCGACCCATCCAAACTAATCTGGGAAGCTCCCATTAAAGATCAGCAGCAGGAGCTAATTATTCGTTTCGGCCCTGATGTTAGTATTGGAAATATAAACCCCCATGAGGTCCTTGCCCTCGAAGCACTCCGTGTTGGATTAAGAGCAGACACCCTTAAATCAGTCCTCCGGAGATATAAGTAGCATAATAATTTAATGGTTAACTCTTTGGTGTATATCATCAAGGGGTTTTTTATTTATATCCCTGCAGGATTATTAAATCTAAAAAGGAAGTTTGTGCCCCTTGGACTAGTTTCCAAGGTAATTACCGCATTGTGCCTGGCCGCAATTCCGAAACAGGTAGCCAGTCCCAAGCCGGTTCCCTCTGCCTTAGTTGTAAAAAATGGAGTACCAATCTTTTCCAGAATATCTTCACTAATACCCTTACCCTGATCCCTTACAGATAGTATAACCTCATTTTCGTCATGATAGGTTTTAATTGTCAAGCAGCCTCCCTCACCCATGGAATCTAAACCATTCCGGCTAAATTTAAAATGACCTGACGAATTTCTTTATCATCAAGCATTAAATCCGGTATTACTCCCAGTTCTATTTTTACATACTTATCACTACCAACGGCATCCGCCTGGATTAAGGGATATAGTGCTTCAATAATTGGATTTAAGCTTTGCATAACTAACTCTTTTGATTTCACTTTACTTATTGATAAAAATTCGGTAATTATGGAGTTAGCTCTATCCAATTCTTCTATCATTATCTTAAAATATTCTTCATATTGAATACAGCCATTCTTTTCAGATAGCATTTGTAAAAAGCCCCTGACGGTTGTCATCGGATTTCTGACCTCATGGCTTATGCCAGCAGCCATCTCTCCAATAAGGTTTAGCCTATCCAATCTGGCAATATCCTGCTCCATCTGTTTACGATTAGTAATATCCTTTAAATAAACCGAAAGTCCTGCCTCCCAGGGATATATATGAAAATCCCTCCACCGTTCCTGGGTAAAAACCTCAAATTGTACCTGAACCTGCTCCTCCATAGCCCGGGTAAAGGCCCTGGTCATTTGCTCCGGCGGATTAGCATATTCAGTCCAGATACTTTTACCAATTAGCTGTCCTTTACTTTTACCCAGTTGCCTTTCGGCTTCTTTATTTATATAGGTAAACTTCCACTCTTTATCCACAGCAAAGAAGCGTCGGTTATACTCTCCAAAATACTGGTGATTTGCCGGGAGGATTTTCTTAATTGATCAGCAATTATTTTCCTCTGTCTAATCTCTTCCCTTAAATTTTGGTGAATCTTAACAAAACCCTCTATTTTTAGCTGCAAAGTCTTATGATTAAAGGGTTTAAAAATATAATCTATGGCACCTAAAGAATATCCCTGAAGCACATGTTCAGAGGCCTGGCTAATGGCGGTAATAAAGATTATAGGAATATGTCGTGATTTTTCCCTCTGCCTAATCAATTGGGCCGTTTCAAAGCCATTTATACCCGGCATTTGAACATCCAGCAAAATAACTGCCACGTCTTCCTTTAAAACCCATTTTAAGGCCTCTTCCCCAGAGTAGGCCTTTATTAAATTATAATCAGGTGACGAGAGTACTGCTTCCAAGGCCAATAAATTTTCGGGGCGGTCATCTACCATTAGAATGTTGATTATTTCATTACTCTTCATAATTCTTATCCTTTTTTGATATATAGTTTATCCTTAGAACCCAGTTCCACGTAACTGTTTTGATGGTCAGAAAACCTAATACTCTCTTTATTGCCAAGTCCTAGGATCCCTTCCTCTCCTAAACTCTCAAAAAACAGCTTATGAACCCGGTTCTGAAGGGTTTTATCAAAGTAAATGAGTACATTGCGACAGATTATTACATTAAATTCGTTTATGGACCCGTCAGTTACTAGATTATGGCGCGAAAAGACAACCCTTTCCGATAAAAAGGGATGGAAAATTACTTCACTTCCTTCAGCTCGATAATATTCAGAGAAGGATCTGCTTCCTCCAGCCTTAAGATAATTGGCGGTATAGGTTTGCATTTTATCTATGGGAAATACCCCTCTACTTGCTCCCTTTAAGGCAACTTCATTTATATCGGTGGCATAAATGGTAGTCTTATGGTAAAGGTTCTCCTCATACAAAAGAATGGCCATAGAGAATACCTCCTCACCGGTGGCACAACCTGCATGCCAAATACGGATAAAGGGATATCTTCGTAAAAGAGGCACTACGTTTTTCTAAAGGTCAGAAAAAAGCTTGGATCACGAAACATCTCTGTGACGGTAATGGACAAATCACCTAATAGCTTTGACATTGATTTTTTGTTATGCAGAACCAGGGCCTGCAAAGCTGATATACTTTGCAGGCGTTCTTCCCGCATGCGGTGTAAAATTCTACGCCTTATAGAAGAAAATACATAGTTTCTGAAATCATAGCCATAGTGGCGAAATATGCCCTCCAAAAGTAGCTCAATTTCGATATTCTCTAATTGCTCGGTTTGTTGTTCTTGGGATTCTTTTATTTTCTACACCATCCTATATAGCCAAACCCTAAGCATTGACATAAGTTGTTCGGTATTTATGGGCTTAGTAATATAATCTGAGGCACCTGCACTAAAGCATTGTTCACGATCCGCTTTCATGGTTTTTGCTGTTAGAGCTATAATTGGCAATTTATCATACTCAGGCTTATTCCTGATAGCCTTTATGGCTTCATAGCCATCCATATTGGGCATCATGATATCCATTAATATAAGGTCAATATCAGGGTTTAGCTCCAACATGTCCAGGCCTTCCCTGCCATTTTCGGCAAAATATACCTCCACCTGGTGATTTTCCAATGCAGTGGTTACAGCAAAAATATTCCTTACATCATCATCCACTATCAGGATTTTCTTCCCTTTAAGAAAGGCCTGGCTTTGTTCTACAGGCTTAACCAGTTCCTGGGATTCATTTTCAATAATATCCGGGCCTGAATCCTGCGAATGGACCGGCAGATACAGGGTAAAGGTGCTTCCCTCTTCGTTAGACTTAACATCTATAAACCCACCTAGAAGCCCTGCCAATTCCCTGCTGATGGATAAGCCAAGTCCGGTACCGCCATACTTCCGACTAGTTGTCCCATCGGCCTGACAAAAGGCCTCAAAGATAAGCTCTTGTTTTTCAGGGGGAATTCCGATACCGGTATCGGTTACAGAAATTGCTATCATGAATTGCTCTGCTTCCAATGTAGTGTTTAATCGTAACTTTTCATCTGCTAATCTTATTGTTAGTACAACACTGCCCTTCTCGGTGAACTTAAATGCATTGGACAAGAGATTAAATAGTATTTGTTCTAATCTGTGTTCATCGGTGTAAACAATCTCAGGCAAGCTGTGGTCTATTATAGTCTCAAAGTTGAGTCTTTTTTTGTTAGCAACCGGAATAAAATGACGCTCAGCAAAGTCTTTTATATCAATTAATCTAATTCTCCCTTGGTTAATATCCATCTTACCTGATTCGATCTTTGCTAAATCAAGGACCTCATTGATTAGTTGAAGTAGATCATTGCCGGAGGTAATAATGGTTCTGGCATATTCCATTTGTTTTTCTGTTAAGTTGCCCTGCTGATTTTCGGCCAAGAGCTGTGAAAGTATTAACATACTATTCAACGGAGTCCTGAGCTCATGGGACATATTGGCTAAAAACTCCGATTTATACCTAGAAGCCTGCTCTAACTGATAAGCCTTGTCCTCAAGGTCAGCCTTTATTTTTTCCAATTCCTTTGTCCTCTGCTCAGATTCCCGGTATTGCTCCTCTAATTTTTCATTGAAGGTCTTTAATTCCTCCTGCTGTAGCTGTAATTCTTCTGATTGTATTTGTAATTCCTCGGTTAATTCCTGGGATTCCTTCAGCAATTTTTGTACCTGCATATGTCCTGCTACCCTGTTAATAGTTACACCAATGATGTTTGCCAATTCGTGAAGCAGGTTTTGTTGCAATTGGCTAAAATTCTCAAGGGAGCTAGTTCAATTACCGCCAATACCTGATTTTCAAAC
Organism: Desulforamulus aquiferis; assembly: GCA_004143605.1. Lineage (GTDB taxonomy): Bacteria > Bacillota > Desulfotomaculia > Desulfotomaculales > Desulfotomaculaceae > Desulfotomaculum > Desulfotomaculum aquiferis. The sequence continues at coordinate 178,931 of AWVY01000032.1, forward strand.
TTCACTGGCACAAGGATTAGGCTCTTGGGAGCTAATTTGACTATTCCAGTAGTAATCTGTATATGTTTATCTGTAACCCTAGTTAGATGAATAATCTTACTTTCTACAGCACATTGACCCACTAGCCCTTCGCCTATTTGAAACCTTCTCGATCCATCCTCCAGCCTCTCGGCAGCATAAGCAGCAAGTTCCTTAAGTACTCTGGTCTCCTTCTCCTTCCAGCAAGTAAAAATGCCATGACTTGCACCCACTGATGGAGTAATTTTATTGATTAGTATCTGGGCCAAGTCCTTTAGATTAAGGACACCCTGCTGGAGGTTGCTAATTTCTGCCATTCTGGTCTTTAACAAGCTATGCTCCTGCATAGCTTCCAGGTAGGCCTTTTCTTGTTTGCTATGCTCCTCAAGACTAGCTGACATTTGATTAAACGCCAGGGCTATCTCCCCAAATTCATCCCGGGAAGAAATATTAATTTTTGGCATTTTATCATCTGAAGCAGTTAATGGCATTTGAGATAAGGCAGAAGTAATCTTTGTAATTCTTCCGTATATATTCGTTATAATCCAGCCGACTATCAAGGCACCAAGGAAGAACCCGCCAAGGGCAAAGGATATGGTAATATTTCTAGCCTTATGGTATTCTTGCTCCGAATTTAATACTATTTCATCCATGGTGGTTTCCTGATAGGATATAAGATCTTCTATGGCCCCAAAAAGAACTAGCCTCACAGTCCTACCCTCATTAAGCAGCAGACCTGTAGCTTCTTCTCTTCTACCATTCCCGGACAATTCAATAATATTTGCCTCAATACGATTATAGGCAGTGAATAATTCCTTTACTTGAATTACTAGCTCCCTCATATGTGGGGCAAGTTCTAGCTCATCTAATTCATTGAGGGCCGCTATGGCAATTTTACGAGATTTTTCAATTTGTGCATAATTCTCTTTATTTCTTTCACTATCAAGCTCTAATGTAATTTCTTTTAAAATACTATTAATATTACTTACTTCATAGCGGAGTGTATCGGCCAATTTGACCTTTTGGTATCTATCCTTAACTACCTCGTCTATATTTTTATTTAGACCTTGCAGTATGGATATATACAGTACGGATAGAACAAATGTTACTAAAAAAAAGTGAACCAAATCCGATAAATAATTTCGTTCTAAGTTTCATAATATTGCCCCTAGTTTGTTTATTATTTGATAATATTACTCTTTCTCTTAATTTCTTTTATTCTCCTGCCCATTTTTGGCAAATTTTAGATAAAAAAATAAACCCTTTATGTTTTGAACGCTCCCTATCGGGTAGACTGGGGAGCATATCATTTAGCAAAGGGTTTATTTCATAATATTGTTTTCGGGTCAAGCTACATTAGTCTTGTAATAAAAATAGTTGCCAGGGTAAAGTAAACGGTCAAGGAAAATACATCATTTAAGGTAGTAATTAGCGGACCCGAGGCTACTGCTGGATCCACATTAAATCTATATAATATTAAAGGTATTATTGTCCCGGCCAAGGTGCCAATGATTAGGGTTAAAAATAATGAACTGCCCACAACCAATCCTAAAACAGGATCTCCCTGCCAGAGATAAGCAATGATTGAAATCAATGCGCCACAGACAACCCCAATGATACATCCAACCCCCAGTTCCCTAAGGACCAGTTTGAAGGTGGTTTTACGGTCAATATCATTCACCACCAGGCCCCTAATAACCACGGCCAGTGATTGTGTACCTGTATTTCCGGTCATTCCAGCAATCATGGGCATGAAAAAAGCCAGGGATACCACCTGGGCCAGGGTATCCTCAAAGCCACTAATGATACTGCCGGATATTAGGCCAATAAACAGCAGTAGGATAAGCCAGGGTAGTCTTCGAAAGGAAGCAGTAAAGGCACTGGTTTGAAAATCGATGGAGTGACCCGAGGCGGAGAACTTCTCAATATCCTCATTAGCCTCCTCCATAACCACATCAATTACATCATCAACGGTAACAATACCGACTAAGTTATTTTCTTCATTGACAACGGGTATGGCAATAAAATCATACCTTTGGATAAGGCGGGCCACTTCTTCTTGGTCCATATCAACCTGAACAGAAATAACCCTATTGAACATTATCTCACTGACTTTATCCTGATGATTGGCCAGGAGCAGATCCCTATAGGAAACTACCCCAACAAGTTTACCTCCTTCATCCAACACGTAAAGGTAGTATATGGTCTCTGCCATATTGGCAAAGGACTTAAGCTTTTCAATTGCCTGGGCTACCGTATAGTAAAGGCGAATCCAAACGTACCTGTTGGTCATGATACCACCGGCAGTATCCGGGGCATACCTCATAAAATCCTGAACGGTCTGGGATTCCTCTTTTTTCATCATGGCCAGGAACCCTTCAATTTTCTCCACTGAAAGTTCGCCCAGCAGGTCTGCCAAATCGTCGGTCTGCATGATATCCATAACTTGGGATGACTTCTCTACGCCAAGTTTATGTAATATATCTAATTGTACATCACTTTCCAGTTCTTGGAGCAGCATAGCTATATCCCTTGAATTTAGAGATAATAAAAATTTGTGGCGGTGCTTTTCCGGAAGATCTAAATATAGCTGGGCTATATCATAGGGTTGAAGTTCCTCAATGATATGTCGTAACCCATCTTTTTTTATTTCCTTTAAATTCTTAATCACCAGTAAAAGCAATTGGTCATCGTTCATGTGATAATTCATGTTTTCACCGCCAAAGACAATATTCCCATAATCTAATTATCTTAATCAACAATGAACCCCTGTATGATACAGGGGTTTATATCTTATAAGATAATATTTTTAGAATATCTCATATTCCCACAGCTTGTCAAACAACTGGTATTAATTTAAGCATAAGTGATTATATTTCTGTAATATATTATTAAAAAATAATTTAAACTGACATAATTTCTTAATCATGTCTTTTTTTATAAAAATAATTGCAAAAATCTAGCAAATTCATCATAAAATATATTTTCTTTGACCGTGATGTGGTAAAATATGGCTAAATATTTGATGATGGGGTAGGATTTTAAATTATGATTGAACTCCATTGGAAAAAAATTTTTGATAATTCCCCCTTACCCTTCTTTATTTTGCAGGAGGGTTTTATACGGTTAGGCAATAGCAAAATGATCATGGCTACAGGGTATTCCTCCAGTGAACTGGTGGATTTGCCTTTTTTAAAATTAGTACATAAGGATGATAGATTACTAATTATCCCCCAACTCCTTAGCTTTAAGGTTTTTGAAAAGTCCCTTATATGTGAATTTCGAATTGTCACCTGCCATAATAAAATTATCTTAGTACAAGGACACTTTTCTCAGGTTAAATATAAAGGCGAGTTGGCTATTTTAGGACAAATCATTGATATTTCTGACCGTAAAATGATCAGTCTGGAACATACTGTGCGGCACTCCTCGCTAATAAATACAGCCAGGGTTTTATCCCATACTTTTGAAGCGTCTTTGCATTTAGCTGAAGAACGTTTTTCCAAAGCTTTCAACGCCAGCCCTTGTCCTATGGCCATGCTATCGGAACAGGGTAAATTTATGGACGTTAATGATAGTTTCCTAAGCCTAATAGGTTATAACAGTATTGACATTTCAGGCTTATATGCGAAGGAATTAAAGATATACGATACTATGCAGGACTATACCTTTGTTAAAGAACACTTAGAGCGGGAAGGTTCACTCCGGGAAAAAGAAATAGTAATAAGCACTAAAAGTGGTGATAAACGTGTAGCTCTGCTATCTGCAGAGAAAATGAGTTTTCAGGAAGGCCACTGTTTCATAATTGTTCTCAGTGACATTACTGAGCGAAAAAAAGCAGAGGAGCAGCTTAAGTATTTAAGCCTTCATGATGCCTTGACCAGCCTTTATAACCGCACCTATTTCGAGCAGGAAATGTGCCGCATTGAGGGTGGTCGATTTCTGCCCGTGGGCATAATAGTTGCTGATGTTAATGGTTTAAAACTAGTTAATGACACCTTAGGCCACGATGCAGGAGATACCTTGCTCATGGCCGCTGCCAGCGTTTTAAGGGATTCCTTCCGGGATGAGGACATGGTAGCTCGAATAGGTGGGGATGAATTTGCCATCCTTCTACCAAATTGTGATTATCAGGCAGTTGAAAGTGGTTGCCAAAGAATTCGCAGGGCTATCGCAGCCTATAATGAAAAAGAACCTAAAATATTGATGAGCATTTCCCTGGGCTATGCTGTTAGTTCAAACCCTCAGACAGTAATGGGAGAGCTATTTAAAGAAGCAGACAACAATATGTATCGGGAAAAAATTGAACGGGGACAGGAAGCCCGTAAGGCCATAGTCCAAACACTTATGAAGGCGCTGGCGGTAAGAGATTTTATTACAGATGGTCATGCTGATAGGCTTTATGAGCTTGTGACCTTCGTGGCAGAGGATATAGGCCTATCAGATGACAGGCTTGCTTATCTTCAATTGCTGGCCCATTTTCATGACATTGGCAAGGTTGGTATACCTGATAAAATTCTGTTTAAGCCTGGCCCGCTAACACCTGAGGAATCTAATGAAATGAAACGTCATTGCGAAATTGGCCATCGTATTGCCAAGTCCTCCCCAGACCTTGCCCCCATTGCCGATTGGATATTAAAGCATCACGAGTGGTGGAATGGTAAAGGGTTCCCCCTGGGCCTTAGGGGTGAAGATATTCCCCCTGAATGCCGCATTTTATCCATAGCCGATGCCTACGATGCCATGACAACCATTCGTCCATATCGGAACCCCATGTCCCAGGAAGCAGCAGTGGCAGAGCTTAAGCGCTGTTCAGGTACCCAGTTTGACCCGGGACTTGTCCGGGTATTTACACATGTGACAAGAAAATTTAAAGATAGGTCCCAGATAATTAAAAGCCCCCATTAATTAGGGGCTTTAATTATCTGGGGTAAATATTATGGAAAGGTTGTCCCGTGCTAGTTCTTCCACTATTTGCATATAATGTACGAAAAAGGTTATGTAAAGGAGCTAGACCTATGCACTCCGGGGAAACTACCATGATCCTGCTATTACTTATTGGACTTGCCGCCCGCTCCAATTTGATTTCAATTTGTTCCTGTATTTTGCTTATATTGCAGTTTAGCAAGCTGGACTTTATCTTTCCTTATTTAGAAACCCATGGCCTTGAGCTTGGATTGCTCTTTCTCCTGCTCTCTATTTTAGTTCCGGTAGCGACAGATAAAATTAGCAATCGTGACCTACTTTATAACATTACCTCTCTACCAGGTATTTTTGCCATTATTGGTGGTGCCTTAGCTACTCATTTAAATAGTGAAGGCTTGAAGCTAATGCAAATAGATCCAGGTATTATTTTTGGATTGATTGTAGGCTCGGTTATTGGCATTATCTTTTTTAATGGACAGCCTGTAGGTCCTCTGATGGCTGCAGGTGTGGCAGCTCTATTTTTAGAGATAGTACACTGGTTTATGTAAATTTAATACATCTTGATTTGAACCATTTGTACTACTTGAGCAATAAAATCGCCAATTATCGGTAGGTTAAGCACCACCAACTTCTGAAGAAAATACAGAAGAATCGCCCCAAGAATTGTAAAGCCAACGGCAATACCTACACCTCTGGCTATCCCAGATATAAAATTAACCCACAGTAAACGTTTGGTATTTCCCAACAACTCCACGTATTCAGCCAATTTCATCTTTTCCATATTAGCTGCCAGTTGATCAATACGATCCTGCAGAGTTATTTTACTTTGATTAATCTCATTCATAATTTGATTCCCTCCCTGCTATATTGTTGCCAAATCAATAAAAACCCACTCCCGCCAATAATATTGGCAAGATTGCGCAAAATATTAACCAAACATAATTTACCCTGGGGAGGCTTAACATTGCATTATATAGTAATATTAGGTGCTGGCTATGGTGGCCTGAGGACCACATTAAAATTATCAGAGCTTATATCTCAGCATAAGGAAGTTAGTATTGTTCTGATTAATAAACACAACTACCATATGCTAATGACTCAATTACATGAGACTGCCACTGGAACCAGTAAGGCTGAGGATCTAATGGTACCCATAGAGAGGGTTTTAGAAGGTAAGGGGATTACCTTCATTAAGGGCTGGGTGGACGATATCAGCCTGGAGCAAAGACATATTGTTATTGATAACGGCACGAGGATAATTCCCTTTAAGTACCTGGTTATAGCACTAGGCAGTGAACCGGAGTATTATGACATTCCAGGTTTAAAGGAAAATAGCATGTGTCTGCGCAGCTTGTATTCTTCTCTGGAAATACGTCGGCAGATAGATAGATTAATAGCAGACTATACTAAGAATACATTAGAAGGTAATAAGGAGCCACTGACCTTTGTAATAGGTGGAGGTGGACTGACGGGGGTAGAATTTGCCGGCGAATTATCCTATCATTTGAGACATATGAGTAAACAATCTGGCCTTATACCCAGGGATTATAAAATAATTATGGTGGAAGGCTCAAAGGAATTACTGCCCGGTTCCCCGGAAGATATATCCGCATATAGTTTGAGTGCTCTCGAGGAATCGGGTGTAGAGGTTATTACTGGAGATTTTATTAAAGAAGTTTCTAAAACTGCCATAGCCCTTGCATCCGGTCGCTCTCTAAACTACTCAATGCTTATTTGGGCAGGTGGGGTTAGGGGAAACAATATTCTAGCTCGCTCTTCCCTAAAAACCGATTCAAAGGGTCGGGTCCCTGTAAATCAATATTTACAATATATAGAAGATCCCTTTGTTTATCTTGTGGGTGACAACGCCCTTGCCGTTAATCCTACTTCAGGAAAACCGGTGCTGCCCACTGCACAGGCTGCCTTGCAACAGGGTGAATTGGTAGCTAACAATATTTATGCCGATTTATTTGGAAAAGAAAAAAGGATATATCACCCCTCCTCCCTGGGCACAATAATTTCCATCGGACGCAAAAAGGGAGTCGGTGAGATAAAATCCATTAAACTGAGGGGAACTACGGCTTCATTGCTAAAATCCGTCATTCCCCGTAAATACCTTTATTCAATAGGAGGGTTTAAGATGTTATCTCCCGACTTAAGGGGAAATACAATTGACCAGTCCAACCCTAAGCTCCTCTAAAACTCTTTTAAAGATTTCAGGTGGAGGTGCATTAAATTCACGGTATTCTCTGGTTGTAGGATGTGTAAATCCTAATATTCCTGCATGGAGAAGTTGTCCGTCCAAGTTAAAATGGACTTTTGTTGGCCCGTATTTTGGGTCTCCAACTACCGGATAACCAAGATAAGCCATATGCACCCTAATCTGATGTGTTCTTCCTGTTTCCAGGCGGCATTCCACCAAAGTGTATTTAGGGAATCTTTCTAAAATAATATAGTTTGTAATGGCTGGTTTTGAATTGCGTTGGGTTACCGCCATTTTCTGCCTGTCCTTAGGGTCTCTACCTATGGGGGCATCAATCTTACCCTGATTTTCTTTAATAACATTGTGGACTAAGGCCAGGTATCTTCTGGCCACTGTTCGGTCCTTGAGCTGCTGGGCCAGTGAGTTATGGGCCAGGTCATTCTTAGCTGCCATAATTAATCCGGAGGTGTCTTTATCTAAACGATGAACAATTCCGGGCCTAAGTACACCGTTTATCCCGGAAAGGTCCCGGCAATGATGCAGCAATGCATTTACCAGGGTGCCTGAGGTATTCCCTTCGGCAGGATGCACAACCATCCCCCTGGGCTTGTTGACTACAATTAAATCCCTATCTTCATAGTAAATATCAAGGGGGATATTCTCCGGTTCCACTTTCAGTTCTTCAGCTTCCGGTACCTCCACCGTCACAACTTCCCCTGCCCTTAGCTTATGATTAGCTTTAGCAGGTTGGTTATTTACCCTAACAAGCTCTTCTTCTATCAGCTTCTGTACATAACTACGGCTAAGCTCCGGACACTTAGCTGTTATAAAAATATCCAATCTGGTTTTGGCCCTATCCATTTCTACTTCAAAGATATAAGAATCCATTATGTCCCCCCGGTTCATTCATATACCAAATTATAGCACAAGCCCGGAATTTAGAAAAATTCCGGGCTGCAGGCTGTCGAGAAACTACCTAATATTCGGGTTTTAATAATCCCTCACGACTCCTCTCTCCGCAGTGGACAGCGCTAATCGCTCGCTTCGGGCGAAATGGGCCGCCTTCGAGTAAACATCGTGTTTACCTCAGGCTTTCGCGGACATCCATGTCCGCTCACCCATTTTCGCATCCTCAGCTTCGCGAAGCGCTGTTTCCACTGCTTCGAATGTCGCTGTTCGGGATTATTAAAACCCAGTTGTATCTTTTTCAACAGGCTGCAGCACCTGCAAAGGTGCTGCTTGCTGTCAAGAAACTGCCTATATTCGGGTTTTATTGTTCAGGGAGTCTTCAATCCAAAGCGCTTTATTTTGTTAAGTACGGTGGTATGAGACACACCCAGTATCTTAGCAGCTTTTCTAGAACTGCCATAAGCTGCCAAGGCTTGCTTCAGCATCTCAATTTCAGCTAGTTCTGCAACTTCCTTCAAGCTTACTATCTCTCTTTTCTCACAATTAATGATTTCTAAATCTGGCGATACCAAACGGTTCTCATCAAGGATAATGTGCTCAGTACCAATCTCCCCATTCTCAACCAGATTTACCGCCCGCTCAACAACGTTTTCCAATTCCCTAACATTCCCGGTCCAACGATTTTTGGCAAGTAATCTGAGGGCGCCAGAAGAAATACCAGAGAAGCTTTTATCCGGATGCCGGCTAAATTTTTGCAAGAAATGTTGAACTAAAAAGGGGATATCTTCGGGCCTCTCCCGTAAAGCCGGCAATCTAATAGGAAAAACGTTTAGCCGGTAATAAAGATCCTCCCGAAAATCACCCCTTGCTATCATATCTTCTAAATTACGATTTGTAGCCGCAATAACCCGTACATTAACTGCAATTTCATTGCCGTCACCAATTCGCCTAACTTTTCCGTCCTGCAATACCCTTAAGAGCTTAGCCTGCAAATGGGGCGACAGTTCACCGATCTCATCCAGAAAGAGGGTGCCTTCATTGGCAAACTCAAACAAGCCTTGCTTACCACCCTTTTTAGCTCCTGTAAAGGCTCCATCAGCATAGCCAAAAAGCTCACTTTCCAGAAGGGAATCTGGTAATGCTGCACAATTTAGAGGTACAAAGGGTTTTTTCGCCGGGGACTTTCCATGTGAATAGCCCTGGCAAACAGTTCCTTACCCGTTCCGCTTTCACCCCTAATTATAACTGTAGAATCGCTGCGGGCCACCCTTCTGCCATGGCGATTACCCTTTCCATCACTTCACTGCCATAAATTATGTCATCAAAGGTTAGCATCGATGGTTTGGTAACGGAGTATACTAAGTCACGCACCTGGGACATGTCTTTGAGGGCCGCCACCATACCAATAACTCTCCCTGCCTGGTCCTTCACAGGTCTTCCTGTACTTAGATAATGGTGCCTGCCCCGGGGGGTATTAATCATTATTTCTCTATTATCATAGCCTACTCCAGTTCTCAAGCTCTGGATCATGGGTATATCCATGGATATAACCTCTGCCACATCCCTGCCCAGGGCTCTTTCTGCGGAGATGAGAAGTATTTTTTCACAGGCAGGATTAAATACCGTTATGGTTCCCTTACGGTCTACCGCTATAATCCCATCACTTACCGAATCTAAAACTGCCCTTATCTGTCTCTCCTTTTCCTCATGGGGCATTACCTCAATTAACTCAACCCCTCTAACCCCCGCAACATGTCTAAGCTCTTGCAACAGCACCAGGCTTTTTCCTCAGGCATAGCTCCGTTTCCAGGTACATCTGATTAGGTAATACCTGGAGTGAGATTATGTTAATATTTTTAGGTGAAACCACTTGAGAAACATCAAAAACAATACCTACCCGGTCTTCAAATTCTATGCGTAATCTTAGGGTTTCCAAAGCCTAATCACTCCGTTTAATGTTTTATAGAAGCTATTTAAAATTGCTAGTCTAATCTATTATCCTCGTTACAACCTTGTTCCGTCCGGAATTTTTAGCCTGGTAAAGACAAGCATCCGCAGAATCAAGCAGCTTTTCTACGATATCCCGATCACTCTGCTCTATTTGCGGCAAAACAGTTGCTACCCCAATACTTACTGTGATATTAATCTTATAGTTATCCTGGTCAAATACTTTCTTCTCTACCTCCTGCCTGATGCGTTCGGCAATATCATAGGCAATTTCATTTTTAACAAAGGGAACGATAATTACAAATTCTTCTCCACCAAACCTACCTATAACGTCTGTACCCCTACTGCACTTATGCAGGAGATTTGCAAAATCCTTAAGAATAATATCGCCGGTGGCATGACCATAGGTATCATTGACCCTCTTAAAACGATCCAAATCCAGCAGTAATACAGAAATATTTTGTCCCAGATGCCGGCTTAAATTAGTGAGACGTCTAAGCTCATTGTTCAGAAACCGCCTGTTATATAGCCTGTTAATTCATCAGTTATGGATATTAAGGCCAGTTTATCCTTTTCCCTATTTAACTCTTCCCTGCTTTGCTCTAATTGCTGAACTAATGTGTTTAACTGATCGGTTCTACTGAACAGATTAGAGGACATATGATTTATTGCTCTGGCTAATTCTTCTACTTCTTTATTAGCCTTTATATTTATAATGGACCTGAAATTTCCCTCGGCAATTTCGTTTACCTCTCCCGCCAATCTCTCCAATGGTTTGCTCAGACTCCGGGAGTAGTAGAAGGCAAATACAATAAAGACTCCGGTAATTAAAACAAATGCAAGGGCAACATAGTAAATGGTTCTAAGGCCGGCTCCAGCATGGCAATTCTGTATTCCTTTTCAACAATTAGACCCATCTTAATTTCCGGCAGCCAACGATATACACCAAATACCCTCTTGCCCAGATAATTTCTATATATATCATTACCACTAAGGCCACTGCTAACTTTATCTGCACCACCTGTTTCGATATGGTGTTTTACAATGTTATTACCTGAACTATCGGTATACATTAACTCACAAATCATATTACCCTGGCTGTCTACTAAAAAAGACTCTCCTTTATTTCCAGGAACATTCTCTTGAACAAGACTTGTTATAACTTCTATTTTAACAGCTCCAAATAAGACCCCCACTATTTCACCATTTTGCTGCACCGGAGTAGCTATTACAAGGGTGGGTTTTTGACTGTTTCTTGCCATAAAGACTTCGCTAACATAGGTTTCCCCAGAAATAGCCCTGTTAAAGTACTCCCGGTCGGTCACAAATAATTGATTTGCAGCTTTAGTGTATAGAGAATCAACAATCACATGACCCTGGGCATTTACTAAGACGAGGGAGATAAAGTTTAAATCACTTTTTAGATAGCTATTTAACAAAGGGGCCGCCCTTTCTCTGTCCATGGTCTTAATATTCTCATTCTCCGCTAATCCCTTAAGAAATACTTCTCTGGATTTCACCCAGTTGTTAATTGACTTTTCCTGAGCCTCCGCAAGAAATATGATACTGTTGAAAATTGTTCTTTCAAGCACCCTCTTGCTTTGGGAATAACTTATTGCACCTAAAATTATTGCGGGCAAAATGATAAATACCAAAAAGCCCGTCAGTACAGATACGCCAATTTTTTGTCTAAAAACCAATTTCCCCAGCATATTAAACACCCCATTACCTGCATAAGCTAATTATACTAAAAAACAATCCATAAATATGTGACAATTTATGCATAAATAAAAATACTATCAAAAAAAGAAGGGCCGCCTTTAGGCAACCCCTCTCATCTTTTCTATTTTGCATTTACTTTGCAGCCTTCACAATAACCAAATATTTTGAGCTCATGGTCTGTAATTGTAAACCTATATTGCTCGGCTACCTGTCTTTCTAGCTCTTCTAAAAGATCTTCATTTATCTCTAGAATTTTACCACACTTTAGGCAGATAGCATGGTGATGGTGGTGTCCGTCACTATTTTCCCCATATTCGTACCTTTTTCGGCCATCCCCAAAATTTACACTATGGATTATATCAAACTCTAAAAATAGCTCCAATGTTCGATAAACGGTGGCTAAACCAACATCTGGCGATTTTTGTTTAACCAAATTGTAAACATCCTCAGCACTTAAATGCTTATCCTTATTTTCCAAAAGAACCTCTAATATTTGCTGTCTCTGAGGTGTCAACTTATATTCATTGGACCTAAGTTTTTCTCCGATTTCAGAGATCACCTTTTTCAAAAAACCACACCACCCCGGTACTTTTTTCCAGTATATTGGTTTTTAATAGGTGTCAATGTCGTTATATCTCGAAGCCTCTTCATATTTCTTTCTTCTGGCTAACCTTCTCCTCCGACGAAGAGCCACCCCTATTCTCCACTTAAACCATAGTAAAAGTAAAACTATCGGTAGTACCCAGTATAAGGCTGACTTAATAATTGCCAGATAGTCTCTGTCCACCTGATGGTCACTCATTAGATTTATTCTGGCAATCTCCTCTTGCCCTTTAGATATAACAATGGCACCCAGTACTTCTCCTTTATCTACAGGAGCCAACGTGCTTTCAGGAACATCAAAGGAAATCTGCAAATCCTCAGGATTCTCCCTGGCGAATGTATAAATATAGTCTTCCCCGGCCACCAGTTTAACATTCTCTTTTCCATATATAACGGGCAAACTGGTCATTACCTTACCTTTTTCTATTAGCTGTTGATTCTCATAGTTATCAAAGCCATAATCAAGAAGTTTGGCTGCATCGGACCAAAGATTTACACCCTCAGTACGCAGGACTACGGCTATTAATTCCCTATCATCCCTTTTAGCAGAGGCTATTATGCATTGACCGGCCTGGGAAGTATAGCCTGTTTTTAAACCTGTAGCACCCTTGTAGCCATAGACAGTGCTCCACAGGAGTTTGTTGTGATTAAACAGGTATTTTTGCGCCTCGGGATCACTTCTTGGTATCTCATGATGCACAGTAGAAACTATCCTACGAAAATCCTCATTTTCCATGGCCTTCCGACCTATCAATGCAAGATCATAGGCAGTACTGTAATGATTTTCTTCAGGCATGCCGTGGGGATTGGTAAAGTGAGTATCCACAGCGCCAATTTTTTGGCAGCCAGATTGCTGATTTGCGCAAAGCTTTCTACCGAACCGGCCACATGCTCGGCAATTGCAACACCAGCATCGTTGGCTGAATTTAACATCAGTGCAAAGAGCAGCTCTTCCAGGGTAAGCTGCTCACCCTCCGGCAGCCAAATTCTTGTCCCTCCGGAATTGATGGCATTTGGCCCCACTGTTACAACATCACTTAAATTGGCCCTCTCCAGAGCCACCAAAGCAGTTAAAACTTTAGTAGTACTGGCTGGGTACATCCTTTTATGTGCATCTTTCCCATAAAGAAGTCTTCCTGTTTTTGCGTCAATTAGTGCAGCGGTTTCTCCCTGGAGCTCTGGCTCTGCTGCAGCAACCCATGAGCAGTTAAAAATTAGTAAAAACAAAAATAAAAATGTACAAAGCAACTTTTTGGACACATCATCACCTATGTTATATTACATTGATTTAAAAATCTTTGGTTCGGGTTTCTCCCAACTCCAGCCAAGAATTAGTGCTAAAAACAGTAATATTACACCTGCCAGCATGGTTATGGGAGAAGCAAAGGGTACAAAGTCTATAAACAATTTAAGCAGCTGGTTGATTATGCCGCCAATGGCAAAGGCTACCACCATGATGCTTAGCCACATTACCAGACCTTCCCGCCAGCCCCTTTCCTTAAATATTACCATAACTGATGCAATACAGGGTACAAATAAGGTAATGGTGGTAAGGGCTACCAGCTTTTGTATATCAGACATGGGAAAGGTAAATAATCCGCTGTGCCAAATTCTCTCCGGATAACACCCATAATAAAGCCGCCGGCCGCCTCCTTAGGCAGCCCCAACCAGTGGACAGTTAAGGGAACCAAAGTGTTCTCAATGGCTGCCAGGGCACCTGATATATCAAGTAGTCCCAGGCAAAGGGCACCAAGGGCAAAAATAGGGGCTGCTTCAACGATAAAGTCCCTGGACTTATTCCAGGTCTTCCGTAAAACATTAAGCACACGCGGCAGCCTCAAGGGAGGTAAATCAATCCAAAGGTGGGAGGATTGACCTGGTATAATTTTATTCATAATAACACCACCGGCAATAAAAACACTGAAAATGATTAAGCCATACACTATTGCAAAGCCTGCCCCGAGACCCGCCAGCATGGTTGCAATAATTGCTAATTGGGCTGAGCATGGTACAGTTAAGGCTAAAATGACTATGGCTATCCTGCGTTCCCTTTCAGAACCTAATAACCTAGTAGACATTAGGGCCATGGTTACACAGCCAAGGCCTAGAACCAGGGGTATAACTGCCTGTCCGTTCAGACCTAGGCTGGTCAAGGCCCGATCTAAAAGGGTGGCAATGCGGGGCAAGTAGCCCGTATCCTCTAGTAGGGCCAGTATAAGGTTAAAGCCCAGCACCAAAGGCAGCAGCAATCCTATTAGGTAGGTAACCGTCATGGTAATAACACCAAAATGTCCTACCAGCAGCTCATATATATTTGAATCAACCGAAAAGAAGACCGACACCAATTCTCTAGCCGCAGGCTCAAAATATTCCCCCATAACAATCTCTTCAGTAAATGCTACTACGGTTTGGGCCACAAATACCCCGACAAGCTGGTAAACAGCCCAAAGGGTCAGGGCTAACAATGGTATGCCTGTTAATGGCTGTATCATTAACCGGCTCAATGTGGCACCAAGGGAATCCTTTATGCGAGTTTCCATTATACACATTGATACCAGTTCGTTCACCCTTTGGCGTCTGGCGCTATAAATGGCCTCCCTATATTCGCCGGGTGATATATTATGCTTGTCAGCTATATAAATATCGCCTTCTAAGATAAGAAGCTTCTCCGGCTGACGTATATTAGCCGGAAGCGGTTCCATCTTTTCCAATACTAAGGGTAGTATACTTCCAACCTGGCCTGGCATAAAGCTTCCTTTAATTCTTTTAGACCCTGTCCTCCCACTGCCACAGTGGGAATCACCGGAACTCCCAGCATCTCGCTGAGCATTCCTTGGTCAATCTTAATACCGTTCTTTTTGGCTTCGTCTAGCATGTTCAAAGCGACTATTACAGGGATACCCGTATCAATTAGCTGCTGGGTGAGAAATAGATCCCTCTCAAGGTGGACAGAATCAACCACATTAATCAATATATCCCCGTGCAAAACAATATCCCGGGCAATTTTTTCCTCCTCATTAAATGAGGAAACTCCATAAATTCCCGGGGTGTCAGTTACTGCGTCATTGCCGCAGCGTCCACATATTACATTTGTAGTTGTACCAGGAAAGTTTGCCACATCAGCATAGTTTCCTGTGAGATAATTAAAAAAACTGATTTCCCCACATTTGGATTGCCCACTAAAACAATGTTCTTGCCAGTGGTACACTCCCGTACAATTAATGTTACTCATCTAATTTACCCCGAGTCTTCGTTGTAGTTTTTACTAATTATATTGGCTGAACTGCAATATTTCTGGCCAAGTCCCTGCCTATGGCAATCTGCTGCTTAAACATGCCAACTACCACGGGTCCTGCTGGAACAACCTCCTCACAGGTTACAATGCTGCCCTCTGATATGCCAAATCTAATGGCCTGTAATCTGATAAGCTCATTTGGAATATTCATTATTTTTAGTTTCTGTCCTCTTTTGCATTTGTCAAGTGTCATGTTTAACCTCCCAAATAATGATATTCAACAGGAGATAATGGTAATCAGTTTCATTATATAAATCCCACCCCATATTGGCAAGGTTTTTTTGTTTAGATTGTAGGTAACCCGGCATAATAGTTTTAATAAACCAAGCCCTTCCTTTAGCTAAATAACCGGAAGGACCTTGGTTTTTAATTCAAGGAGGCTTTACAAAGGCTAAGTCTTTATCAAAGCTTCTGATTTATTGTCTGCCAAAAATCGTCATTCTCAAAACCCATGCGCCAGAATCCAACACCAGCTAAGTTATAAGAATTTACAAAGCCCAATTTAATTCCCAGGCTATATTTATTTTCGAACCAGACTTCATGCTTCTGGGTGCCTGTCCAATAGTAAAAATATGGGGAACTGCTTTTATTATCCCAGCGAACCTGGGCTCCTGTATTTTTTATGATGCTATCCACGTTATTCCATTTCACTGATTTTGTACTAGCCGCTGACCAATCATAGCCATAGGTAGCCAGTCCCAGGATCACCTTCTGGGAAGGCATCTGGCTTACTGCAAAATCCAAAACCTTTTGCACCCAGGGCAAGGAAGCTATTGGCCCAGGCTTTCCACCAAACCAGTGTTCATCATAGGTCATTAGCATTACATAATCACAGGCTCTGCCGATTTCCCGGTAGTCATAGCCACCGGACCAGCTATTATTGAGCTGGTCACTGGTCTTCGCCGGTACAGCTGCTGTTAACAAATAGCCCGGCTGTAAAAGCCCCTTTAACTCCCACAAAAATTTACTGTAATCATCTCTGTTCTTGGGTGGAATAGCCTCAAGGTCTATATTTACACCGGCATAACCTTCTTTTTTAACTAACGAGGTAATATTCTGGGCCAGCTGCCAACGTTTCTGAGGGTTACCTAATACTGCCGCTGCGGTTGCGGTATCCATACCATTATGTATGTTATGTACCACCAAAAGAGGCTTTACTCCTTTACTTTTGGCCAGTTCTATACCTTCAGAGGGAGGAAAATCCACCACCAATCCTCCGTTTGAGTTTATCCTGGCAGCAAAGGTTGCAATGTAATCTAAATTAGCATGATTTTTAGCTAGGGAATTATAGGAATCCTTATCGGTGTACCAATCCTTAGAATAGTAGCCCAAAACTATAGGTTTTTGTTTTGTATTAGCAGAGGCCGGCGTAACAAATAAAATGGTAACCAGGTACAGGAACAGGAATCCAAGTGTTGTCCATCTTCTCTTCGTCATGTTTCCTCCTGTATGTAGGTTATTAACAGACCAGGTCTGCCTCTTTAAAGCATAACAGGAAGAATAATTACTATGAACCCCTATAATATTTCCATTTCTGAGATAAATTTGTTATAATTCTTTGGAATATTATGTAAGCCTTTGTCTGATTATTTGTCTTAGCAAGGATTTACCCTATGCCTCAGAGAATAACTTATAATTTAGTAACTATCTTTCTCTCGAGGTGAATAATTTGGAGCAAGTCTTTTATTGGCTTATTCAAAATAAAATACTTTGTGCACCTTTATCTGCATTCCTAACTGCACAAGCATTAAAGGGTATTCTAGCATCAATCCGCAGCAAAGAGTGGCAATGGAATAGGTTTTTTGAGGCCGGTGGCATGCCTAGTTCCCATTCTGCCATGGTTACTGCACTGGCAACAGTAGCCGGGCTTAGTTATGGTTGGTCTTCTTCCCTTTTTACAATTACTGCCATCTTTTCCATTATTGTCATGTACGATGCCATGGGTGTCAGGCGTGCTGCGGGAAATCAAGCTAAGATACTTAATCAAATATTAGAAGAAATAGGTCGGCAAGATGGTAAGCAAAATGTCAAGGCCTTGAAGGAACTCATCGGGCATACCCCTGCCGAAGTTGCTGCTGGCGCAGTAATCGGTATAATCATGGCGGCCGTTGTATATTAAGGAGCGACTGAAATTTGTTCAAATCATTAGGTTTCTCTTCCACCGATTATCTTTTAATATTACTACTCTTGCTAACCGAAATGGCTAGGAGTGCCTTCTTTTTAACATTCTGGCCCCTCTATTCAACACATTACTTAAACTTTTCCGTAATTGTTGCAGGAGTAGTTGTATCGGCACATTATTTAAGTGAAACTCTTTTTAAGGTAGCAGCAGGCAGCCAATTAGATCGCTATGGTCGGCCCGTGCTAGTATTGGGTCTTATTTTAAGCCTTATTTCACTTTTGCTAATTTACCGACAACAGCACCATATACCAATAATTATATTATCTTGCCTATTTGGCATTGGCTTTGCGCCGGTTTGGTTAGCTGTGATTAGTAACGTTGCCCCCGTCAATATTGCCAACCGGGCAGCTAGAATAGGTATAGTTTTCTCTGCCTGGCTGGCCGGTGCCGGCATTGGCTCTGTGGGGGTTAACTTTATACTGACAATCGGATTCCTGCAAACATTTCATATTATCATGGCTAGCTGGGTTTTTTGTGTTATTTTAGTACTAATAACACCCCTCAAGATAAATACCAGTCCCCAGGGAAGCTCAGTTCTAGAGCAGTTTAAGAAGCTTTTAGATAACCAGATTACAATTAAAATTTTGTTACCCGGCATGTTCCTACAAACCCTGGCTGCCAGCCTGTTACTTCCAATACTACCCATCTATGCCACCACTGAATTGGGTCTAGATTCCCAAGGCTATGGCTGGCTGCTGATTGCTGGAGGAACTGCCGCCGTGGCCCTGCTTTTTCCCATGGGCAAGCTGGTAGATCGATTACCCTTAAAGGTTTCTTTAACCTCGGGTTTTCTTTTGAGTGCACTCTTTTTATTTATGGTACCTTTAACCCGCAACTACTCCCTAGTAATGGCTTAGTAATTATGGTAGGCATGTCCTACGCCTTTTTATTACCAGCTGGAATACTTTATTAGCAAAGGTGATTCCCCCTGAGCGTCAGGCAACAGGTTGGGGTATTTTTTCTACTCTGGAGGGTTTAGGTATAGCAGCGGGGCCAATAATTGGCGGAGCCATTTCTGCCTGGCTGCATCCTGGCGGGGCAATCTTTTTAAGTTCATTAATTTTAGCCGGTATGGGATGTTTTTATTTGTACTATCCCTTTGAAAAATTGACCATCAAACCAGGAGTTGATGTCAATGTCAATAAGCTTTCTTGAGGCTTTAGGCATACTACTTTTTTGCTACACTGCTTTACCCACCCTTTGGGGACGCACCTTGAGTCTAGGTGTTTTTTCTAAGGGCAATAAAAAACACCCCTTCGTGGCTTTGACCTTTGATGATGGTCCCGATCCCCAGGTCACACCACAATTATTGGCCATACTCAAAGAGCATGGGATCAAGGCAACTTTTTTTCTTGTTGGCCAGCATGCAGCTGAGAACCCAGCCTTAGTTAGGCGTATCAAGGCAGAAGGTCATTCCCTGGGCACCCATGGCTTTGGCCACAAATTTGCCTGGTTTCAAGGTCCAATAGGGTCTATAAGGGAAATCTCTAAAGGAAATGAAGTAATTAGACAAATTACAGGAGAAAATACCCAGTTTTTTAGACCTGCCTGGGGTGTTTTCAACCTCTTTTCCTTTTTTTACCCTCGGTTTAAAGGTCAGAAGTTAGTTCTCTGGTCATTGATGAGTTGGGATTGGAGTCCTCGATATTCTTCCAATGAAATCCTCAACTCCGTTACCCGCAATATTAGACCCGGTTCCGTTATTATTTTGCATGACCGCTGCACTAAACCTATTGCCTCTGATAATGGACCCACTAAGATGCTGGAGCCTTGCCTACAATAATTCAATATCTTAAAACAAATAACCTTAAGGCAGTAAACCTGGAAACCATGTATGCCTTTAGGGAAGCCGGGTTATTCAAGAGGTCTTTACTCCAAATCTGGAATGTATGGGAATTATGCTTTGATAAGCTGGCAGGTCTAAAGCCGGTGGGAGGGCAAAAAACAGCCTATTCCGCCTGGCTGTTAGGAAATATCGGGGCAGCATAATCAAACTGCCGGACGGAACCTGCTTAAAGCCGGGAGACAGAATAGGTGAGCTTCATTTAAATAATAACCTATTACATGCCATTACTTCAAAAAATCCCTCGGCTGAAGGATTAGGCATCAATGTCCTTAAGGAACTAGACGTTCCCTGCCCATCCTGGCACAGGTTATATCCCAGGACCCCGCCTATAAAAGCGTTAAGGCATTAATAGGCGTTACCATGATACATAGGGGCACCACCCGGTTGGGCTTTTATGTTTATGAGCTTTCGCCGGGTATAAGGTCAATTGTCGCCTGGTATCAGCGCTGGTTGCTATTTTTACTTCATCCCGGTGGATTGTCTCATTTGAAACGCCAATGGAAAAAGCTAGTTCCAAAAAAAGTAATCATTTCAAAGGATGAATTGCTTAATCGTTACCTCAATGAAGGTTCTTCCTGGTCGGACAGGGGAAAAACCAGACCTGCCAGCGGTAGTATTAATGCACGGTAGTCATTACCGTGCTTTTCTTTTAGCAGGTTTTCAGCATCCTGCCAATTATCGCAGTGTTTAATAAATGGGATTTTCTCTTTGGCCTTTGGCAATTCTGAAAGCATTATTACTTCGTAATCCTTTAGTAAATTGCACAACACGTAGCTTTATGCCTCCGAGTTCAAAACCCTTCTCCTTGAAGTGCTGAAGAACCTTCGAGACAGAGCCACAATTAATCCATTCCTCAAAGATGGCATCACCCATACCTTCCTGGCATCTGGCAATTAGAACTATTGTTCCGCCCTTCTTACATACTTTAGAGGCATTCACCAGGGCTTTAACTGCCTGGTAAAGATTAAGGTCTCTGGGATATCCACCCCCTCCCGCAATGACCACTTCTTCCTGGGCAGGAAGTGGGAGGCGATGCATACTTTCGCTGAACTTACAGCCTTCCCGCCAGGCAGTTTCTAGCTCACCTGAAAATATCCCGGCTATCTCATTATTATGGTTAAGCACTATGTTGATCGTAAAATCAACCCCCACTAAACGGGCTGCTTCCAATATTTGATTATGAATGGGATTATCTAAAATTTTGCCCGGCCCCACTCCCCCCTTTGTCATCATCCTATGGTTATGTTCTATTGTTTTTCTACCGCATATGCCGGGCATGATTAATTTGGGGCCGCCCGAAAAACCAGCCAGATTGTGAGGCATTATTGCTCCCACAGTGATAATCAGTTCGGCGCCTGAGATTTCAGAGTTTACTAATAGCTCTATCCCATCCCCTAGCATTCCTATTAATACCAGGTCTTTGTCACAGTTATGGTTCTGAATTTTAATTTCCTTAGCTAACGCACCAAAGGTATTTCTTATTTCGTCATCTGTATTAGGACGGTGTGCCCCTGTGGCTATTAAGATATGAATTTGACTTTTTTGAAGGTCTGCTTTCTGGAATTCTGCAAGATTGGCGGTATTATTATGGAATGAGGTACTGGCCTTGAAATGTCGGTAACCACTATAACTATTTTTTTAGGTCTTTTTTCCCTTGCTATTTCCTCCAGGGTTTTTCTATTAATAGGATTGTTTAATGCCTTAGCTATAGCTTCTTCAGGTTTAGGTACACCGGGAAATTGAACTGATAAGATTCCCGCAAGGTTTTGTTCCTTAATGTTAATAGGCATTGCTTGGCTGCCATATTTTATTGATACCTCCAAGACTTCACCCCCGCATTCCTTAGTCTGTCCCAATAAAGAAGCAGGACTCATTGTCCTGCTTCTTTTATTGTCGAGAAACTACCTATATTCGGGTTTTAATAATCCCTCACGACTCCTCCCTCCGCAGTGGACAGCGCTAATCCCTTGCTTCGGGCAAATGGGCCGCCTTCGAGTAAACATCG
>AWVY01000033.1 GCA_004143605.1 Desulforamulus aquiferis
CCCGAAGCGAGCGATTAGCGCTGTCCACTGCGGAGAGAGGAGTCGTGAGGGATTATTAAAACCCGAATAATAGGTAGTTTCTCGACAGACTGAGGATCATCTCAATGATGATCCTTTTATGGCCCCTCATATTTACTTAAATCTACTTCGAAATAGACTTTTCTCACTGTTTATAGGCTTAATTTCCAGCCGCTCCACAAAACAAGAGCCACCCCTATAACCAGGCACATGACCAAATAGGTTCCCCAATAGGGTAATAGCATTTCCCTACCTGGTCCCATTACAACCCTTTCCCCTAGAATTCTCAGCATGACTAACACCGGGTTACATCCTGCAGAATTTGCACCACCATGGGGGTTTCCAGCATGTTAAGCATGGAAATCCGGGCCTGATATTGATAGAGTTGGTAGATAAAGGCGGCTAAAAAGCCGGTACCCGCCACTATAAAGAACACAATTCCATAGGTAGAAACTGTACTAACACCGGTTCTTTTAAAATAAGTGGAGCAGGCCACCCCAATGGCGGCAAATAAAAACATAGATATCAAAAAGAACCCAAGGACCCCCATAATTTGCCCAGGCGCCATACCACCATACATAAATACCAGGCTGTATAAGGGTAAGGTTGCGAAAAGCAGCAGAGCGGTAAAGGAGCAAGCTGAAACCAGCTTGCTGGTAACAATACTAAGGGGATTTAAGTCGGTTGTCAGCAAAACATTAAGGGTTTGCCTCTCCCTTTCCCCGCTAATTACCCCGGCAGTTAAGCCCGGCACCACAAAGGCCAGCAGTCCCAGTTGGGCCATGCTTAGTACTATAAATATTTCCCTGCTGCTGCCAGGTTGAAAAAAGCCGGGTGAGCCACGCCAGTTCAAGTATATAAATCCTAAAGAGAAGCCCCCTAATACCAATAAATATAGCAGTACCACCAGGGAAGAACGGTAGGAGCGAAATCTCTGCCGTAACTCCTTGAGCAGTACCGGGTTTAATTCCTTCATTACTAACCTACCTCCCCGGTTACCGCCATAAAGGCATCTTCCAAATTTCCCTTAACCTCGGCAAATTCAAGTACTGTCCAGCCACCCTCCATGATATCCCTAAGCAAATTCCCCTGGGCAGCTTTATCTCCGGCAAAGGAAATCCTTGCCCAGCCAGGGTCCCCATCCACATTAACTATATTCGGCTGTTCATGCAGAAAATCTAACAGCTCCGGCAACCTGTCCGTAACATACACCTTTAATACCCTAACACCCTGGCGGGAAGCGGTGACCTCTTCCACCGTTCCATTGGCCACTAATCGTCCTTGCTCTAATATTGTAATGTTATCACACATTTCGGCTAATTCAGGTAGTATGTGGGAACTTATCAGAACAGTTTTATTCATTCTCTTAAGCTGCCGAACTACCTCCTTCATCTCTGCCCTGGCCCTGGGGTCCAAGCCTGAGGCCGGTTCGTCCAAAATTAAAACTGTAGGATCATGCACCAGGCAACGGGCCATGGCCAGTCTTTGTTTCATTCCCCTTGAAAGCAGGTCCACATAGCAGTCAGCCTTTTCCGAAAGGTTAACTAATTCCAAGAGGTCCCTGGTAAGCTGGGGGCGCTGTTTTGCAGGAATTCGGTAGGCTGCAGCATAGAACTCCAGATATTCCGTAGCCTTAAGTCCATCGTAAACTCCAAAAAAATCTGGCATGTAACCTATTGCCCGTCTAACTGAGGCTGGTTCCTTCAACACATCAAAACCGGCAACCGATACGGCGCCTCCATCTGGGGCCAGCAGGGTGGCCATAATGGACATGGCTGTGGTTTTTCCAGCTCCGTTAGGACCAATTAAACCATAGACCTTTCCTGCCTCGATGTTTAGGTTAAAACCCTGGAGTGCATAATTAGTGCCATATATTTTAGTTAAATTGTTAATCTCTACGGCATTCATTGGCCAACCACCCCTTCCACCGATACTGCCGGCAGTATCACTTTATCTGGCTGACCATGACCGGATTTTTCTCAACTTGAAGGCGCAGTTCACCCGTTTGGGAACCATAGTTCTTTAGTTCTTGACCGGAAATTGTCAAGCCTTCTACCGGCAGGTCAACCCACCTATTATCCTGCCAATCATAGATTTTCATGACCACCATACTGCTTTCCTGGCGTGGGAAGTCCAGGGCTACTACCCTTAACGACTGATTTGGAAGGGGTCTATCCAAATCCAGGCTGATGGTAAGGCTCCCCTCATAGATGGTATAACCCATGGCATTCTTGTTATAGGCTCCCCTAGCTTCAATAATTCTGTGATTTACAATATCCGAAGGCAGCTCAATAACTTTATCCCCGGGAAACTGCAAGGCTAACTCTTGTTTAACCAAGGCCAAGCCATAATCAATTTCTTTCTTCTGGGCTGCGATAATCTCAAACATATCCAAGGGATTTTCCGTCCAACCAAGGAAAACGGGCTGGGTAATGGAATCCGATTGCAGGGTGTTTAGTGCCACATCTAGCATTTGTCTTTCACGAATCAATTCGTCCCTTTCTCCAGGCTTTGGTTGGGGGATAATATCCATTCTATACTGATTTGGCCCTATACTAACAGGCCATTTACTGATGGCTTGATCAACTTGCAAGCTGCCTCCAGCCGGCAAATCCCCAAGGGCAAAGGATCTTCCACCCAGTACAATACGGCAATCCCTTAAGTTCATGGAAGTGTGGTTATTCAGGGTCCCAAAAATCCTACCATTATCCATTTCCAACTGGCCCTCAACATGGCCGATATTGTCCCTTAAGGCAGTGGCCCTGGCCTGTCGCATAGACCAATATTCCACCTCGGGAAAAGAGATTCTAGGTCCATCTGCCTGATCGTATTGGATAATTGGTGATTTTTTTGAGTTATTATAATAGGTCTGCCCAGGCCATACCACCGAGCCGGCGGGTCCCTTGACATTAAGTGTCCCCCCATAGGGCTGAT
Organism: Desulforamulus aquiferis; assembly: GCA_004143605.1. GTDB lineage: Bacteria > Bacillota > Desulfotomaculia > Desulfotomaculales > Desulfotomaculaceae > Desulfotomaculum > Desulfotomaculum aquiferis. Next base: position 2,953 of record AWVY01000033.1, read on the forward strand.
AAAGGCTGCCGTTGCATTAATCTCAGCCATGGTGGGGTTTAATATTTCGACCACTGCCAGAGTATGACTTATAGGGGCATTTATCCTCTGGGCCGGTGACATAAAATATACCACTGTGGTGGTTACCAAAGCACAAGCAGGAATAATCCACCAAAGCCAATCCCGACGGTCATAGCGTTTCAGTACAAAATAAAGGACCGGACCTACGACTATTACATAAACAAACCAGGCCAGGGCAACTTGGGGAACCGGAGGGGTTTTTAACTGGGGTAGATATCCGGCCACATGGCCCAACATGTCGTTACCCAAATGCCTACCGTTCAAGGCCATTTTCACATCCACCATACCTGGCCCATTCTTCTGACCAAATACCACAGGCCAAACAGCAGCGGATTCTGAGGTAAGGTTTTCCAGGGAAATCCCACTATAAATCACCCGGCCCTTACCAATACTCCGGGAGGCTACAACAACTACCCCGTTTACTTTGCTCGTTACTTCACCCTGGACAACTTTACCTGTGGTAACTTGCATAGTCCCGGTTACCATCCTGAGACCACCCAGATCAGCGGAAATAATTTTCTGCTCCTCGGCAATTACAGGTGAAATATCCGCCAGGGGTCCCCCGGCACCTGTACCTGCACCACCAGATATAATCAGCAATCCCCCCAGGGATACCCAATCCTTTAGGAGTTCAACCTGCTTAGGGGTTATCTGGGAAACAGCCTGCTCATCAACAATGATAATATCCGCCAATGTCAGTTCTATGGTATCCTCGGGCAGGTAATTTGGCGCTAAATACTTAATGGCTGTCTGGCCACCAAAAGTCTGATCAAGCCAGGCTGCAATACCACCCCTTAAGGGTCTCTCCCCCAGACTTAAGGCAATTAGCCCGCCATTCACTGCCGTCCCCTGAATAGGGGTGGAAGCAACTACCTTGCCGTCTACCACCAGTTGAATAACAGAGTTTGAATTTACTAAATCACCCGGCACCATCAAATTTGTTTTAACCATACTTCCTGCCGGTATTTCGATGGACCTCTGAAACCGGGTGGTTAAGGTTGGACCAATCAAATCCCGCTCATTATTTTCAGGACTTACAATAAGTAAACCCTTGAGATCTTGATCCTGATTATAGACAGTGATATTAAGTCCGGTGGGAAAGCCTACCTTATAAAGACCGCTTAGACCCGGTTGAACTCCTATCCTAACCTTATCCTGGGGAATCTCTCCTGCCATAGCCGCTGTGGGGTAAAAAAATACTGTAAATAACAGGGCCATAACCAGCAGGCCCAGGCTAATAACTGACCTTTGCCTTAAATGCATTTCCACTAGTCCCTCCGCTTCTCCCACCGTTCTTCTAACCTGAGCTTAACCAATGCCACGGTGTCGCCGTCTCGGCGAGCAAACAATAACCATTTACCATCGGGCCCAAATACTTGACCCTCGCATTTATTTATTTCATCCAGCACCAGTGTCTTTGGCCCGTGGGAGCCGCTTATTTCCTGTTGACGAAGCCAATTAATTTCCATGCCGGAAACTCTGTTTTCAGTTGCCACCAGAAGGTACTGGCCGACATCCAGCTTTCACCTTCATTTAGCTTCTTTAAAATAGGAGACCCGTCTTTGCCCATATAAACAACCCTGATTTCCGGAACCTGCTGCCTGACACTATATTGGGGTTCCCCATCAGGCTGGAAGGTTAAAATACGTTCCTGGGCCTTCTCATTAACAAAGGCCAGATAACCATTTGTTCCCCAGGCAGGCCTTTCACCTTGCCAAGTGGTTGACTATCTCCGCTCTCTACATTTACCAGCCATAGGTTGTAGCCCTTGGAACCTGGGTTCTCTGGACCACTAAGCTCTGGCCATCCGGTGACCACGTTGGATTGTCACCCTCGGTAATAAATTTATTGCTCCCATCAGCAAGCATGAGCCATACTGAGGATTTTTCACCGGCAGTTTTTGATACATAAGCAATTGTTTTTCCATCGGGCGAGTAAACCAAATTAGAGCAGTAGGTCACTGGCTCACTTTTCTGATCAGCTAAGGTATCAGCACTAGCCATTGAGAAAGCTACGACTTCGCTGGTTCCCATAGACTCCGCCCCAACTAAGTCCGCCGACTTCTGCTTAGCGGTGTTTAGGAGCTTGGACTTAGCCGGAGAGCTTAGTTCACTGGTTGGCATTTGTTTTATTTCCTCGGGACCAGCAGAACCACCCAGTACAAAGGCTATCTGCTGACCATCAGGTGACCAACCTGGAGAGCGAAAATAGCCACCTTCTGGGGGATCAAGGGATGCCATTTGCACACCTGTTTCAGAGAGGAGTACCAATCCCCCGCCCCTAACAACAAGAATTTGGCTGCCATCCGGGCTGATTGCAGGCTGTAGTGGCTGTGATTCTGTCCAGAAACGGGAAATTTCCTGGGGAGTCCCTGAGGCCTCCAGCAAATAGTCACCACTATTCTGCCTCCAGATGCTACCAATGGCAAATACTAACATAAATACAACCGCTACGCTGATAGCAGGCATCAACCAAGGTCGTTGGCAGTCACAATTCCTTTACTTACCTTTTCATGCTTCACGGACTCAGTCCCTATACCTTGCTGCAACAGTTCCCTCTGGCGTTCCATTAGTTTTTTGCGCAGTTCCACCTGAAGACGTCGATTGACTGGTACTGCATCCCTCACCTTTCTCATATGGTTTAGTAATTGAGAAAGGCCGTCTTCACCTTCTTGTCTTGCTTTAAGCCAGTCTTCAATGGGTAAAACCTTGGTCCCTGTATCTTTAAATTTGTCCTCTGACATTAGGCCCCACCCCCTTCACTCACATAGCTAACCCTTAATTGTTTAAGGGCCTGTGATGAAGCATCCTTACAGCAGACTCGGTTTTACCCAAAACCTGTGCTATTTGAGCAAAACGCAGGTCTGCAGCGTACCTAAGGGCTACAACATCCCGATAGTCAGGTGCCAAGTTTTTTAGCAGCTGGCGAAGCTTCTTTAACTCTTCACCCTGCAGCACCAGTTCCTCTGGTCCGCCTTCCGAACCTGCGGCCAATTCCAACATTATATCGCTGGTGGCATACTCCCGACGTCCCCTAATATAATCAACATAAACATTATGAGCAATTCTAAAGACCCAGGCGGCAAAGGGGCCATCGGCCCTGTATTTATGAAAGTTTTCCAACGCCTTCATAAAGACAGCGGTGGTAAGATCATCCGCATCCCAGGTACTATCTACCCGGTAGCGTAGATACCTGTTAACCGGCTCAAAATATCTGTCATAAAGCTCTTCAAATGGCAAATCGCCATCTGGGTGCCGGGTATTAGTTGCTGGGGTCATTTACAGTACCTCTTTTCATGAATATAAGGGGAATAACGTTATTCATTCTTAAAGACGATGCTAATGGTAAAACGTAACACCTGTAACAAATAAAAGTCATATTAATATAAAGTACCCCCACAATCCAAGCTGCGGGGGTACTTTTTTAGCTGTCATTACTCCATAATCAGGTGGGGCTTATTGGGAATACTGTGTAGAGCCTTAATCCAACGGACGGTCTTGGTGCGTGCTCTCATTACAATTGAATGGGTTTCTGCCCGGTCATTACCAACAAAGCGAACTCCCCTGAGAAGTTCCCCATCTGTAACACCGGTGGCGGCAAAAATGGCATCTTCGCCTCGCACCATATCATCCATCATCAAAACCTGCCTGGGGTCCTTTAGTCCCATTTTAACACAGCGTTCAAACTCTTCCTGATCTGCCGGTGCTAGCCTGCCCTGTTGCTCTCCGCCTAAGGCCTTGATGGCTGCAGCAGATATTACACCTTCAGGAGCACCACCAGTACCAATATAAAGGTCTATACCTGTATCCTCAAAGCAGGTGGCAATGGCTGCACCCACATCTCCGTCACTGAATATCTTACCCTGGCTCCTGTTCGTCGGACAGCTTCAATAATTTCCATGTGTCTCTCCCGTTCCAAAATCATGACAGTACAATCTTGGATTCTCTTGCGGTTGGCCCTGGCCACTATTTCCAAGGTCCTGGGTACAGGATCATCAATATGAATTAAACCTGCCGCCCTGGGACCTACTGCAATTTTTTCCATATACATGTCCGGGGCATGAAGTAGGTTACCCTTATCGGAAATAGCTACCACAGCAAGGGCATTATTTAACCCCTTAGCCACAATATTTGTGCCTTCCAGTGGGTCCACCGCCACATCAACCTCAGGTCCTTGGCCGGACCCCACTTTTTCACCAATATAAAGCATCGGTGCTTCGTCCATCTCTCCCTCACCGATGACCACTGTACCATCCATATTAACTGAATCAAACATGGCCCTCATTGCACTGGTGGCCGCCTGATCAGCTTCATTTTTTTTACCCCGCCCCATCCAGCGTGAAGATGCCAGAGCGGCTACCTCTGTAACCCTAACAATTTCCATGGCCAGTTCTCTATCCACAAAAATACCCCCTTAAAGGTTCTTTATTAGTTAAGAAATATTTACTAAGTCAAATGGATTTAAGTTGGCTTGTATTATTATTATAGCATTGCAACAACCAATTAGGATATTTTTTTACTTGACACAATTAGGATAATTCATTAAGCTTTACCTAATCTTAATCAAACCATAAAGATTAAAGGTTATAATATTTCTTGAAAGGAGGTAGAAATTATGAGTGATAAGGAAAAAGCCATTTTAGCCCTATCATTAATGATTAAGCAAAATGAGGCTCGTCAGGAAAAACAGCAGGAGCTTAGGGACTGGTTTTCAAAGCTCAACGAAGATTTACTAAAAGCAATAGAATCTCTTAAACAAGGGGCTTAGGGCCTTTTTTTATTGCCTTTTTTAAGATACAGGATTACAATATGCTCATGTTCTTTTTGCAAAAAACTGGAGGAATAGGTGATGGATCAAACTCTGAGGACCCGTCAAAAACGGGACTTTTTTCTTTTTATACTGGCGGGTGCCTTCCTGGGCTTTTACACGGGTTTGTATGAGCCAACCTTTAATAACTACTTAAGTGATATATTCAATATAGGTGAAGTAGCCAGGGGTGCCCTGGAGTTTCCCCGGGAACTGCCTGGTTTCCTAGTGGTATTCTTCATGGGACTGCTAATTTTTTACCAGATGTTCGCATAGCCCTCATCGCAAATTTTATCCTTGGTCTGGGGTTGTTGGGATTAGGCTTTTTATCACCTAGCTTTTCCTGGTTAGTCCTTTGGATGATTATCTGGAGTATTGGCGCCCACATATCAATGCCCTTGGAATCCAGCATTGGAGTTTCCTTATCTAAACCAGGGGAGGTGGGAAAAAGATTAGGTCAACTAGGTGCTGTGAAGACTGCTGCATCTTTGGTCGGTTTTTTAATTGTCTGGTTTGGTTTTAAGTATATGAACCTAAGCTATAGTACTATCTTTGCACTGGCCGGTCTTAGTACCTTTGCGGCCTGCGTCTGCCTTCTAATGATGGAACCCCGCAAGAGTAAAACAAAAAGACATAGGCTTCTTCTTAAAAGGAAGTATACTTTGTTCTACTGGCTTAATGTACTATTTGGTGCTAGAAAACAAATATTTTTAACCTTTGCTCCCTGGGTTTTAATCAAGGTATATGATCAGCCGGTCACTACCTTTGCCGTGCTTGGACTAGTTGGCACTGTAACAGGCATAGGCTTTCGGGCACTGCTTGGCCGTGCCATTGATCGATTTGGTGAGCGAACAATTATAAGTCTGGAATCAATAATGCTGGTTCTGGTCTGTCTAGGTTATGGTTTTGCAGGCAACTTGGGTCTAGGAAGTCTCGCTATCTGGCTAGTCTATGCATGCTATGTAGGTGACCAGCTTTTATTTGCCTGTAATATGGCTCGGGCCACCTATCTAAATAAGATTGCTGATTCCCCTGACGATCTTACTCCAACCTTGTCCATGGGTCTTACCCTCGATCATATTGTAGCTATGACAATACCCTTTTTCGGCGGTTTGTTATGGTTAAATATGGGCTATCAATATGTATTCCTGGTTGCTGCACTTATTGCCTTGGCTAATTTATTTGCGGCACTTAGTATTAAAACTGATAAAGCCCAGGCAGTAGAGAAAACTTTTGGAGCCTAACCTAACAGCTTTCTCATATCCTTTGGAATTGGACAGGCCACTTTTAGCACCTGACTGGATTGAGGATGAGTAAAGGCAAGAAAACCACAGTGAAGGGACGGCCGATCAATATAGTTATTATCTCCACCATAAAGGTTATCCCCTAAAAGTGGATTTCCTAGGTGGGACAGATGAACCCTTACCTGATGCGTCCTACCAGTCTCCAGCTCAACAACAACCAGACTCCACTTCTTAAAAGTCCGCAATACATAATACCTGCTAACAGCTTCCTTCCCTTGGGAAGTCACTATCCTCTTTATGAAACTTCCGTTAGCAAGACCAATAGGTTCCCGGATGGTACCCCTGTCCTCCTTCATTTGCCCATGCACCAAAGCTATATATCGACGTGTAAATAGCTTTGCTGCCAAATGTTTTGCTAATTGATGATGGATATAGGCACTTTTAGCTACTAAGACCAAACCGGAGGTCCCTCGATCAAGTCGGTGTACCGGCCTAAAACGAATATTCTCCCCCTGCTCCAGGAAATAATGCACCACCCATTGGCCAGGTCCCTGTGGGTTCATTGGTCAGGGGATGAACAAGGATACCGGCCGGCTTATTAACTATAAGAAGCCCATCATCCTCATATCTAATATCCAATGGCATTCTTTGGGGAATAATTGAATGCTTCTCTTCCCCAGGACATACTTCCAGCATTTCCCCTACAGCTACTCTTTGGTTCGTTTTTACCGGCTGGCCATTTAGCAGAAGACTACCTGCCCCCTTCGCCCTTCTCAGCAGTCCTCTGGAAACCCCAAGCTTCTGCCTTAATACCCGTTCAACCGTCCACCCTTCCATTTCTTCGTCGATCCTTATCTCTAGGGCTTTTTTTCTATGTTCATTTTTTAACATAATTCATCTCCAACATCTAATAACTTAAAATTGCCAACTGACAATTGTTATTTATTTAGTCTAGTTTTATATCCCTGAAGAATATAGAATTGATAGTACTATTCTCTCCTAAAGAAAGCAAAATGTAACTTTTTCCCACAGAATAAAAAGCAGGATTTAAGGGTCTGTAGTCAAATTCCTTATTATTAAGGATAACTATTTTGTTAAAGGGGGGACCACCGTGTTAGCCAATTCATTAGCTGAGAAAAGGGAATTACTAGTTTGGTTTCTACGTACAAATCGACTAAAAAAACCTGAAGCAGCCCGGGTTCTTGATTTTATAAAGGAAAACAAGAATTTACTGTCCCGGGTCCAGTTTACCAGCAAATTGTCTGATAAGAAAGATGCCCTACTTGTTTCCGCGGTGTATACCAACACCTTCCCCTTTGATTTCCGTTTAAACAATATTAACTACGGGTCAGTGGATCAGGTAATCCATCAACTAAAAATTAACCCGCCTAAAAAATTGTTTATTTGGCTATCCTACGCAAGTCCTCCGGGATGCAAGCTTTGTTCTCGCTCCGGGAGAAAGCAGGTACAAGGAATTCCTAATCCCATGTCCATGGCCCATAGGATGCTGGTAGAGGCTGCCCGAAATGTTAATTTCAAAGAATCTCGCAAAAAAAAGCTCCTTAGTAAAATAGACCGGGCGCTGGATGAAAAAAATCAAGGAGAATTTACCAGGCTTACCGCAGAGCTCCGTAATTTATACCAATAAATAAACATAAAAGGATAATCCCCGACTTAGAGTTGGGATTATCTTTTATGTTTATACAATATTTTGGATGATATTAGAGGAAAAAAGACTTTAGTGTCGTAAATGCAAATATTAACAAATTTTTCGACATTGAGGGGCAAAATGAAAATTCGCACAAAATTTATTATTATGATGTTTACCCTAGGAATTGCCATATATAGTGTAATAGCATTTTTTTCTATACCTATATTTTGCCCTGGCAAATAAATTCCACTATTGATAAATCCAAGGATCTTGGTTATTACCTGCAGCACACCCTTCCTTTACTGGAAAACAAAGAGAGGCATCAGGTAATTAATATACTATATCAGCAGAAAAGGGATCTATCCTTTATTCTCTTAGTGGATTCCAATGGAAAGATATTGGTACATACTGACCCTAGAAAGGTTGGTCACATAACTGACGACCCGGAGCTTATGCACTTTGCCAAATCAGGCCAAACTGCTGAACACCTGATTAACCAAGGTGTTGGCCATGTCAATTCTCATTTTCAGACAGAGCCCACTTTAGACATTTTAATTCCCTATTACGACGCAAATCATCAGCATGCTGGAGCAATCAAATTAGGTATCTCTCTAAATGCCATTGAAACTTTAGAAAAACAGTACCAAACACTGATAATTTTTCTAGGCCTCATACTATTTGTTTTTATTATTATGATCACCCTTAGACATCTGAATAGCGTATTGGTTCCCCTATCCACCCTTTCCGAAGCCTCAAAGGACTTTGCTAATGGACACCTTACTCAGCTAACTTTACCCAAAAGAAATGATGAGTTAGGAATGCTCACCCGGGAGTTTAACCATATGTCCCGGAAGTTAGCAACTTCCATTAATGATCTTAAAGCTAAGGAAAGGGAGCTTCAAGAGTACATTGATAGTTTGACAACATTGAATGGAAAGTTATCACCCGATGGCACCCTTTTAATGGCCAATAGGTCTGCAGTTAATCTGCTGGATCTCCCGGCTGCTAAGCTGACAGGTAAAAAATTTTGGGAAACCCCCTGGTTGAACAATAATCCCCAAACAAGAGATTTCTTAAAAGGAGCAGTTGCCCAGGCTGCAAACGGTAACAGCATTCAATATGAAATACACAGTGAACTAAGCTCAGGTAAAAAACTATTGCTGGATTTTAGCCTAACCCCTATCTTTAATGAGAGTAAGGAAGTTATTTACCTAGTTGCTGAAGGCAGAGACATTTCTCTACGTAAACAATATGAACAAGATATTGCGGCAGCAAATGAAGAGTTAACCGCTACAAATGAGGAACTGGTAGCAACCAACGAAGAACTGGTGGCCATGGAGGAGCAATTAAGGGCTACCAATGAGGAACTTTATGAAGCACACACCAGGGTCAACACAATTTTAGAAAGCATTACCGATGCTTTCTTTGCGGTGAACCACCAGTATGCAATAACTTACCTTAACACAGAAGCAGAAAAATTACTTGCTCGAAACAAAAATGACTTGCTGGGCAAAATCCTCTGGGCTGAATTTCCCGATACCTTTGACGGAAATCTTGAGAAAATGTTTAGTTCCAGTTTGGATGAACAAAAATTTGTCACCTTTGAATATTACTATAAATCTGTGGGCAAATGGTTTGATATTCATGTGTTTCCTTCAAGGGAAGGCTTATCCATTTACTTCCATGACATAACCTCTACAAAGCGCGACCAAGAGAAAATTCAGCTTCACAATAAATATCTTGAGTCTTTACATGAAACAACCCTGGCTTTAATGAACAGACTTAATCTTGATGAGCTGCTGGAAGCTATCATTACCAGAGCGGGTGAACTCCTTGGAACCAGTTCAGGCTGGATTTACCTGGAGAGAGATGACAAAACCTGTATGGAAATGAAGTTTAGCACAGGGATATTTAAAGATTTTATTGGCATATCTCTGACCAAGGGTGAAGGAATGGCAGGGAAAGTATGGCAGTCTGGACAGCCCTTGATTGTTAATGATTATGAAAATTGGTCCGGTCGCTCCAGCAAGTTTATGGATATTCGCATATATTCCATTGTGGCTGTTCCCCTTAAAAGGGATCATCGTGTGGTTGGGGCAATCGGCTTAGCTACCCAAGAAGAGGGAAGGATGTTTTCCGAGGCTGAGGTTAAACTTTTGACCGGTTTTGCCCGCCTGGCCTCCATCGCCCTGGATAATGCCAGACTTTATTATAAAGCTCAACAGGAGTTGGCTGAACGTACCAGGTAGAAGAAATCATGAGATTTCAGGCCTTTCACGACCATTTGACAGGTCTACCTAACCGCGCCCTATTTAATGACCGCCTTAGCCTCGCCATTGAACAGGCCGGTCGAAATAATAGGACCCTGGGAGTAATTTTCTTGGATCTGGATTTTTTTAAAATTGTTAATGATACCCTAGGGCACGACATGGGTGACACCCTTTTAAAGGGTATCTCCCATAAGCTTTTAGGTCTACTCCGTAAAGGTGACACCATAGCCCGGTTGGTGGGGATGAGTTTACCATATTATTGCAGGATATCTCAGACGGCCAAGAGGTCGCCCGGGTTGCCCAAAAGGTACTAACTTCCTTTAAGGAGCCCTGGTCCCTGGCAAACCATGAATTTCATATAACCACCAGTATGGGGATTGCACTTTTCCCCAATGACGGCAAAGATGCTGATACCCTTTTAAAACACGCTGATACTGCAATGTACCAGGCCAAGGAGCTTGGTCGCAATAATTTCCAGTTTTTCACACCTTCTATGAATATTAAGACCCTACAGCGTTTGAAAACAGAGAATAATCTGCGTCACGCTCTAGAACGTAGGGAATTCCAAGTTCACTACCAGCCCCAAATAGAGGTAAGCACAGGTCGAATACTTGGGGTTGAGGCATTGGTTCGTTGGCAGCATCCTACAACAGGCATGATTTCACCGGCAGAATTTATTCCCCTTGCAGAAAATACCGGCTGATCATTCCCATTGGAGAATACGTTCTGAAGGAAGCCTGCGCCCAAAATAAGTTCTGGCAGGAAGCAGGCTTCCCACCCATGCGAATGGCAGTAAATATTTCTGGCCGCCAATTTCAGCAGCAGACTCTGGTACAGACAGTAGAAAATGTACTTAGGGAAACAGGCCTGGAGCCACACTGGCTAGAGCTTGAGATTACTGAAAGTGTTGCCATGCAGGACGTGGAGTTTACCAACAGAATGCTTATAGAGTTAAGAAAAATGGGTATATCCATAGCCATTGATGATTTTGGGACGGGTTATTCCTCTTTAAATTATTTAAAGAGATTACCCATTGATAAAATCAAAATCGATCGTTCCTTCATTGGGGATATCACCATTGACCCAGACGATGCCTCCATAGTTAAAACAATCATACTTTTGGCCCATAATCTTAAGCTGAAGGTAATTGCCGAGGGCGTGGAAACAATTGAACAATTTGAGTTTTTAAAGGCTCAAAGCTGTGACGAATTACAAGGGTACTTATTTAGTAAACCACTGCCCAAGGATGACTTACATCAATTGCTAACGAAAAATAATTAACAAGAATCCAGATTACGGATTCTTCCGCCTGTCGAGAAAATACCTATATTCAGGTTTTAATAATCCCTCACGACTCCTCTCTCCGCAGTGGACAGCGCTAATCCCTTGCTTCGGGCGAAAGGACCGCCTTCGAGTAAACATCGTGTTTACCTCAGGCTTGCCCGGACGTCCATGTCCGGGCACCCATTTTCGCATCCTCAGCTTCGCGAAACGCTGTTTCCACTGCTCCGAACGTCGCTGTTCGGGATTATTAAAACCCAGCTATATCTTTTTTTCAACAGTCTGAAGAATCCGGATTACGGATTCTTTCTTTTGTCATACTGCACCTTGTCAAAGTCCTACTCCAGGGGATAAAATGACACTGTTAGGAGGCGATTTAGGTGAGTAAATTGATAAAAACCATTTGTCCCATGGACTGTTATGCCCATTGTGGTCTGGTGGCCAGCCTGGAAGGAGGCAAGGTCACCAAAATTGTTGGAGATCCAGACCATCCTTTAAATAAGGGGCTTATTTGTGTTAAGGGACGCAAAAAACACTTGCAACGCATCTATAGCCCTGAAAGGGTTACAACACCCCTTAGAAAAACTAGCTCCGGCTGGCAACCTGTTTCCTGGACCGAGGCATATGAAATTATCGCCGATAACCTAACCAAGATAACAAAATCCTACGGACACACCTCTATTTTACATCATGATAATGGGGGATCTGAGGGGATTTTAAAAACCCTCTCCCAGCGTTTCTTTAATGCCCTTGGAGGTTGTTCCCGTCCTGCCGGCAGTATTTGCTGGGGCAGCGGTAATAAGGCACAGGCCTATGACTTTGGACGTCCCCAACTGCACAGCTGGGATGATCTGTTGAACTCTAAGCTGATTATCCTTTGGGTAGGGACCTGCCTCTACCAATATCCAGCTTATGCCCCTTCTAAGACAGGCCAAAGCTAGGGGAGCTAAGATATTTGTTATTAATCCTATTAAAATCGCCAGCTGCTCTCTGGCCGACTTACATTTAGCACCCCGTCCAGGCACTGATGGTGCCCTGGCATTGGCAGTAGCCCATGAAATAATTAAAAATCACTGGATAAATGAGGACTATATTAATAGTAGTGTTTTTGGTTATCAGGAATATAAACAGCTTGTGGAAGAGTATCCCCCTGAAAAAGCATCCCAGATCACTGATGTCAGTGCTGAATTAATTGGTACTTTAGCCAAAGAATATGGTACTATCTCCCCTGCCACCATAATCTTTGGTTACGGCCTGCAGAGGTACACTAATGGGGGGCAGACCGTTAGGGCATTAATGCCCTGGCAGCAATAACCGGCAACCTCGGGCTGCCCGGCGGCGGGGTAAACTATTCCGGCAAGCACTGGCGGGGACTGATTAATGATATTACCGGCAGTGAACTCTTACCAGAGATACGTCACCTTAACTGGCCTACTTTGGCTGAGTCCATAATGGAGGCTAAGCCTCCTGTGAAAAGTATTTTCATCACCCGCTCCAATCCATTGACCCAGCTACCGGATACCAACCGGGTTCTGGCAGCCTTTGCCCAATCCCAATTTAATGTTGTTGTAGACTTTTTCCTCAATGATACAGCGGAAATGGCCCACCTATTCCTGCCCTGTACAACTTTCTTAGAAGAACAGGATGTGGTCTACTCTTCTTGGAGCCATTACCTGTCCTACTCCCCCAAAGCCGTAGAGCCCCTGGGACAAAGCCGTTCAGATCACCATATCTTTTCAGGGTTGGCCCAATATATGAATTTGGGGGCTTCCCTAATCTTTCGCCTGAGGAATGGTTGGAAAGGGCGCTGGTCCCCCTGGCAAACTACGGCATTACTTTAGATAAACTCAAGCAGGGACCTGTACGCAACCCGGTGGCCCCTGACGTTCCCTGGCAGGATGGGGTTTTGAAACTCCCAGCGGTAAATTTGAACTTTATTCCCAGCTAGCCCTGGCTGACGGGGTAAATCCCCTTCCCCAGTATAGGGAACCCAGGGAAAGCCTAATGCGGGATAGTTCCCTGGCATTGCAGTATCCACTTCACTTGATAACTGCCCATCATTCCGATTATCTTCACTCCCAATTTTGGAACCTTGCTTCAGAGGGAATGGATATCCAGCCGGTTTACCTGCACCCGGATACAGGGGCTAATGCTGGTATAATAGAGCATCAGCTGGTAAATGTAGCTACTAAAAGGGGGCAAATAACCTGCACTGCTCGATTTAGCGATACACTTAGAAAAGATACTATACTAATTTATCAAGGCTCCTGGCACTGCATGGCAACGGCGTTAATATGCTGACTCCCCAGTTCCTGCCGGATATGGGACTCGGCACACCCTACTATGATTGTCTCTGCAATGTATCACCAAAACTATGAACGGTTTCAACCCACCTCCACTTAAGGTGGGTTGACTTTTGGCCCCCAGGTATATATTGTAGATAGTTAGATAAGTTTCTAAATATCTAAAGGATGGGTGCTATGCCAACTATTAATTCAACATTTCAAGCCCTTTCAGACCCAACCAGAAGGGAAATCTTGCGGATGCTGCAGGATAAGGACCTGACCGCCGGAGAAATTGCAGACCGTTTTAACATTTCCCGCCCTAGTATATCCCATCATCTAAGTGTACTGAAAAATGCCGGCTGGTAATAGACGAGCGCAAAGGACAGTTCATCTACTATTCCTTGAATACCACGGTACTGGATGAGGTCATGGATGGTTTGCCGGCTTTATTAAAAAAGGAGGTAAAGATGATGTCGAATCAAAATAAGATCAAATTGAATTGGCTTACAGTTATAATACTTATCATTTTTTGGGGTGTCTGCGCTTCATTCTACCCATATCTCCCTGATCAGTACCCACACACTGGAATATAAAGGGGGAAGTAGATAATTACTCCCATAAATCTGTTGCGGCCTTTATCCTACCATTGCTGCCCCTTGGCATATACCTTTTGATGACCTTCATACCTAAAATTGATCCCAAAAAGGAAAATTATTTAAAATTCGCCTCAAGCTATGAAAAAATCCGACTGGCCACTGTTGCTTTGATGGTTGTGCTTAACCTATTCACCCTATTAGTGGGTTTAGGCTACGATATAAATATTTCCCTTATGGTTAGAATAGCCATTCCCCTTCTCATTATAGTAATTGGTAATTACATGGGCAAGGTAAGGTATAACTACACCCTTGGGTTCAGACTGCCCTGGACCTTAGCAAGTGAAGAGGTTTGGAATAAAACCCATCGGCTAGGCGGCAAGCTAATGGTTGCCGGAGGCCTGGTCGCTCTTCTGGGAGTTTTCACCCCTCCATCAATGGGTTTTGCCTTAGTCATGGTAGGAATTTTACTCCCAATTGTAGTTACTACTGTTTATTCCTTCCTGTCTTATCAAAAACTTCGGGTCGATGAATAATAAAAAGGTCCGGCAATTGCCGGACCTTTTTTTATGATTCAAAATCTACAGCCACAGCGGCCTCTCTTACTTTGGCAAGGTAATTGGCCACTTCCACATGAACCGGATGCACCTGGTAGGTTTGTAAATCTTCCAACGAATCAAATTTGGTAATCAGTGCCAGGTCATAGGATCTTTCTGTGTGAAGTACATCTGCACCCACTTCCAGGTGGCGCAGTTGGGGTATCTTGCCCTCCATTCCCATTAATAATTCCCTAGCCTTTTGAACACTTTCAGGACTGCGTCGATAAGCTTAAAGCATACGATATGGGTAATCATTTTGGTCAACTCCTTTTATAGTTATGACTTTGATTAGTCGTCTTTTTTCTTCCCCTGGCTCTCTATCTTTATTAATACATTTTCCAGATCCTTCTTGTCAAAGGTATATCTCTCTGAACAAAAGTGGCAATTTATTTCTGCCCCCCCCTGTTCTTCAAGCATGGAGGAAACCTCCTCTTTGCCAATACCTATAAGTAAATTTTCCAGCCGCTCCCTTGAACATTGGCAGCAAAAACACACGGGCTTTGTTTCCAGTATTTTCACTTCAATACCTTCCGTAACCCTGTTGATGATATCCTCTGGAGTTTCCCCGTCTTTGATTAGTGAGCTAATGGGGGGCAGCTTTGACAAATTTTTCTCTATTGTATCTAAGACACTTTGCTCTGCCTGGGGAAGCAGTTGTAGTAACAGTCCTCCGGCAGCAACCACAGAGTTGTCTGTTTCCACCAAAACCCCTAATGACAGAGCTGAAGGAGTCTGCTCCGAGGTTATCAGATAGTGGGCAATATCCTCAGCTATTTCCCCAGATACCAATTCTACACTTCCCGTAAAGGGGTCCTTTAAACCTAAGTCCCTGGTAATATGTAAAAATCCCTTGCCGACAGCCGCTCCCACTGCCAGTTTGCCTTTCGGAGTACTGGGCAAATGAACCTGTGGTTCTTGTACATATCCCCTAACCTCACCCTTGGAATTGGCTGAGACTAAAATAGCACCCAGGGTCCGTCACCCAGAACCCTTATAGTAAGAATATCTTCACCCTTTAAATTGGTCCCTAATAATAGGGCAGCGGTCATGGTCCTGCCCAAAGCTGCAGAGGCCACCGGCCATAGGTTGTGACGCTGTCTTGCCTCTTCCACAGTACTGGTAGTGAGTACGGAAAATATTTTAAAGCTACCATCCTTAGCAACAGCCCGTACTAAATAATCATGCACCATCAAAATACTACCTCCATTTACAGTCACTGGGCTTATTCTACCAACCTAAAGATGGTAAAGTCAATTTTATCCTTAAGCTAATATACTATAAAAGAGTATTTAATCCTTTAAATTTCATTACAATAAATTCAAAGAGGAAATAGCCTATCACAGGTCGAATTCTATGATTTTAATCCCCGAAAGGAGGAATAAGCTTGCCAGATATAGATAGGCCCATAACGATTTTAAGTATCATTCGAGAGGCAGATAATGCACCGTCATTCCAAACCATAGTAAATCGTGGCAATTTAAATGCTGAAGAACTACCGGAAGTTATTGAGTCCTTAAAAAAACTGGGCTTAATCTTTTCCCTCGATGAGGACGCCGGTAAGCCACTAACTTTGTGCCGCTTTCTCACCCCAAAGGAAGCTCAAAAGGCCGTAGATCAAATGGTCGCGGATTACTTGATCGAACTGGCCGGTGAAGGTAGATTGTACTTTGCTTATGGAGCGAATCTTAATCCTGATCGTATGTACCAGGAGCGCTGCCCCGGCAGTCACTTTTTATGCAGGGCAGTCCTGGAAGGCTATAGATTGGTTTTCAACAGGCAAACAAAGCAGGTGGAGGAATCGCCGGTGTTGAAAGATCCCCTGGGGATCAGGTCTGGGGCATAATCTATTGCTTACCTCCAGGTGGTAATGAAATTTTGGATGGCAATCAAAACAGCAGCGAAGAGTACCGGAAGGTTCGCACTGTGGTTAAATCTTCCTTTGGGCCACTATGTTGCGATAGCTACCGAACCATCCTGAAGGTTCATTTTTGCCAGGCCGTCGTTATCTGGAAAAGATGTCCAGCGGCGCCCAATTCTTTGGTCTACCCCAACAATATCTACGCTGGTTGGTCTCCCTACCCCTGAGCAACTAAAAGCTAGTGTTTAAACCCCCGTTTTGCTTAAAAAAACGGGGGTTTTTAAACCTATAGCCTAAATAAGCTATCAAATTTTGGTGATAGGTTAAACATACGTATAACATAGGTTAAGATTGTAAACGCTGCTAAATTTACTGAGAAGCTTGCTAAAAGGTGCCAGTTAAGATGTCTAGCAGCATTGGTCTGGATGAGTAAATATTCCAAGGACAGGTATAATAAAGAAACTATAAAAATATTAACTATTTGTAGGCTTTTATTTCTAGGCAAATGCTGTGCAAAGAGAACTCCAACTACAAATACAGGCCCGAATATGTAGAATATGGGAGCATTTGCAATTGGCAGGAGCATCTCGTCAAACCTATAAAATCCTAATCTCTGACCTCCCCAATCCACAAAAGTAGCCATCAGAGAGGCGAAAAGCCCGGCGTAAACAGTCCGCCTAAGTTGTTTAAAATCCACAAGTATATAAAATATGATCCAGGAGATAACTCCAGCTATAAGCCAGGGCAAAGTAATTCCACCTTTCATCAATCTTATTTTTCAACAATCCGTACATCCTATACCATAATATTGTATCTATGAAGGAATTATTGACCCTGCGGAGAATCTGCTCTGTAGAATATCTTGTACAATATATAAATAGTTTTAAGGGAGGGGCTTTAATGGCCTGGCAAGACAGAGGAAAGGTAACCAGTAACCCCCAAGTACTGCGAGATCAGTATAACAGTAAGTTAGTGTCTGCTGCCGAAGCAGTAAAGGGCATTAAATCAGATAACGATGTAGTGGTAGCCTTTGGCGTTGCTGAAACACCTATATTACTGGATGCCATGGCTGATCGAAAGGAAGAGCTCAGGGACGTTCGAATTCATCAAATGATTCCCATGCGCCCGTCAAAATACCTCCAACCTGGCATGGAAAAACACTTCAGCCATGTATCCTGGTTTACCAGTGGGGCAAGTCGAAACGGGGTACAGACCGGTCGCTTTGATATAATGCCAAATTATTTTTATCTCTCCCCCCGGCTTTTTGCTGAATACATAGAAGTTGACATCCTAATGGCGACAGTTTCACCCATGGATAAATTTGGCTTCTTCAGCTTTGGTGCTTCCATTGATTACACAACCACCGTTGCCCAAAAGGCTAAAAAGATCATGCTGGTTGTTAATCCCAACATGCCCAGAACCCATGGCAATACTTTTATACATGTTACTCAGACGGACTATCTGGTAGAGGACGATTCCCCCCTTCCCGAACTTCCCTCAAAGGATATGGGACCGGAAGATCTGGCTATTGGTCAGCATGTTGCGGAGCTTGTTGAGGATGGTTCAACCTTGCAGCTTGGGATTGGTAAAATTCCTAATGCAGTTGCCCAGGCACTTCTAACAAAACAAAATTTAGGTATCCACTCTGAGATTTTAACCGACGGCATGGTAGATTTGATGGAGGCAGGGGCTGTTACAAACAACGCCAAATCAATTCATTTTGGTAAATCTCTGGCCTGTGCCGCCCTTGGTACCAAGCGGCTGTATGATTTTATTAATGATAACCCCATGTTTGAGCTGCATCCCGTTTCCTATACCAATAACCCAAATACCATTGGGAAAAATATAAAAATGGTCTCCATAAATGCTACTGTAGAAGTTGACTTGCTTGGCCAATGTGCTTCGGAAACCATCGGACCTATCCAGTACAGCGGAACCGGGGGGCAGGTGGATTTTGTGAGGGGCGCTGTACAGGCCCCAGGGGGAAAAGCCTTTATTGTCCTACATTCAACCGTCAAAAACAAGTCAAAAATAGTACCCATGTTCCGTGAGGGCACAGTAATAACCACCAGTAAAAATGACGTTGATTATATTGTTACGGAATACGGTGTGGCAAAACTATCTGGCCGTACCTTTAAACAAAGGGCCGAGGCCCTTATCAACATCGCCCACCCGGATCACCGACCAGAATTAAGGGAAGCTGCCAAAAAATGGGCTTGCTTTAGGAGAATTAATAAAAAAGGGTTGTTGCTACGAACTATTAAGTTCGCTTCGCAACAACCCTTTGCAGTGTTTCTAGTGATGACATCCTCCGCCACCATGATGATGATGATGATGTTGATGTCCGCCGCCGCAGCCACAGCTCACTGGGCGAGTTACTAAGGAACCTGCTGCATAGGCCTCGGCTACACTTTCCAGTGGGCCGGAGGCACCGTTCACGACCTTTAGACCTAGTTGCTCCAGGGCTTGGATCATATGACCACCAATACCTCCGCAAACAATGGCCTCAATTTTTTCGTTTTTCAGCATGTTGGCAATACCACCATGGTTGTGCTGAAGGCCTTCATTGGATAAAATCTGCAGGCTCTTTACCTTATTGTTTTCTAGTTCAATAATGGCAAACTCCTGGGTGGTACCAAAATGCTCGTTGACCTGACCGTTCCTTGCTGGCATAGCAATTTTCATTTGTCATCGTCCCCCTTTTTATACTGCAATATTTTTAGGCTGTCGAAAAACTACCTTCGGGTTTTAATAATCCCTCCCGACTCCTATCTCCGCAGTGGACAGCGCTAATCCCTTGCATCGGGCGAAAATGGGCTGCCTTCGAGTAAACAGCGTGTTTACCTCAGGCTTTCGCGGACATCCATGTCCKCTCAMCCATTTCGCATCCTCAGCTTCGCGAAGCGCTGTTTCCACTGCTCCGAATGTCGCTGTTCGGGATTATTAAAACCCAGTTATATCTTTTTCAACAGGCTAACGCCACCAGCAATGGTGGCGTTAACTTTATCTATTATATTCCGGCTGCCCCAGGTTTTATCTAACCTATTCTTTATTTAGTATACCTATCCGCAACACTGGAAGCAGCAAAGGAATCAGGCTTTATCTTAGCCTGAAAGCCGCTCCCGGTAACCATACCCACAACCTCACGAATTAGGTCCTTGGTCTCTCCCTGGCGCCCAACATCAATATGTATCTCTACATTTAACTCTTCCATACCTGTTCTGGCCAGATAATCAGTAATCCTAGCCCCCAGTTCCAAACTCATGGTAGTTTCATAGAAAATCTTTTGACGCAGGCTAATGATTTTACGTTGGCTCAGCTTTCGATAAAAAACCGGGCCCCCTTTCCCCTTCGGTGGACGATTACTGCCGTAACAAAGCAGGTTTCCCGTCTTACCTGGGAGTCTGTTCCCACCACAATTTTGTAAGATGAGCAGGGAAGTCCCTTGATATAATTTAAGATATCCTCCATCATCTCTTCAAAATTCATTTTCCCCTTTGATGGGCTAGCAAAATCCATATGTGGGCCTCCATGGGCAGTATTCGTTGCGGTTTTAGCCCCTTATGCTCATTTCAAATGTATTAGCCAGTGCAGCAAACTCATCCAATGAAAGGGTCTCACCACGTCTGGTTGGATTAATACCCGTTTCAACCAGCACCTCACTCCATGTCTCCTTACTTGCTAAGCCAGAACCCGTTAATGAATTTATCAGGGTTTT
The DNA here is from genome assembly GCA_004143605.1 of Desulforamulus aquiferis. Classification (GTDB taxonomy): domain Bacteria; phylum Bacillota; class Desulfotomaculia; order Desulfotomaculales; family Desulfotomaculaceae; genus Desulfotomaculum; species Desulfotomaculum aquiferis. Next base: position 23,318 of record AWVY01000033.1, read on the forward strand.
CCTCCTCTGTCCAAAGGCAGCCCTAACAACCTTAAAAAAGGTTTCCTCACTGGTTAGGGTAACCGGGGGAAACTTCCTCCGGGTCAAGCGAATTACCGCTGAATCCACCTCCGGGGCCGGGAAGAAAACGGTCTTAGGGACCTGATAACCACCTCTGGAACGGTGTAGTATTGCACAGCCACACTAAGACTGCCATAATCCTTTCCTCCAGGTGAAGCCTGCAGCCTTTCGGCAACCTCCCTTTGCATCATAACCACCAGTATATCCAGATTAAAGCCTCCGGTTAGCATATGCATAAGAATTGGTGTAGTTATGTAGTAAGGCAAATTTGCCACCAGTTTATAGGCCTTACCTTCGGGACCAAATTGTTTGTCAGTTCGGTCAGCGGCCAATTGATCAAAGTTAATTTTCAAGCGTCTCCGTGAACCACCTCAGCATTTGGTAAGTGTCCTAAGGTATCGTCCAAAATGGGGAGTAGATTTTGATCAATCTCCACTGCTAAAACCTTCCCGGCTGATTGGGCAATTCTCCTGGTCAAAACCCCCAGACCCGGTCCAATCTCAAATACCAGATCCTCCTGGGTTAAATGGGCAGCATCAACAATTTTATCTATGATATTAGCATCCAGTAAGAAGTTCTGGCCTAAAGCTTACGTACCTTGAAGCCGTGGCTATTAATGATCTGCCTCACAACAGCGGGCGAAGTTAGTTCACGCAATTATTTACCGTTCCTTCCATACATTTTATACTTATATTATACCCGCTATGTCTAAAAAGCCCCTTTAAAATTCTGTTAGGCCATTAATAATTTTATGATAAAGTCTAGGATTCTTTCATAGCCTTCCTAATGGCTGCAACTTTGGCCTGTATATCTGAGTTGCCTACTATCTCCGAGACCAGAGCCACACACCTCGCCCCCTTTCGGCAACCTCTCCAATATTATGCTCCTTAATACCCCCAATGGCAACAAAGGGTAAGTCAATTTTATTAGCCACATACTCTAAATATTCTAATCCCACAGGTGCACAAACATCCTTCTTTGTGCCAGTAGGATATATCGGCCCTACCCCGATGTAGTCCACCACTTTGCTTTTCTGTGCTTCCATGGCCTGTTCCGGAGAGTGGGTGGAAAGGCCAATGAGCATTTCACTGCCCACCAGCTCCCTAACCTTTTCTGGTGGCAGATCCTCTTGCCCTATATGCACTCCATCGGCACCTACAATCATAGCCAGATCAATATCGTCATTTACTATAAAGGTCACCCCTGCCTGTGCAGTAAGTTCCCTTATCTTCATGCACTCATGGTATTTTTCCCGGGCCTTTTTATCCTTTTCCCTATACTGGATTACAGTTATTCCCTCTGCGATCATTTGCTTTACTATCTCAATGTTACTGCGACCTAAAGATAATTCCTCGGCTGTAATCCCGTAAATATCAGCCAGTAATAATTGGGCCAAGGACCTTTTGTCAGTCATTTTAATCACCCTTTAGTTCTTTTTCCTAAGAAATAGCTAAGTACTACATCGGCCTGTTTAGCTGCTGCCAAGACCACACCCGGGGCAACCGGCGGACTGTTTTCATCCACTTCTGTAACAAGGTCCCCCACCACAAAAAAATCATCTTTAATTTTATGGGTTTTTATCTGATCCCTTTGGCCCCAACCGGCTAACCCAGAAGCTGCCACCACAAGCTTGCCGCTTCCCAGGTAACTTTCTACAACTAACCGCTTATATACAGGACTATCTAATGCCTCAACTACTGCATCGCAATCATAAAAAAATTGTGCCACATTGGCAGGTTCGATTTTATTTTCAAACAGCCTTATTTCTAGGTCAGGGTTAATATCTAATAAGTTCTTCTTCAGAGCTTCAACCTTTGGTTGGCCTACCTGACTCATAAAGAAAAATTGTCTGTTTAAATTGCTCATTTCAATTTTGTCAAAATCTACAAGGGTTAGTTTCCTAAAACCACAGCGAACCAGCATTTGGGCACAGTTGGAGCCAAGTCCCCCGGCCCCGGCAAGACCTATTCTTTTACTCTGTATCCGGGCTAGTCCTTCTTCGCCAAAAAACTTTATTAAAGCTATCTCCAGCTGTCCCATTATCGGCCCCCTAGATTATTTGCCAATCTTTAAGAACAGGCTGATAGCCCTGCTCATAAAGCATTTTAATCATGGCCTCCACATCCCTGGGGTCAGAGATATCAAATTGATTAGTGGACGCTTCTAAGTTTGCTCTCCCACCCACAGAGGTACAGGACCCTGCAGACATTTTAGTTATGCCTAATCTTAACAGATGATCCCTCAAGGAAGCCGATTCCCTGGTAGAAAGGGTTATGCCTCCCCTGGGCATAAAAATTCGGTAGGCCAAAATATACTGCACCAGATTTTTATCAGAAACTATAATCCTTGGCTCTAAACCACCCACATGGGGCCTCATCCTAGGGCAGATAGGCTCACCTCTACGGCAGTAAATTTATTTTGCAGATAGTTGGCGTGCAGGCCGGTGAAAAAGGCTCCTGTCGCCAATCATTTAAACCCAGCAGGCCCCAACATTGACCGTCCTAATCCCTGCCCGGCAGGCCCTTTCGGGAGCATTCAGCCGGTAATGGTAATCCCTCTTGGGTCCGGCGGGATGCAGCTCCTTGTAAACCCCTTGGTCATATACCTCCTGGTAAATAGTTAATCCATCAACCCTGAAGATATTAATTCCTCATATTCTTCCTCTTCCAAAGGGTATATCTCAATACCTATTGATGAAAAATACTTTTTCAATATCTCCACACAGGACTTGATATATGCTACGGGGGAGTGCTTCCTGGATTCACCTGTGAGAATTAGTATATGCTTTAATCCTGTGACTGCTATAGCCCTTGCCTCTGCCTCCACCTCTTCAAGGGAAAGGCTGGCCCTCTTAATATGGTTTTGAAGTGCAAAGCCACAGTAAAGGCAGCTATTAACACAATAATTAGCTAAATATATAGGGGTATAAAGCAAAATTGACCTGCCAAAGTGCTGAATAGTTAATCGATGTGCCTGCCAGGCCATTTCTTCTAGATGTGCTTCGGCAGCAGGTGAAAGGAGTGCCAGGTAATCTAGCTCTGAGAGACGCCCCTTATATATTATTCTCTTAATATCTTCACCTGACAGACTATTAAAATAGCCCTGGTAATCAAATTCCTTATACTCTTGTATCCTTTGAGAATAGCTCAATTGCCTTCCCTCCTTTACACGCCGGATTTCTTAAGTATGCAAAAAGCCAGTTAAGGGTGATGAGGCACTGGCATACTCAGAGGTGGCCCCAGGTCCGGCCAAAAAGGCCGCACGCCCTGCCTCCACCGCTAGCCCAAAGGCCCGGGCCATAATTATCGGATCTCTGGCTGTGGCCACTGCAGTATTAACCAGCACTGCCGCCGCACCCATCTCCATTGCCTCGCAGCCTCAGAAGGTCGGCCTATCCCCGCATCTACAATTATTGGTAGGGATATTTCTGCAATTAATATCCGTATCAGCTCACTTGTTTTTAGTCCTCGGTTGCTACCAATTGGCGCTCCCAGGGGCATAACGGCAGCCGCTCCAACCTTTTCCAGTTCCTTGGCCACCATTAAATCCGGGCTCATGTAGGGAAATACCTGAAAGCCTCTGCTGCCAAAACCTCAGTAGCCTTTATGGTTTCATAGTTGTCGGGCAAAAGATACCGGTTATCGGAAATCACTTCAATTTTTACCCAATCTCCACAACCTGCGGCCCTGCCCAAACGGGCAATCCTAATGGCTTCCTGGGCATTCCTGGCTCCCGAGGTATTAGGCATTAGGACTACATCCTTAGGTATATACTTTAAAATGTTCTCTTCCTCAAAATCTGTGTCCACACGTCTAATGGCCACCGTTAATACCTGGGAGCCTGAGGCTTCCATTATCTGAGGGATTACCCTGTTAGAGGGGTATTTACCTGTACCCAAAAGAGCCGGCTGGCTATCTCCTTACCACCCACTGAAAATATATCCTTCACGTCCCTATCCCCCTCCCACAAATCTTAAAATTTCTACCTGATCATTTTCCTTCAACATAATACTGCTCCAAAGTTCTCGTTTAACCACTTGTAAATTATGCTCCACAATGATCGTGTCAGGCCTTAGTCCCCTTTGCTCAATTAACTTTTCTATAGTTGTTGCCTCAGCTAGGGTGAGTTCTCTTCCGTTTAGAACAATATTCACCGGCACCCCTCCCTTTGCAGCCATACAATAATATCCCGGAAGCTATCATATGGTTTAAAGCTAATATCATTATTAATACAGTAATCCTTGAGCTTTCCCTTGGCAAAAACCAGTTCACAATGGGAGGCAGGGCAAAAATCTGACATTCCATCGCCAATGTAAACCCTCTTTATTCCCGGGTGGGATAACCCCTCTAATAGCTCAGTCTTACAGGTCCCACATCTGCCGCAGCTATTATTAAAATAAGGGAATTCAGCCAAGAATTCATCTATATAATTAAGTGAATTGGAGTAGAAGGGAACCTCCAACTTTTCCTTTTCTAGTACTCCTTTAATGATCATGTCATAACCATCACTTACCACAGCTACTGAAAAATCATTAGCTTTACATAGACCTAGAAAGGTTGCAAAAAACGGATCCACTTCCACATCCCTGATTAGAACCTTAATGGCATCCCTGGCCAGGTTCATTTCTTTGAAAAGAAGCCTGGAACATTCCGGGGTGGAAATCTGCTTCCTTTCCCATAGTTCGTTGATATGTTGTAATTTGGGGTTGTTATTACCCTCAATCAACATGTCACAGGTATCCTTAACGGTGATTGTCCCGTCAAAATCGACAAAAAAGATATATTCCAAAAAAATTCCCCCAGTATTTTTCACTGGCAAAACTAGCAGGATTCTGGTTCTTTGCCCAAATACTCTGCAACTACCTTCATGGCGCAAAAATCACCGCACATGGAGCAAGCTTCATGGTTTTCGGGGTTGCGTTCCTTTCTTAGCCTGGCAGCCTTCTTAGGATCCAGGGCTAACTCAATTTGTTTCTCCCAATCTAGATTTTTCCTGGCCCTGGCCATTTCATTATCCCATTCCATGGCTCCCGGTATGCCCTTGACCAAATCTGCCGCATGGGCAGCCAGTCGGGAAGCCATAATCCCTTCCCTGACATCATCCATATTAGGTAATCCCAGGTGTTCCGCAGGGGTTACATAGCAGAGGAAGTCAGCCCCGGCTGCTGCTGCCACAGTGCCTCCAATGGCGGCAGTTATATGATCATAACCGGGTGCTACATCAGTAACCAGGGGCCCAAGCACATAGAAGGGAGCCCCTTTGCAAAGGGTTTTTTGAATTTGTATATTGGCAGCTATTTGGTCTAAGGGTACATGGCCGGGGCCTTCCACCATGGCCTGAACCCCTTTAGCCCTGGCTCTGTCCACCAATTCACCTAAAACAATGAGCTCTTGAATCTGGGATCTGTCGGTGGCATCTGCTAAACACCCTGGCCGCAGGCCATCCCCCAGGCTTAGGGTTACATCGTATTTTAAACAAATATCCAGCAGCCTGTCATACTGCTCATACAATGGATTTTCCAAACCATGATGGAGCATCCACCCGGTCAAAAAGGAACCTCCCCGGCTCACTATGTCGGTAATACGGGTCTGTTGCTTCAATCTTCCAAGGACTTCTAAAGTTACGCCACAGTGAACTGTGATAAAGTCCACCCCATCAGCACAATGCCTCTCCACCACTTCAAACAAATCTTCCCCGGACATACTAATCATACTGCCACGCTTTTCCCGGTTTTCTAAAAAGGCCTGATAAATAGGCACTGTTCCAACGGCTATGGTGCTTTCCTCAATAATCCTCTTACGACCCTTGTCAATTTCTCCGCCGGTGCTTAGATCCATCACCGCATGGGCACCGGCCTCCAGGACTACTTGAAGTTTATCTAATTCCCTTTCTATATCGGGAAAACTGGTAGAAGTGCCGATATTGGCATTTACCTTGGTGCTTAGACCCTTTCCAAAGCCAATTGGATCTAAGCTTTTATGATTGATGTTGGCGGGTATGACGATGGTTCCTGCGGCAACTCCCTCCCTAACAAACTCGGGGCTTACCTTTTCCTTCTCGGCTACCCGGCGCATGGCGGGAGTGATTTCTCCCCGTCTGGCTGCTAATAATTGTGTCATATAAATTCCTCCAGTCATTAATCTAATAATCCTGCCTTTTCATAAAGCTCGTGAAAATGATTGGTTGGCCCTACTCCCCTCCCTATGGGAAAGGAATGGGCAATGGCTCTATGGATATATTTTTTTGCTCCCTCAATAGCCTCAGTCATGGTTAACCCCCTGGCCAGGTAAGCTGCAATGGCTGATGAAAAAGTGCACCCGGTTCCATGGGTATTGGTGGTTGCCACCCTCTCGCCGGAAAACTGCAAGAATTGTTTACCGTCATAGAGCACATCTATTGCCGGGCCTTCCATATGCCCTCCTTTGACAATTACATTCTTGGCCCCCTTGTTATAAATCTTCACCGCAGCCCCCTTCATATCTTCCAGAGAGGTGATTGTACCCCCAACAATAACCTCAGCCTCGGGAATATTTGGAGTTACTATTGTGGCCAGGGGAAACAGCACCTTTACCAAGGTCTCACAGGCCTCGGGTCTAAGCAGGTTGCACCTGCTTTTAGATACCATAACCGGATCTATCACAATATTTACCGCCCTATGCCGGGCTAAACAATTACCGATGGTAGTAATGATTTCTGCACTGGAGACCATCCCCACCTTAACTGCATGAACTTTAATATCCTCAAAAATGCAATTTATTTGAGCGGCAACCATTTCAGGGTCCATTTCCCGAACCATCACTACACCTGTAGTATTTTGAGCAGTGACGGCAGTGATAACACTCATTCCGTATGTACCAAGGGCGCTAAAGGTTTTCAAGTCTGCCTGTATCCCTGCACCACCACAGGAATCAGATCCGGCCACTGTTAATACATGCTTCATGCTTCCCCTCCGTTGGTGTTTTTAGGAAAATAAAAAGGCGTTCTCTAAAAAATAAAGAACACCAAAATAACGCATACTCTACCTCCCTGCGCTGGTATTATCCAGATTCAGGTAATAAGGGTCAGGTCTTAACCTTTCTCAGCAGTATCGCTCCCCTGGTGTTAATTATTAATTTATTCTCTAATATTTTACCACCTAATCAGGAAAAAAGAAACTTCTCTAGTCTAGCCCAGTTGTTTTAATATTTCCCGACAGAAGGCCGGTAAATCATCAGGTACCCTGGATGTGATTAAATTTCCGTCAACAACCACTTCCTGGTTTATGTACTCTGCTCCCGCGTTAACTAGGTCGTCCTTGATCATTATGCAGGCCGTAGCCTTTTTGCCCTTCAACACTCCAGCCGAAGCAAGTACCCAGCCGGCATGACAAATCGAGGCCACAACCTTGCCGGAGCTTAACATCTCCTGCACTATTCTGAGCATGTTTTGTCAATGCGCATTTTATCAGGAGCAAAGCCACCTGGAATGATTACCGCTGCATAATCTTCGGTATTAACCTGCTCAGAGGAAATATCTGCCTTAGCGGGCATGCCAAACTTACTATTAAATACCTCAGTTCTGCCCGTTCCTACAATAACAACTTCAAAACCTGCTTCCTGCATCCTATAGTAGGGATACCAGAATTCCAAATCATTGTATAGATCCTCAACAAATAAGGCAACCTTATTGCCCATTACTCATCACCTCACATTTTATACTAATAAACAGTAGTACCCCATGGCAAATTGAAACATACACCTCTCCTTCAGTAATTTCATTACTTACGGCATAAGGCTTCCCTAACTCTAGGGCTGAATTCTGCAGGGGCCACCTAAGTCCCCTGGAAGTAATCCCCTTCACCATTGAAGTAAGGGGTAACAGTGAAACTATATCTCCTGAATGCCTTTATAGGTTGCCGGGGCTTTAGGTGTAATCACTGTTATGAAATGGCTATCAGAGATTATCTTAACCTCTAGTCCTTTTAGGGCCAAGGGAACCAACAAATGAATAGCTGCCAGTGTATGATCCAATCTATCCCCTGTACAGCCAAGAAAGGTAAGGGATGTTGCTCCTTGGCTTATCCCCTGGGCAATGGCTAATTCCGTGTCCATTTGATCCTTATCCCTGGGATACCTCATAATCTGGGCTCCCTTTAACTCTAACTGTTCCAATATTTTTGGGTTTGCTGAATCCATATCTCCGATTACCAATTGTGGAATTATCCCCAATTCCGGTGTATGGTTAACTCCACCGTCCGCACAGATGATAATTTCCTTTCCGGTAAAGAGATACTTATACTGCTGGTAGTCCTTTATCTCCCCATTGGCCAATATAATACAATCCATTTACACACCTCAAAATCCTGGATTTATTTACCCCAGGGTACTGATAAAATATCATGAACAAACCCTTAAATCAAGTAAAGTAAAAAAATAGGGGCATCCCCCTAATCCAAAACATATACCTTAGTTTTTCTTACTCCCCAGTTTACTGCTTGCTCATTGGTCTCATAGAACAAATCAATACGATCGCCCTTTATTGAGCCTCCTGTGTCTAAGGCCGTGGCCTTACCATAACCTTCAATATATAACCTGGTGCCCAGGGGAATCACCTTTGGGTCCACTGCCGCCACTCCAGGGGCAGGCGGTATACCTGTGGCAGTGTTATAGCCGGTATAAGTATAGGCAGTTGCTAACATATCTTTAGCCTCAGAAAACCTTAGGGTTTGTCCACCCCTGCTAATGGTGTCTTGGGTTCCGTAGTGGATCAGGCCATTCTCCGCACCAGTTATAGTTTCCCTGGCTACACAGGTGCGTGAAACCTCTTTGCCATCCTCATAACGAATTTGCCAGGTTTGCTGCTCCAAGCCTTCTTTGCCATCCCTTATATTTTGGGTCATCCCCTTAGCCAAATTAGGGTTTGCTACTCGATTCACCGAAAAGGCAATGGGGGCTTCCAAATGCTCGGTTTTCATATCAACTCTGGTTATTTTAATAGACATATCCCTCGTAATCAGAGCGGATAATGCAGGATTAACCAGATCATTCCTGTTTAGATTGATACCCAGCTCAGCTAATACTTGCTGAACATCTTTACCCTTTGTCTTAGTATTCATAGTTTTTCCGTCAACCGAAACTGTCACCGGCTTTTGTCCCAAAATAGTTTCTAGGACATAGCCGGATGCATTGGTGGTAATATTTAATCTTTCGGACCACCAGGCATAGCCAAAAACTGCTGTTACCATAATTAATAAAATAAAAACTCCCACAAAGCCAGCCAAGGCTGCCCTTTTGCCTGATTGCTTTCTTTTTGTAACTGCTATTTCCCCCGGTTTAGGACGTGGGGGCCATTCCACCGGACACCAATCCATTATATTTACCTCCTTACATTCATAGCTGTCAGGTAATTACATTTATGTATTTCCATTACTTATTAATTCTCCCATAAGCTAAATCTGTCCTCCCCAAAAATTCAGTCAAATTCTTCCTACAAACAACAGACGCGGCATAATATTTGCCACCGTCACCCATTATTTTGAAACTTTTATTCCATAATATGAACCTTTACCGTGCGTCTACCCCAGAAAATAGCCTCTTGCTGTGTTTCAAAGAAAACGTCGATACGGTTACCCTTTATGTCGCCACCTGTATCCATAGCCACCGCAGGTCCATAGTTTTCGACAAAAAGTTTTGTTCCAAGGGGAATAACCCCAGGATCCACGGAAACAACTCCTTTATAAGGTGTAACGCCGGTGGCAGTTCGATAGCCTGTATGTGTATAGGCAGTGGAGACCGCTGTGATTACCTTCTCCACCTGACCCTCCATACTTCTGGTAGTGTCATACGTATCTGGCTGCGGGATACTGTTGCTGCTGGTCCCATAGCAACTATCATGGGCTGAGGCTCCCTGATAATTTCTCGTCCCACTTCCTCCCTTTTTACCTCTTGGCCATCCTGATAGGTGGCCAAATAATGACTTCTGCTAACTCCACATTTCCCGTACTGAACTACCTGTTGCTGGCCTGGTATAAGCTTTCGGTCGGTTTTCCTTTCCAGCTTAAATTCAACCAGCTGGTCAGAATAAATCCCCTCCTGAACAACTCTCTTGACAATAATTTCTTGCCCATTGACTACAGGGGTATCCACTGGCGGGTAAACAATATCAGCTCCCCTTAGGGTTACCTTGGCCTTATTCAAAGCATCTCCTACACTTCCCCCAAATTGCATTACAGGATATTTGCGGTTATCTGCCTGAATAACAATATGTTTTCCCCAAACCATACACCCGGCTATAAAGGAAAAACTAACCACAAGCAATCCTAAAAGGATCCAGAAAGCTGAGTCTTTGGAAATTGTACTTCCCCCCTCGAAATAGTTATTGAAGTAACCTAATATACTATATTCAGTAGAGAGGTAAAAAATTCCAAATTGTTATGCCTATGCCATTTGGATAATATAACCAACCCATAACAACGCTAGGACTAGCCTCATTTAGACAACTTTTGAATATACTATACCACCCGGTCAACCGGATCATAGCCCGGGCTTGACCACAAACAATTAGAAGGAGGTATTGGCATATGCCAAACGGCAACTTTTGCCAGTTGGTTAAACTACATTTGGTAGTTGGCGAACAAGTGGCTTCCCTTACGGTGGAAAACGTGACTTGCCCGGATGAGCAGGTGAAAAAGGTAGACCATATCGATGTGGTGGTACGTGATTTAGAGGCATCCCCGGTATTTACCAGTCCAATGGCCGGCGAATCAATTGGCCCGATGGACACAGTGCATTTTTACGATCCCACCTATACCCGTCCATCCCTGCTCAGGAGGATTGTTGTAACCGGAACCATCCACAAGCAGGTATATTATGTTAACAAGCATGATGATGTAAGACATATGCCCGAAGATATTCCCTTTACTCGGACCATTAATTTCACTCCTCCTATCCCGGTCTTAAATCCCAACAATGTAGAAATCGACTTCCGCAACGTAGATATCGACCTGTCAGCGGATTTAATGGGTAGAAATAAAATTCGCCAGATAGCCACAGTTTCTTTCCTGTTGAAGGTATTGGAGACCCGCCAGATCTGGGCAGTAATTTGTACCCCGCCTGATCCAGACAATGGCCCTGTGCTTGGCATTGAAGAGGAAACCTTTGAGGAGTGGATTGGCGATTGCCCGGCCTTTTGGGATTGCATAAATGTTTCCCCCAGCCCGACGCAGAACAGGTCTAGCCGCAGCCCTTGGCACCTGCACCACCAGACCGGCCAGCTTGGTCAGAACAGTTCCCGGCATTGTGGCCGGAACCACCTATGAGTTGGGCTTCTGGGCAAGGTCCATCAAAGTATCCGCCCAGGTCTGTGAATTTACGCTGGTTGCCCAACAGATGTTCCTGGACGCAGCCGGAAATGTCCTAACCACCGCTGAACAAACAATAACCTCTAACCAATTAAATGATACTTACCGCCAGTTTAGATTTACCGGCACAGCTCCAGCTGGCACTAACTCTGTCATGATCAGCTTTGTATTCACACCCCAGCCCTGGAACGGCTGCTCCGCTTTGATTGATGATGTCACTTACGGTCCGGTGCTCTAAACTATTAGGGAAGGTTTCCAGGTTTATAATTAGTCATAAAATGGCCGTGCTGGGCCTATTTTATGACTAATAGCTTAAACATGAGGGTCCTGTACTTAAGTACAGGACCCTCATGTTTAACCTTAGGTTTAGCAACAGGCATTATAGCATTGTAATTTAAGTCTATAAAATGGCTATCGCCCTGGCCGGTGCTCCGTCCGCATGTTGGGTTTTAAGAGGCAAGCAGCAAAAGGTTATTTTTACCCCTATCAATTCATGCAGATTGGTTAGATTTTCAATCACCAGCACATCATTCCCTAGCAATATCCTATGAACTGGTAAGGTAGGTGTGTCTTTTACAGCATCCACAGAAATGGCATCTATGCAGACACCCTTTAGCCTTAAGGAAACCAACCATTTGGCAGCCTCGGCAGTTAGAACAGGAAAGCCCTTGAAATATTCCTTAGTCCCCCAGTGTCGATCCCATCCGGTATACAATATGACAAAGTTCACCTGCTCCAATTCTGAACGTAACGGAGTAAGCTGGACCAGGCTGATTTCCTTTGACTTTGAAACATCAATTACCATAGCGGGGCCGAAAAAATACTCGGTGCCAAATAGGTCCAAGGTTTTCCCCCCACTGATAATATGGGCCGGACTATCAATATGGKTYCCGTATGGGAGTATAAGCTTAATTCTGTTTCAACAAAGCCTTCTTGCTCCAAGCTACAAACGGTTTTGAAATCCGGTGGCTTCGTACCGGGATAAACCGGCATGTTTTGTGTAATTAGGTGGGTCAAGTCAATACTTCTCAATGAATACCCTTCTCCCTAGTACTCAATACCCTTTTGGGCAGGAATATTTTCTTTATATGGATGTTTTATTTCCTTCATTTCTGTAACTAAATCTGCAAGAGCTATTATTTCAGACGGGGCATCCCTGCCGGTGAGAATTAAGTGAAGTTCTTCAGGCTTGCTTTTTATCAAGTTGATCACCTGCTCTAACTCCACCAGACCATATTTTAATGCATAAAGTATCTCATCCAGTATAAGTATGTGATGGCCTTCTGCCATGGCTTGCCCAGCTAGTTTAATGGCTTCTTTAGCCTTTTCCTTTTGTTGGTCAACTGCTGCCGGGTCGTTGAAATTAATAAAACCTAACCCCAGGGGTCTAATCTCTATACACTTGTTTAATTTATCTGCCGCCAGGTGTTCCCCACAAATCTGTCCTTTAATAAATTGCAGCACCAGGACCTTCATTTCGTGACCCCAGGCACGCAGGGCTAAACCTAGGGCGGCAGTGGTTTTTCCTTTACCGTTGCCGGTAAAAACAATTACTAAGCCTCTCTCTTTGCCCACCATTACCCCTCCGTCCTTTTTGGGTCTAAACCGGGAAGTCTAAAGAGTCTAATGGTGTTTGCTGCTGTTAATGCTGCCACTTCCTCAGTCTCCATACCCCTTAATTTTGCAATATGTTCGGCCACATGGCTAACATAGGCAGGCTCATTTCTTTTACCCCTATGGGAACCGGGGTCAGATAAGGACAATCTGTCTCAACCAGAAGCCTATCAATGGGAACATTCACCGCTATATCCTTTAATTTACCGGCATTGGCAAAGGTGACAGGGCCGGYCAGGGAAATATAAAGCCCCATTTTAATGCAATCCCTGGCCACCTCCCAACTGGCAGAAAAGCAATGCATAACGCCCCCTCCAGGGTAAGGGGCATGCTTGCTGAGAAGCTGCATAATATCCCCGTGGGCATCCCGGTTGTGCACTATAAAGGCAGACCAGTTTTTTTTGCGAGTTCTAATTGCTGCTCAAAAATTCGCTGCTGCACGTCCCTGGGAGATAAATCGTAATAGTAATCAAGTCCAATTTCCCCAATGGCCACAACCCTTGGGTGCCCTATCATTCGTGCTAGCTCTTCCAGATAATTTTCCGGTACCTCCTTAGCATCATGGGGATGAACTCCTACCGCCGCAAAAATAAAAGGGTATTGTTCTGCCAGGGTAATGGATCTACGGGAAGATTCTAAATCATAGCCTACATTGACTACCGCAGTAAGCTGGTCCCGGCACTATCCAGCACCTCTTCCCGATCTTCACTAAACCTTTCATTATCCAAGTGGACGTGGGAATCTATAAGCAAATTAAAGCACCCCTTCACTTTGCGCGCCTATTCTTGTTCCAGGCTCTTTAAATCAATTCTCGGAAAAAGCACCTCTCCCCGTTTTACAGTGGTCCCAGCTGGCAAGCTGGCCCAGCGCAGGCTTCCCAGCTTTGCAGTTCAGACTTATCAGCAATACCCAGCTGGGGCCACACTCTACCGGGCAAATTAGGCATAAAGGGGCTGGCCATAATGGTAGTGAAGCGAATAACCTCAGCAACATTGTACAAAACGGTGTTTAACCTTTCATGTTGTTCCCCTTTAGCCAGGGACCAGGGAGCAGTTTCTTCCAAATATTTGTTAGCCCGACCTACAACCTGCCAGATGGTGGCCAGAGCGTTAGCCAGGTCACACTTTGACATATACTCCTCTACTTTAGCCGGTGCGCTTACAGCAAGGTCAATAAGTTCAGCGTCTGGTCCTTCCGGTGCACCCGGTGACTGCAGTACTCCCCCTTGATATTTCTCCATCATGGTGGCAGACCGGGACAAAAGATTCCCATAATCATTGGCTAAATCCATGTTAACCCGTTTAACCAGGGCTTCTTCAGAGTATATCCCATCTGCCCCCAGGGGGAGCTCCCTAAGCAAAAAATACCGAACGGCATCCACACCGTATTTATCCGCTAATACGTGGGGATCTACCACATTCCCTTTGGATTTTGACATTTTACCGCTGTCCAGCATCCACCAGCCATGGCCAATGACTTTCTTAGGCAGAGGTAAATTCAAGGCCATCAGCATGATGGGCCAGATAATTGTATGGAACCGAACAATGTCCTTGCCTACCAGGTGGATGTCAGCCGGCCAAAACTTTTTATAAAGGCTGTCGTTCCCTTGCCCATAGCCAAGGGCAGATATATAGTTTGTCAGGGCATCTACCCAAACATAAACCACATGTTTAGGATCAAAGGGTACTTTAATTCCCCAATCGAAGGTAGTTCTAGAAACACATAGATCCTCTAATCCTTGCTTCACAAAACTAATCATCTCATTGCGCCTGGAGGTGGGCTGAATGAAATCGGGATTTTCCTCAATAAACTTCATCCATCTGTCAGCATAATTTGACTGACGGAAAAAATAACTCTCTTCTCGAACTTTTTCTACATCCCTCTGGCAGTCCGGGCATTTTCCTTCGGCCAGCTGGTATTCGGTAAAAAAGGTTTCACAGGGAGTACAGTACCAGCCTTCATACTCGGCCTTATAAATATCTCCTTGCTCATAAAGCTGTTGAAATATTTTCTGTACTACAATACGGTGGCGTTCATCGGTGGTGCGAATAAAGTCATCGTAACTTACGTCCAGTCTTTCCCACAGCCTTTTAAAACCATCTACAATTTTATCCACATATTCTTTGGGTGTTTGGCTGTTTGCCTGGGCTGCCCTCTCAATTTTTTGACCATGCTCGTCTGACCCAGTTAAAAACCAAACATCATAACCTGTCAGCCGCTTGTAGCGGGCCATGGAATCCGAGGCAACGGTGGAATAGGCGTGGCCTATATGCAGGTTATCACTTGGATAGTAAATTGGGGTTGTAATATAAAAACTTGGCTTTTGTGTCAAAGCACTCATCCTTCTAAGTTGCAATTCTATTCAAGAACAAAAAATAAAAAACCCACCCCCTCTAAAATACAGGGGCGGGGTATCTTTTCCGCGGTACCACCCTGATTCACTGCACCTCACGGCAACAGCCTCAGTCAGTGCATATAGCTGCACTAATTACGCTTTAACGGTGCAAACCGTCCAGCCCTAATGGTTTTTTACCTTCGAACCGGAAGCTCCTGGACCATGTTCAAGGGAATTCCCTGCGGGGCTTCCACCTTATCCCCACTCTCTGTTAGGTTATCTCCACTTTACTCTTCCCATCATTGCCTATATCCTATTAGATTAAATTATATTGTTTTTCAACAACGATTTTAACTAACATTGATTTACCTGTCAAGGGTTCCCCATTATGGTAAATTTTATTCCATTTTTCGCAAAAAATAAAAGTAAAATATTGACTGTTTCGGTTAACACTGGTATGATTATCTGTAGTAAAATCTGGTTTCTTGTCGAATGTCATTCAGGGAGGGGAAGCGGTTTGAAATCCACAGGTATTGTTCGAAAGGTGGACGAGCTGGGTCGGGTGGTTATCCCCATTGAGTTGCGTCGTACATTGGGCATAGATGAGAAGGACGCCCTAGAAATTTACGTCGACAACGAAAAGATCATTTTGCGCAAGTATGAGCCCGCCTGCGTGTTCTGCGGGAACGCATCGGACGTGCAGCATTACAAAGGCAAAATGGTTTGTCGCCAGTGCGCAATTGCCATGGGCGAAAGTGTAAAAGAAGAAAAGGTTGTTTAACAGAAAGGCGCGTATATTCGCGCCTTTCATATTTTCCAAATACTATCCTTTGCTGTGAATGTGACTATATACGTCCCTCTTGGGAACACCCCTCAGTTTGGCAACCTCTTTGATTGCTTCCTTTAAGCTAACCCCTTGTTCCTCTATTTGCTGAACATGTTCCTCTAGGGAAAGTTCAGTCCATTGCTCTCGAGCCTCATCCGCCCGTTCCTCTTTGCTGCCCTCCAGTACAAGGGTTATCTCACCCCTTGGGTGCTTCTGTTTATAATAATCCAGTAATTCTGATAAGCTGCCTCTCTTAAATTCTTCATGGATCTTTGTCAATTCCCTGGCTACAGCACATTGCCTATTTCCAAACTCCTTATAGGCATCCTCCAGGGTATCTGTTAATCTATGGGGAGATTCATAAAAATGATGGTTCTTTTCTCATTTTTAGTGACTGCAGTTGCTTTCGCCTTGCCTTCTTTTGATTTGAGAGAAAGCCCTCGAAGGCAAACCTGTTGGTGGGTAAGCCTGATGCCACCAGGCAGCCAAACCTGCCGAGGGTCCAGGCAGGGGGATTACTTCAATATCCTTGTCCAACGCCTGCCTAACCAGCTCTGCCCCTGGATCAGAAATGCCAGGTAAACCGGCGTCAGAAACCAACGCAACACTTTGGCCCTGCTGGAGCCGTTCAATAATTTGCTGTCCCTTGGACTCACTGCTGTGGGAATGATAGCTTGTTAGAGGTGTGTGAATATCAAAGTGGCTCAGCAGCTTTCTGGTATGTCGAGTATCCTCTGCGGCAATACAATCTACCTCTTTAAGGATCCGCAATACCCTCAAGGTAATATCTTCAAGATTCCCTATAGGTGTAGCACATAGGTAGAGAATTCCTGAACCATTAGCTCTGATCATGTTGTTCCCCTCTGCTCATTAGGGCAAAACAAAACAGACATTCCCCTTCCCTTCCTTTGCCAAAGTAAAGGTTACATATGTGAAAACCCTTATCATATAACTCCCAAAGGTTACGGGCACCTGGCTTTCTTTCTGTTTTGGTCTCCTGTTCGTCACCCAGATACATAGCTGCTATCTCTCGCCTCAGTCGGGCATTCTCATCTTCCAATTCCTTTACATCTTGCTTTAATCGGTCTACTTCATCACAAATTTGACGAAGTGCCTGTTCCAGGCGGTTAATTCTGCCGGGCAGGGCAACCACAGTTACATTCACCTCGTCCTTGCTTTATTTTTAACTCACTTAAAGGATATTCCCTTACAGCCTTACTTTCCTGAAGCTCAACACTGACAGTGTTTCTAAAAATGTTGATACCCACTATTTTACCATCGCCCTCTGGAGCCTTCACCTGGGTTCCTATATCTGGATATCCACTTTTAGCTTCTTCATAAACATCATTTTCATATTTCAGACAACACATTAAACGGCCACAAATACCTGATATTTTAGTCGGATTTAAAGATAGATTCTGTTCCTTAGCCATACGAATGGAAACAGGAGCAAAATCCGCAAGCCAGGAGGCACAGCACAATTCCCTGCCACAACATCCCAGTCCACCAATCATTTTCGCCTCATCACGTACTCCAATCTGGCGCAGCTCAATACGTGTTCTAAAGATGGCGGCTAAATCCTTCACCAGTTCCCTAAAGTCTATACGACCGTCCGCAGTAAAGTAAAAATAATTTTATTGCCGTCAAAGGTTTGCTCAACACTAATAAGCTTCATAGGCAATGCATGGGCAGCAATCTTTTCTACTGCCACCTGAAAAGCAGTTTTTTCCTTTTCTCTGTTCCCCTCCACCTGCTGGTGATCCTCCGGGGTAGCTTTCCTCAAAACCTGCTTCAGGGGGGCAACCACTTCTTCATCGGGAACATCTTTGGCAGCTACTACCACCTCGCCGAATTCAACTCCCCGGGTAGTTTCCACAACCACATGGTCACCCTTCTCCAATACAATCTCCCCCGGGTCAAAGTAATAAACTTTACCCGCTGTTTTAAATCTTATTCCCACAACTCTAACTGACATTAAATAATCCTCGTAGGACTGTATTTTCAACATCAAGACCTCTAATGTCAGGCGAGGGTTGGCATTTGCCAATATTTTTTCCCTTGCTCCCTGATTTCTTCCAAAATGGACATTAGCCTGGCCGGTCCATACCTTAAAGAATGTTCGGCCAGTTCTTCAACCATGTCTTGATTGATTAACAATTTTTTATCTGATGTATAATTATAGACTAACATATCCCTAAACAACAACATCATTATCTCTAAACTATCTCCGGCATTATTCCCATCGGTAGCTAGCTCTTCAGCTAAGCTAAGGCCCGGCTATTACCCATGCTGGGTAGCTCGCCAACAATTTTCCATATTTTAAGACGAATTTGAGCACCTAGGTCATTGCTGGCCAGTTTTAGGGCCCTTTCTACACTGCCCCCTGCCATGGGGCAAATTCTGCAGCCTTGTCAGGCTCTACGGCAAAACTATTAGCCAAGATATGGGTAACCTCTCCGCTGCTTAGTACATGAAATTGAAAGGTTAGGCAGCGGGAAAGAACTGTTGTCAGCAGCAAATTGGGATGGTTACTTAATAATATGAACAGAGTCTGCCCCACAGGTTCCTCAAGGGTTTTAAAAAACAGTTGGCCGCCTCCTGGGTCATGGCATCGGCCTGCTCAATTATAAATACTTGCCTCTGTGCCTGGTAAGGTTTGAACTGTACCTGCTTTAACAACTCTCTTATCTGCTCAATTTTTAGTGTTGCCCCGGTTGGTTGTATTAGATGCAGATCCGGGTGATTGCCCGCCTCAGTCTGGCGGCATGACCGACATTCACCACACAAATCACCCTCCCTGGGATTTTCGCAAAGTAAAACCCGGGCAAAGGCACCGGCCACAGTTTTTTACCAACACCAGGCGGGCCGGCAAAAAGATAGGCATGGGCTAGCTTATCCCGCTTAATAGAGTTCCTAAGGGTCTGTAATATCTCCTTGTGTCCAATTATATCCATTAATTTAGACACTTAACAATCCACCTACCGCTGCAGTTATTTCTCCATGCAAAACATCCACAGGATCCCTGGCATTAAGGATTAGGTAATTATTACTTTGTTTGCTTAACTCAATGTAGCCAGCCCGAACCTTCCTATGAAAGTCAAGGGCCTCACTTTCCAGACGATCCGCCGGTCTGGATTTTCTTGAGCGGGCCAGTCCCTCTTCAGGTGCTAAATCAAGCAATATGGTCAAATCAGGTTTTAAATCTCCCGTTCCCAATCGGTTAATGCTAACTAAAAATCTAACTCCATGCCACGACCATAACCCTGATAAGCTAAACTGGAGTCAATATACCGATCACACAAAACAATTGTGCCCAGCTCCAATTTTGGACGAATTACCTGGGCTACCAGTTGAGCCCTGGCAGCGGCATAAAGCAGCGCCTCTGTTCTCTCACGCATTTCGGAAAAGTCCGGATCAAGAAGTATTTCCCTGATCTTCTCACCAACACGGGTACCTCCTGGTTCCCTGGTGGTATAGGTTTCAATACCACTGCTCTGAAAGTATTTATTTAAAAGGTCCAATTGGGTACTTTTCCCTGAACCGTCCACCCCTTCAAAGACGACGAAAATTCCCTTTTGCATATTTCCTCCTTGACCACCTAGATTATGACAGTAAGGGTTTTGAGACTAGTGTCTGAGGGTCCCTGTAAGTGAAAGCTATGCTCCCTCACTTCCCGCAGATACTCAAGCACAGACACTGTGATCCGCTCACCTGGACATAGTACCGGTATACCGGGAGGATATACCGCTATAGTTTCTGCACTAATCATACCTAAACATTTTTCTATGGCCATTTTTTTCCTGCCCCTAAGCCAGGCCTCCCTGGGACTTAAATCTACTTTAGGCTCAGGAATTCTTGTGACTTTGCGAGTACTCTCATAAGCTACACCGCCCTCTAGGCTAGTCCCTTGATACCGGCTACCAATCGTCGCAGTCCCCATTGGTTGTACCTAATGATATCACAGCAACAACACTATTGTGATCAGCATTTCCACCATTACACCTTTTTGAAACAGTCTCTCCGCCACCTGATAACCTGTCAAGCCTGTTATTGATATGGTTAATCTTGTTGGGTCCAGATATCTGGCCCCAGCCTTCTCCAGGTGTTCCCTAGCAAGCACCCTGACTCCTTTAATTTTTAACAATCTATGGCGGCACCATTTGGAGCGTAAGAAAGCTTGCTCCCATATCTCCCTGCCCGATAACGCCATTTGCCTGCGAGCCAAGTCCAGGGAAGCCATAAGCAGATAGGATGGCTGGTGCTTTGCAGCATACGCAGGGCGTCAGCCACCCGGTCATAACAAATTAACCGGCCCTTAAGATGAAGTATTGAAGATTGGGTAAGGGAACCTCCCATTTTATGGGTGCTTTGCACCACCGCGGTGGCGCCGGAACCTAAAGCATCCGGTGGAAAACCAGGGTAAAACCTTAAGTGTGACCCGTGGGCTTCGTCCACCAGTAAAGGCACGCCCTTCTTTTGACAAAGCTCCGCCAGCGGAACCAGATCCCCGGCAACTCCGTTATAGGTTGGATTAATGGCCAACACTGCCTTAATTGCATATTTTTGCATCAGACCATTGATAGTGCCTACGTCCGGTCCAGCTAGGCAATTAAAATTCTCAATTATGCCTGGCTGGTAATATATAGGGTAAGCACCGGACATTACTAGGCCAGACAATACCGAGCGATGAGCATTACGGGGCACAATAATTTTATCTCCTGGGCCACAGCAGGCTAATATTAGCGCCATAATACCAACGCTTGTCCCATTAACTAAAAAAAAGCTTCTATCTGCCTGGTAAAGCTCCGCCGCTAATTGCTGAGCCTCCGCTATTGATCCCTGGGGATTATGCAAATCATCTGTACCGGGTAATTCCGTTACATCCATTGCAAAAATATCAGAGCCAGACAGTTTCCTTAAATCAGAGGAAATTCCCCGTCCCCCTCTGTGCCCGGGAACATGAAATTGTGCCCTGTCCGCTGCTTTATTATTTACCAGGGCATCCCATAGGGGTGCATGTTTCTGACCCAATCCTCACACCCACTTGCCAGCTTTGTTTTTAACCAAGTTTCTTTTAGACTAATACAATAAAAATATCTTAACAATTAATTTTATCACATACAAAATTTAGCTGCCAATTTAGTTATTATTTTATTTTCCATTTGTTTGCCCTAATAGCTTAATACATCTAGGGAAAAATAGAATTATCGACAAAGGTCAGCAAATCTGCCGGAGAATTTAATGATAGACCATGACTAAAATATATGTTCTGAAAGGAGTAAAAATATGGCCAAGCCCAAGGCTCCGGAAATAGATGAAAAGGCCCTGTCAAAAAAATACCGTACCAGCGTAACCCGCCTAATTAGGGCGTGGAAAAGCGGTCAGAGTGATGTGGAAATTGCTACACAAACAGGAATTGATCTGACAACTTTACGACAAATAAAAACTGATATTGAATTGGCCCATAGAAGAATTAGATTAGAAAAAAAGAAAGAGGCCCTTGCCCATAGTCACGCCTCTTTGCAACACCAAATTTTTTTAAGACCCCTGCTGTAAACCTCGTAATCAGGGTCATCACAGGTTAGGTTTACGATTCTCTTCTCACAGCCTGAACATATTATACTACCAAGGATGACTACGGCCGCACCATATTGGTGCGGCTGTAGCTTCTCCCCGCACAAAATACACTCAACCTTTTGCTTCATAAAAACCAACCTCCCATTCAGGTGACTTTATAAAAGATTCTTCCCTCTCTAGGTTGTTTTAAGACTAATTCTATAACCTAATGTATGATCCTGCCGAAGATTTTGTGTTTTAGGCTTCCTTCAAAAGATATCGGCCTTGAATATATCTCTTTATATAAAGGAGTATTAACAGTAACATCGGAAAAATTACACCCAGGATAACACTACCGGGAAAATAGAAATGAATTAAAAAATTTTTACTGCCTGTAAGTCTGGAAATAACCATTGGGCCATAGCAAAACTCATCAGCCAACTGGCAGGAGCAATTTTTTGTAGTTTTTTATCCCTAGAGTTTGTGAACAACTGAGGTTTGCTGCGTAGTAGTAAAGGGATATCCGGCCAAAGCTTCCTCCCAACCATAGAAATACCGCTAAGGATTGAAAGTTAACCATTAGAACACTAAATTTAAACTCTGCAAAGGTGGGATAGTCCATTCTGGCCGCAGCCCTTTCTCCAAACATAGCAATTGGTCCGGTTAATGGTCCAATGAATAGTAATCCAATAACAAGTACAGCCGTAAGGTGAGTTTTATATAGTATCGTTCCCTTTTTCAAAAATGGCTGAAGCATTCCGACAACAACCAGTTCCCCCAGCAAACCCACTAAAGGTAAAGCTCCCTGAATGACAGGACTTATTCCCCGTTCTAAAAAGGGAAGAATAAGCTGATAATCCTTATCTGGATTTGTGAAAACCCAGGCCAAAATTCCCGCGGTGATAAGGAAAGGCAATAATATCGCGTTAGCCCTGGCCAAATTTTGCAAGCCCGCAGCAGTTGTATAAACACATGCCGCTAAAAAAAATAATCCCAGCACCCAGGAAGGTGTTTGAGGAAAAAAACCGTCCCCATAAAGGACATTAATCCCCGCAGAGTAATTGCTACAGTGGTTATAAAAAAATTGTCATGGTAAGCCCAACGACCCCACCTAATATACTGCCGAATAACTGGCTGCTTATTTGTATCATTGATTTTTCGGGAACAATGGTGCCAAGTCCTATTAAGGAGCAGGCTAAAATGACCCCGGCAGCAATAGCTATAACCAAGCTTAACCAAGAATCCCTCCCCGCCTGGTCAAAAACCAGGGGAACTATCAGAAGATGTCCCATTACTGTCACTGACCCAATAATCAATAATCTAAGCTGCCCTCCAGAAAGCTTTTCCGATTTCAAAGATACCTCTCCTTTTTCCTAGCCACATAGGTACATTATTGCCTTGCAACAGCGTTCAAATCCAAATATTATTCCATTTGGTGTTATATGTGAATTAACCTACATTATTTTTAAAAGTACAGAAAATACTATCTACTAGTTTCTTGTTGCCTCGGGTATTGGCAGAAAGGGGCCYTTGGGTGGGACTTTTTAACAAATTAAAATACATCTTTGGTCAAAATGCAAAAAAACCAGACACAAATAAAAAAATTCTTCCAATAGCCTTGAATTGAATCATGTTTATACCAGCGAGGAGCTTAAGGCGATGCAGGTTGATATATCCCTAAAGGCAAACCTTGATCGAGTTACCGTTATGCTAGGTCATAACGTTGATTTGGTTACACGTAATTTTTTACTGGGTGAAACTGAAGCTTTTCAAGCTGTAGTGTTTTATTTAGACAATATGATTAACCCCGGTATTCTTGATAGTGAAATAATGAAACCTCTGTTGGACCACAGGTATCAGGAAAATTCCGGTCCAAAATTGTTGAAATTACTACTCTCCGGCGGACTTATATCAAGGGCCCAGATCTCAGAGGCGGATAACTTTCAGGATATCATTAGCTACTTGCTTAGGGGAGAAGTTGTACTTTTTATCGAAGGTTATTCCCGGGCCTTTATTATTAGTTGCAAGGGATATGAGTTTAGAAGTGTATCAGATCCCACCATTGAAAATGCCGTTCGAGGACCACGGGATGCCTTTATAGAGGCCCTGACAGTAAATATTAGTCTTATCAGGCGCAGATTAGTGACCCCTAACCTAGTGGTAGAAAACAAAAAAATTGGTCGAATCAGCAGTACAAACGTGGCAGTTGTATATTTGAAGGGCATAGCACCGAAACAATTGCTGGACGAAGTACGATGCAGGCTTGATGGCATAGATATTGATGCGGTCCTTGAAAGCAGTTATATTGAACATTTAATTCAGGATCATCCCTACTCCCCCTTCCCCCAAATAGGTATTACTGAAAGACCGGACAGGGTTGTGGGAGGCCTTCTTGAGGGCCGGGTGGCTATTATTATTGATAACAGTCCCTTTGTTTTAATCCTACCAGGAGAGCTGACTTCCCTCCTGGACTCTCCGGAGGACTACTATAATAGATTTTATTACGCCACCGCCGTTAGGTGGCTCAGATACATCTCTTTTTTATAGCTTTAATTCTGCCGGCCCTCTATATTGCCATAACCAATTACCACCAAGAAATGATCCCGACTACCCTCTTTATCAGTATCGCTGCCGCAAGACAAGGGGTTCCTTTCCCTGCCTTTCTGGAAGCATTACTGATGGAGATAGCCTTTGAAGTCCTCCGGGAAGCAGGCATAAGACTGCCTGGCCCGGTGGGGCAGGCAGTCAGTATTGCCGGTGCATTAGTAATCGGTCAGGCAGCAGTTCAAGCCAACATCGTATCACCATTAATGATTATGGTTGTTGCCTTCACCGGAATTGCCACATTTACCGTACCCCAGTATAGCCTGGGCATTACTATCCGGCTGCTTCGCTTCCCATTAATGGTTGCAGCCGCCTTTTTAGGGCTTTTCGGAGTAATGACTGCAATATTAGTCCTATTACTTCACCAGTGTTCCCTTAGGAGTTTCGGTGTCCCCTACCTTAGCCCGGTGGCCCTGCCAATATAAGGGCCCTCTTCAATGACACCCTGGTTATGGCGCCACTCTGGAGTAAAGATAAACGTCCAAAGGAACTGGTTAAGAGCAATGTCCAGCGCCAAGGGCCTAACCAACGTCCTGAACCACCTAAGAAGTAAGAGGTAGAAGGAGCATCCCTTTGCGAATTTACTCCCTGCGCCTGCTGTTTATCATCATATTTAGCCTTTTTTTGCGGGCTGTTGGGACATTAGGCAGCCCGAGGAAGCCGGCATTGTTATAGGCATGGGTTTAGATCGAGAAGATGATGGAACCATTGTTGTCATTGCCCAAACAGTACGGCCACAGCAGCCTGGGGCCGGTGGTGTCGGAGGAGGTGGTGGTGGGCAGGATCCTAAACCCTTTCACAACTGGTATGCCACTGGTGAAACAGTCTTTGATGCTGTGAGAAATCTGTCCCTATTGTCGCCAAACATAATGTTTTTGCCCACAACCAGGTCTATATTTTTTCAGAGCGTTTGGCCCGGGGCGGCGTTTTAGACGTGCTGGATTTTTAGAAAGGGACCCTGAGATAAAACAAAGTGGCTGGGTAGTGATTGCCCGTGGGGAGTTAAATGATGTAATGCAGTCCAGCGAATTTGGCCAGCAGGCACCGGCTCAAATGCTATCAGATATCTTATCCTTGCATCCCCGTAATACAAAGTATGCCCCTTCAACACTGGCAGACTTTTTACAGGCCCTTAACACTCCAAATGCCGGTGCCTATGCAGCAGGAGTCACATACTTTAAGGGTGTGATGAAGGACCAGGAGGAAATGTCTCAGGCTACAGCAGAGGCCCGGCGGCCTTACGAATTAAGGGTTTCGGAAACTGCTATCTTCAAGGAGGATAAGCTGGTTGGCTGGTTTAACCCCATGGAAGGAAAAGGTTTATTGTGGATTAGAGGTGAACTTAAGCAGGGCATAATTGTTTTTCCCTTTGAAGGGAAAACCTTATCCTATGAAGTATTTGGCTCCTCTGCCAAGGTAAAGCCTCTGGTCAAGGACGGTCGTTTGGTGATGAGCATAGAAATTAAAGCTAGGGGTAATTTAGGGGAAGCATCCCCCGGTATATATGCCCTGGATGAACAACGGCTTAAAGAAATGGAAAAATCCCTTGGGCAAGCCATAACTGAACAAATTAACGCTGCCGTTAATAAAGCCCAGGAATTAAACTCCGATGTCTTAGGCTTTGGGGGTGCCGTTCATCGAAAATTTCCTCAACAATGGAACAAGGAACTAGGGGCACAATGGAATGATATTTTCAGCAATCTCGAGGTTGAAGTACTAGTTCAGGCTGAAATAAAAGGGTTGGGATTAATAACAACCTCAGTAAATCCTAGATCCAAACAATAACTGGCGGTGGTTAATTTGATTCTTACTTTTTTACTTGTTACTTTAGCCTTTGGTCTAATTATTTTGCTAGAGGCGCCAGGTTTAATCTCTAAAAAAAGTGGCGTGAACTGGGGGCTTTTACGGTATTGCTGGTTCCGGCTATAATTTATGGCTATGGGCTGATTTTTGATCTTAAATTGCCAAATCCCAGCAGATTTATAGAATCCCTTTTTCAGCCCCTGGCAACAGTGCTGGGTCCAATATTAGGTGCCGGACTGTAATAATTCTATTGAGGAGAAAGTACTTGGATAAGCAATATATCTCTGCCCAACAATGCATGTTCTTAATCACAGGCTTCTTGGTGGGGACAGCCATCATCTAGTCCCCTCGGCAGCAATAGGGCTTGCAAAGCAGGATGCCTGGCTGGCCCCCCTTTTAGCTATTGTTCCTGGCCTGCTATTGCTATCCATACTATTGGCCTTAACAATATGTACCCAGGTCAATCCCTGGTACAGTACAGTGAATCTATAATGGGTTGGCCTGGGAAAATATTAAGCCTTATTATTATTTGGTTCTCCTTTCACCTGGCCGCCTTGGTCCTTAGAAATTTGGGTAATTTTGTTAGCCTTGTCCTTCTTTATGAAACTCCTTTGCCCCTAATACACGTTTTAATTGTTGCTGTCACCATTTATGGTATCAGGCTGGGAATAGAAACCATAGCTAGAGCCCTAAGCTTTCTCCTGACCGTGTCATTTATATTCTTTTTACTAATTCAGGCCTACTCCATGGCCCATGTTGACTTGGAAAATCTGCTTCCCGTTCTTGGTCAGGGCTTCTTACCTGTTATTTCCGCAACCCTGCAGATGTCCGCCTTTCCAGTGGGGGAGTTGGTAATATTTAGCCTGATTTTCTTTCATATAAAACCCTCGCCCAAAACCGGCCGTTTCCTTACCGGGGGACTTTTGATCAGTTTATTTATATTATTTATGGCCATCGAAAGAATCATTTCCTTTATGGGGCCTGACATGGCTTCCCGGCAGCTTTATGGCATCATGGGAACAATCGGTGGGATTCGTGGGGGTAACCTTTTTGAGACAATGGTGGCTATTAATTGGTATGCCTTCACCATTACTAAGTTCCTGGTTTGTTACTATGCCTTTATGGTTGGTTTGGCCCATTGGTTCAAACTTCCCGATTATCGACCCCTTCTATTGCCTGCCGGGGCACTTATAACTGTATTTTCATTATTTTTGTATGAAATGCCTTGCATGAAATTTATTTTGCCGCCCGAATCTTTACTGTCTATGCAATTCCAATCGAATATGGCATACCCCTTATGCTGTTAATAGTTGCTGTAGTAAAAAAARGGCTGGAGCAGAAGAGTTAATATCTACCTTTTCACTGGCACAAAAAGTGAGTCAGTTCAAAAACTGACTCACTTCTGTTTACTAAGCTTCTGCAACTTTTTTTTTTCTTTCTATCTACGGATGGCTGTATCTGGGCAAACCATCTGGCAGATACCACAGGCGATGCACTCGTCGTTGGCTTCTACCGCGGGGGTTCCATATACACCAGTACCTTAGACCAGGCAATACATTTCTTGGGGCATTTTTGAATGCATAGTCCACAGCCTTTGCATAGGCCGGGGAAAAGGGTCCAATCACCCTTTGTAAGCTCTAGGGTACGACCTTTAAATTCCACTGTTTTCCCCCCTATTTCATCAGTTCCATGCCGCGGTCAATGGCCTTAAAGTTTAGCTCCCGCAGCTTGGGATTTTGCTCAAATTTATAGCCCAATTTCTTTTCAATAGCCTTCTTGGCGCCTTCTGCACTAATAACGTTGGTGGCTGCAATAACAGCACCCATAATCAGTATGTTAAATACCCTGGGGTGTAATTCATTTTTAGAGATTTCCAGGGCAGGAATAGCTAATACTTCTTAGCTTCTCCTTCCTTGGGCAGTGCATCCTCTACCCCTTCAATGCTTGAGTCATACACATAAACGGTTTCGGGGCTTACATACTGCTTGCAACGATGTACAGACCTGTCGCTAAGGGCAATTAGAATATCTGCTGTGTCAAACTTTGGTGCACCGATAGGTTGGTCGGCAATTTGCAAATACGCAATTGATACGCCGCCGCGCTGCTCCACACCAAAGTTAGGAATGTAAAGGGCCTCCCGGCCTTCATCATTGGCAGCGGCAGCAAGGATCTCAGCCACGGACTGAACACCCTGGCCACCTTCACCGGCGAGACAGATTTTAGTAGCTTTAGGCATTCTGCTGAGCCTCCTTTTTGGCCTCAAAGGGGTTTTTCTTTTCCCCAACCTTAAAGTACTGGGGCATCTGCTTTTCTACAAATTCCCAGGTCTTCTCTGCGTTGGTTCGCCAGTTGGTGGGGCAGGTGGCCAGGGCCTCAACAAAGGAAAAGCCGTTACCTTCCATCTGGTTTTGCAGGGACTTTTTAATATAGCTCTTTAGCTGCTTGAGGTTAGCCATGGATCCCCTGGCAACGTATGCTCCATCTCCAGTGATGGCTGAAATCATCTCAGGTCCCTGGGTTGGCATCCCTGTTGCTTCCGCGTCACGACCATAGGGAGCAGTTTCTACCTTTTGTCCAGGCATGGTGCAGGGTGACATTTGTCCACCTGTCATGGCATATACAGTGTTATTTACCAGCAAGACTGTTACTTTTTCGTTACGGGCGGCTGCGTTCACAATACCGCCAACACCGATGGCGTAACCACCGCCGTCACCCATATAAGCAATACAGATAAGATCCGGGTTGGCCCGCTTGATACCGGTCATAACGGGAGTTGTGCGGCCGTGGTGGGTTTGCACACTGTCAACATTGAAAAAGTCCCAAGACAGCAGAGAACAGCCGATATCACAGCCAAAAACCACTCTGTCTTGAATGCCCAGTTCATCAATGACCTCACCAAGGCATTTTAATACAAGTCCGTGGCCGCAGCCGGGACAAAATTTATGGGGTTTAGACTCTACACGCCAGGATTTTGGCATGGTAGGTTGTGGAGAAACAGACATATCGGAACCTCCCTCCTTATATCAAAAAGTTTAGAGCACCTCTTTAACTTTTGCTACAATTTGCTCTGTGGTTATACCTAGACCTGGTCTGAAGTAAGGAACAATCTCTGCAGTACAGCCATAGATGGCATCTTTGACCAGCTTGGCTAACTGCCCCTCGGCGGATTCAGCAATGAGCAGTTTGCGGTTGCCGGTTGCTATTGCCTTTAGCTGCTCAGCCGGGAAGGGACGGAGGGTAATGGGGCGGAAGTAGCCTACCTTTAGACCTTCGGCCCTTAGTTCTTTTACGGCATCCCGAACTCCACGGAATACAACACCGTGCCCAATAACAATGACATCAGCATCATCGGTGGCTTCCTGGTCGTACTCAATTATTTCGGGAGTCATTTTGTTAAAGTCTGCAAAATGCTGCTGCAGCACTTCAAAAAGTTCTTCTTCTGTGTTATAGGTGTTTCTGTAAAGACCTGGCTCTCGATCTACTCCAGGGGTGCCTGGCTTGCCTACATAGGCTTCCGGGGCAACATATTCAACACCCTTTTCATCTGGATCGTAGAGGGTTACGGATTCACGCATTTTGGCCTGGTATCCGTCGCCCAATACAAAGGTGGGGAAACGATATTTCCAGGCTACATTAAAGGCTTTAATGGTGTAGTCGAACAATTCTTGGTGATTGGAAGTGGAATATACAATACGCATTCCTTCCCCGTTGCCACCATAGGTGGTAAGGGTAACTTCCTGTTGGGAGTAGATAACTGTCGCGGTGGATGGACCACCCCTTTGTTGAATAATGGTTACAGTGGGGAGCCTCATAGCTTCTGCCATTGACATGGTTCCTGCATCAAGGTATTGCCGGGACCTGCAGTGGCGGTGAAGGCCTTAAGGCCAGCTAGTACACCTCCAACAGTGGTAAAGCCCGCAGACAGTTCATCTTCGGTCTGTAAAAATCTGCGGTTGAACTTTGGTGCCTGGCGAGTCCAATAGTGCATAATCTCGTTTTGCGGGGTAATAGGGTAACCG
This sequence comes from Desulforamulus aquiferis, assembly GCA_004143605.1. GTDB lineage: Bacteria > Bacillota > Desulfotomaculia > Desulfotomaculales > Desulfotomaculaceae > Desulfotomaculum > Desulfotomaculum aquiferis. The sequence continues at coordinate 53,473 of AWVY01000033.1, forward strand.
TACATGATTTCAGCCTTTGCTGCCAGAGCTGCCCAGGCAACCACCTCGTTACCAGTCATAAAGGCCCGCTTTCTCCGGTAATCGGTTTCTCGGACATGAGAGTACCACACCTCCTAAAATATTAAGTACCAGGGTGACTAAAAATCTGACTCTTGTATGATGGTCTGGTTGTCCTACCAGAAAGTAGCTGGCATATATCTTTTTAATGGTCTAACCGGGTTACCCATACAATCAAAATCCCCCAGTTGTTGTGCTACCTTCTCCTCTGCAGTGGTGGCCACCACAGGAACACCCAGAATGCTGGATACCTCACTTATCATCCGGGCTCCTTCCTGAACAATTTCAGGTGTTGTCTCATCCCCCAGATGTGTATTATTAATAATCCCATGAAGGGACCCAAATCCCTTAAATATTCAATAATTTCGCTGATGGTAGAAGTCATTGGCCTCTTTGTGTTTAAAACCACAAGCATCCTTAGCTCAGGGGTTTGGTCCACACCCTCAATTAAGTTTAGGGTTTTTGCACCTTCAATGCCATAGCCAATATCTAAAATAACGTCTCCATCTCGATATAATGCCCATCTAGCTTCAGCTTTAATAATATTTCCCGCTTCGCCTAATCCTACTGTATCCTTTGTTTCCCAGGCGATAACTGTTAGACCTGCTGCTTCAAGCTGCCGTTTTATTGGCCTTAGGRTAACAGGGCTCAACTATATCAAGGTCTACCAAATTCACCTGCCTGCCTTGACTGTTTAATTCTAATGCCCTATTTACAGCAACTTCACTTTTGCCGCTGGCATATTCGCCGATATAAGCTTCGACAATTCTTGTTGAGATGGTTCTTCCACCTCCATTTTTTGTTTAGTTTATCCATTTCAGAATATTTCTAAAAGGTCTACAAAAAGCAAGAACCGGGACATTTTTGAATATCCCGCGCTCTTTTACCAGTATAATAGGTATTTTTTTTAAGTCAACAATTTGTTAGGCAATTTAACATGCCTTTCCAACCACCCAGTTCAATTTTTCGACTACTGGCTAAGCTGTCGAAAAGAGTCATTTAACCGTTTAAGCTGAATATTTGTTCTTTGGGCCAGCTGCAAAATATTTACGTTCAAAGGTTTAAAGGACCATGTAGTTAACCAGTACAAGAAGAATAACACCCGGCACTTGCAACAATCCGGCAGTCAGAAGGGTTACTGGGTTTATGGCTATATGCAGACCCAGTCCCCCACAAAGCACATTGACAAGGACCAGCAAAACAGCACCTACCACCAGCGAGATACCAAGCTTGCCAATTAGCACAAGGGGCCGGGCAAAAATGGTCCCAAAAAGGTAGAGACCTAAAAGCCCCAGCAGACTTAATAAAACAGTTTTCCATTCCATAACTGTCCCTCCCCACAAAATAAGACTCGATAATGGGGTGTGTTAAAATACCCCCTATATATATAGGGGTAGGGACAAACATTATTACTGTTATGGTAAATTTTTACTGTATTGCTAACCAAATTCGCCTCGACCTTCCAGTGCTCTATTTAGAGTCATCGCATCAGCATATTCAAGGTCGGAGCCAACAGGAATGCCGTGGGCTATTCTGGTAACCTTGATACCTAAGGGCTTAACCAACCTGGCCAAGTATAGGGCGGTCGTTTCCCCCTCTACATCGGAATTGGCCGCCAGTATTACCTCTTCTATCTGCTCCTTATGCAACCGGCCAATTAATTCCTTTACGGTAAGGTTCTCCGGCCCAATACCTTCCATGGGTGATATAGCCCCATGCAGCACATGATATAAACCCCTGTAACCCCTTGCCTTTTCCATGGCAATAACATCCCTTGGCTCCTCCACCACGCACAATAATTTACCATTGCGTGTGGTATCCTTGCAGACATAACAGGGTCCTCATCTGTGAGATTACAGCACCTAGAGCACCGCTTTACAGATTGACGCACCTCTACCAGAGCTTTAGCCAATCCCTGGGCCATTTCAGGAGGAGCATTTAGCACATAAAAGGCCAGCCTTTGGGCTGTTTTTGCCCCAATACCTGGGAGCTTGGCAAACTCATCCACCAGCCTGGCCACCGGCCCCGAGTAGTAAAGCATTTCATATCTCCTTTAATGAAATGTATCTTTTAGAAAAGCCCGGGAATATTTAGTCCCCCTGTTAACTTACCCATTTCCTTTGACACCATTTCTTGGGACTGGCGAAGGGCCTCATTAACAGCGGCAAGAATTAAATCCTGCAGCATTTCAACATCATCGGGATCTACAGCTTCAGGTTTAATTTCGATACTTACTATTTCTTGTTTACCATTGGCCACTACCTTAATTACACCACCGCCAGCAGTGCTTTCAACTGTGCGATTGGCTAGTTCTTCCTGCATTTTTGCCATATCAGCTTGCATCTTCTGTACTTGCTTCATCATTTTATTCATGTTTCCACCCATCATAGTAAAAGATCCTCCTTTTTATGTTCAAGCCCGGTTAATTTTGGCCCGGGTCATCTTCCAGCACCACAATTTCTTTACCAAAAATCCTTACGGCTTCAGATAGATAGGATCATCCTCAGGCTTTTTGGCTTTGGATGTCTTTTTTCCCTGGATACAGCGCACCTCCCACTGTTCCCCAAAGTGCTTACCCAATAGCCATTCCAGGTATTTTCGAGACTCAGGTTTATCAACTGCCCTAAACTCAAATTCCTCTTCAAAATAGAAGGTGACTAGGTTATCCACCACCTCCATTGGTGGCTGACCTTTGTTCAATATTGTCCAAAGCTGCATTTTTCTACCTTCTTTAATACCCTTTAATAGGATATCCCATGCCTTGGTAATTTTTTCAACAGACCCTTTGCCCACTTGCCTTTCCGGTGCTTTGTCTGCTGCGGTTGTTCTAGGAGCCGGCTGTACAGTCACAGGATTTTCTTCAATAGAAGGAGCTTCTTGATTTGTATTTAGCTTTTTCATTTTAGGTTCGCTGGGTATATACTCAGAATTGTTTCTATCCAGCACTATACCCAGTTCAATTCTGCGTTCCAGTTCAGCAACCCTTCTGGCAAGGGACTCGGGCGAAGCATTAAGTTCAGGTCTCGACCCCTTAATTATAGCCATTTCAAGTATTAGGGTAGGTTGAGAGCTCCATTTCATCTCCTGTTCGGCTTGAACTAATATTTGCAGCAAATTATACAGTGACTCATTATCATTTATTCCATTGCGGGTTTCAATATTCTCTATTAAGGTGCTCCTTAAAAAGTTCGTCATCTCCCGGGCAAAAAGACGCAAGTCCTTTCCCCTGTCACTGATTTCCCCAAGAAGTTCCAATGCCTCCCCAGTCTGACCACCTGCCAGGTAGTTAGTCATTCTCACCAAGATATCCTGCTGCACCGTGCCTAATATGCTGTGGATATCTGTGGCTTTGACTATATCTTCCGAGAAAGCTGCAGCTTGATCCAGTAGGCTTAAAGCATCCCTTAAACCACCTTCCGCAGCCTTAGCTATTAATTGCAGGGCTTCTTCCTCCACTCCTATGCCAGTGCCAGCAGTAACTTCCCTCAGTCTCTCGATAATTTCTTCCTGTTTAATACGTCGGAAGTCAAAGCGCTGGCAGCGAGATAGGATTGTCACAGGTACTTTATGGGCTTCAGTGGTGGCAAGGACAAAGGTTACATGGGACGGTGGCTCCTCCAGGGTTTTTAACAAGGCATTAAAAGCCTGGTCGGTGAGCATATGAACTTCATCAATTATATATACTTTATGCCTGCCTGCGGCAGGAGTAAATTTGACCTTCTCCCTCAGGTCACGTATTTCATCAATACCTCTATTGGAAGCTGCGTCTATTTCTATTACATCCACTGAAGAACCTTCATTAACACCACGGCAATTATCACACTGATTACAGGGTTCTGTTATTTCTCCACCTGTACAGTTCATGGCCTTGGCCAGCACTTTAGCTGTTGTGGTTTTCCCGGTTCCCCTGGGACCGCAGAACAAATAGGCATGGGCCACTCTACCATGAGCCAATGCGTTTTGCAGAGTTTTGGTGATATGCTGCTGACCAACTATGTCTTTAAAGTTTTGTGGACGCCAGGTTCTATATAAGGCCTTGTAAGTCAAAACAATACACCTCATTGTTATTCTTCCATATTGTTTCGCCCTTTAATACCTATTTCCTTTTTGGGAGGGTATTTCCAATTTAAATTTTCAACAGGAAATTTCCTTAAGGCAAGCGAAGTAATGACAAAAGACATGCAGGAGGGGAAAAATCATCTAAGCTTGCATGCCTGGCAAATATTGTTAGATTTCTAAAGTGGAGGTTTGTCCCTTGAATGGTGCAGAAAAAGCAGTCCCTAAAAATTTTCGTACAAAGGTTTTGCTACTACTTCTTCCGGTCACTTGGTTACGGATTTGGCTTCCGGCGGTCTGCCGGTGTTACTCCCCATAATCCAGGCCACCCTTAATCTCTCTTACAGTGCCGCCGGGGTAATTTCTCTAGTTTTTAACGTAAGCTCCTCCGTGATCCAACCCTTGCTGGGCTACCTAAGTGATCGTGTTAAAAGCCGCTGGCTTTTACCCGTTGGCTGCATATTATCAACTGCCGGACTGGCCCTGGTCGGTGTTATTTCCGGCTACTGGCTAATCCTGGCCGCAGTTTTGCTCAGTGGTCTTGGTTCTGCCGCCTACCACCCTGAGGCCTCTAAGGTTAGTCGTTTAGCCAGCGGTACCCGTCCCGCCACAGGCTTATCTATCTTTATGATTGGTGGAGCCTTAGGGGCAGCCCTAGGCTCTCTCATTATGGCCCAGATAGTAGTTCATATTGGCGGTCACGCCAGCTTCTATTTTATTTTTCCTGGTCTTTTGATGGGTATCTTATTTTTTATTTTTAGAAATAAATTACCCGATGAACCCCGGACAATAATAAAGGAAAATGAAGACATAACCATTCACGTACCAAAGCAGGTTATGTTTTCTCTCTCAGTACTTTTGCTAGTGGTGATTTTCCGTTCCTGGATACAATCCGGACTTACCCATTTCATGCCGATGTATTTTGTTAACTACCTTGGGAAAAGTCCATCTTACGCTGGTTCCCTCCTGGTTGCCTTCATGCTGGCAGGAGCAATGGGCACAATCTTCGGTGGCCCCCTGGCAGATCGCCTGGTCGAAAGACTACCCTGGTTGGTTCAACAGCCTTGCTGATACCACTTTTATTATTATTTAAGTTCAGTGACGGATTATGGTCACTTATCATTTTATTTATTATTGGAATGGTGATGGTTTCTACCATGGCAACCACCGTGGTCATGGGGCAGGAATTACTACCCCATAGGGTTGGAGTTGCCTCTGSCTAATGACAGGTTTTGCCATCGGCATGGGTGGTGTAGGCGTGACCCTTTTAGGGGTTATAGCTGATAACTTCGGAGCTCCGGCAGCAGTCTGGACAATTACCCTATTGCCTGTGGTTACTTTTTTACTAAGTCTGTTACTACCCAAGGATAATTTGAAAGGAGCTTGATCCGTGTCTCAAAAGTCCCTCGTATCTGTGGCTGGCTGCTCTGATTATCAATTACCGAAAATTACCCTAGCAATTAAATCTACACTTGATTACCTTGGGGGATTGGCAAGGTTCGTTCAACCAGGCCAGATTGTGGCGGTGAAACCCAACCTGATTTCTAGAAAGAAACCGGAGGATGCGGCAACAACACACCCTTTGGTGGTGGAGGCTGTTGTGCGTTTGATTCAGGAGGCGGGAGGACAGCCCTTCATTATAGATTCCCCCGGCGGACCATCAAGCAAAGGCTGCTAAACTCCGTTTACCGGGCCACCGGTATGTCCGGAGTTGCCGAGAGGACAGGTTGTGGCCTTGGTCTTGATACCTCTGAAGTAGTACTTAATCATCCAGGGGGAAAGGCTGCTAGACAACTTCCTATCCTTAAATCCTTAGCCGAGGCCGACGTAATCATTGGCCTGCCAAAGCTTAAAACCCACTGCATGACTCGTTATACCGGCGCGGTTAAACTTATGTATGGTGCAATCCCGGGACTAAAAAAGGCCGAATACCACTTCAATATGCAGCGCTTGGAAACCTTTAGCCAATTGTTGATAGATATAAATACCTTGCTAAAACCTTCATTGACAATAATGGACGCAGTTATTGGCATGGAAGGTGATGGACCACTGCTGGCACTCCGCGTAAGGCTGGCCTTCTGCTGGCCTCCGCAAATCCCTTTGCCATGGATTATCTCTGCTCAGGGCTAATAGGCATTAACCCAAACACCCTACCCTTTATTCGCCTGGCAAGGGAACAGGGACTATGTCCCGAGCCTAATCAGATAGAACTTATGGGCGGACCATTACCCAAGATTGCTCCTCCCTTTAAGCTTCCAGGTCATAAACATGTAGACTTTGATATTCCTGGCCCCCTAAAGGGTCTGGTAGCAAAGCTTCAACCTAAACCAATGTTCAGCCCCGAGCTGTGCCTCGGCTGTGGGGAATGCCAACGGGCCTGCCCCGCCGACGCTATTAATATGGTGGAAGGAAAGCCAGAACTAATACTGGAGTCCTGCATCCGCTGCTTCTGCTGCCAGGAACTTTGCCACCATAAGGCAGTAACAGTCCACCAGCACTGGCTAGGCAGAAAGCTGCTGAGGTAGACAACCAAAATAATGCCCCGGCTTTTAAGCCGGGGCATCCTGTACTATCTGATAACTGAGCTTAAGAAGCAGCTTCCTCCGATAAACTCCCTGATAATTGAATTTAGTGGCACAGCATCGACACTGAGGGGTACAAAATAATTCAAAAACGCCAACAATCGCTGGGCCTCTGAGTACTCCGGCATGTCCGGGGTAATCTCCTTAAGCACCGGCTCTACGATCTGCTTTATAACTGCCAATTCATAGGGCAGAGCCGAATTAAACATCACATCGGCACTTTCCTGGAAGGGAAAGATATTCTTTTCTTCTCCCCGGCGAACCGAAGGCCACAATCTTATAGTATCAATGGCAGACCTGCCCCGGCAGCGATAGTCCCTCATGATACGGCGTAGAATTCTAACATCTGTAGTGGGTATGCGATTCTGATTATCAAGGTTTATCTGAGTTAACGCACTAACATAAATCTTAAACTTTCTTCCCTTGGGGATAGATTTGGTTAGCACGTCGTTTAACCCGTGTATACCCTCCACAATAACTAAATCAGATGGCTCCAGGCGCAGCTATCGCATGATATTCTCGTTTACCTGTTTTAAAATTAAAGTAAGGCAGCTTTATTTCTTCACCCTGAATCAGCTTTATCAGATGATCGTTAAATAATGCACTATCAATGGCATCAATACTCTCAAAATCATAGTTACCCTCCTCATCCCGAGGAGTAAGCTCCCGATCCACAAAATAGTCATCCAGGGCAATGGCTACGGGTTTAATTCCATTAACCTGCAGCTGCACAGAGAGCCTCTGGGCAAAGGAAGTCTTACCCGAGGAGGATGGTCCCGCAATCAGCACTATCCTAATCCGATCAATATTTTCCGTTATCTGGTCAGCGATCTGCATAATCTTTTTCTCATGGAAAGCCTCGGATACTCTCATTAAATTAATGATTTCTCCCATATCCCCCTTTAAAACAACCTCGTTAAGGGAGACAACATTATTTACCTTAATTATATTGGCCCATTTTTTTGCTTCAAAATGGATATTAGCCAGTTTGCCCTGCTCAACGTAGGGAGGTATTTCATTTGGCCTCTCCTTTTTAGGCAGCTCCAGGATAAATCCAGGCAGGTAGAAGCGTAATCGGAAAACCTTGAGATAGCCTGTACTTGGGGCAAGGGGGCCCAAACAAAAATCGTAATAACCACCACAACAATGAAGTATTACTTCCTCCTGGGAAAGCTGTTTTAATAGATTAATCTTTTCCACTTGCCCCGACTCTGTGAACAACCTCTCGGCATCTTCTCTACTAACAGTTTTACGGGTGATCGGCTCATCGGCTTCGATAATATATCTCATCTGCCTCTCTATCCGACCAATATCCCTGTCCTTTAAAGGCCTATGGTAATTAATTTCCCCATAAACACCGTTGCCCAGAGTATGTTGGACAACGGCATTGCTGCCGGGCAAAATCTCTGAAATGGCTCTCATAACAAGCATTATTGCACTGCGATGGTAAACTCTCATTCCTTCATCCGTGGAAGTATCCACAAATTGAACCTGGCAATCCTGCTCCAATTCTGCCCCCAGGTCCTTTAACATATTATTTACAATCGCCGCGACTACAAGGTTCTTTGTTTGGCCCTTTGAAATTTTCTGCAGCTCTAATACCGGTGTACCTTTGGCAACCTCAAAGGTTTGATCATTGATTTGTACCTTAATTAAATTTTCCATTGTACACCCCCAATTTAATTAGTTAGCTAATTAATTTTATTTATTATATACTAATTTCACAAAACAAGAAAGGCTCGTAGCTGCTGCAAAAAGAAACTGCCTGTCGGAGACAGGCAGTCATAAATCTTTGCTTCTATAATAAGGAGACCGTGCACCAGCCGTCGAGTAATGACTTCCGAGCGATTCCATCGCAGGTTGCTCAGACCAGGCTGCCTCGCGGCACCCGCAGGGATTCCCTTAGTGCTGCTTCCGTCAGGACCTGACACGGTTCGAGAGCCTACGCTGCGCAAGACCCGGTCTTCAACGCCCCTTACGATAGCCGGACCTCACAAATCATACCCTAAGGCAGGAATTCAACCCAGCTACAGCGGATTGCTGGTACAGGGCACCGCTACCTCCCCGTCTAGCACGGTCATAGACTTAAACAATTTTATGGCGGAGAGGGCGGGATTCGAACCCGCGAATGAGTTGCCCCATTACATGATTTCCAGTCATGCGCCTTCGACCAAACTCGGCCACCTCTCCAGAAGAATTATTAAGTTGTGCTACGGACTACATATTAGATTATATTAACTTATCCCAAACAAGTCAAGAGCCAAATATAGGTTGTCCTAAAAACTGATTCTTTTTTTGCACACTCAGTTCCAAGCAAAACCAAAATCAACCATCATTAGGTATAAATAGGAAAAATTCTACCAGGCCTTTATTTCCCAAGATAGAATTTTCCCATTTATTATATCAACTTTTTATACCTGTTGTCTCATATCTCCCGTCTGTAACCTTCTTCCCTAGCCACTTGATCAAGCTCTTCTGTGCTAAATCTTCGCAGAATAAATCAACCTCGCCGCAAACCCTTTCATCTACTGTTTTAAGGTAGCTTTTACAGTGATCGCACAGATACACCTGTACTGCTTGTTATCCTCCAATGTTAAATAGTACATTGAGGGAACGTCATCATTCTTACAGTACGGGCAACCAATGCGCTTATATCGCCATTCCGTTTCACAACGGCTGCAATATAGTTTGCGGAGACCTTCTTTACCAGACAGCTTAGACATGGTTGGCTGATCACCACAAACCGGGCAATGGGCCTGCTCCCACTCTCCAGCGGGAAGTTTGGTTAATATATGTTGGGAAAAAGTCTTTAAAGCCGGCCTAAAGGTATTAATGCTCAAAAAATCCAACAGTTCCGTTGATATCCCCAATGTTTTGGCCCATTGGTTGTTCTGACCGTCAACCCTAATTAGGGAGTTGACTAGTTCCTTCCTTTGATGAGCTTCTAATGACTCCAAGTCTTCAATATTCTTTTCGGTTAGCTGTTGGGGTCCGGTCTGCCATTTTTGGCAGACTTTAGCCACAGCCAATAACCTTTCAAAGGCTAGTTCCCAGTTAAATTCAATGGGGGCTAGGGCCAGCACAGCCAGCCCCTTTCCCCAATCATTGATTTGCTCACGAGTAAGATTTACTTTTAACTCTAACGAATCTAGATTATCTAATTCTAACAGTTCAACATAAAAGTTAGCTAGTTTTTCCCGTTCATTTTGCTGAATTTCCATTAGAGCCAGCTCCTTTTACTCGCATTTTTTATTTAGGAAACCCTCTCGTAATGCCCGTCATGCTCCATGATATTAAAGTTTTCAGCGATGAAGCAATAAACCAGACACCCGATGGCTACCAGGCCAATACTTACAGACCATTCCATCAGGGATGGGAAGTACCAGCCACCTAGAGATGCTGCCATGCCGGTAAACACTACATTCATACGGTTTAGAATTACCCCGGCGCTTACCAAAACACCGAAGGTAAGCAATCCTGAACGGGTAGCACTTAGACCGGTAAAGGCAATTATTATGGGAATAATAACCCCAAAGATCATCTCAACCAGGAATAGATTTCCTTCAACATTGCCTAGGAACGCCATCCCTAATACGCCCCGGCTGGTAAGGTCAAAGATTTTTAGACCAAGGTAAAGCACCATGATTACTCCGGAAATCCTTACTAATCCCCTTAGCACATCGATTGGTACCTGGTGCTTATAGGCTTTTCCTGCCAGGGCCCCTTCAAAGCAAATCATGGCAGGTCCCACAAAGAACGAGGACATCAGGAAAAACAGAGGAATCAAGGTCGACCACCACAGTGGGTAAAGCTTATCAACCATAATCAGGTACAATCCGCCCAGGGAAGACTGGTGCAGGGTAGGGAAGATGATACCCACAATTAGCAGAACAGGCATGGCCTTTTTGAAGAAATCGTGGTACTTGGTACCAACTTTTTCTGTCATAATTTCGCCAAATTCCAAGACCTGAACGGTGGTATAGCAGGACACGCACCAGAAAACTTCAAACAGTACCGATGCATGACCCCAGGATACAAAGGGTCTCCAGAAGTTAAACCATTGGCCGATATCCAGGAACAGTCCGGCCATAACTAAAATGTAGCCAATCAGCGAGGTTAACATGGCTGTACGTCCTATGGAGTGATATTTACCCCTGTGCAGAACGTGGACCACAATGGCGGTAAAATAACCGCCGCCAGCCAGGGCAACCCCTGTCAGAACGTCAAAGCCAATCCAGAGCCCCCAGGGCCACTGGTCATTAAGATTCGTACTGGTGCCTAAGCCTGTGGCTAAGCGATAACCTGCCACAACTATACAAAGGCCGGCCAGCAGAAGCAGAATCTTGCGGGCAGGAGTCATTCTAACCTCCAGTTATATTCCGCAATTTCCTTTAGTATTCCTTTATTTGCTGACATCTCTTTTCCCCCCAGTAAACCAATTGGTTCGTCAGATTTTTCCGCTGCTTACATGTGAACATCTTTGCCGCTTTCCCTGGCAATTTGTTCACGCCTCTTGGTATAGTGGTACATTACAGTTAGCAAGGTACCCCAGCCCACCGCAATAACTGGTGTCCATTTGAGGAAGTTGTGGGAGTATTCTGGCAGCGGCCTGGTTCCCAGGTTGGGACGGAAACCAAAGGTCTCAAAGGCACGTCGGAAATGTAGAGCCACGCTGTGCCGCCGGCTCATTTTCGCCAAGTACTTTCTTTAAATATTTAGGATCACTGTCAATCCTAGCGTGAGCTTCTTTTAACAGTTCATCCCTTTCGCCGAACTTGAGAGCGCCCGTAGGACAGGTGTCAATACAAGCTGGTGTAAGTCCGTAACCTAAACGATCATGCTTTCCCTCTAAGGATCAAAGCAGAATTGGCATTTGGCCACTAAGGGAAAAACCTTATCCCATTCGTACTTTGGAACATCAAAGGGGCAAGCCAACATACAGTAACGACACCCCACACAAAGGTGAGGGTAATAGACCACCGCACCGGTTTTAGGATCCCTTTGCAGCGCCTTAGCAAAGCAAGCCGAGGCACAGGCCGGATGCTCGCAGTGCATACACTGCTTCTTAGCCGATCTCATGGTATAATCATTTTCACCCTGCACCACCTCAATACGGACGGTGGTATAGGTGTACCCATCCATATCTGGTGGCTGGTTAAGCCATCTTTAAAGACAGGATTTGAAGATGGCAGGTCATTCCACTGTTTACAGGCCACCTGACAAGCTTTGCAGCCCATACATCTGGTTATATCAACTAGTACGCCTTTCGACACTTACTACACCCCCCAATTCAACTGCTCAGTTAGTGTTTGCCGGTTGAGCTTTCTTTATATTGCAAAGGAAAGCCTTGTACTCCGGAATGCTGGTGTTCGGGTCTCCTACACTGGGTGTCAGGTCATTGGCTGAAGCACTGTGGCATAGCCTCTGTAACCGAAGCACCAGGGCATACCTACCACCTCAACCTCTTTTCCGTCAACCTTCAAGGGTACACAAACCCCTGAAACAGACACCTTGCAGGTAATCTCTCCACGAATACTTTCAACTACCACATCGTCACCGGTCTTAACGCCTAGCTTTTGAGCTAGACCTGGTGAGATGTTTACAAACATATGAGCAGATACTTCAGCCAGGGAGGGGCAGTGACGAGTTATCGCACCGCTCTGATAGTGCTCAATTACCCTATGGGTAGTGGCAACATATGGATACTCTTGGCTGGCAATTTCGGCCACTTTGCTGAACTCACCAAACTTAGTGGCCAGCGGCATGGTTTGCTGCTTGGAAATCATGTTTTTAACTGGACTTTCAAAGGGTTCATAGTGTTCCGGCATAGGTCCATCCACAACACCCTTTGGCGCAAACAAGCGTCCGTGTCCCTCTTCCAGCATAATGTAGGGGTTGGTACCTGTTTTTTCCGGCGGATTCTGTGTAGGTGTACCACCTGGTTCCGGCGATGGTGTAGTTGCTCCAAAGTCTGGCACATCCGCATTAACCCACTTGCCAGCCAAAGCATCCCACTTTATCAAGGGTTTCTCTGGATTCCAGGGGTTGCCCGCCATATCCGCTGAGCAACGGTTGTATACGATACGTCTGTTTGCCGGCCAGGAAAMGCCCCATTGTGGTATAATCCCAAGCCCGAGGGATCCTTTTTAAGCCGGCGCATAACAGCGGGCACCTTGGCATCTTTATCCTCGGCCCAGTATCCACTATGAATCCAACAGCCACAGGCTGTGGTGCCATCAGCTGTAAGGGCAGCAAACCCAGGCAGAACTGCATTTGTTTCTACATTATAGCCGTTAATTTCTTTGGCCACCTGTTTAATATTTGGCTCGTCTTCACCGGGAGTATCGTAATCCCACACCATATTCATTATGGCGTCAGGAATTTACCCCCAGCTGGTATTCTGCCTTAACTGCCTTAAATATTCTATCGGCAATCCACAGATCACTCTTAGCCTCACCCGGTGGGTTAACCGCATGATACCGCCACTGTAACCAGCGCCCACTATTGATAACTGAACCTTCCTTTTCGTAAGACATAGCTGCAGGCAGCATAAATACCTCAGTCTGAATTTGAGAAGGATCTGCTTCGGGTCTATGCCAGAAGCCTGCGGTTTCCGTTTCAAAGAGATCAACGGATACCAGCCACTCCAACTTGTCTAAGGCTAAGCGTTCCTGGAAGGAGGAAGGTCCGCCTACGGCTGGATTCTGCCCCCAAGCAAAGAAACCTTTCACTATACCTTCAGACATTTCTTTAAAGATGCCCATGTGGGAACGGTTTTTGCCATCATGCTTGGGTACCCAATCATAGGCAAAATCATTTTCCTGGGTAGCCTTATCCCCGTACCAAGCCTTTAACATGCTGACGATAAATTTGTTCCTGTTTGACCAATAACTGGTCTTGGGAACCTCTTTATCAAAGTAATCCTGTAAGGTTGGGTGAGAATTGGCGTTAAACATCGGGTTGTAGCCAGGCAGCAAATGATGAAGCATAGCCATATCTGTGGAGCCTGAACGTTGGACTCACCCGTTGTGCATTCAAGCCACCGCCTGGTATTCCAATATTACCAAGCAATAACTGGAGAACAGAGAGTGCACGACAGTTCTGGGAACCATAGGTATGCTGGGTAATACCCATAGCATAAATCACGTTGCCCGCTTTACCTGGCTTGCCAGTAGTTGCATATAATTCACAGACCTTCTTAAATACATCCTCCGGTGTACCTGTGATTTTGCAAACAGTGCTAATGTCGTAGCGGCTAACGTGTTTTTTAAGAATTTGGAAGGCACAGTTTGGATCCTGCAGTGTTGGATCCTTCAAGATCTCGTCGCCATCCTTCTGATATTGCCAGCTGGATGTATCATAGCTAAATACACCGCTATTCTCCTTTAAACCGGAAAATACGCCATCTTCGCACTTAAAGTCAGGGTTAACCAAGAAGCTGGCATTGGTGTAATTAAGTACATATTCCTTTTGGTACAGCTCGTTTTCAATAATGTAGTTCATTAGTCCGTTAATGAACGCAATATCAGTACCAGGACGAAGTCGTGCAAATAGATCTGCCATACCAGCAGACTTAGTAAGTCTTGGATCAACAACAATTAACTTGGCACCCTTGTCCTTGGCTTCATAATCCACCTCATGGTTTGCGGGTGGTTTTCAGCCGAGTTGGAACCGATCATCAAAAAGACATCACTATGGATATAATCGATAAAGTGATTAGTCATAACACCCCGTCCGAAAGAAGCAGCCAGACCGGCTACTGTAGAGGAGTGTCAGAGACGGGCATGGTGGTCGATATTAATCATACCCCAGGCACGCCACATTTTATGAAGCAGATAGTTTTCCTCACTATCAAGGAAGCACTTCCCAGAGCGCCAATGGCAGTTGTCCGATTAACGGTTACTCCTTTGTCATCTCTTTCCTGGAAAGATTCATCTTGCCTTCTTTACACGCTTGGCAATCTCTGAAAGGGTCCAGTCCCAGGTTTTTTCTTCCCACTGAGAACTACCGGGAGCTATAAAGGGGTTTAGTAATACGCAACCTGTTAATTTCTCGGTCGCCCTTTTTATTTATTGTGTTATAGGTATCAATAATGGCGTTGCCTTTGGAGCAAATGGATCCTTCATTAATTGGGTGATCCGGATCCCTTCACAAAAAATAATTTTATTTGGGTTGTCATTATTAGAATAAAGAATGATTCCGCAACCGCAGCCACAGAAGGCACATACGGTAAATGTTTCTTTAACTTTTCTTATTTTGGATGGCAACTTCTCTCCAGTAAGCTTTACCTCTGCCTCTGAAGCTAAAGCCGGGCTAGCAATCAGTGATAACCCTGCTGTTCCTAATCCAATACTTTTTAAAAATCGCGCCTGCTTATTTTCCTCATGTAATTTTAACCCCCTCGGTTTAACCGGGATTGTTTTCGGCTTGCTTTTTGTCACCTGGTTTTTAGCGGCTGTCTTTTTCTATCCTGCTAAAACCTAAACTAGTAATGACCCGTCTAAACTCGTTTTGGTAATGTCCACCACCTTTCCAAGATATTTCTCCTATCTTAAAGCAATGCCTTGCCATCCTGTTAATGTTGGTGGCGGATTATACTTTAATGCCACCCCCCTTCATATTAATTATATATCTTTAATTAAGATATACAGGCCTCTCCCCAAAGATATGCAATATTATGACCATTCATTTTTAAAAGAAAAATAAAAAATGTTTGTCCGAATCTAACCAAAACTCCATTAAATATATACGCATACTTATCCGTGTACGGCTAATTTTACTCTCTACCTAGGGCCTGTGCAATATTTTGTAAATTTAGAAAATTAAAAACTTTGCCCCTTAAAACCCTTTTGGCAATCATTTTTTAACGGGCATGTTTACCATTAAAACAGGCTCAGCTTAAGCCTCTGGAAGGTATTGCCACATTTATAAAGTTAGAAAAGTTAATAAAAAAAATAAAATTAATTAAGTAATTTGTTGCTCTTGCTAAGTCTTTCCGTCATCGCCGCCCTTATCAATAAAGAAGATGCCAAGCAATAAGTTCTGTTGGCATCTTCTTTATTTTTATTTTTCTAATTTGTATAACTTCAGGGGCCGGCCCACTGGACCATACTGCATGTCAACCTTTACCCTGCCGCACTTCTCCATAAAGTCGAGATACCGTCGCACGGTAACCTTTGTAAGATTTACTTCCTGCGCTATATCAGAGGCCGATAAACTAGTATGCTGATTTTTCATATAGCCAAGTATCTGTTGTAACGTTACCTCATTTAACCCTTTGGACAATTCCCCCCACTGCTCTTTATCATTGGGGGATATCTTTTTTAAACATTCATCCTTTTCTCCAGAAGACTCGCTTGCCTCATTAGAGGCTATCTGATTGATAGGTTGAGAAGAGATAGCCGTCGCCTTGTCAATCTGGTGTGTAAGGGCTTGGACCCAACCACCCATTTGATTGATCGCCCTGGCTAACTCCCCAATTTCATTTTGACTCTCTATTTGAACAGGGTTATATAAAGAACAAAAGTCACCCTTAGCAAACTTTTGGGTTTCTTCCGTTAATTGTTTAAGGGGGTCAGTAATATATCTTTTCGTATAGTAGATTGTTCCAACAAATACCAGAGCAGTAAGTATAACTCCTACAATTATTAAACTAATTAAGGAATCATAAAATAGCTTGTCATAATATTTTTTAGAAATACCTACGTAGAACATACCAATGATGTTCCCTTTTTGATCATAGATAGGCTTATAGGCTGTTTGATATTTATGTCCGACAACCTCTGCCTCACCCAGATATTCCTTCCCTTGATTAAGAACTGTTTTCGCCACCTCTTCAGAAGCCAGGGTGCCAACAGCCCGCTCACCATCATCCTTTTTTACCGTTGTTGCTATCCTATTCTTGCCCAAAATATGGTACAGGTATTGCCGGTCAAGCTGCTGATATAATCTACGATTTCATTGTTGTTATTTATTAATACCTCGCCTTTAAAGAGAAGCCCATTGTCAACCCTCCATGGCCCAGGGTATTTTAAGTCTACAATTGCCTCCGAGGCAGTCATGTCACTTTTAGCTTTGGTCACAGCAGCTAATACGGCTGTGTTTTTAATCTGAACTCCTATTGCAATCATAAAGCTGACAGCAAGAATAATAATAGCAGCAACCATCAAAGTAGTAATCTGCTGCTTTAAAGATTGCATTGTAACGACCACCCCCTAGTACTTATATAATAGATATATTATTAGATATTAATTCCAAATTCCCTTTTAAATTAAGATAGTTTTATTTAATTTTTCTAAATTATCAGACATGCCAGCGGTCCCCAACATAAAATTTGTCCTCTTTTTATACAGCAACATTCGTGCCAAGATACCAATTAATCAGTTCTCATTTAAAAACCTATACTAAACAGTTCTAAATTACGTTTATGGCACTTATTGCCCTGTTCCATTGTGGTATATGTTCCTTTTTGTTGCTCCATTTTGATTCATTTAGTACAAATTTTTGGTCATATTTATATTGCCGCCGCCCCAGAGTAAATAGACTTTCTGACGACATTTACCTTGAAGTGACCACTGAAATTTAAACTCTTTTATTAACGCTATACTTAGCATAATCGAAAATGCTGACTGATTATTTTTCAGCCTTGTGCTGAGACTCCCGTTATTACATTGAAAAAGAGGTTCGCTGTGCTGCGAACCTCTTGATTTTACTTGAAGTACCCTACTCCTGCTTCAAATAATTTCTGATTCTTGTTGCCGGGAATATTAATACCAACATTTTTTCCTATTCTTTCGGAGTGACCCATTTTCCCAAGAACTCTCCCGTCAGGACTGGTGATTCCCTCAATGGCGTTAAATGAGCCGTTGGGGTTATATCGAATATCATTACTTGGGTTACCATCAAAATCTACATATTGTGTGGCAACCTGGCCCTTGGAAACTAACCTTTCAATTAAATCCTCCGAGGCCACAAATCTACCCTCACCATGGAAAAGGCCACTGTGTGGGTTTCCCCCAACTCAACATTGCTGAACCATGGTGACAGGCTTGAGACCACCTTGGTCTGTGCCATACAGGAAATATGCCTGCCTATTTCGTTAAAGGTAAGGGTCGGACATCCCACATTAATATCTACTATCTTTCCGTAGGGAACAAGTCCCAGTTTAATCAATGCCTGGAACCCATTGCAAATACCTAGCATTAGTCCATCCCGCTGCTCAAGCAGCTTCATAACAGCTTCCTTAATCCGGGGATTTCTAAACATGGTAGCTATAAATTTACCGGAACCGTCCGGCTCGTCACCGGCACTAAAGCCACCAGGCAGCATTATTATTTGGGCCAGTTCAATTCTTTTTACCATTTCATTGACCGACTGTTCAACATCTCCCGGCGTCAGGTTCCTAATCACCATAGTATCCACCAGCCACCGGCCTTTTCAAAGGCCCTGGCCGAGTCGTATTCACAATTGGTTCCCGGAAATACGGGGATAAATATTCTAGGTTTAACCACACTTACTTGTGATTTGCCCTTTGTTCCCTGATCAAATATTTTAAGCTTCAGTTTACCACAAGCATTAGTTTTAGTGGGAAATATTTTCTCAAGGGGCTTTTCCCAAACTTCAAATGCCTCATTTATATCGATTTCTGTATTGTTGACACTAATGACCTGGCTATCCCAGGTATGTCCAATTAAACTATATTCCACCCCTCTAAACTCATGTTCCATCTCCACACTTTCAGCTACCTCCAGCAGCAGGGCACCGTAATTAGGCCTAAATAGATCCGCCGGTTCAATTTCTTGTATAAAGTCCATGCCTATTTTGTTGCCAAAGCTCATCTTACTAATTGCTGCTGCTAGCCCACCAACCTTCACTACCTGGGCAGCTAATATTACTCCGGCTTTTATCAGCTCTGTAACCCTAACAAAGTTCTTTTCCATAGCCACAAAGTCAGGCATCTCATTCTCATCCCGCTCAAGGGGAAGTAATACCACTTTGCTGTTGTGTTGCTTAAATTCTTGCGAGACCACCCTGTTGGCATTGACAATACCCACAGCAAAGGTTACCAGGGTGGGCGGTACATGTAAATCCATATAGGTTCCAGACATGCTATCCTTACCACCAATAGCAGGTATGCCAAGCTTTTTTTGGGCGTAAAAAGCCCCAACAAAGCACTGAAGGGCTTACCCCACTTCACCGGGTCTTTGCCAAGCTTCTCGAAATACTCTTGCAGGGTCAGGCGGGCGGAACTAAAATCACCACCTAAAACCACTAGTTTACTAACAGCCTCAACAACCCCATAGAGGGCACCATGAAACGGACTCCATTTTGCCAACTTTGGATTGTAACCGTGGGTCATAATTGTTGCAGTATCGGTCTCCCCGGACAATATCGGTATTTTGGACACCATGCCTTCAGCAGGAGTAGCCTGATACTTCCTCCAAAGGGCATTAATACTGTTGCCGCTCCGATGGTGCTATCAAATCTTTCCACCAGACCCTTTTGACTGCAGACGTTTAAATCTTGCAAATTGGCGAGCCATGCCTCTTTTAATTGAGGTAATTTTTCTGTTACTGCCCCAGGCAAGGATCTAAAATAGTTTTGCTGTTCAGGGGCAGACTTAACAACCACCTTAATTTTTGTTTAACTCCATTGGTATCTAAAAAAGTCCTACTTAAATCCACAATATACTTGCCCCGCCAGGACATCTTTAGCCTAGGGCTTGAGGTAACTTTTGCCACCACCGTTACTTCTAAGTTTTCTTCCTGGGCAAATTTACAAAAGGCCTCTGCATCTCCTTGGCTAACTACAACGGCCATCCGTTCCTGGGATTCGGAGATAGCTAGTTCCGTACCGTCTAGACCTTCGTATTTCTTTGGTATGGCATCCAGGTCAATTTCCAAGCCATCCGTGAGTTCACCTATAGCTACCGAAACCCCACCAGCCCCAAAATCATTGCACTTCTTAATCATAGTGCTTACGGTTGGGTTTCTAAATAATCTCTGAATCTTTCTTTCTGTGGGAGGGTTACCCTTTTGCACCTCAGCGCCGCAGCTTAGCAGCGATTCTTCAGTATGCTCCTTGGAGGAACCGGTGGCACCGCCACAGCCATCGCGTCCTGTTTTGCCACCCACCAGTATTACTAAATCACCCTCCATTGGCGCCATACGAACTACGTTCTTCCTGGGGGCAGCACCTATGACAGCACCTATTTCCATGCGTTTGGCCACAAAGCCCTCATCATATACCTCTGCCACTTGGCCGGTGGCAAGTCCGATTTGGTTCCCATAAGAGCTATACCCAGCCGCTGCTCCGGTAGTAATTTTACGTTGGGGAAGCTTCCCAGGAAGGGTTTCCTCCACACTGACCCTGGGATCTCCACTCCCGGTTACACGCATAGCCTGATAAACATAGACCCTTCCGAAAGGGGATCCCTGATGGCACCCCCGAGGCAGGTAGCTGCTCCACCATAGGGTTCAATTTCCGTTGGATGGTTATGAGTTTCATTTTTGAACATAACCAGCCACTCTTCCTTCTGACCATCTATATCAACATCTACAACAATGCTGCAGGCATTTATTTCATCCGATTCATCCAAATCTGACAGCTGTCCCCTTTTCTTAAGCTCCTTCATGGCTAGGACAGCAATATCCATCAAGCAGACATCCTTTTCCTTGTCACCGTAAACAAATTTTCTTGAGGCCAGGTATTCCCCGTAGGCTTTTTCAATAGGCTGATTTAGGGAACTTTTTTCAAATGAAACCTCTTCAATTTCCGTCATAAAGGTGGTGTGACGGCAGTGATCCGACCAATAGGTATCAATAAGCTTTATTTCAGTTATAGTTGGGTTTCTATTTTCTGTATTCTTAAAGTACTGCTGGCAAAAAACAAGATCTTCACTATTCATAGCCAGACCCAGGCTTTGTGACAATTCCTGAAGTTCCATGGCTCCATGTTCGATAAAGTTATCAAGCACAGCAACCTCCCCGGGGACAATGTCCTCAAAATCTAACTGGTAGGTTTATCCAGAAGCTTCCCGTGACTCCACAGGGTTAATACAGTAAGCCTTAATTCTGAGAAATTCCTCTTCACTAATTTTCCCCTTGAGTAGAATTATCTTTGCAGAAACAATATTGGGGCGTTCCTTTTGAGTCAAAATTTGCACACATTGGGCTGCGGAATCGGCCCGTTGATCAAATTGGCCTGGTAAATACTCCACTCCAAAGACCCGTTCCCCTGGAGCACATGCAAAATATTCATCATACACTTGATCCACAGGAGCCTCAGAAAAAATTGTGCTGCGCGCCGCCGCATATTCTTTATCTGTAATACCCGAAACGTCATAGCGATTTACTACACGAACAGCCTCTAAACCTTTAATGCCCAGGTTCTCTCTTAGGTCTGACAGCATGCTCCTGGCCTCAATATCAAAGCCGGTGCGTTTTTCCACAAAAATCCTTCTTACATTTTTCAGCAATTAACTGCCCTCCTATAATTTCCTGATATATTTTTTAAAGGTTTAACCTGTCCATCTAAAGGGTCAGGTAACGAAAATAAGGGTTACTATTTAAAATAACCCTGGACGAATTAACTATATACCTGATTATCTGATATTTACACCTTTAAAGCAACGAAAATTTCTGCTCTTTTCACCAAAAATTGCATTTAAGGTTTAAATAAACAGAATATGGACTTCAAAGCTAGCCTCGAAGTCCATATTGCATATTTATTGACAAAGGGCCGATATCTCTGCCATTATTTGTTTATTGGAAAAGCCCTTTACATCGGCGGCTCCGCTGCGGCAAGAAGATGAGCAGGCACCACAACCCTGACAAAGGCTAGTATTTATTGAGGCTACAATCCTTTGCGTTTTAGGGTCGACTTTTGCCTCGATGGCTCTAAAGGGACAAACATTTTTACAAACCAGACAGCCGGTACAAATCCTTTCATTAATTTGGGATACCATGGGATCAGTGGCTAATTCCTTCTTGCTAATAAGCCAGAACCTTGGCTGCCGCTGCACTGGCCTGGGCTACCGAATCCGGTATATCCTTAGGTCCCTGACAGCAGCCGGCCAGAAAGACACCTCCGGTATTTGTTTCCACAGGTTTTAGCTTGGGATGGGCTTCTTGATAAAAACCATCCTTGTCGGTTGAAAATCCCACTAATTGAGCTAAATTATCTGCACCTTGACTTGGCACAATGCTGTAGCCAAAACCACTAAATCAGCTTCAATCTCCACAGGTCGTCCCAAGAGGGTATCTGCCCCCATAACAATCAGCTTTTCTCCCGTTGGTAAACCTTGGATACCCGGCCTCTGATATATAGGGCCCCATCATCCACTGAACGCTGATAGAATTCCTCATAGCCCTCCCAGGAGTTCGCACATCCATATAAAATACAACGGCCTGGGAACCTTCAATTTTTTCTAATACTTGATGGGCATGTTTCGCAGTATACATACAACAAGCCCTGGAACAATAGGTTTTCCCCTTTGATTCATCCCTTGAGCCTACACATTTAATAAAAACAACCCTTTTGGGTTCTTGCCCATCTGAGGGTCTAAATATCTTACCTGCCGATGGCCCGGAGGTATTCAACATCCGCTCAAACTGAAGTCCCGTAATCACATCAGGATACCTGCCATAACCATATTCACCATAGGCTTTTTCCCAGGCAAATAGGTCATATCCAGTGGCCATAACTATTGTTCCCACTTGAAGCTCTAGAAACTTCTCAGTATCTTGATAATTAATTGCCCCAACCTGACAAACCTTTTGACATACTCCACACTTCCCGTTTTGGATCATCCGGCAACCCTTTGGGTCTATCACCGGTTTGTTAGGTACTGCCTGTGGAGAATTAATGTAAATGGACTTGCGCTTGCCTAAGGAAAGGTTATAATCACTCGTTACCTTTGCCGGGCACTTTTCAATACAGGTGCCACAGCCATTACACTTATCATGATCTACATACTTCGTTTTTTGTTTAATCTTTACTTGAAAATTGCCAATAAACCCCCCTACCTCAACTACTTCAGAGTAGGTATACAGCTTTATGTTGGGATGCTGTACCACAGCAACCATCTTGGGGGTAACAATTCAGCCACTGCAATCTAAAGTAGGAAAGGTTTTATCCAGCATGGCTAGCTTGCCACCTATAGAGGGTTCCTTTTCAACCAGTACCACCTGGTGTCCTGCCTCTGCGATATCAAGGGCTGTTTGCATTCCTGCAATTCCCCCGCCGATGACCAGGGCTACCTTTGTCACCTCAATCTTATTTTCATAGAGAGGTTCCATGTCCCAAGCTTTAGCAACTGCACGACGAACCAGGGAAATGGCTTTATCAGTTGCCTTTTCCATCATCTTGGGGTGTACCCAGGCACATTGCTCCCTAATATTAGCTATCTCTAGCATATAGGGGTTTAATCCCGCCCTTTCCAGGGTTTTTCTAAAGGTTTGCTCGTGTAATCTGGGAGAACACGACGCAATAACCACCTTGTCTAGCCTTTTATCCTTGATGGTCTCCACAATTAGGTCTTGTCCCGGCACAGAACACATATACTTATAATCAGTACTATAGACTACTCCAGGAAATTTAGCGGCTTCCTGGGCCAGCACAGACACATCCACTGCACTGCTGATATTTGAACCACACCAGCAGACAAAAACGCCAATCCGGTTCATATAATCAATCCCTTCTGTTTTTGCTAACCAACTAAAGAAGTTACGGGATCTGTATTAACAAAGTGTGTCTTCATATTTAATTCCTTGGCTTGTATACCCATAGCCAACCCCAATAACTGGGTAAAATAAATAATTGGAATATTAAAGTTTGTATTGTAAAGCTTATTTATCTTTTTCTGCCTCATATCAAGATTAAGATGACACTGGGGACAGGCATCAACAATACATAGTGCCCCGGCGGCGGCAGCACTGGACAAAATATCTTTAACCATTTTAAGAGCTACCTCTTCGTTTGTGACCGAAAGTGAGCCTCCACAACATTCTACTTTATGGGACCATTCCACAGTCTCAGCACCGGTAGCCTTAATTAGCTTGTCCAAAAGTTGTGGGTTTTCAGAGTCATCAATGCTAACTACTTGGGGCGGTCTGACTAATAGGCAGCCATAATATACAGCTACCCTTAGTCCCTGGAGGGGCTGTAATATCCGAGACTGAATTTTATCCACGCCGATTTCGTTAAATACGTCTATGATGGAGAGAACCTTAACACCCCCTTGATAGGGTTGTTCAACCGCCTGGTTTATTTTAGCCAGTAAATCCTGGTCCCTGGTTAATTTCCAGTTGGCATGTGCTAAGGACTGGTAACATGCGGCACAGGGAGATGTAACATTTAACTTCATTTCCTCTGCCAGGCATAGATTCCTAGCCGACAGTGCCGTTGCCAAATATTCGCTGGAGGCATGGGCAGCACTGGCACCGCAGCAATTCCAATCAGGGATTTCTATTAATTCAATGCCAAGGGCCTTACTGACTGCCCTGGTGGATGAATCATACTCTTTAGCCACAGATTGCAGAGAACATCCAGGGTAATAGGCTACTCTCATTTTTTCTCTGCCTCCAATCTTTTTACATTTTCCATAATACGCTTGATATCCTTTGCCCCCTTAATCCGGTGAGGTCCAATATTTAATTTGCCTTTGGTAAACAAGAAAAATCCCATAAAGGCATTCTTCAAAGGATCAAGGGTGTTCAAATTATATTTCATCATCAGGCCCATTTCATGGGTTCGTCCATATTTTCCCAAGTCACTTAGAAACAAACTGTTAAATATTGATACCCTTCGTCCTCTTCCCGCTGGTCTAATTCCCCGCTCAATTGCCTTCTGTCTCAAACTATCCATAAGCTTGGCCAGGTCAACTCCTTTAGGACAACGGGTGGAGCAAGTGGCACAAGAAGCACACAACCAAATAGTTTCTGTTCTAAATGTTTCTTCTAGTAAACCAAATTGTAACATTCTGATAATTTTGTTCGGGGCAATATCCATGGCAAAGGCTACCGGACAACCTGCTGTACATTTACCACACTGGTAGCATTGCTGAAGATTAAATTCATTGTTATTAATTGAAAGGTTAACTGTTTGCATCAAACCAACTCCTTCTTATGGCTTAATCCACCCTCATACTAGTTTAACTTCAATATGCTTAAATTACTATTTGTATTAATAGCGTAATCCCTTGTCCTGGCCCGATTAGTCAAATTCTTTTTACCATATCCCTGCACCAGTTGATATTGTGTCATAATACGCAGGTGTTTCAATATTTTCCAAAAATAAAAGGGCCACACGAACTGCGTAACCCTTAAGAAATTTCCTTATACCCATAGTTAATATCATCTAATTAACCAAGGCTGTTATGAAACAACCTTGCTAAACGGCTGATGCCCGTTTCGATTTGGTCTGGCGACGAGTTGGAGAAGTTTAACCGCAGGCAGTTTTGCCCCCCTCCAGTCGGGAAAAATGCCGGGCCTGGTACATAAGCAATTCCCAGTTTGATGGCTTCATTTAATAGAGAAGTTGTATCTAATTGGGGCGGCAGGGTGATCCATAGGAACATACCACCCTGGGGTTCTGTCCATTTGACTCCCTCTGGAAACTGTCTTTTCATAGCCGAAATCATAGTATCTCTTCTTATTGCGTATTCTTTGCAGATAGCGTTAATATGTCCCTTAACGTTACTGGAAGTCAGATAATTGAAAAGGGCCCGTTGGACCAAGGTTCCGGTATGCAAATCGGCACCTTGCTTTGCCAAGACCATTTTGGGCATTAGCTGGGCACTGGTTATGGCAAAGCCCAGTCTTAACCCTGGGGCAACTGTCTTAGAAAAGGTTCCCAGATAGATCACCTTACCATCTTTGTCAAAGGCTTTAATAGGAGGAACCGGAGTGCCGCTGTACCGAAGCTCCCTATAAGGATCATCTTCAACCAGGGGTATATGATGCCTTGCTAAAATAGCTGCCAGAGCCTCTCTTCTTTCTAGCCCCATTGTTTCACCTGTGGGGTTTTTAAAGGTTGGGGTTATATAAATTAACTTTGGTTTATATTGGGTTAGGGCCCTCTCCAGTGAGTCCAGTTCAATTCCTTCCGGGTCTGTTGGTACTGCAACCAGACTAGCTTGATAACTATTAAATACTTGCAGGGCACCTAGATAACTAGGACTCTCTACCAATACAACATCCCCTGGATCTAAAAATAGTTTAGCCACTAGATCAATGGCCTGCTGGGAGCCATTGGTTATCAATACTTGATCCGGTGAAGTATTAATTCCTATTTCAGCTAAAGCTGCGGCAATATACTCCCTTAGTGGATAAAATCCCTCTGTGGCACTGTACTGCAGGGCAGATTCATCACCTTCACCAAGGACTTTATCAAAATTCTGCTTAATCTCCTGCAGTGGAAACATCTCTGGAGCCGGCAGGCCACCGGCAAAGGATATTATGCCAGGCTGTTCTGTGACTTTTAATATCTCCCGAATTATCGAGCTTTCCATTCTTTCTACCCGGCTTGCAAAGTTATACTCCACCGTTATACCCCCCATTTCATATCCACCCAATCAAATTTTGTTTATTCATCATAGCAACCTAATTACCGCAAGGTAAATATCCAATCAAGGGGTAAATTATTATATTGGATACCAATATAATAATTATTTATTAACGGTCATAATATTTATATAGGGCTGAGTCCCGCAGTTTTCCTCTCCTTCAGCAGCCAGCTGATCGTATAGGGACTTTGTTAATTCCAGTCCAGGTGTACTCAATCCCATTTCCTTTGCTGCTTCTAGAGCTATTCCCATATCTTTAATGAAATGCTTTATATAAAAGCCTGGTTCATAATTATTATCTATTATTCTCGGAGCTAAATTGCTTAGGGACCAGCTTCCTGCAGCACCCGCACCAATGCTCTTTAAGACCGAATGGGGATCTAGCCCGGCCTTTTTGCATAAATCATTGCTTCACAGACACCTACCATGTTGGCGGCAATAGCTATCTGGTTGCACATTTTTGTATGCTGGCCTGCTCCAGCCTTACCCTGAAGTATTATATTTTTTCCTAAAACCCTAAGGACTGGCTCCACTGCATCAAAATCCCCTTGCTCGCCTCCCACCATGATGGTTAACGTGGCATCCCTTGCCCCTATGTCCCTCCGGAAACAGGTGCATCCATAGCCATCATTCCTTTGCTTTTGGCAGCCTCATATATTGTTTGGGCTAGAGTAGGTGTGGAAGTAGTCATATCTATTAAGTAGGTTCCGGCCTTGGCATTTTCAATAATTCCGCCTTGATCCAGATATATCTCTTCAACATCCCGGGGGTACCTACTATGGTAATAATTACTGTGCATTGTGCCGCTAAGCCAGCCACCGTATCTTCCCAGCGGCACCCATCTCTATCAAGGATCAGCCTTAGCTTTTGTTCTGGTATTCACCATTACCTGAAATCCACTCTTTAATAGATTAGCAGCCATACTTTTCCCCATTACCCCTGCACCGATAAAGCCAATCAAAGTGTTTTCTTTGTTTAATGTCACTGTATCCTCTCCTCTGGTTTAGGTTTGTCCTTCTTTTGATCGCAATAGGCGACGTTGCACATTTGCCTCGTCGCCTGCTTGGTTTACCATATAATTATATCATATATATCATATTTTGAAATGCCTGATAAGTTCGTTTACATCCTCTGACATCTTGGACATGGCTGTTGCCGATCCGGTAATTTGTTGTACCACAGCACTAATTTGTTCAGAAGAACCTGCCAAATCCTGAGTGCTTTGACTGATATGCTCTGCCCCGGTGGCGATTTGATTTACATTTTCTGTTATTGTGGCTATGGCCATGTAAATCTCGTTAAAGGAATTGCCGGTGTCTAAAATAACAGTAGTAACATGCTCGGCATCGCTGCGGCTGCTTTCCATTTCCATTAGTACTGCATCTACCCGTCGGAGCACCCGACCGATAAGATCCTGAATTTCCTTAGCCGCAGAGGCTGATTTCTCAGCCAATTTTCTGACCTCGTCGGCAACCACTGCAAAGCCACGGCCCTGTTCTCCTGCCTAGCAGCCTCTATGGCGGCATTTAAGGCCAACAAATTGGTTTGATCTGCAATCTGTGTAATAACCTCTGTAATTTGGTTAATATTTTGGGAACGTTCATGAAGTATCTTTACAGATTCAGCAGCCGTATTTACAGATTGCTGAAGGGTATTCATCTGCTCTACCGATTGTTGGGCCAATTGGTTACCCTTTTGGACCTCAACATTGGTTAAGGTCATTGTTTCAGCAACCTGACGGGACCCTGCCGCGCTTTGCTCAGTTATTGCAGCCACTTCGGTGCTGTTGGATGCTATACTATCCACTGTGGCGCTAACCTCTTCACTGGCAGCAGCAAGCTCCTGGCTATGACCGGACAGTATCATAGCCTGATTAGATAAGTTACTAACCATTCCCCGTAGGTTTGCTGCCATGGTGTTAAAGCTTATGCTAGCTCGCCTAATTCATTATTCACAGACACCTTGACATCATGGGTTAAATCTCCCTGGGCCAAGGCTTGAGAGCCTTCATTCAATAAACTAACCGGCTTTAGGATCAGCCTGTTTGCCAACCAAAGTATAAGTATCGCTGATAAGACTATGATTAAAAGGCCGGCTATCACAATATGTTTTAAAGCCGTTGAAAGGATCTGATCAACAAATTCCTTGGATACCCCTACATAAAACATACCAACAACATTATTGCTCTGATCATAAATTGGCTGATAGCTGTCTCGTATTTTACGCCCACGACAACGGCCTCACCATAGTAGGGCTGTTTGTTTTTTAATACAGTCTCAATTACCTGGGGAGATGCCTGCGTTCCCACCGCCCTTTGTCCGTCCCTGACAACATTGGTGGTAATCCTTGTATCATTAAGGAATATGGTGCATGTATCGCCCGTCAATTTGCCTATGTTATCCACGATAGCTTCATTTCCATTAATAAGCATCTCGCCTTTATAAAGTTTATCCCCCTCCACCCGCCAGGGTCCGGGGTAAGACTTTTCTATTAAGCTAGTCCCATTTCAATATCGCCCTTAGCCTTTTCTATGGCTGAAACATTGGCCGCGTTTTGCACCTCATAATATGCTATATAACCAGTTGCTGCCATAGAAATTAGCAGTACTGTGCCAACAATAGCAATAAGCTGGGATTTTATAGACTTTATGCCCTTATACATTTGTATGCCTCCCTTAACTATGTCCTTAACTAATAGTATATAAATGAGTCCATGTACCGCTTTATACTTGTATACATTTGCAAAAATTATAGGTTAGCAAATCTATCTTAACAATATATTTCGGATTTGTTTAAGCTTTATTTAATTATTTTAAAATATTATGGCAAGGTTTTTCATAAAATTACTTCTCTATTAAATTTAACATTTCCTTTTTTCTAATTTGCATATTAATGGCATTACCACCTTAAGGACAGCAATATTCAATTTTTTTATCTTCCATCCCTTACCCCTCCCTTGATTTTCTTGAACTTATTCCATATCTAACGCCCAAGTCCTCTATTGATATGTGAAAATTTAAAATTTTGGCATAATTTTTCGTTAAAAAAGGGCCCCACCAACATTCTTGTGGTACGGCCTTATTCTTAGCCCTATGACCTTAATTGAAATTTCAGTGTCAGCCCCTCCAACTCCTCGGCGATCCTGGTCAACTCCTGGGCAGTAGATGCTACCTCCTCCATAGCTGCGGACTGTTCCTCCGTGGCTGCCGCAACAGTTTGAAAAGAACTGATTATTTGGTCCGTCGCTGTGGCAATAGCTATGATATCAGTTCCTACGTTTTCTACCCCATTACTAATATTTCCAAAGGCTTCCCCTGCCACCTTTACCGCACGGGAGCCTGCTTGCACCTGAACTGTTCCCTGATTCATTGATTTAACTGCCTCTCTGCAGCCTTGCTGAATATCTCTAATAATGTTTCCAATCTCCTTAGCAGCATCAGAAGATTGTTCGGCAAGTTTTTTTACCTCTTCGGCCACAACAGAAAAGCCCCTACCATGTTCTCCAGCCCTTGCGGCCTCTATAGCAGCGTTTAATGCCAGCAAGTTTGTTTGACCAGATATTTGGCTTATAAAATCTATAATCCTATTAATCTGATCAGCAGATAGATTAAGGTCATTCATCACCTGTTGACTGTGTCCCGTGGCCTGCTCAATAATCATCATTTGCTCCTGAACCCGGTGGATACCCTGCTGCCCTTCCCTGGCATAAATACTTGCCTGGTAGAAACATCCTCTGCATTACGGATATTATGATTAACCTGTTCTACCTGACCAACTATTTGGTTTACTGAGTTTGCTGTTTCACTGCTGCTTGCTGTTACATTCTCTGCACTTGCTGATAATTGATTACTGGAGGCAACTATATCAACTACTTTATTCTTTACCTGCTCAACCATTAGGCATAAATTGCCATGCATAGTATTGAAGGCCCCGGCTAATTGTCCCAGTTCATCCTTGGAGGAGATTGCTATCTTATCAACTGCCAGATTTCCTTCTGCAATCTGTGAAGCCCTGTCTGCCAAGCCCTTTATGGTCCTAAGGTTTTGTTTGTCATAACCACTGTAAAAACAATTACCATAAGCACCACCGTTAAAGTAATAAGAAATACAATGAAGGAAATCTTCTTAATCATGGCTAAAGCATCAGCCTTGGTTTTGCCGGCAATATTACACCAATGTTCTTGCCATCTGCCCCTACCAGAGGCATATAAGAAGCAACATATGATTCTCCTAAGATTTTGGCATCACCAAGATAACTCTGGTTTTCTTGTAGAACCTATGGGCTATTTCAGGATCCAGCTGCGTGCCGACCAGTCGCTTATTTTCCTTGACTATGGTTGTATTGACTCGGGTGTCCTGTAAAAATAAGGTTGCGTCAGTTCCAAACAAGTCTTTTATTTCATCTACCACATGCTCCTTGCTAAGATCGTATCCAACAGATATAACACCCACTATCTGACCCTGTTCATTTTTAACAGGTACACCGGATCTGGCGGAAAGCTTTACTACAGTTCCACTTTCAATAACTGCAATAGGCTCACCCTTAAGTGCCACCTGTACATTCTTTTGATTCATAACGCTATCACCCATTTTAGCAGGATCATGGGTGCGGGCTATGACAATGCCATTTTCATCCGTAATGGTGGCAAAGTCAATACCAGTGCCCTCCACAAGGGGAGTCAGTACATCTAGCACCCCACGGCTATCCTTAGCTTCTATGCCTCCGGCACCCCCTTATATTGGGAAAATACTTTGGCACGGTTCAGAGATTCACTCATATATTGCTCCAGGGCCTTATTTAATCCCATCATTCCACTAAAAGCCTGTTGTTGACTTATTTCTTCATTGTATTGGGAAAATATATAGATGGCTGATCCCACAGTGGTAATGATAGCGAGCAAGATTAAAACGCTGATATACAAGAGAAGTTTTGTTTTTATTGATTTCATATTATTCCTCCCTATTTATCCATTTGTTATAAACCAATTTCCCAAAAGCGCAAAATGTTGTCAAGGGCCTCCGAAATATAGTCAAAATGAACACAAGTATATAACTAAAATTTAGTCATTTACATTATTTTGTTATTGCATATAAAAAAACAAAAAACGCCAAGCTAAATAAGCTCGGCGTTGGCAGCTATTTTTTATATGACAACCTTTTCATATTTAATCATTTGGGCTTGAAATAATATCCCCCTTGTGAAAAAATATACAGGTTATGGATTGTAGTAAATACGCTCTTTGAGCATTCTTTCAAATTCCTTTGCAGGTACGGGCTTAGAAAACAGGTATCCCTGCATCTCGTCACAATTACACTCTTTAAGGAAATTATACTGTTCCGGGGTCTCAACCCCTTCAGCAACCACACCAATCCTTAGACTTCTCCCAAGAACAATCACTGTTGATGCAATGGCGGCATCTTCATTTCCTCGGCTTAGGTTTGTGATAAAGGACTTATCAATCTTTAACTTGTTGATTGGAAAACGATTTAGGTAACTGAGGGAAGAATAACCCGTGCCAAAATCATCAATAGACAATTGTATACCCATCTTAGTTAGCTTTTCAAGCATCTGGATTGTGTAATCACCGTTTTCCATGGCTACACTTTCTGTTATTTCTAATTCCAGCCAGTTGGGTTCCAACCCGGTCTCAGCTAAAATCCGGGAAATGGTATCTGCCAGGTTTTGCAGTTGAAACTGCCTTGATGATATATTCACGGCTACACGGATTGGTGTGTAGCCCGCTTTCTGCCATTCCTTATTTTGAATACAAGCGGTGCGGAGTACCCATTCCCCAATAGGCACTATTAAACCGGTATCTTCTGCTATAGGTATAAATTCAATCGGAGGTATCAGTCCTCGCTGGGGGTGTTGCCAGCGTATTAATGCTTCCATGCCAATAATTTGCCCATTCTCTATGCTAATCTTTGGCTGGTAAAAGAGAACAAACTCCTGCTGCTCCAAGGCCCTACGCAAGCTACTTTCCATCTCTAATCTTTCAAAGGCCTTTTCATTCATGGTAGGAGTATATAGCTGATAGTTGTTACGTCCCTTTTCTTTTGCCAAATACATAGCTGTATCAGCATTTTTTAATAGGGTTTCACAATCTTCACCATCATCCGGGTAAATAACTATACCAATACTGGTACTTAGATATAGTTTGTGACCGTAAATTTCAAAGGGCTTATTTATTGTTTCCAGTATTTTCCCAGCTACCTTTGCAGCATTTTCGGCCAGCTTGACCTCTGGTAGAAGAATTGTAAATTCGTCCCCCCCTAGTCTGGCCACGGTATCATCCTCACGTACGCTAGCAGCTATTCTTATAGACACTTCTTTTAAAATCTGGTCCCCGACCCCATGACCTAATGTATCATTTATTAATTTAAAGCGATCTAGATCTAGGAATAACACTGCCAAAACCTGTTTATTACGCTTTGTGTGTGCCAACTCTAAATTAAGCCGATCAGTAAATAACATCCGGTTCGGCAATCCTGTTAGGGCATCATGAAAGGCTTGATACCTAATGGTATCTTCATAACGCTGCCTTTCCGTAATATCCCTCGATACAAAAACAATCCTACTATCCCCAGAGGCAGCTTTATATGTTTTGCCGGTACTTTCAAACCTCTTAATTTCCCCATCCTTATGTACAAACCTAGCAATCAAATGTCCTGTATTTTTGTGCTCATAAATATTATGCAATTCCTTCATCACGTCATCAACATCTTCAAAGTAAGTAAGTTCTGCAATTTGCTTGCCTTTTAGCTCCAAGGGACTATAACCCAGTACATCTTCAAAGTTGGGACTAGCATATAAATAAAAGCCATTAATATCTATCTCACTAATTAGGTCATACATGTTTTCTGTTAATGTACGATACCTCTCTTCACTTTCCCTAAATCTCTCTTCTTTCCTCTTCCTTTCAGATATATCACGTATTATAAGTGTATAGAGGATTTCCCCCATAGCCCTGAACCTACTGGCGGTAATTTCAACGGGAAAGCTCCCACCTTCTTTTCGATGGGCAACCATAGCCCGAGTCTCTCCTGCCAGTTCTTCCAATCTAAGAGAAGCAATATCTAAATAGCATTGTTTTTCGGTACAATTCAGGTTATCAACTAATATGTTGGCATTTTCTCCAAGAACCTCTATTGCTTTATGGCCAAATATGCTTTCCGCTGCTTTGTTAAAAGTTAAAATGTAACCACCTGAGTTGATGGTAATAATTCCGTCTAAAGCATTTTCTATAATTGTCTGAGCAAATGCTTCACTTAAGCCCAAGGTCCTTTCAGTAACACTGGCCTTGATCAACCTACCCACACGATTGCGCAATACCGCCCAATTAACCGGCTTAGTAATAAAATCCGTTGCACCTGCTTTATAAGCCTGCTCAACATCCTTATCATCATAAAGGCTAGTAATAATAATTATTGGTACACGTTCTCCTCCAGGAATCTGTCGAATATGTGCACAAGCTGTAAAGCCATTCATTACTGGCATTACACAATCCATCAAAACCATATCCGGCTTATGTAGATTATAGGCAGCAAGGGCCTTTTCCCCGTTTTCGGCTTCCTCTACCAGGTAGCCTTCATTCTCTAAAAATTCCCGTAGTTTAAAGCGCATAAATTTAGAATCATCCACCACAAGAACCAATGCCCTCTTGCTATCTCTAAAGTAATTTATCATAAATTCCTACCTTTTAATAAAAAAATAAGCTACTTGCCATGAAGTATATTCCAGAAGCGATAAAAATTCAATCTGCAAAGATAACATTTTACCATTTAAATGTACTCGAATTGAACTAATTTATTGCTACAAATTAATTAGACACGAACTTTTTACGATTAAAAATAAAGCAGATGGACCTACAACAATTTCCATCATGCTGAATAATGTAAAAAATGACTTGAATTTACGAGGTGATATCTATGCCTAATAATCAATCCTTTGGGACTTTTCCCTATACCATTCAATCTGGAGATACCTTCTTCAAATTAGCCCAGCAATACAATACAACAGCAAATGACCTGGCCCTGGCAAACCCCGGAGTGGATTCTAATAACCTGACATTAGGTCAAAATATTTCCCTGCCCATGACAAACCCGGCAGCTATAGCCGACATTAAGGGAGGCCCCTTAAGACCTCAAATAAGTGGGGTGGTGAGATTTTTAACGCACCGGGAGGCACCTGGGTTTGTGCCGAAATAAACGGGCTTCCCCCTTACCAGCCACCCACAAATGGAGATCCTGTTGGACCCCATGGCTTTCACATCCATGAATTTGGAACTTGCGAGGTTGGCGATCCGGAGGATCCCTTCCAGTCCGCGGGGGGACATTGGGACCCCACCAATCAGCCCACGGTAACCATGCAGGTGATTTCCCTGTTCTTTTCTCAAATGACGGTTATGCAAAAATGTGCTTTTTTACCAATAAATTTACCCCCTCAGAGGCAATAGGACATTCCGTGATAATCCATAGAAACCCTGATGACTATAGAACCCAGCCCGCCGGCGACTCGGGAAAAAGGCTGGCCTGTGGAGTAATAACAGAAGCCTAGGAAAACAAGTGCAAAAAACTCTCAATCTATAACTATTGTAATAAAGGGAATCTCAGCCAAGGCCGAGATTCCCTTTATTTCTAGCTGCTTTAAGCAGCTGGAATTTGCAATTTTATATGGGTGTTACCTATGCTTGGGGAAAGTATCTTTTCAAGAGACCGTAAAAGGCMATGCAATGTCTCGCTTCGTCTTTACAGGCTTCATGAATTGCATCATGGACAGCGTCCTGCCCCTCTTTTTTAGAGCGGGTGGCGATTTCCTTTTTACCGCGGTTGGCACCGGCTTCGCCGTCAACCAGCTTTTTCAGATTTTCCTCTGTGCTCTCACTCAACACTTCCCCAAGTAGTTCTGCAAAGCGAGCGGCGTGGTGACCTTCTTCCCAAGCAATACGTTTCATAGTTTCAGCTATCTCTGAGTAGCCTTCTCTCTCGGCCTGACGGGCCATAGCAATATAGATGCCCACCTCCATACACTCACCCTGGAACTGCATCCTCAGATCCTCTTCAAAGCCAGAGTCCTTTGCCACACCCAACTTATCCCAATCCACCAAATCTGGACCGGAACTGGTCATCAATTCAAATTTTCCCTCCGGCGCTCCACAGGTAGGACATTTTTCTGGCGCATACTCTCCCTCTTGAGAATAACCACAAACAGCACAACGGAATTTTTTCATAGTATTTAGCCCCCTCATTATATTTTTAAATTAAATTGCCCCTAGGCAAGTTTTATAAAGATAATTTTAATTTCTGGCTTGATAGCCCCCAAAATATTAAGTGATATCTTAAGGATTTAGCCTTTGAAATATAATTTATTATCTTTATTAATTAATAATCATTATAAATTACCATTAGCATTTTGTCCAGCACTTATTTTAAAATTGACATACTTTTTTAAGATTTATAATAAAAACCCCTCACCCATTGGTGAGAGGTACTGTGCGCTTTCACTTACTTTTTCCTTGCGAGTAACCCGTAAAAATTATCCCCTAAATTTATATCCTTAACGGAAATCAGGTTCAGTTCTTCTAAGGTTTTTAATAAAGCACCTTTATCTAATCGGTGTTCGACAGGCGGACCCATGGGCATCTCTTTCCTCTCCCATTCAATAATAGCTAGCTTCCCTCCACTTTTTAAGTTGCCTATCACGTTGTCCAAATATGCCTTGGGTTCCGGTACCTCGTGAAGGACAAAGGCCATAAATATAAAAGTGCATGACTCTATCCTAGGGAAGCTCTTTTCTCCAACCTTTAATACTTCTAGGTTGCCTATTCTCTCAATTTTTGCCCGTTCTTGCACCTCCATTAACATTTCTTCAGAAATATCCACTGCTAGGACTTTTCCATCTTCTCCTACAATTTTGGCTGCGGGAATTGTAAAATACCCTATCCCGCAGCAAGATCAACAAATACATCTCCCGTTGATAGGTTGAATTTCTGCAAGGTTTCATAGGGCGGCAGTAATTTTCTCCTCTCGGGGTTATCTAATTTATGCTTATTCTTAGCATCAAATACATGGGCCATAAATAAACCTCCCCCTAAAATCAAAATTCATTACTTCTTTAATTTTATCTTAATTTTTATTTCCATACCAACAAATTCACTCTATATGTGTCGGCCATGCTGTTAAAGAAAAAAAGGCACACCGGATGTGCCTTCAGGCTGTCGAGAAACTACCTATATTCGGGTTTTAATAATCCCTCACGACTCCTATCTCCGCAGTGGACAGCGCTAATCCTGCTTCGGGCGAA